>JAJRSK010000032.1 GCA_024278835.1 Campylobacterales bacterium | reverse complement strand
TTTACGTATGGTATTAGAGTGATTGTCTGTCTTTTCAATCATCAATACTTTGGAAAGCCCCAACACTTTTGCTTCTACTGCGGAGCCTATACCACCAGGCCCACCACCAATAATAATCAAATCATATATATTTTCCATCTAAACTCCTTTGGCAAAAAGTATAGCATAAAGAGTAAGGATTTAAAATTCTTTTAAAAAATATCTAAGTTTTCTCTAGAGCTTCTGCATCTGCTAGTAGATTATTATCAATATAAAGTACAACCCTTGTTTGATTCTCCTCTTTAGCACGCATCTCATCATAAAGATTTTGCATCTCTATCTTTTTTGCATAAGAAACTGGCTCTCTGACTGATTTATACTCTACAGGCTTGCCATCTTTAATAACTGTAGACATTCTGGCAAACACCCAGTAGTATCCTTTATCTTTTCGAAGATTTTTAACATACCCTTCCCAGGTATCTCCTCGTTCAAGCGTTTCCCACATATCTGCAAATGCAGACTTAGGCATATCCGGATGCCTGATTACATTGTGAGGTTTACCAATCAGCTCATGCGTTTCATATCCTGATATCTCTGCAAATGTCTCATTCACATAAGTAATTTTACCACTAAAATCTGTTCTTGAAATAATCAATTCATCTTCGGGAACCTCAGTCTCTATAAACATATCAAATGTAGTTTCCATATTTTCCTCTTTTTTTAAATATAGATTGATTATAGCATTTACCATGAAATGCTTTACTTGATTTACATCATCTCTTTAATATCAATAGTTTACAACATCACCTTCAAGTGTCTTAAAAAATGCTACCACATCAGCTATTTGCTCTTTTGTAAACTCATTGCCTATTTGGTATTTGCTCATAATACGTATAGCCTCTTCTAATTTCTTTACAGAACCATTATGAAAATAGGGTGCAGTTTTTGTAATATTACGTAGTATCGGTACCCTAAATTTTAATATGTTATCTTTACCTAAAAACCCTCCTATATTTTCAAAAGGAAAAGGACTCTCTTTTATTTTTAAATTCGGTTCAAATATCATACCTATAAAATCAGACATATAGTTACGCAGTGGAAACTTCTGTATACTCTGCCCACCTACACTCATACCCGTATGACACCCCTTACACCCTTTAGAGATAAAAAGAGCCAAACCTCTTTTAGCAGATGGGTTCATCGCTGCGTCATCACCTTCTAAAAAATCATCATACGCGCCACGTGTCAGTAGTGTTCTTTCATAAGCACCGATAGCTTTACGCACATTCTCAAAACTTATATCACTCTGGAAGATAGATTGAAATGCTGTAACATACTCAGGTACATTTTTCAGTCTCTCTACCACTTCTTTGGGTGTCATATGCATCTCAAAGGGTGCTTGTACGGGGCCGCCTGCCTGCTCCTCAACATCTTTTGCTCGTCCGTCCCAGAACTGCGCCTTTGCAAGGGCGGCATTGAGTACTGTTGGCGAGTTGAGATGAAAAGGATTCTCCTGTCCCATATGCCCTATAGCAGTAGGAAGATTATCGTCTCCTCCCTCTTCCAAGTGATGACAAGAGGCACAGTTTATGGTTTTGTCT
>JAJRSK010000031.1 GCA_024278835.1 Campylobacterales bacterium | reverse complement strand
ACTCTCTGCACTCGGTGAACACCACCTTCATGTTTGAGTTTAGAGTAAGCACCTTCCCCTTTGATGAGGGCAATCATCTCTTTATATCCATCAACTGTTCCCTCAGAAGAGGACATGATTTCTACTTTCCAGCCACTTGCTTCTGCATATCTAACGTAGGCTTTAAATAAATCACCGACAAAAAGAGCGGCTTCATCACCACCTGTTCCAGCACGCATCTCAAGGTAGATATTTCTATCATCATTGGGATCGCGTGGAAGCATGAGAACTTTTATCTCTTCTTCTATCTCTGGTTTTCTAGGTTCTAACTCTTTAAGTTCTTCTTTTGCCAATTCACCAAGTTCTTTATCTTCTAACATCTCTTTGTTATCATCAATATCTGCGCATACTTGTAGGTACTCTTCTGCTTTCTCTTTGATAGCTTCAAGACTTTTTTGTTCGCGTGAAAGTTCTGTCATCTTTTTGATGTCAGACGTGATTTCAGGAGAACACAATAAATCAGATATTTCATTGTAACGGTCGAGAAATGGTTGAAGTTTTGATTTTAACATGAATTAGGGCTTTTTAAAGGGAGGGGGTAAAACTGCTTACGCAGCTTTACCGATGTTTGATACGAGTTTAGAAAGTCTGCTTACTTTTCTAGCAGCTGTTTTCTTTTTCAAGATACCTTTGTTTACATATGAGTGAAAGTTTTTATTCACTACTTTAAAAGCTTCTGCCGCTTTTTCAGCGTCACCCGCTTCTACTGCTTCGTGAAGTGCTCTTGTCATATTTTTGATTCTAGTTTTATAAAATCTATTTCTCTCTGTTCTTTTAATCGTTTGTCTAGCTCTTTTTGCTGCTGACTTATGGTTTGCCATAGTGTGTCCTTATTGGAATTTAGTGAGCGATTTTATCCAACTGTTACTAAAATATTTCTTAATTTAAGGGAATTTTGACTTTTTTACCCCAACTATTAAGAAGATTTTAATTAGTGTCGATATATATTAACAGCAATTAATTAAACTATTTTAATAATATGACGATTGTACAGCTATATAAATTTAAAGGCAAAAACTTATGAGACTTTTTGGAACTGATGGCGTAAGAGGGATGGCTGGTGAAAAAATCACTGCAATGCTCACCATGCGTTTAGCGATGGCAGCAGGTATCTACTTTAGAAAGTATTCTGTGACTAACAAGATTTTAGTAGGAAAAGATACACGAAAAAGTGGCTATATGATAGAAAATGCTATCGTTTCGGGATTGACAGCGGTTGGGTATGACGTGAGACAGATAGGTCCCATGCCTACACCTGCTATCGCGTTCTTAACAGAAGATTTACGTTGTGACGCGGGTATCATGATAAGTGCCTCGCACAATGCCTATCATGATAATGGTATCAAGTTTTTTGACAAACGTGGTAACAAACTAGGTGAAAAGATAGAAGCACAGATAGAAAAAATCTACTTTGATGATGCACTTATAGAAGCCCATCAAGCAAAAAATATGGATATTGGTCAAGCAAAAAGAATAGATGATGTTATCGGTCGTTATATCGTACATATCAAAAACTCTATGCCACGCTCTATGGCACTTACTGGCATGCGTGTGGTGTTAGATACTGCCAATGGGGCTGCCTATAAAGTTGCCCCGACCGTTTTTAGAGAGCTCGGTGCGGATGTGGTCACGATAAATGATAAACCAGATGGTAGAAATATCAATGAAAGCTGTGGTGCCTTGCATCCTGAAAAACTCAGCCAAGAGGTGAGAAGACTACGCGCAGATGTAGGATTCGCTTTTGATGGTGATGCGGATCGTATCGTTGTGGTTGATGAAAATGGTGAAATCGTAGATGGTGATAAACTTTTAGGTGTGCTTGCCTGCCACTTAAAGCAAAGTAATCAACTCTCCAATAATGGTATCGTCGCGACGGTCATGAGCAATCAAGCCTTAGAAGATTTTCTAACAGAAAAAGAAATACAACTGTTTAGATGTAATGTAGGCGACAAATATGTTCTTGAAGTGATGCAAAAAGAAGGGCTTAATCTTGGAGGTGAGCAGAGTGGTCATGTCATCCTTAGCGACTATGCAAAAACAGGTGATGCCTTGGCAGCGGCACTTCAAGTGGTCGTACATCTCATCCGAAAAAAGAAGAAAGCAAGTGAAGTGTTAAATCCTTTTGAACTCTATCCTCAACTTTTAGAAAACATGAAGATAAAAAAGAAAGTACCTCTAGAGAAGATGCAAGGGTATGAAGAGTTGATGGAATCTTTGAAAAAAGAGCATATCAGACCGTTAGTTAGATACTCAGGTACAGAAAACCTCTTAAGAATTTTGCTAGAAGGTAAAGACTCTAAACTAGTTCACGATAGAATGGAAGAACTAATAGAGTTTTTTACTAAGAGGTTAAATGGCTAAGACTTACAAACTTTTTTTTCTTACATTTTTCGCAGTTCTTCTCGTAGATCAAGCGATTAAACAGGTATTTTTAGGGGGATTTGACTGGAATAGTTCCTGCATCTCCCTCAATCTCACCTTTAATAAAGGGGTAGCATTTTCGATGTTTGCCTTTTTGGGTGAAAACTTAAAATACATCCAACTTCTGCTTATCTCTTCTATCTTTGCTTACCTATTTTGGGACAAAGAAATCATCAGAGACTACTCTTATGCTATAGGACTCGTTTTGGGTGGTGGCGTGAGTAACCTACTAGATAGATTTACCCAAGAGGGTGTGGTGGATTATGTCTACTGGCACTGTGGATTTGACTTTGCTATCTTTAATTTTGCCGATGTCATGATAGATTTGGGTGTACTTTTGATACTTATTTTTACATTTAAGGCTCAAAAAAAGAAAATTTAAACTTAAATCAGGTAAAATCCTTGGTTCTTACAAACATATGGTCGCGTAGCTCAGTTGGTAGAGCACTACCTTGACATGGTAGTGGTCGTTGGTTCAAGTCCAATCGTGGCCACCATAAACTATAAACAAATATTAGGAATTTTTTTTGGAAGATATCATTGCTATCAAAAAAGATGGTGTGATTTATGATACACAAACATCCATCTTAAAAAACATAGAAGGTGACGCTATCCTCTATGACAACTCACCCGACGCTTTAGAAGTCATCAGACACTCAACTGCCCACCTTATGGCACAAGCAATCAAATCATTATACCCTGACGCAAAGTTTTTCGTCGGACCTACGGTGGAAGATGGATTTTATTATGACTTTAAAACCTCTGAAAAGATAAGCGATACAGACTTAAAAACTATCGAAAAAAAGATGAAAGAGTTTATCAAGAAAAAATTTCCTATCGAGAAAAAATCTTATACAAGAGCAGAGATAGAAGAGAAATTTGCAGGTGATGAACTAAAAGCAGTAGTTTTAAGGCGTGTTGAAGGAGAAATCACCACTTATTCACAGGGTAAATTTGAAGATCTTTGTCGTGGACCTCATGTCCCCAATACTAGATATCTTCACAACTTCAAACTTACACGTATCGCAGGTGCTTACCTTGGAGGGGACGAGAAAAACGAGATGCTTATCCGTATCTATGGAGTAGCATTTGCCGATAAAGAGACGCTTAAAGAGCATTTGGCGATGATCGAAGAAGCAAAGAAAAGAGATCATAGAAAACTAGCGACTGATTTAAAACTCTTTACATTTGATGAAGAGGTGGGCGCAGGACTTCCTATCTGGCTACCAAATGGTGCACGTTTGAGAAGTAAACTAGAAGCACTACTCTTTACAGCACATAGAAAAAGAGGGTATCAACCTGTACGTGGCCCTGAGCTTTTAAAGTCAGACGTTTGGAAAGTAAGCGGACATTACCAAAACTATGGTGAGAATATGTACTTTACTACCATCGACGATATCGAGTATGGTATCAAACCGATGAACTGTTTGGGACATATCAAAGTGTATCAAAATGATGTCAGAAGTTACCGTGACTTGCCACTAAAATTTTTCGAGTATGGCGTGGTACATCGTCATGAAATGTCGGGTGCGATGCACGGTTTATTTCGTGTACGTGAATTTACACAAGATGATGCACATATCTTTTGTACACCATCACAAATCAAAGAAAATGTTATCGAAGTACTAGACTTTGTGGATGCCATTATGAGAAGTTTTGGATTTGAGTATACACTTGAAGTTTCTACAAAACCTGAAAAAGCCATCGGTGAAGATGCTATCTGGGACTCTGCTACACAAGGACTCAAAGATGCACTAGATGAAAATGGCATTAGTTACGGTGTTGATGAAGGTGGTGGGGCATTTTATGGTCCTAAAATCGATATCAAGATTCTTGATTCTCTTAAGAGAAAATGGCAATGTGGTACTATCCAAATTGATTTTAACCTTCCGGAACGCTTTATGCTTGAGTATACCGATGAGAACAATGAAAAAGCACAACCGGTGATGTTACACCGTGCCATTTTAGGTTCTTTTGAGAGATTTATCGGGATTCTTATCGAGCATACAGCAGGTGAGTTTCCATTTTTTATCGCACCGACTCAAGTGATCATCATTCCTATCGCGGATAGTCACCTAGAGTACGCAAAACTCTTGCAAAAAGAGATGATGATGATGGAGATTGACTGTGAAGTTTCAAGCAAAAATGAGAGCTTAAACAAGCGAATCAGAACGGCTGAAAAACAGAGAGTTCCTATGATATTGGTCATCGGTGACGAAGAAGTAGCCCAAAAAAGCGTTGCTTTAAGGGATAGACGAGAAAGAAAACAGTATAATTTAAGTAAAGAAGAATTTTATACACTTATAAAGGAGAAAATGAATGAGGTACGCTTTTGAGAAATGATAAAGACAGAGGAAGAAAAAAGAAGGATTCAACGCTTTTAAATGAGGCGATTAGACTTCCAGAGGTTCGTTGTATGGATGATGATGGTAACCAGTATGGTATCATCTCTTCACAAGAGGCACAAGCAAAAGCAGACGAGTTGGGACTAGACTTGGTGCTAGTTGTCCCTGATGCAAAACCTCCCGTCTGTAAAATCATGGACTATGGTAAGTACAAATACCAAATCGAAAAAAAGAAAAAAGAAGCCAAAAAAAATCAAAAAAAGATTGAAGTAAAAGAGGTAAAACTCTCCGTAAAAATCGCGGATAACGATATCTCTTATAAAGTAAAACACGCACGAGAATTTCTAGAATCAGGCAAGCATGTAAAATTTCGTGTCTTTTTAAGAGGACGAGAGATGGCAAACCCACAAGCTGGGAAAGATGTTCTCAATCGTGTTTGGCCTATGGTTGAAGATGTAGGTGAAAAAGAGCATGAACCAAAATTTGAAGGACGCTATGTCAATATGTATGTCGTACCTAAAAAAGATAAAGACAAGTAAGACTCTTTTCGTATCTAAATTCTAAGACGGCTGTCATCATGATAGCCGTCTTGTTAGCTCTGTAGCTATTATTCTTGCGAAAGTTTGGTCACACCTAGACCTGTTTCGATAGGGTAACCTGCTTTTGCCCACCCCTTTAGTCCCCCTTTTAAATTGACAGCGTTTTTATATCCTAAGTTTTTAAGCGTTTGTGCCGCCAGTGCACCACGGCTCCCACCACGACAATAGGTCACAATGAGAGCATCTTTGTTTTTGATTTTATTGAGTACTTTAAATTCTAAATTTCCTCTAGTAATCGCATAATAATCATCAGCATATATCTGCCCCTCCGCTCTTTGTTGTGCTTCTCTGACGTCTAAGATGATAACGTCCTCATCTTTATCTAGTTTCTCTTTTAGTGTTTTTGCTGTGATCTCAGCAACTTCCTTTTGGGCTTTTTGTACCAGTCTGTCTGTCTCAGGGTGACCTGCAAGAAGAGGTGTAAGACCCAATGCCGCTATAAGTGATATATAAATCAGTTTATTCATACTATAATCCTTGTTAGTTAATTAGCTATTTAGTTATTTAACTAAATATAGAAACTATGCTACAATAATCAAATCAATAAGTCAAGGATTTGTATGTTAGATATGAAGCAGAAAATAAAAATATTCAAAGCATTGGGAAATGAAACACGTTTTTTAATATT
Organism: Campylobacterales bacterium; assembly: GCA_024278835.1. Lineage (GTDB taxonomy): Bacteria > Campylobacterota > Campylobacteria > Campylobacterales > QNZT01 > JANTGR01. The sequence goes on along the minus strand of JAJRSK010000031.1, from coordinate 4,638 downwards.
TAAAAATGTTTTTACGGGTGGGTATACTTGTTCCCTGGATAAAAAAGACCCTTCTGTCACTGTAAGTCCTCACGCTACCTGTGTCAGTACGATAGCAGAACATTTTGACTTTTCACTTCCTACTATCTCCAAGCATCTCAAAGAACTCAGAGAAGCTGAAATCATCACGATGGAAAAAAAAGGCAATAAAATATACATCGAACCTAATATCGAGACCATACGTGGGCTAGGTGCTTGCTTTGGCACATTGGTAGAAAATTTTGAAAATAACCGTGAACTCTTTTTTGGAGACATCACAATCAGTTAGTATCCAATACTATACTTTTTCACTAATAATACCTTTAAAGCTACATACTTAAGATTAAAATCAATATAAAAAGATATAATAGCCGTCTTTAAAACCCATAATGAGGGATTTTAAAAATATTAAAAAGGAATTTTTATGCCTAAAATGAAAACACATCGTGGTGCAGCAAAACGCTTTAAAACGAAAAAAAATGGCACGATCAAAAGAGGATCAGCTTATAGAAGTCACATCCTTACTAAAAAAGATCAAAAAAGAAAACTTGGTTTAAGAGCAGCACAAACTGTTGATTCAGCTGACGTTTCAAGAGTAAGAACACTACTAGGAAAATAATCCAAGTCGTTCAAGTTTATGATAGAAGTATCATTTAATATCCTCCTACTCAGTGGGACAAGTTCACAAATGTGACGCCAACATGGCAAAGGGAAAATTATGAGAGTAAAAACTGGTATAGTTAGAAGAAGAAGACATAAAAAACTTCTCAAACAAGCAAGAGGTTTCTTTAGTGGAAGAAGAAAACATTTTAGAAAAGCGAAAGAGCAATTAGAGAGATCATTAGTTTATGCTTACAGAGATAGACGAAACAAGAAAAGAGACTTTAGAAGACTTTGGATCACTAGAATCAATGCAGCTTGTAGACTTAACGGCATGAGTTACTCAAAATTCATCCACGGTTTAAACAAAGCAGGTATCGAGCTTGATAGAAAAATCTTGGCTGACATGGCTATGAACGATGCAGCAGCATTTACAAAAGTAGTAGACGCAGCAAAAGTAGCAAAATAATCTAAAGCATATGAGATTAACTTCTCATATGCTTTGATCTTGCATACAATTATATAGAAAATCCCACACTCCCCGACAAGCTCATCCTCATCAAACATATAAGGTCTAAAAACCTCTAAGCGTAACACCTGCAAAAATCGCCCCTAAGCCCAAAAGTATATTGATAGGCAGTAAGAGATTAGGAAAGTTAGAAACGTGCATTTTAGCCCCTAGCAAGTCTCCTATATCGTATAACTTCTGTGCCTTTCTTCTTTGCATGTACATATAAATAAAATTTATCACCATCACTGTCCAAATAACTTCTTTAACATGCACAAGCCAATAAAGTTCTGTGCCCTTAAATCCCAAACCAACAGCCATCAATGTAGCCGTCACAATAAGGATGATGATAAAAGGAATCACAAGATTAAAAAGTCGTCCTACAATTTCAAGCGTTTTACCAAGTTTTATCTTTGCGTCGTCTATGGATTGTAAACTAGGGTGTACTGCCACGCGTACTGCTATCATGCCCCCAATCCACACAACAGCAGAAATGACATGTAAAAATACCAACACAGCAGCATATTCTACAAAAAAATTGACCATTATCTCTTTCATAAATATCTTTCCTTAGAGTTAAATAAGAGTTATTTTATCTTATTTTATCTCAAAACCATCGTAAACTAGATCATCTTCTTCTAAAATCTTGTACGTAATATCTTTGACTTCACTACGAGGTGAACCATTTCTCAAAATATTCATAAAGTCCTCAAACTGATCATCATACAAAAAGGCTACCACTTCTACAGAGCCATCACTTAAGTTCTTCACATAGCCTTGAATCTGCCCCATGGCACCCATCTGCTGGATACTCTTACGATAAAATACCCCTTGGACTTTGCCGGTTATGATAAACAAATAAACATTCACTTATACTCCTTTTGTTGTTGCCCAATCAATCCACGAAAGAGATAGGATACAAGCTGCTAGCTTTTTTGCCAACAATGCCTCTATCATGATAGGGGAAAGTTTTTCATCAGGTACCGCAGTGTTAATTACGGCAATAGTTTGCTAAATTTATGATGATATTGTAACGAAATTTTATGAAGTTTTAAAAAGAATGGTGAGGATGAGAGGACTGTCAATGTTCTGTAAGCCCCATAGCGTCGCTAAAGTAGAGATATAATTTATCTTCATTTCAGTTTCCCATAAGTTTCACACTTAGACTATTGTAGCTTAAATCCATTAACCACTGTTAAGCACTTGCTAATCAATACTGTCAAGTAAAGCTTGTAGTTTTTCATTTATACGTCCATCTTTTTCAGAATATAATTTTTGCTGTTCTCTAAACGCTTTAACAACCAAAGCATTATTGTTAGTTGCTTCTAATAAAGCTTTTGCCCAATTGGACGGAAAAGCAAAACCATATGAACCTACACCATTCAAATATTCTTTTAATCTCTTGTTGTAGAGGGTGGTGTAATTACAGGGGAAGTTTTGTGATGTTGAAGGACTTCAGAAACTTGAAGAACTATCTTTTCATGTGGGTGGACTTTCTGCACTGAATATATTGGGATATGCACACTATTTACCTATAGGGGAAGAGAAAACCATCATTCTATATGGAGAGAAAGCACCTCCTGCTTGGATCAGACAAATGGAATCTCCTTCATTCACCTTTCATAAAAAGCCTCTCTTTGGAGATCTGGGATTAAAGAAGCAGAGTACATCTATACGAGACTGGCAGATAACCATATCCTCACCAGAAAGAGCCATACTTGAACTGCTTTATCAGGTAGATGATAAAGGCATCACTTTTCAGTTCGTATCAGAAGAGTTCAAATATTTACTATAAACAGGTGCATCTACTTTTAGAAGTGCTACCCTTCATCAACAATGAATCCTGCTTTGCACTCAAAGGTGGAACAGCATCAATATGTTTGTCAGAGATATGCCAAGACTCTCTGTCGACATTGACGTGATGTATTTGCCTGTAGAAGACAGAACAAGCAGTCTAAAGCATATTGCAGAGTCACTTGAACGAATTACACAGGACATTGAAAAGAGTCTTAGAGGTTCAAAAGTATACCGACTGGAACAAAGAGGAGACGGAACACTCTCTAAACTGCAAGTTGAAAAAGAATGGTGTGCGTATTAAGATAGAGACATCTCCTGTGATGAGAGGAACGGTTAAAGAACCGACTGTTCAAATGGTAAGTCCAAAAGTAGAAGAAGCATTTGGGTTTGCAGAAATATTGGTAGTACATCACGATGATCTCTATGCCGGTAAAATCTGTGTAGCACTTGACCGTCAGCACCCAAGAGACTTCTTTGATGTAAGATGACTGCTAGAGAATAAAGGTATCAGTGATTCACTTATGGATGTATTTGTTGTATATCTTATCAGCTCCTCTCAGCCTATATCCAAACTGTTACAACCCAACCTCATTGACATCAGCCATACCTTTGAAGAACAATTTGTGGGTATGACCACAGAACCCATAGAGTTAGAGATTTTGACAGATACAAGAGAAGAACTGATCAAGCTCCTGCACCAGAAATTGACAGAGAGACATAAAACATTTTTGCTTGGGTTCAAAAAAGGAGATCCTGTTTGGAATCTATTGCCGTTCGAGAATATTGACCAGCTTCCATCAGTAAAGTGGAAAATGCTTAATCTTGAGAAAATGGATAAAGTGAAACGTTTAGAAGCTTTTGAAAAGTTGGAACGTAGTTTGGTACTAAAAAATAAAAACAGTATAGAATAAAGTAGAGTGATACCCTAGTAAAAAAAATTAAGTAATTTTGTTAAGAAAGAAAGTCTCTGAGAGTACGCTGTACCTTCAAATGGTGCGGACGAAAGGACTTGAACCTTCACGCCGTGAGGCACCAGATCCTAAGTCTGGCGTGTATACCAATTTCACCACGTCCGCATAATTAACAATAAAGATAAGGTATATCTTATCAAAAAAATCCTATATAACACATTTTTTTCGTTCAGAAAAAAACCACTTTAGTGCCATAGCGGCTAGCGTAGATAACTGAGCTTTGCTCATTTATCGTGTAAAGGATGGTACGCCCATCAGGATTCGAACCTGAGACCCTCGCCTTAGAAGGGCGATGCTCTATCCAGCTGAGCTATGAGCGCACAAAAAAAACTAACCAAACAAAACAAACACATTTTCTTCGTTCAGAAGAAAACAGCTTCAGTGCCATAGCGGCTAGCGTAGATAAACAGAGCTTTGCTCTTTTTATCGTTATTCAGTAAAAAACAGTCTTTTTCTCAAACCAACTCTTGCCAAAGGCAAAAGCTTTAGTGACTGAAAATTTTATGAGCTTTGCTCATGAAATTTGAGAATTTAAATGGTACGCTCGACAGGAGTCGAACCTGTAACCTACAGAGCCGAAATCTGTTGCTCTATCCAGTTGAGCCACGAGCGCATAAGCGTTTTACTTTATAATTATAAAAAATATATGGGGTGAGATACGGGATTCGAACCCGCGACCCCCGGCACCACAAACCAGTGCTCTAACCAGCTGAGCTAATCCCACCATAAAGTCGTTAATATTTT
>JAJRSK010000030.1 GCA_024278835.1 Campylobacterales bacterium | reverse complement strand
GGACTGCATCCAAAGTATTTGAAAGATATTTTGGGCAAGAAGGCGATGAGGGATTTGGCATTTGCCACGGCTTTAAGTTTTGATGATATTGGGATTTCGGTATAATCTGTAAAGAAACCATGTTGTAAGGTGCAAATATCATGAAAAAGATAGTCAAAAAACAGTTAGAAAAAGTCCAGATGCATAGTGACGCACTTCGAGCATATAAGGATTTTATAGATGAGATGGCATTTGATTTTACTCCTGATGCTTTTGAAAAACTTTCTGTTGCTCAAAAAGGTGTTTTGGAAGCGTATCTAAAAAGGTTTTCTTCTATTCAAGATTATTTAGGCGCAAAAGTGTTTAAAAGCCTTTTGGATATCGCTGGGATTAGTTATTCCAAGATGAGTGAAGTGATTTTTCTTATTGAAAAAGAAGGGATTATAGACTTTGACAAATGGATAGAGTTTCGAGATATACGAAACGAGTTGGAGCATGATTATCCTGATGAATTAAAAGATGCTTTGCTTGATTTGAAGTATTGTGTTGATAGCTTTTATGAGATAGATGCGATAGTCAAGAGGGTCTTTGACTTTTCAAAGGGGTATCTATGAGGATTCCAAAAGCCATCAAAGAGGTTTTGATAGATGCTGTTAAAAGTAGCTTTGGTGATGTGGATATTGTTCTTTTTGGAAGCCGTATGGATGATAGTAAGAGAGGCGGAGATTTTGATTTGGCTATCATGGAGACATTTTCAAAAGAGGCTTTTAGGCATCATAAAGTAGCCTTTTTTAGATACCTTTTTCAAAAAGGTTTGGATTTGCCTATCGATTTGGTGCAGTATGAATTGGCAAGTGAACTGTTAAAACGAGAAATTGATAAAGGTATTAGTCTACTAAAAACAGCAGATAAAATCAACATGGAATAAAAATTGCTCTAAATTATAAATATATTTAATTTGGAGCATTTTATGTCAGCACTCTCTATCGAAGAACAAGTTGCACAAACCTATCATGATAACATCGCCTACCTACAAGAACATCAACCAAGACTCTTACAAAAGATTGCAGATTTTGAATCGGCACTTGATGGTGGGCATTATCAAGCACGCTATGAACTAGAGTACAAAGAGGAGGGCTATTTTGATGTAAAAGAGCTCTCTACGGGGAACTATTTTTATGGGGTTAGTAGTCAAAAGTATGCAACCAAAGCTTCTAAAATTGTCAATTTTAAAAAAGAGGAGTCCACTTTTAAAACATTTTATGATTATGATTTTTCAGAAGATGAGTTGAAGCATTATGATGATAACCGAGATATCGCTTCATCGAGTTATTATGCCTACGCAAAAATCATGGATTATGTGAAAAAGACAGTACCTCAAAATCCTGAAATGTCAGAGATAAAAAAGTTTATATTTTTTGGTGTAGGATTAGGTAGTCATTTAGTTTCGATAGACAAAAAGGTTTCTGCGGAAAACTATATGATAGTAGAAGATGATTTAGAACTCTTTAGGCTCTCTTTGTTTGTAACAAATTATAAAGTACTTGCAAGTAAGGCTAAACTCTTTTTTTGTGTCTTTGAAGAGCAAGATACTGCTAGGATTATATTTAACCAATTTTTGGAAAAAAGCTTTTACTACAACCACTACATCAAGTACTTTCAGATGCAAAGTAGTGATGATAGTATGATGAAGCTGATGCACACGACCATCACAGGTCAAAGACACCTCATCTTTTTGTATAGTTCATTTTTCAAAGTCTATTTACGGTCGTTAGAGTACATCAAGCAAGAATATAACTTTTTGGATGTCTCTGGTAAAAATAAGCAAGAGACATTTTTAAATAAACCAGTGATGATTGTGGCTGCTGGACCATCACTCAGTAAAAATCTTGATTGGTTAGAAAAAAATAGAGATAAATTTGTCATTGTTGCATTGACCGCTACTCTAAAAACGCTTGAAAAAAGAGGAATCAAGCCTGATATCATCACATATTTAGATCCTTTTGAAAAGACTTGTATGGTACATGTGGATGCTGTAGAATCAGAAGATTTTTATAAAGATTGCATCCTTTTTTGTGGTTCACAAACGCCCAAGATTCTGATAGATAAGTTTGAAAAAGAGAAAGTTTTTATCGCACAAGTGAGCACAACCTATAAAAAAGAGTTGGACTTTTTAGAGCCGATTTGTGTGGGGTCATTTACTTATATGGTTTTGACGATGCTTGGGGTAAAAGAGCTTTACTCTTTAGGTATGGATTTAGCACTAGATAGCAAAACAGGTATGTCGCACAATGCTGACCATGCGTACAACAGAAAGCTCGATACAGAGAGTGTAGATAAGATAGAAGATAGTATAGGGTATCTCAAAGCTGTGGTTAAAACCAAAGGGAATTTTCAAGATGAAGTATTGGCAACGCTGACATTTGACAAGTCTATACAAGCGATAAAGCACTTTTCAAAACGATATAAAAAAGATACACAGCGTTTTTACAACTTAAGTGATGGTGCCTACCTAGAAGGGTTAGAAGCCAAAAAGATAGCAGAGATGGATATGTCATCATTTGAGGAGATAGAAAAAAAGGCATTTCAAAAAGCACTACTCAAAGCGTTGTTTTACAAGTCATCAAATAAGTTGAGTGATGATGAGCTCTCATCCATGAAGCGAAGAGATGCTTATGTCAAAGCCTTGATAGGGAAAATCAAAAAATCCTCCCAGCCACAAGCTTTTAATAAGAAACTATATCAAAGTCAACTTTTGGGCCTCACACTAGATATACTTGATGAACATGACAGCGAATCATGGGATTTGCACAATATTTATCTCTCATATCTGAACTTTATTTTGCCATTTGTCTTTGATATGTTAAATACTAAAAATTCGAAAAATATCAAAAGGGATATCAAGAAAATACATCCGATGTTGATGCAGTATTGTTTAGAAATCGCTGAACATTATGAGAAACATATAGAGATGTTTTTTGAAGAAGAAGAGGTACACTAAAAAGCCAGAAGGCTTTTTAGTGGGTGTAAGGGACTAGTTTACTATCGTAAAAGAGTCATTACATTTTGTTGAGCTGCGTTTGCTTGACTCATCGCATAGGTTCCAGATTGTGCTAGGATGTTATGCTTTTGTAAGTTTGCAGACTCCTCTGCAAAATCGACATCTCTGATGTTTGATTCCGCCGCAGCCACATTGATTTGAGTGACAGAAATGTTTCTCACATTTGACTCAAGTGAGTTTTGATCAGCACCGATATCAGCACGGATTCCATCAAGCTTTTTGATAAGTGTATCCATGTTTGAAATTGTTGTTTGAGCATTGGTTACTGTATCTACAGTACCAGCAGTAAGTGTACCAACTGAAGCAATCGCCACATCCTTTCCATCAGCTGCTTTATGACCTATCTGGATATTGATAGTAGTTTGAGAACCATCAAGAAGCTTTTTATCATTAAAAGTGGTACTAGAGATGATGTGGTTAAACTGTGTAGTCAATTCATCTAACTCTTTTTTGATATAGCTTCTAGAAGTCGTATCTTGGGTATCATTCGCCCCTTGAACTGCTAGTGTTCTCATTCTTTTTGCGATATCATCCAACTCTTGCATAGCACCATCTGCTGTTTGAAGCATAGCGATACCATCATTTGAGTTTCTGATAGCTTGACCAAGACCCTCTTTTTGTGCAGAAAGTTTGTTAGCGATAGCAAGACCAGAAGCATCATCCGCTGCTTTGTTGATTCTAAGACCTGAACTCAAGGCGTTGAGTGACTTGTCTAAACCTACGTTGTTGTTAACTGAGTTCATGTGAGCGTTCATAGCCGAAACATTTGTGTTAATTCTAAATCCCATTGTAAATCCTTTTGTTTTGTGTTTTGAGTTAGCATCCTTGCTGACTCTTGCAAACTAAATCGTACCAATGTAAAGAAACTTAACCCTTGTTAGTAAGTTTTTTACCTTTTTAGGACTATTTGTATCACTTGTATAATTTTGTTTAAATATTGTATTTTTTAGACTAAAAGTAAACTTTAATTGAATAATTTTAGTTTTTATTTAGTTGTTTCTAATTATTTTATTTTAGTTCTTTTTCATTGGTCAAACTATAGGAATTGAAAGAGAATTTGGTATAATGGCTCACTAAAAACTTACACATATAGGGCAGATATTGAAAAATTTAATCATCGTGGAGTCACCCACTAAAGCAAAAACTATCGAAAACTTTCTAGGAGAGGACTATACAGTTATAGCATCCAAGGGACATATCCGAGACTTACCAAAGAGTTCTTTTGGGATAAAGGTAGAAGATGAGGTCTTTATACCAGAGTATCGTGTAAGTCGTGAGCACTCTAAAATCGTCAAAGAGATAAAGACACTTGCAAAAAAAGCAGATCGTGTCTTTATCGCAACCGATGAGGATCGTGAGGGTGAGGCTATCGGTTTTCATATCGCTACGGCTATCGGTGCAGATTTGACAGAAGTGCCACGCATCGTCTTTCATGAGATTACCAAAAAGGCGATTGACCACTCATTGGAAAATCCACGAAAGCTGGACTTAGATTCGGTCAATGCCCAACAAGCAAGGCGACTATTGGATAGGATAGTGGGGTATCGTCTCTCGCCACTTATCGCATCAAAGATACAAAAAGGTCTATCGGCTGGACGGGTACAAAGTTCAGCTTTGAAAATCGTAGTTGATCGCGAACGAGAGATAAGAGCCTTTGTCCCTGTTGAGTTTTGGTCACTTGATGCGCTTTTTGAGAAGAGTATTGAATCTATCATGATAGAGTATGAGGGTGCTAAGATATCCAAGATGACTATCTCCAAGGGTGAAGAAGCTCAAGCGATGGAGAAAAAGCTCAAAAGTGAAAGTTTTACAGTAGGGAAACTAGAAAAGAAGCAGCGAAAAACGTCTACTAATCCACCATTTATGACCTCTACTTTACAGCAAACTGCCTCATCATCACTAGGCTACACCCCACGAAAGACGATGATGGTTGCCCAGACACTTTATGAGGGTGTCAAAACAGATCAAGGGGTAACGGGTGTAATTACCTATATGAGAACCGATTCACTTAACATCGCAGCAGAGGCGATAGAAGGTGCACGTGAACATATCCTGAGTAGTTATGGTGAAAAGTATTTGCCAAAAGAAGCAAAGGTCTATAAGTCAAAATCAAAAGGAGCACAAGAGGCGCACGAGGCTATTCGTCCGACTATTCTCTCTTTTACCCCACAAATCGCTAAAAGCTTTTTGAAAAACGATGAGTTAAGACTTTATACGCTTATCTATAATAGATTTATCGCTTCTCAGATGACGGATGCCTTGTTTGAATCTCAGTCAATCATCTTTGAATCTGCAAGTGCTAAGTTTAAAGCCAGTGGCAGAAAGCTAGTGTTTGATGGTTTTTATCGTGTGATGGGAACAGGTGATAAAGATAAACTATTGCCTGATTTAAAACAAGGACAAGCAGTAGAACTTAGCGAACTCAAAGCCAACCAACACTTCACGGAGCCACCTTCACGCTACTCTGAAGCGAGTTTGATTAAGATGCTTGAGTCTTTGGAGATAGGGCGGCCTTCGACTTATGCGCCTACCATATCCATCCTGACAGCGAGAAACTATATAGAGATAGAGAAGAAACAGTTAGTGCCTCAAGAAGTGGCATTTCAAGTGATTGAAATGCTTGAGAAACATTTTGCCAATATCGTAGATAGCAACTTTACCTCGGCGATGGAAGAAAATCTAGATGAGATAGCAGAAGGCAAGAAAGATTGGCAAAAGGTACTTTGGGAGTTTTATAATCCTTTTATAAAAGAGATAGAAGATGGAAAGAAAAACATCAAAAGTCAAAAAGTAGCGATTCCTACGGGAGAGAAATGCCCAGAGTGTGGGGAAGAACTCTTAAAGAGAAAAGGACGCTATGGTGAGTTTATCGCGTGTTCTGGTTTTCCAAAGTGTAAATATACACAAAATGTCGGTGGGGATGACAAAGAAGGCAAACCAAAAGCAGCACTCAATATCCTTGAAGGTGTGAAGTGTCCCGAATGTGAGAGTGACATCGTGGAACGAAAATCGCGCCGTGGGAAGTTCTATGGCTGTTCTGCCTATCCAAAATGTAAGTTTATCTCTACCTATGAACCGAGCAATAAAAAATGTCCAGAGTGTGGCTATATGATGGCATCAAGGACACTTCGTAAAAAGGATATCTATGAGTGTATCAACAGAGAGTGTAAACACAGAGTCGATGCCTAATTCTCCTATCTTTCTCTGTGCTATATCCAACATCGCGAGTGGGTCATGCAATGAGGATTGCTCTTTTTGTACGCAAAGTGTACGCTATGGGGCAGACATAGAACGCTATAAAGAGAAACCTATCCATACTATAGTAGAAGAGGCAAAACGCGCCGATGAAAATCAAGCGATAGGATTTTGTTTGGTAACAGCAGGGAAGGGTATCACGCCCAATACACTTCGTTTTGTTTGTGATGCGGCTGAGGCTGTGAAAAAAGAAGTGCCAGATTTAAATATCATCGCATGCAATGGCTTGGCTACAAAAGAGGATTTGAAAACTTTACAAAATCATGGTGTGGGTAGTTATAACCACAACCTTGAAGCGAGTGAAGCTTATTATAAGCAGATATGCACGACACATAGTTGGAGTGAGCGTTATCAAACTTGTGAGAATGTCAAGGAAGTTGGATTAAATCTCTGTTCAGGCGGTATCTTTGGGATGGGTGAGAGCGAAGAAGACAGAATCTCTTTAGTCGCTTCTATCAAAAAACTACAACCAGTCTCTATCGCGATGAATTTTTTTCACCCAAATAGTGCATTACCACTAAAAAAATCTTTAAGTAGTGATGCATCACTTGCTTGGATAAGAAGGATGAGACGCGAGATGCCTTCGCAGCGTATCATGATAGCAGGTGGACGGGAAATCACTTTTAAAGATAGACAGAGAGAAATCTTTGAAGCGGGTGCCAATGCAATCGTCATAGGAGATTATCTCACAACAGCTGGCAATGCAGCACATAGAGATATAGAGATGCTCAAATCTCTAGGGCTTGAAATCGCCCAAACTTGCGATGGGTAATGAAGTCTCTATAATCATCACACTCTCGATGATTATATTTATCTCTCCTTATCTGTCGCGTATCTTTCGACTGCCCACTACCCCTATTGAGATTGTTTTAGGTTCATTGGTGGGTTCACTCGGCTTTATCACGTATAACCATTTTTTTGAACTTATCGCGGAAGTGGGCTTTTTTTACCTGATGTTTTTGGCAGGCACGGAAGTCAATCTAAAAGAGTTACAAAACATACCAGCGAAGATGATGAAACGAAATATCACTTATATCGTGTTGCTGTATCTCTTTTCTTTTATATTTGTGAAGATATTTGATTTTTCTGCGATTGTAACAGTGATTTTACCTCTGATTTCAGTAGGGCTCATACTCACACTTTACAAAGAGTTTGATAAAGATACTAAATGGCTCAATCTCTCCATGTCTACTGGCATCATGGGGGAACTTGTCTCTATCATCGCGGTGACAGTAGCGGGGTCTATTTTAGTACATGGTGTAGGAGGAGAGCTTTATCTTTCTATCACTTATCTTATACTTTTTCTTCTGGCTATCGCTATACTATTTAAGGGCTTTAGGCTTTTGTTTTGGTGGTTTCCTGAACTGAAAACATATCTCATCCCTATATACTCTGACAAAGATGAAAAAGATATACGACTCTCAATGGCACTTTTTTTTCTGATGATTGCGGTCATGTTGATGCTTGATTTAGAAGTGGCATTTGGTGCATTTGTGGCAGGTATGTTTATCCCTACATTTTTTGCACATCATAAAGAGTTACCACATAAACTCTCATCTTTTGGTTTTGGATTTTTGATTCCTATCTTTTTTGTCTATATTGGATCTACGTTTCCCTTGAGTTCACTCTTTATGGATGGTTTGATAAAGACAGCTTTGTTGATTACATTTTCTATGATTATTATCAGAGTTGTGGCATCACTAGCATTTCTAGGGTATCTAGATACACGAGAGAGAATTCTCTTCTCCTTTTCTCACTCTATGCCATTAACACTTTTGATAGCTATTGTAACATTGGCGTATCAAAACAGTAGTATCACACAGTTTTATTATTTTGCTTTTATCTTGGCGAGTCTTTTTGAAGTGATTATCTCTATCGTGAGTATTAAGGTGATTTCGCGCTATGGCTGTATGAATTTAGTGAAACGTAAGTAGGTATCCGTAAGACTTCTTGATAAGTTTATAGTGTTTATATCTATTTAATTCTATGGTTATCCTATAGAAATCATGATGTGAACCTAGCTTTATCTTTTTTGCAAATGGCTTGTTAAACGTGATATTTTTTGTATGAAAGTACTGTAATCTCTCAAAATCAAATGTCATACGAGAAGGGTTGGTATATCTGACCTTTTTAAGTAGCTTGTCAGAGGTAAATATCTTAAAGTTTTTATAGTTGGTTTGTACTTTTAAAAAATAGTTTTGGTATATAGTTTTATACTTTCTTTTTATTACTTTAGTTTTTTTCTTTTTTATCATAGCAGGTTTTTTTACTATCATGATAGAAGGTGTTATGGTTTGTGTTTCAATGCTTGGTTTATCAATAGTTGGAGTTTTGATGATAACTGGCTTTAGTACTGGTTGTTTTTTAGCTAGTATTTTTTGTGTTGGTGTAGCTGCTTCATTGGTTGTGATATGTAGTAGGGGGATGATATCTAGGTTGGCTTTAGGTGTAGAAAAAAGTGGTTCAAAAGGATTTTCCCTAGCTATCAGTACTTCTAATAAAAAGATTAAAAGAAATAATATTTTCACTCATCTTCCTTGCTAGGCATAATATTTTTCAATTCAAAATACTCTTTTTGTAAAGCAGCATTTTGATTTTTTAAATCATTAATCTTTTTTTCTAATATTTTCTGATCTTTTTCTAAGGCAAGATAGACCTCTAGTGAATTCTTTCCAAAGAGCATCTCCCCGATAAAAAGAGCACTCATCACTGCAAGCAAAGCTAGAAAAAGAGGCAATAAAAAAGAACCATTTTCTCCAGCATCATCTCTCTCATAGTTTATAAGCTTGTCTGTGATGTGACTCATAGAATTAGAACAAATCCTTACCTGGAAATTCTGAGAAACCTAGTTCTGTCTCTATCTCTAAAAGTCTGTTATACTTGGCTGTTCTTTCCCCTCTAGCTGTTGAACCGGTTTTGATTTCGCCTGTATTTAAAGCAACGGCAAAGTCAGCGATAAAAGTATCTTCACTCTCACCACTTCTGTGACTCATCACACATTTGTAACCATTTTTCTGTGCGAGTCTCACTGTTGTCATTGTTTCACTTACGGTACCTATCTGATTTGGTTTGATGAGGATAGAATTTGCTATGTTTTTATCGATACCTTCTTTGAGGATTTTTTCATTGGTTACAAATAAATCATCACCAACAAGCTGTACTTTATCAGCCAACTTTTCTGTCATGATTTTCCAACCATCCCAGTCATCTTCACTCAAGCCATCTTCGATAGAAACGATAGGATATTTATCACAAAGCATTGCGTAGTAGTCTACTAATTCAGCAGAACTAAGTACACGGTTTTCAGCATCTAGCTTGTATCCACCATCAGCCACTAACTCAGAAGCAGCAACATCTAGTGCGATAGCGATATCTTCGCCTGCCTTGTATCCTGCTTTCTCAATAGCTTCCATGATAACCACGATAGGCTCTTCATTGTCTTTGAGATTTGGTGCAAAACCACCTTCATCTCCAAGTGCGGTACTTTGACCCATATCAGCGATGATTTTTTTAAGCGTGTGATAGACTTCTGCAGAAGCGGCCAATGCATCTGAAAAATCTTCAAAGTTGAGAGGCATAATCATATACTCTTGAAAATCCACACTATTGTTGGCATGGCTTCCACCATTGATGATATTTAGCATAGGTACGGGGATAGTAAGGGCATTGGAACCACCTAAGTATCTATAAAGTGGCAAGTCAAGGCTATCCGCTGCTACACGAGCGACTGCCATAGAAACACCAAGTGTGGCATTTGCCCCTAGTTCTGCGTAGTTATCTGTACCATCTAACTCTTTCATGATAGCGTCTATTTCTGCTTGATTGTATGGACTCACACCGATAAGCGCATCAGCGATGGTCGTATTGATATTTTCACAAGCTTTTAAAACACCTTTGCCCATGTATCTATCTCCACCATCTCTTAGTTCGAGCGCTTCTCGTTTACCCGTACTAGCACCTGAAGGCACAATAGCATTTGCCTTGGTTCCATCACTCAAAGTGACCGTTGCTCTTACTGTCGGGTTTCCTCTGCTATCCATCACTTCATCTGCAAAAATATCGTCTATATATACCATTTATCCTCTTCCTTAAAATTTTTATATTTTAACTAAAGATTCCCTACTTTTCATCTTTTTTAGACTCTTTTAGGGTCTCTTCTTCAGTTTCACCTATACCCATAGCACTTTTTATTCCATCTTCTAACTCTTGTGCTAAAACAGGGTCTTCTTTGAGCAAGGCTTTGACATTTTCTCGTCCTTGACCAAGACGTTTATCACCATAGCTAAACCACGCACCACTCTTATCAATGATGTCTAATTTTACACCATAGTCTACTATCTCGCCTTCTTTAGAGATTCCCTCTCCAAACATTATATCAAATTCAGCTATTTTAAATGGTGGGGCAACTTTATTTTTAACCACTTTTGCTTTTACTCTGTTACCGATGCTCTCTTCAGCTTGTTTGAGTGTGGCAATTCTTCTGACATCGATACGCACAGAACAGTAAAATTTGAGTGCATTTCCACCCGTGGTTGTCTCTGGTGAACCATAACCCATTGTACCAATCTTCATACGAATTTGATTGATAAAGATGATGGTTGTGTTCATCTTGTGTACGACACCTGTTAACTTTCTGAGTGCTTGGGACATGAGTCTAGCTTGAAGCCCAACATGTGTATCTCCCATATCGCCATCTATCTCTGTTTTTGGTGTGAGTGCTGCTACAGAATCAATCACGATGAGATCAACCGCACCAGAGCGTGCCAAGTTTTCTACGATATCTAGTGCCTGCTCACCATAATCAGGCTGAGAGACCAAAAGATTATCGATATCTACGCCTAAATTGCCAGCATACTTTGTATCCAGAGCATGTTCTGCATCGATAAAGGCACAAACACCACCACTTTTTTGACATTCTGCTGTTATTTGAAGGGCTAGAGTGGTTTTACCTGAACTCTCTGGTCCATATACTTCGATGATTCTTCCTTGTGGGATACCACCAATCCCCAAGGCCATATCTAGTCCTAAAGAACCGGTACTGATAGACTCCATAGGCTCTATCTCTTTATCACCTAGTCTGACTAAAGCACCTTTTCCAAATGCTTTGTCTATCTGTTTTATTGCTAAGTCTAGTGCTTTTTTCTTACTTTCGTTCATTGCCATTGCTATTTTTCCTTCTTTTACTGTCATTTCTTATCCTTAACCTTTGATTTTCACCAAGTTTAGCAAGGATTTTTGATTATCTTAAAAAACATTTCATTTTGAAATATTATTTTTTGAGTGATTCGCTGATTTCTCTGATGATGTTCTCTTTTTGCTCATTCATAATATTGTCTGTATAGGCATTTGCTCCCTTTGTCAGGAAGCCTTGAAGTTTTTGTACTTTTTCTTGTAATTCTTGTACCTCTTTACTATCATAATGGTTTGATTTCAGTGTTTCAAGTTCTTTTTTAAAAGCAGAATTTTCATTTTGTAGGGTTTCTGTGTAGGCGTTGGAACCGACATTTCTACTTCTTGCAAGAGTCTCTTGCAATTCTTGTATACGTCGTTTGTCTATCTGGGAACTTTTGTCATACGCTTTTTTGATAGCGACGAGATTTTCTACATCTTTTTCAAGTTTGGCAGCTTTCTCCTCTATGAGGCGCTTTTCTACTTCGAGTTCATGGATGAGATTGTTGTACTCTTGTGTGATGGAGTTAAAAAAGCCTTCGAGCTGCGTAGTAAAAAAGGTTTTTTTCATCGTAAGTTTTTTAGAAATATCTTTTAACATACTACCCTTTATTGATAAGTTGTAGAGATTATAACACTTTTTCTATTAAATGCATTCTTCCTTATAGGAGGTAGCATGATATAAAGGAGAGCGTTCCCCCTTTATATCATATATATTAAGGATTTGGTCCGTTATGACAGTCATAACAAGTGACTTGTTGACCGGCTGCAAAATCTTTTACAGAAAATTTTCTTGCACTAAATGTTTTAGATAGGACACTTCCGCGATAGTCTGCACCATGACAACTTTTACATTGGTTGGCATCACGTTCTGCAACATCTCGGTGATCTTTAATCCAGCTTTCACCTACTGTATGCATTCCATGAGGTCCTTTTGTCGTTGTTTTTGGCACGGTTGTGTGACAGGCTGTACATTCTGCAATAGTTCCAGCGTGCCCTTGTGCTTCGATGCTTTGTTTATTGTCTTCTGCTTTTATGCTTGGATATATAGCATGTGTAGAACCATGACAAGCAGAACATTGAAGTCCCCCATGACCCGTACTAAATCGATAAAGACTTTTTCCCGCCATCGGTGCATTTGCTGTGGTGGCAAATCTATTATCAAGTGTTGCGCGAAGTGATCCTGTCGCAAAGTCTGTAACAGCTTCTGTATAACGCTTGCCATCTTGATGACAGCTTTGACAATTTGGCTCATCTAGCCAACCATCACGTCCTCTCGTACCTACAGCACGCATACCACCATGACAGCTTTGACATTGCATCTTCAAAGAGCCATCAGCATTTTTAGCCTTACCCATGGCACCTCTTAAGCACTGTGTTGTGGCTCCTGGATGACAAGTATAACAGGCGTTTCTATTGTTGGCATTGTCCAATCTTTGTCCTGTGAGTGGATCAAGCACATTTGCATGTTTTCTGTGTAATGCTTCAGTCAGTGGTGGCAGAGTACCGATTCCTGAACCAGGTAGAGCATTACTTTTATGGCAGGCGGCACAGAGAATAGGTGTACCATTTGCCGCAGTTTGTTCTAAGGAGTTTTCATAGGTATATCCTTTGGCTTGAAGTGCAGAAAGAGAACTAGCAATGCTATGTTTATCATCATGCAATCTTAAAATATTTTGTTTATAATCCTTTTGGGCATCAGCATTGTTGACCCATCCTGCACTTGGTCTGGCATCACTACTACCATTGGATGCGTGGCATTTACGACAGTCCATTTCATCGCTGACTGGGAGCACCGCTGTGGCTGTTGCTAGCACGGTACCACTTGGGTCTTTAGCAACTACTTTTACCATAGGGTAATGGTTTGTGCTGCCATCATCATTTTTAGGAGTTGTAGGGATACCTTCTGCAGTCCACCAGTCATGGGTACTATTGTATGCTAGTGGTTGGGGAGTAGTACTCTGTACAGCCGAACCAGTTAGCCCTATATCTTTTGCTAGTTGTATTCCAAAAAGTTTTTGTACGAAGTCCCAAAAGTTTGTTTTTGTGCTACTTGTTGTATTTAACTTTCCATCTAGTGATGGTAGTGCTTCGTAGGTGATGCTGACATTAGAACTGATTCTTTTTGCATCTCCATCTTGTTTTTCAACGAGTTGCGCGACGAGATTGTTATACGGGGGAAGGATAGAAAAAACAGAATAGTCATTACCATCCATGCAGTGCATGCCTAAATCATTCCATGCTAAGAGTCGATATTTTCCACTGCCTGTAGAGGTCGATGGTGTTTGTGTTCCACTATTTTGCTCATTGTCATCATCGCGTTCATCATCTTGCACCTCTGTGTTATTATTTGAGGTGTCACTAGTGCCTCCGCAACCATTCAAGAGCAGTAATACCGCTAAAGTAGCTAAAATCTGTTTCATAGTTTTTCCTTTGTGTGTCACCCATTGGGTTTATTTATGACGTAACTATAAAACACTTTTATGAAAATATTATGAATTTTTCAGATAGATAGATTATTTTGATATAATTATTTTTTATAAATATAAAGGAAAAATGTGCAAAAGAGCTTGTTGGTGTATCTGTTCTTCTCTCTATTTTTAATGCTTAGAGCTGAGGATACAAGTGCGTATGGGTGGAAGATACCCCATACGCCTTTGTATCTTGGTGGATATGTCTCCATCAATTATAATGACGATGGTAGTGAAGAAGAGAAGTTTATTTTTGATGATATAGCACTATTGCTTTATGGAGATTTTGGTAAGTTTGATTTACTTGGAGAGTTAGAAGTATCAGATATCCCTTTTAAAAGGCAAGATTTTAAGATTCATTGTGAGCGGTTGAGACTTGCTTATTACCTCCATGATGACACGGTTATTCAAGTGGGTAAATTCAATTCAAATATCGGTTTTTGGAATCAAATACCCATCAATGTACTAGAAGATACGACTACCTATCCACAGATACTTGAAAATCTCTTTCCAAAGCTTACAACAGGTATAGCCATTTATCAAAGTTTTGATGAGGGAGATAAAGAGCTTTCGCTTACGCTTCAAAATAATCAAGATTTAGATGACTCTTATAATAATATCATTGTAGATAGACATGTTAGTGTGAGTTATAAAGAGAGTGAAGAGACATTTGCATGGCGTGTGAGTGGTGGGTATTTTCGTACTGTTGAGCGAAGTGATTATTATTATCTGGGCTTAGGTTATCAAAAAGAGCTATTGGCGTGGATGTTTGTGGGAGAAGTTTTTACCAAGCAGGGCACATTGCATGATGATATCCCCTATGATGCCTATATACAAGCAACATGGCATCTACAATATCACCATGATGTGATCTTTCGTACAGAGTTTTACAAAGATGATAATTTACACCTGCAAGAAAATATCTCACTTTTGGGATATACCTATAGACCAGTCCCATCTATAGCCATAAAGGGAGAGTATGTGCAACATACTAAGCTTCCAAAGAGTCGGTTTGTGGCATCTTTTTCTTGGATATTTTAGCGATGAAAATAATTTTTTTACTGCTTCTTTTTTTAACGCTTGGGTTTGGCAGAGATATTACAGTCATTGCTCATAATAATTTTCCAAAAGATCATCTGAATGCCAAAATGATTAAGGCTATTTTTTTAGATAAAAAGCGCTTTATTGCAGATAAAAAGCTTTTGCCAATCAACTACCCTTTTGATGATGTACTACGTGAATGTTTTGAAAGAAGTATTTTAAAAAAAAGTCGTTATAGTTTGGAATCATATTGGAGAAGTGCACATTATAAAGGGAAGTCACCTCCAAAGGTGGTTAAAAGTAAAGAGATGCTTTTTAAATATATAGAAAATGTGGATATGGCAATAGGGTATATAGATACGAAGTCCTTGCAGGATACGAACTTTAAAATTCTTTATAAGGGACATTGTCCATGAGAGAACTTTGGAGTGCCCTTTCCATCTCATATAAGATTTTTTTTACTGTGTTGATTTTCATGTTGTTGATTCAGTCAATGACTATGGCATATCTGTGGCAATTTGAGTCTAAAATCCTGATAGCAAAAGAGGAACAAACGCTTAAGAGAGAGTTACAAACAGAGAGTAAAAAACTCACACAACATTTGATTTCTTTAGCTAAAGAGACACGATTTTTAGCCTCGTTAGAAGTGATGGATGATTTGATAGGTCAAGATATCGACAAGCGTATCGTGACACTTTTACAAAGACGTGCAGATGATTTAGGAGAAAACATCATCATTGTAGCGATGACAAATAGTGCTTTTGTTGCTTCCTCTAAAGAAGGCTTTATCTCTAAAAACCTACAAAAACTCAATCAAAAACTCAATCAAGATTTTTTATATTTTAATGCACCTGTATTTTCTTCCTTTGATAAAACTAAACACTTGGGCACGGTTGTAATGCTCTATCCTTTTAGAAATTTGACAGATTTACATATGGACAACCATGATAAAACATTATGGCTTATTCCTCCATCACCCTTAGCTCTTTTTAAGATGACGATACCAAAAAATAGTATTCAAGTTAGTCAAAAATTGACCGGTATTTTAAAAGATTGGAAACTTTATCTTGCTTTTTCTAAGGAGAAAGCATTGAGGACACTAAAAGATATACAAAATATTCTTTTTACTACTTTCTTGTTTTCTGTTTTTCTCCTGATTGGGGTGATTTTTGTACTTTCAAGAAAGTTAACGAGTCCAATTAATCATCTCTCAAAAACATTTACAGAGATTGTTGAAACCAAAGATTATAGTAAACAAGTGGCAGTAACGTCAAAAGATGAAATAGGAGAACTTTCAGAGACATTTAACTTACTGACTTTTAAAACAAAAAACCTTTTAGAAGATATTGGAGAACAAAATAGGTTGCATCTAAGACAACTGGAGTCACTCATGGCATTTTTTAATGCATTGATTAAGACGCAGACAGACACAGAGGTAGTAGAGGTGGCAAAAATGCATCTTAAAATGCTTTTAGATACCGATGAAGTCTATTTTGAGAAAAGAACGAACGCTGAGAATATCTTGCCTATCGATATGTATGATTTTCAGCTAAAGAAGCATAAAAATATAGGCTATTTTGTTATCAAAGAAGAGAGTGATATGAAACCGCAGGAACATTTTTATCATGCTATATCCAAGATGATACGACAACAGCTCGAACATATCCAACTGCGAGATGCCACACAAAAAGCATTGGAAGCAAAAAGTACTTTTCTCTCTGTGATTTCACATGATTTACGTACACCATTGGGCTCTATACTCAATCTCCCCCAGCATATGATGGTAAAAGAAGAGATGCAAGAGGAACAACTATCACTACTTAGGCGTATAGAAGTCTCTGCGGAGCATCTGTTGGCGATGATTAACAACATACTACAATTATCCATACTTGAATCTAACTCTATCATGATAGATAAAAAAGAGATAGATTTAAATCTCTTGTTAGAGGAGATACTAGATATTGTTGCTCCATTGATAGATGAGAAGGGCTTGATACTACATAGTGACTTTTTAGATAAGAAACATCTTTGTGTGAGTGATGAAAATATCATCAAACAGATATGTATCAATCTTTTGTCCAATGCTATAAAGTTTACCAATAAAGGAGATATCTTTGTGCGTTTACATACACAAGGAGATACTTTTTTGTTTACCGTAGAGGATACCGGTATCGGGATTGATGTGCAAAAGCAACATGATCTGTTTCAGCCATTTTATCAAGCCAGTAGTGATGCCAGAGATTTTAGACATAGCAGTGGTTTAGGCTTGGCACTCAGTCAAAAGATGGCACATCTCATAGGTGGTAGTATAGAGATAAAAAGTGAAGGTATAGATAAAGGAACGACGGCTGTTTTAACAATCAAGAGTTTTTAGTGGTATCCTTAAGTCGTTTTGATAGTAAATCCTACACCTCTGACTGTTTCTATCAAAGAAGCGGCATCTTCTAATTTTTTACGAAGGTTTTTGATGTGCGCATCGACAAGATTACTTGATTTTAAACTATCAAAATCCCTGTTTAAATGTTCACTAATTTGATATCTTGTTAAAACAGTATTTTGATTTAATAGTAAAAATTCTAATAATTCAAACTCTTTTTTAGAGAGCGTGATGGGTGTATCGTTGAGAGAAACTTCTCTTGAAGAGAGATTTACTTGGAGATTTTTGAGTTTTATAATCGATTTTTTTTGGCTGCTTTCACGTCGTAAAAGTGCGCGTATACGGGCTAAAAGTTCTATATGTGAAAAAGGTTTTTGCATATAGTCATCCGCACCCGCATCAAGTGCCTCTGCTTTTTCTACATCTTCATTTTTAGAAGAGAGCAATAATACAGGCGATTGTAGATGAAGATCTCGTTGTGTTTTGAGAAATGCAACACCACTACCATCGGGTAAAATCCAATCAAGAATTATCACATCATAATGCTGTCTGTTGATAATCTCCTTTGCTTCATGTAGTGAAGAAGCAGTATGCACTTCAAATCCTGCCTCTTCAAGCAGTTTACGCAGTCCAAAAAGAATCTCCTGATTGTCATCAATAATCAATATATGCATACTAGTTTCTCCATACGGTCTAGGGGCATTGTATCTCTTTTTCATTAAGGAAAAAACTATTTCATCAGCCATTTATCGCTTTTTGATTACAATGTCTAGATAAATAAAGTAGGAATTTCTATGAAAAAAGTCACCGTAGCGCACTCTCCAGATGCTGATGATATCTTTATGTTTTATGCCATCAAATTTGGCTGGGTTGGGATGGATGGTGTACAGTTTGACAACTTGGCACTTGATATCGAAACGCTCAATGTCAAAGCTTTGGAAAATGTTTATGATATTTCTGCGATTAGTTTTGGACTTTATCCGCTTATCAAAGATGAATATGCGCTTTTAAAAACGGCGGTGAGTTTTGGTGAGGGCTATGGTCCTAAACTTATCAAGAAAAAAAGGGTGAAACTAAAACGAAATTTTAAAGTCGCTTTGAGTGGAAAATATACGACCAATGCGCTTTTATTTAAGATAGCATATCCTGATGCACGCATCATATATAAAAATTTTTTAGAGATAGAACAAGCGGTTTTGGATGGTGAAGTGGACGCTGGTGTATTGATTCATGAGAGTATATTGACCTATCATGATAGCTTAGAAGTAGAAAAAGAGATTTGGGATATTTGAGTGGAACTTAGTGGGGGTGGATTGCCTCTGCCACTTGGTGGGATGGGAATCCGTCGCTCTTTGCCAATCACCCGTGCGATTGCGTATGAAGAGGTGTTAACAAAAGCGGTGGAAGTAGCTGAGAAAAACAAAAAGATACTTTCAAAGATGTTAATCCAAAGAGATTTGATACGAGTGGATGCCCAAATGTTGGATAAATATCTTGATATGTACGCCAATGAAGATTCGGTAAGTATGTCTGAGGTACAGTTAAAAGCGATTGATAAGTTGTTTGAGATAGGCTATGAACATGGCTTTTATGATGAGAAAATCTCTGTTGAAGATTTTTTAGTGCCACAAGAGTATAATGACTATAGATTTGCATAAGGAGTAGGAAATGGAAGCCAAGTTAATCGGGCTGGGTGTAGAGACATTTAAAATCGCTCTCTTGTTATCACTTCCTATGTTGATGGGTGGTTTGATAGCGGGGCTTCTTATCTCTATCTTTCAAGCCACCACACAAATCAATGAAATGACGCTCTCTTTTGTACCTAAAATCATTGTGGTGGTGGGTATCATCATTTTTATGATGCCGTGGATGATGAATACGATGATGGAATTTACGACCAATATCATCAATAAGATTCCAGATTTTCTGTTTTGACGCGTTTTATAGATTTTTCCAAATACTCTTCCATTCGCATAGGGCCTCGCGTAGAAGTAGAGGTGATTGATGAGATAAAGCATTTTTCCTCAGAGACTATCATGATAGGGGGTGCAAATAACCTTTTGGTCTCTCCCTCACCACCCCCACTAGCGATGCTTTCTAAACGCTTTGCTTCTATCATGATAGATGAGGATAAACTTGTCATTGGTGCTGCGGCGATGAGCGGACGGATACACTCCTTTTGCAAGAAGCATGATATCAAAGGCTTTGAATATCTCTCAAAATTACCAGGAACACTTGGTGGACTTATCAAGATGAACGCGGGTATGAAAGAGGATGAAATCTTTAATTCGCTTATCATGATAAGAACGGCAGATGGGTATATCGAAAAAAAAGATATCGCACACGGCTATCGCTACGCAGATATCAATACTGTCGTCTATGAAGCTGTTTTTCATATACAAAAGGGGTATTCGTACGAAAAATTAGATACTTTTAGTAAGATGCGTGATAATCAACCCTCAGAACCTAGTGCTGGATCTGCTTTTAAAAATCCTGAGGGGGATTATGCAGGACGCTTGATAGAAGGGGTGGGACTGAAAGGATATAGGATAGGAAATGCCATGTTTTCTACTGTGCATGCCAATTTTTTGGTAAATCTCGGAGGTGCTAGTTTTGAAGATGCACTCTCTTTGATAAACTTAGCCAAGGAAAAAGTAGCCAAAAAATATGGTATCATCCTAGAAAATGAAGTACAAATCGTCTAAATCGTTACAATATGTATCATGATAAGGATAAAGTAAGTATATAAATAAAATTTAACTAAAGTTTTTATGGTAAAGTTTATTTTTTTGTTAAACTGTTCTTAACGACACTTTGAAAGTTGGCACAGAAGGTGCTACAAGACTTTTAAGGGATGAAGAAACTAGGAGATATGATGAAAACTTGGTTAACTTTAATTTTACTTTCAATCCTTTTTACAGGGTGTAATAGCGGCATACAAACAAGCGTCAATGACAATGACACTATCACACAAGAAACACTTATAAAGGGAAGTTCAAGCATGGATGATGAAACAACTTTTACTATTCTTAATAGTGGTCAATATCCTGAATATACTGAAGGTGAAAAAGAGACGCTTATTTATCATAGTGATGTGCCAGAAGATGTTGTTAAGTTTGAAGAAGCTTACCTCACGCTCACCAGCGAAATAGCACCAAGCTTTGAAGGAACAATCATCATAGCAAAAATGGGTCAAAAACCAACAGGTGGCTATACCATAGAGGTAGAGAGCGTCAAAGATACAGGAAGATTTACGGAAGTAACATTGTATTCATCTACCCCGAATGGACTCGCTACAATGGCTTTAACCAATCCCTTTATCATTATTTACCTTCCGAATAATTATAAAGATATAACAATCATCGACAAATAGATAGAGGTTTTTATCCCTCTATCATATGTGCCGCAAAACTCGCTCCATCTTCTAAAATAGCACGGCTAGCAGTCCTAAATCCTAAACCACAACCCTCATAAGCAAAAAATACTCCCGCTTGATAGTAGTCACCTTTTTCATCACGATTGAGTGTTGCCATCTCTTGATAAACAGAGGTATAGTTATCATACTGACCTTCTTTTTTATCGATGATAGAACCATCAGCATCATAGATAGTGACATTTTCTCCTTCACGACCGAAAGCTTTTTTCTCCACGTACGCACGTCCCTCTAGTGGTTCAAATGCAGTTTCAAGAAGTAGGGGATGATTTGGAAACAAGTCCCACATAATCTTCATGATAGCTTTGCTTTGAAACATCAGGGTGTAGGCAGGGTTGAGGATAATGGCTTTTTTGTTTGCGATGATTTCACCCAAAATTGTGGCTAGTTCGCCCTCTTCGATAGCGATATCTTCCCAAGGTAGGAGTTTGAACCAAAACTGATACTGTTCATCATTGTAAAAAACACCTTCCTCTGCGTCAAATTCTACTTCATCGACATAAGCAAACTGTGTATTAAATCCCGCTTCTTCAGCGATGCTTTGTAGATATCTGGTTGTATCTTCATCCTCTTGTGTCCCTTTGACGGACGAGAAAAGAATTTTCCAACCATCATAATACTCTTCAAACTTTGAGACATCTTCTTCTAGTGTCACGATGCGTTGGAAGTTTTCACGGATGGAGTTGTAAATATTGTTAAACTGTTTTTCATTGTCTAAGTTGTTGTATTTTAAAAGTGCCCACTGTGCTATAGAACTCTCTATCACGCTAGTAGGTGTGTCAGCGTTGAATTCTAAAAGTTTGATAGGCTCACCGTCGAGTCCTCCAGCAAAGTCAAAACGCCCATAGAGATGCCAATGTACATCACTTTCCCAAGACTCTTTGATGATGTCTACAAGATTGAAGGGGATGTTGAGTTCATGAAAAAGGTCATTTTCTATGACATGTTCTCCTGCTTGGACAAACATATCATAGAGTTCGTTGGCTGCGTCGTAGTAGGCGGTGGCTTCTTCCTCTTTGATGATAATGATTTCATCTTTTAAAAATGCTTCATTATTGGCGTGTGTATGCCAAGAGAAATCAACTGATTCTAAAAACTCTTTAGTAAGAGGTTTTACCTTTAAAAGCTTCATATCACCCACCAAATCCACGAGAACGCGAACCACCAAAGAAGCCAGAAGAGCGTTTTGAAGAACTTGCTTTTTTCTGAAAACCTGACTTTTTAGCTGCTCGTGCTTGTTTTGCTTTGTTAAAAGAGTTTTTACTACGTGAGTAAGTTTGTGGAGATTTGTAGTTGGCTTTTCTGTTGTTTTGGTAGTTTTGATTGCCAAAAAGCTTGTTTCCGATGTAAGAACCTAGCACGGCACCTGCCATACTTGAGAGTAAGATTCCACCAAGTCCCATACCGCCATCGCCTGAGCTTACTTCTGACTGCTCCTTGGTGAGCTGGGAAGTACCAGCATCTATCTTCATAGATTCTTCTTTAACAAGTGCGTCCATCTCTTCTTTTGTGAGTACACGTTCTGTACCGTCTAGTTTTTTAAGCACGATACGTGTCTCTTTGGCTGGAAATTCATCTTGGATGATATACTTATTTGGCGCGGTCTCTTCGATGATGACAAAGGCATTTTGTGCTTGTTGTGCCTCTTGTTGCATTGGGGCTTGAGATGCGGGTTGTTCAAACATGCTTGTGCTATCACCACAGCCTGAAAAACTAACAAGTGCCAAAGCACCGACACTACCTACCATGGTGTAATCTGATATCTTTTTGATATGTTTCATTTAAAGTCCTTTTATTTTTTTTATCATGTTTTTTGCATTTTCAAGGGCATTGTCACCTGCGGTTAAGAGTACTGCCATGCGTCTTCCTTGGTGTGCGATAGGTTTGTTAAAGATACGCACAAAAGAGTTTGTACTAAAGAGCGATTCCTCGATCTCAAAAGTAGGTGCGACACTCTCTGCTTCAGATTTATAAGCAGCAGAGGCACCCTCTTCATAAAATGTAAAATCAAGTGGCAAACCAAGAACCGCACGAATATGTAGGGCAAATTCGCTTTGGGATTGGGTTATCATGGTCACCATGCCTGTATCATGAGGACGAGGGCTGACCTCTGAGAAGTAAACATCATCGCCTTTGATAAAAAGTTCTACGCCAAAAAGTCCACGACCGCCTAAACCATCGGTGATCTTTTGCGCGATTTCAATGGAACGCTCTTTTGCTAGGGCACTCATCTGCATCGGTTGCCATGAAAAGATATAATCTCCAT
>JAJRSK010000029.1 GCA_024278835.1 Campylobacterales bacterium | reverse complement strand
TAATGTGCGTGTGTATTGTACGATGATAGTGGATTCTGTAATTGAAAATTCAAGGGTCAATTTTGCGGCACCAATGATTTTAAATCATACCAAAAGTTTGTTAGTGCAAGTGGCACTAGATGATTCTAGTTTTGGTATGGCAGAGCCAATTTCGGAGTATCTATGAAATTAACTATCATTGGTACAGGAAAGATGGCTGAGGCTATCATACAAGGCGCGATTGTCTATCATGATATAGAAGTTGCTGGGCGAGATAGTGCAAAATTAGCAGCTCTTGTGACGCGTTATCCCAAGATAAAAAGTGCAGGTGGATTTGAAAACTCATTTGATATCGAAGGAAAAAATCTCATCTTTTGTGTGAAACCTTATGCACTTGAATCTGTAAGTAGTCATTTCACAGGAGAAGCAAATGCACTTCTTTCCGTACTAGCAGGAACCTCATTATCCTCTCTCAAGAAACATATCAAAGCAAAATCTTATGTACGTACTATGCCAAATCTAGCCGCTTCACATCAAAAATCTATGACAACAGTTTTTGGAGATGAGACTTTTAAAAAAGAGGCGATGCTTATTTGTGAAAGTATTGGTACTGCTTTATGGCTCTCGAGCGAAAAAGAGATAGATATTGCCACGGCTGTGGCAGGAAGTGGACCAGCATTTTTAGCACTTGTGGCAGAAGCACTTAGTGATGGTGCCGTAAAAGAGGGATTAAAACGAGAAGATGCTTATACGCTTGTGAGAGGGCTTTTTGAAGGGTTCTCTCCACTACTCAATGAGAAACATCCTGCTATCATCAAAGATGAAGTGATGAGCCCAGGGGGTACGACGGCTGCTGGGTATGCTGCATTGGAAGAGGGGAAAGTTAGGGATGGTTTGATAAAAGCCATTTCAAAAGCCTACGAGAAGGCTAAAGGCTAAGTATTCGTGCATAACTCTTCACTGCGGGAGAGTTATACTTTATAAAGATAATCTTAGAAGTTATTATCCGCCTTAAATTTCATAATTTGTGCATAAATCGTATCTTTAAGTACAAGTTTCTCTTTTTTAAGTTTTTCCATTTCTAAATCATTTAAGTGCTCACCTTTGTTTTCAAGTTGGTTATCCAATTCATTGTGTTTTTCAAACATTTTTGCGAAGTGTGCATCTTGTGCTTTTAGTGTAGCAATAACATCTCTATATTCGTGTAACATTATTTTCTCCTTTTATATTGAAAGTATATTTTAACATTTATGTTCTGTAATCAGCATTAATTTTGACGTATTCGTAGCTTAAATCACATCCATAGCTTGTAAAACTAAAATCACCTAATCCAAGATCACAAGATATAGAAAAGCTTTCCTTTTTCATGATGACATTTGCTTTGGATTCTCTCTCTTCATCAAGGACAGGAAATTCTTTTGAATAGATAAGCAAATTGTCATATTTTATGATAAGTTTATCCGCGTCACAGGCTATGCCACTAGCCCCGATAGTAGAAGCGATACGTCCCCAATTGGGGTCTTCTCCAAAAAGTGCTGTTTTTACTAAAAGAGAGTTTGACAGAGCTGCAGATGCCTGTTTCGCATCTGCTAAACTTTGTGCTCCTTTTACCTCAAAAGCGACTACTTTATTGGATCCTTCTCCATCGCGAAGGATAAGCTGAGATAACTCTTTGGTGAGGCGATTTAAGGCCACTTCAAAGGCTTCTTTATCATAAGCTTGACTTTGTCTGTTTGCCATCATGATAACAGAGTCATTGGTGGATGTATCTCCATCTACACTGATAGTATTAAAAGATTGATTAACACTCTTAGTCAAGAGTTCATCCATGTCTGATTTTGGGATATTGGCATCGGTAATGATAAAGCAGAGCATTGTTGCCATCGCTGGATTTATCATGCCAGCTCCCTTGCAGATAGCGGCGATGGTAAAACTGCTACTATTTTCTAACTCTACTTTAAAACAAAGCTCTTTTTGAAAACTATCGGTTGTCATGATAGACTTGGCTGTTTTGTCTGCATGTTTTGCGTCAAAATCAAACTTTTCAAATGCAGAGGTGATTTTTTCTATAGAAAGTGGGTAGCCGATAACACCTGTTGAAGACATGATAGGATTTAAAACGCTTCGTTTTTTCGCTAAGGTTTTAAATATCGTGTTGATATCGTCTATACCGCGTTCCCCCGTCATGGCATTGGCATTTTTTGCATTGATGAGGATAAAATCAGTTTGAAAATCTTTAGGGTAGCGTTGATAGTGTTGCAAGGGGGCTGCTTGGAATTTATTACTCGTAAAAACAGCAGAGACATCACAAGCTATGTCACTACGAATAAAGGCAACATCACCTTGGTCTGGATTATCTGTACGCATGCCTACATTGACACCATCACAAAAGAAACCTTCTACATTAGCAAGAGAATTTTTTAATGAGATAAGATTAAACATATTGTAACTCCCGTGGTTTTTCTCGTTTTCTAACAACTTTTTTAGCGGCCCTGATACTCTCTCCACTACCAATAAGAAGTAGTTTTGACCCTTGCATGACTAAGGTATCACCATCCGGCATAGGAACAAATCTATCTTTGTCATCGCGAATACCAACGATATTGACTTTTGTAAACCCTGCTAAATTAACTTCTTTTAACTTCTTAAAGATACACCATGAATGAGAGGGGATTTTAATCTCTTCGATATCAAGAGGGGTGTCTTTTTTGTATAAAAATTCCTCTAAGATATTTTCCATCTCTGGTCTTTGGCTCACTGCACTCATACGTTGTGCCATTAGTTTTGTAGGAGAAACGACAGAATCAGCGCCTAGTTTTTTTAATTTTTCGATATCTGAAAGTGTAGCGGCATTGGTCATGATAAAGTAGGGACGTCGTCTTTTTATCTCTTTTTCATGCAACCTGGCCGAAGCGATAACAGCAATGTTATCAGCGATATTCTTACTAAGGGTGATGATGCCTTTGGCTGAAGAGAGATGTGATTTTGCTAGGGCAATTTCTGTGTGAGGTTCTTCTTTGATAAAATAAGGGTAGTTATGCTTTTTGGCTATCTTATCTAGGTCTTCATCAGGGTCAACAACCACGAATGGAATATGGTTGGCTCGAAATTGTTGGGTAAGTTCCACCGTATAATCATTATGATGACAGATAACATAGTGGTTTTTAAGCCTTGCAACATTGTATAACATCTTTCTCTCCTTGATGGTGTTGATGAGATCACCCTTGTTTAAAACCTCGACCAAGATACCTACTGCAAATGAAAAAACACCAAATCCCAAGATGATTAGGGTGATAGTAAAAATCCTACCAGCATCTGAGATAGGGGCTATTTCACCAAAACCAACTGTGGTAAAGGTAATCCCTGTTTGGTAGATAGCATCCATGAGCGTAAAACCATCTATAGCGATATAACCAAGTGTACCAAACATCATCATTAAGACGGTAAGGATAAGAGGTAATCTAAAAGGGGCTAATTGAGTGTAGAGCTGTGTATTGAGGTTTATTTCAGGCTTTACTGGACGACGCCAGTGGAGGATTTTTTGTATCTTTTTTAAAAGTTGCATCTATCCTCCTATGGGGTTTAGGATAAGTGAATGATTATCCGTTTTTTCTCATTGTTCTAAGTTCTTTTGCAGAGATTCTAATTTTCTTTGTTGTCCCATCTTCTAAGGTAATTCTTACCGTTCTAAGATTTGGAAGAAATCTTCTCTTTGTTTTGTTGTGAGCGTGAGAAACATTGTTCCCTGACATTGGACCTTTTCCGCTAATTGCGCATTTTCTTGACATTTTTATTCCTTGAATATTAAAAAATTTTGTCGGGTATATTAGCTTAAGTATGCTTAAAAAGTTATTAGCTGTTGGCAGGGTTGTATTACTTGCCACTTTATAGGTGAGTTAAACTATTTCAAACGATATGCTTTTTACTCTCTTTTGAAAGTGTGATTGTTTGAATTATATCACTAGGTAACAATTGCTTAACAATATATCTTTATACTGCTAGATAAGTTTAAGGAGATATCATGAAATATTATCAATATATAACTATAAGTTTGACACTAACGACTTTTCTGATAGGATGTGGAGAGTCTGGTACTGTAGGCGTTGATTCAAAAATTGAAAGAGTGACTAATGAATCGTCTTTGATTGAGATACGAGATGGGGGACTATCTTATCTTAATACTTTGCGGACATATGTAGATATGATACCACTGCAATATGAAGTACATTTGGAAGAAGCGTCTCAAAATCACGCAACTTATCTCACAAATAATAATCTTTTTGCACATATCGAATCAGCAGATAACAGTGGATTTACAGGAGTTACTCCATCCGATAGAACACGCTATACAGGATATGAACATGCCATTGTGGGGGAAAATATTTCTTCATCCAACCGGGGTGTTGAAGAGTCAATAGATACACTTTTCTCTGCTATTTATCATCGTTTTGGTTTTTTAAACTATGATTATGATGAATTGGGAATTGGTTTTTCACAAAGTGATGTCTATACTTATGGTAATGTGTACAACTACAATATGGGTATTTCACCACTACGCATACTGTGTGAGGGGACAGAGCAAATAAATGGAGGTGCATATTATGAAAATATCTGTTTAGATAGTACTAAGCAGATAGCTGCTTCTAGTTTTACCATCGCCTATGAGGAAAATAAGTTACAAAATCCAGCCCGTGTTATTTGGCCTTATCATGGAGCGAGTAATATTTCTCCAGTATTTTATGAGGAGAGTCCAGATCCCTTACCTGAATGTTCAGTGAGTGGATATCCTGTCAGTATCTCTTTTAATTCCCTCAAAAATGGGGCTATCACCATAGATAACTTTAAATTGTATGACAGTAATAATCAAGAAGTAACAGATGTAAAATTGATGGATCAAAAAAATGATCCAAACCAACATTTTACAGAGTTTGAGTTTGCCCTTTTCCCGATGAAGCGATTGGAGTGGGATAGTAAATACCATGTTGAGATAGCCTATCATGATGGGGATATATCGAAAATAGAAACAGTTGATTTTAAAACAGCCTCGTTGCCATATCCTTATTTTAATGTCACAACAAGTGGAGAAATATTTGAAGTAGGGGTGAATAAAACAACACTTTTTTATCTATCACCTGCCCATTGTAATGATAAGTTGACAACATTTTCAGCGACTGGGCTACTTGCAGATATAGCGTTTTATGACGCTAATACTATCATGATAACTGCAAAAAGTGCGGGAAAATTGCTTATTACTCCTTCAAATGGAAGAAATTTTACAGTCAATGTTAAGTGATAGGTTTGGGTGTTATTTAAATAACACCGAACCTAAACGAACCATATTTGAACCACATTTGATAGCGAGTTCAAAGTCATTGCTCATACCCATAGAACAATGCTTTGCACCATCATTTTGAAGCTTTTCAAAAATTTTGTAAGTTTTTTCAAAACTCTTAGCCACAACATTTTCATCACTTGTATGTGCACCGATGCTCATCACCCCTTTTAAGTTAAGGTTTGGACAGTTTTGGGCTATATCTAGATAGGTGTCGTGTGCTGCATCAACACTCACACCCGCTTTACTCTCTTCATTGGCTGAATTGATTTGAAGGAGGATATTGGCTTTCATACCTTTTACTTTTGCTCTTTTATCTATCTCTTTTGCCATCTCTAAACTTTCAACAGAGTGAATTAAAAAAGGATTTGCTTCTAAGAGATGATTGATTTTATTGCTCTGCAATCGACCAATAAAGTGCCATTCGATAGGATACTCTATCAAGACTTTATTTTTTTCGCGCAACTCTTGTACGCGATTTTCTCCAAAAGAGCGATGACCTATCTTATACATCGCTTCTATCTCAGGGGCACCTACATATTTGCTTGCTGCGATAATCTTGATGATGCGATACTCATCAGCCTCTAGTCTTGCCGCTTCTACGCGGGCTAAAACCTCGTCAAAATTCTTTGTATAATCTATCATGATGAACCTCCTATAAGTCGTATGATATCGTTATAAGTTGTAAATGCCATAAGTGAGAGTAAAAATACCCAACCACCCACAGTCATATAATAAAATGCTTTTTCACTTGGAACACGCTTAAAAATAATTTCATAAAGATTAAACATGATATGCCCTCCATCAAGGGCTGGGATAGGTAAGAGGTTTAGAACTCCTAGGTTGACTGAGATGAGTGCCATGAGGGTTAAAAGTGTAGCAATACCGATAGATTGTGCTTGTGAAGTCACATCCATGATAGAGATGATACCACCCATCTGATCTGCTGGAATGATGCCTTGTATCAATTTTTTTACACTCTGTACGATGAGTGTTGTTGCCCAGACGGTTTCATGCCATGCATAGCTGAGTACTTCACCAACACCATTAAATTCCAATGTGACAAATTCACCTTTAGGGGCGATACCAATGAGCCTCTTTTGGATAGTCTCACCAAACATATTTTTACTTTCAGCGATATGAGGAATGAGGGAGAGGGCTTTAAGTGTTCCATTTCTATCAATGTTAAGAGAAAGTGAACCTTCAGAGTTTTTGATGATTTTTCCCATTTCATCCCATGTGACGACATGTTGACCATTGACTGAGAGTATTTTATCGCCTATCATGATACCTGATTGTTGGGCGGGAGAGTTTTCTCCTATGCCACCTATCACAGGGGCTAGTTTATCCGCACCTAGGTAAGCTATTGCAATATAAAGTAAAAAAGCTAATAATAAATTGGCAAAAGGACCTGCCAATAAAATGATGATTTTTTGCCATGGTTTTTTAGACATGTAAGAATCTTCATCCGTACTTTTTTTACTGAGATCAAAGTCATCTTGACCTTTCATTTTGACAAATCCACCTAATAAAACAGGGTAGAATGAATATTGTGTGTCACCCCACTGTTTTTTGATAAGTGGTTTTGTCACAAAGATTGGCATACCAAGTCCAAACTCTTCTACTTTTACTTTAAAAAATCTAGCGGCAAGAAAATGCCCCCATTCGTGAAAGATGATGAGTGCAGAGAGCACCATAAACGAAACAAAAATTCCCATTATTTTAAATATCCTTTGATGTACTCATATCCTGAGTAGAGTGTGAGTGCTACGGCAATCCATAGTAGTATATCGGCATAAGGCCAATTCATCAGTAAAAAACCGATAGCAAACATTTGTGCCACGGTTTTGGTTTTACCCGCAAAGGTAGAGTTTACACTTTTTTCCTCTCCTGCGGCCACAACACGCACGCCTGTGATGAAAAATTCTCTAGAGAGTATGATAAGCACTGCCCATGGACTAGTCCGATCGATGTACATCAAGCCTAAAAATCCAGCTAACATCAAAAGCTTATCTGCCAAGGGGTCTAAAACGCCTCCCAGTTTCGTCATCTGATTCCACTCTCTTGCTATAAATCCATCGAAAAAATCAGTCACAGAAGCGATAACAAAAACGAGTGCAGCTGCATAATCTAACCAAGAGAGATGAATTCCTGATAAAAGAGTATTGTCTCTATCTACTAGCAACCAAAAGAGTAGAGGTGCTAGTAGGATACGAAAGCTGGCTAAGAGGTTTGGTAGATTCATGATTTAGTGTTAAAAGTTGTTCCACCCTCGATGAGTAGTGTTTGCCCTGTCATCCAACCTGCTTTATCTGAACAGACAAAGAGACATGCCCCCGCGATATCTTCAGGTTGACCGATACGACCTAGTGGAGAGATGTCAATAGTAGCTTGTTTTACTTCATCATAGTTGACAAATGCTTTGAGTGCATCTGTATCGATTGGTCCACCACTAACAGCATTGACACGGATATTTTTCTCACCAAGTTCCATAGCAGCGTAACGCACCATCGCTTCAACAGCCGCTTTATTCGTACCGTGTCCTGCGTAGTTAGGGATATAGTTGATATTTCCTGTTGAACTCATAGAGATGATAGAACCACCACCCACTTTTTCCATCCGTTTAGCCGCTTCTTGCGCACCTATGACAAAGGCATTGACTGTGGCTGTATAAATGTTGTTGAGACCGCGAGGTTTAAGACGCATAAACTTACCAAAACCACCCACAACTGGACGGCCATAAATCATCGCATTGGAGATAAAATAATCCACTCTATCAAAATCTTCATCTATTTTTTTAAATACATCTTTGTACTCTTCTGGTTCTAGTACGTTGAGCGGATAGTATCTCGCTTTTATGCCAAATTTTTTCTCTACATCTGTAGCAATCTCTTTTGCTGATTCTTCATTTGAGTTGTAAGTGAAAGCGACATTCACACCTTCTTTTGCAAATTCATATACAATCGCTTTTCCGATTCCTTTAGTTGCGCCACTTATGACAAGAGTTTTACCCTTCATATTATAATCCTTTTATTTCGTATTGTTTTAATATTGTTTCTATTTTTTTCATATTATCAGCTGAAGGCTGAACAAGCGGCAATCTATACTCTAAAGTAGGGATAAGTCCCGCGATATACATTGCTGCTTTGATAGGTATAGGATTACTTTCACAAAACATCACTTTATTGATAGGATAGAGAGTGTCATTCATCTTCTTTGCTGCTTTAAAGTCACCTTTAAGTGCAGCGTGCACTAAAGCACTCTTCATATCAGGTAGTAAGTTTGCCGTGACTGATGTGACACCAGCACCACCATTGGCAAGGATAGGAAAATCAATCGCATCATCACCACTGAGAAGTACTAGCTCAGGTCTACGTGAAAGTAATTCAACAGTTCTCTCCAATGAACCAGTTGCCTCTTTGATACCGTAGATATTGGGTAAGTCATCAAAAAGTCTGCAGACAGTATCCGCTGAGATATCTACGCCTGTTCTGCCGGGCACATTATAGAGCATTACGGGTAGTTCTACTGCCTCTGCAATAGCTTTATAGTGTTGGTATAGTCCTTCTTGTGAAGGTTTGTTGTAGTAAGGGCTCACTGAAAAGAGTGCGTCAGCCCCACAACTTTCAGCATGTTTTGCGATATCTACAGCTTCGTGTGTAGCATTGCTACCAGCCCCTGCTAAAACCTTGGTCGTTGTACCTTTGGTCACTTCGACTGCTATCTCTATACATCGTTTGTGCTCATCATGAGAAAGTGTGGCACTCTCTCCTGTGGTTCCTACAGGACAAACGGCATCGATACCGTTATTGATTTGTCTTTTGATGAGTGCGGCGTAACTTTCCTCATCTAATTTTCCATTTTTAAATGGTGTGATAAGGGCAGTTGTGGCACCTTGAGGGTATTTCATTTTGCTTCCTTTTTTAGTATAAGTGTTGTTGAATTTTTTGTGTTAAAGTATCTGTTTGCAACTTCCTTGATAGTGTTAGGTTTGAGTGCGTAGATATCTTTTTCGTAGTTAAGGAGAGGATTGATATCGCCACGGGCTAAGTAAGAACCAAAGATACTTACTAAGTTACTTGAACTTTCCATCTCAAAAATAAAGTCTGCTTTTGTGTTGATTTTCACACGTTCTAACTCTGCTGCTGTGATTTCTGTTGTTTTTAGTTTTTCAATCTCTGCTAAAATCTCTTTTTCTACGCTCTCAGCTTTGACACCAGGGTTACAAACGGCAAGGAAAAGAAATACACCTGGATCTTTGTTTTCCATGTTGTAGGCTGAAATAGAGTTGACTAAGTTTTTTTGATCAATCAAAAGGGCATTTAATCGGCTACTTTTCCCAGAACTTAAAAGCTCAGAGATAGTAGAAAGTGCTGGTTGGTCAGCGTGTTGAAAGTTTGGTATGTGAAAAGCAATTGCCAGCATTTCTACTTCTGTCTCTTTATGTACAACCAAGCGTTTTGCCCCATCTTGTACAGGTTCTATTTGATGTGGTATGGGAATATCTCCACTATTTTTGATATCTTTAAATTGTTTTTCTGCTTCTTCGAAGACTGTGTCAGGCTTGACATCTCCTGCTACGATGAGGATAGCATTTTGTGGTTGATAAAAAGTTTTGTGAAAACTAGTGATATCTTCAATACTCCAGTTTTTAATGTCATCTTTAAAACCAATAGGTGTCCAGTGGTATGAGTGATAAAGGTAAAGGTTATTAAAGAGTCTAAAGTAGAGATAGCCCATAGGGGAATTGTCTGTTCTCCATTTGCGCTCTTCTAAAACAACATCGCGTTCTGGTTGAAACTCTTCATCTTTTAAATTTAAGTTTTGCATCAATTCGGCAAAAAGTTCTAGCGACTTAGAGAGATTGTCGGAAGAAGATTTGATAAAGTATTGTGTATAGTCAAAACCTGTTGAAGCATTGTTAACCCCACCAAAACCTTTGACGATGGTGTCAAATTCACCAGATTTTAGATTCTTTGTTGATTTAAAGTTTAAGTGTTCAAGCATATGGGCAATGCCACTTTTCCCCATCACTTCATTACGACTTCCCACACGATAGAAGATATCTGTTGTGATAACGTTGGAGCCATTTTCCATAGGTATGACGACTATTTGTAAGCCATTTTCAAGTGTTTTCGTAAAGTGTTTTGGAAGTGTAGAACTCATTAGTATGCCTAGTGTTGATATAGTTAGTAAAAATATTCTTATCATGATAAGTCCGATCCTATGACCTCTGATATGTGATTATAGCCATCTTTTTCCATCAGTTTTAAGATTGTGGTGTTGATATCTTTAACCAGCGAAGGCCCTTCAAAAATAATAGCACTAAATACTTGTACAAGTGTAGCACCAGCTTTTAAGCGACGATATGCCTCTTCTCCACTATCAATGCCACCTACTGAAATAAGCGTTGTTTTGCCATAAAACTTTTTTGCCAAGGCTTGAAAAAGTCTGAAACTTTTTTCCTTAAGTACCTCCCCAGAGATACCACCAAAGTCTTTGGCCTCTGGAAGAAGGGAATAATCAATCGTGGTATTAGTGGCGATGATACCAGCGGCGCCATGTTTAAGTGCGATTTGGCACATGTCGATGGCATCTTGGACTTCTAAATCAGGTGCAATTTTAAGTAAAATTGGTTTGTCTGTGATACGAAGTGCCATGTCAAATAGCGAAGAGATAAAGTCTTCATTTTGTAAGTCTCGTAATCCTGGGGTATTGGGGGAAGAGATATTAATCACGATATAGTCAGAGATAGGATGAAAAGCGTGGATGAGTTTTTTATAGTCATCTAGGGTATTGAGTGGTGTAGTGGTTTTGTTTTTACCGATGTTGGCACCTAGTGGTACTTTGTAAGGGTAGTAGGCGCTGACACGTTTTTTAACGGCTACTAATCCTTCATTGTTAAAGCCCATAGCGTTTTGAACGCTGTTATGTTCAGGGAAACGAAATAGCCTTGGCTTTGCATTGCCCTCTTGTGGCATAGGCGTTACGGTACCAAATTCAATGGAACCAAATCCTACGGCAGCTAATCCCTCTAACATCGTGGCATTTTTATCAAATCCAGCGGCTAACCCGACAGGATTAGGGAAAGTGACATTAAACAGCGTTTGTGAAAGTTTTTCATCTTTGACACAGTAGGCTTTTGCTACTTTTTCCAAAACAGCGGGGGCATGTTTAGCTAAAGTAGTGAGGCTTGATTCAACAAGGTTGTGGGCTGCCTCAGGGTTAAGTTTGAAAATAATGTTTTTGAAATTACTATATTGCATAGATTCTCGCATTTTATTTAGGTTTAGAGCTATCTCTATTTGAAGAGATATTATACTCTAATTAGCTAAAAATACGATTTGTTGTCTATTTGGATTGTAAAGAGTTCTTGATAGTTGACTCTAATGGCTCTTTACTGAAGTCAAAAATCATGATATCGTCACCCTTTTTTGGCACCTTTTTCTTTCTCTGTTTTTGCCTAGGCTGATTGATTTTTTCGAGATATTTTGTCATGTTTTGAAGCTTTCTTTTGGCTCTTTTTAAATCTTTTTGAAGCACTTTTATATGATTATCTTGAATACGTGGTTCAGTTTTTATCTGTTTTTTCTTTTTATGGCTGATAGGTGTTTCTATGGGAAAATCTTGATTTTTATCTATTCTTTCCAATAACTTTTCTTTCTCCGCACTAAGTTCTTTGAGTTCATTATGTAATAATTCATTTTCATTTTCAAGGTATTTATACTCTGAAATCTCTTCTTTTAGTGTGTTGTTCTCTAACTCTAGAGCGCTGGTATCAGATGAGACAAAACCATTTTTTTCATACTCCTCCAAGTCCATGTTTTTCATAAGCAACTCTTTTTGTATCTGTTGGGTATTTCTATAGGATAAGTTAAGTTCCTCTTCTTTAGCATCTAAGTCGCTGTAGGCTTGGTTAAGTTCAGCCCTTTTAGTATCAAAATCATCTTTGATGGCTCTGTATTTCTCTTCGAGTTTTTCATTTCTCACCAAAGATGAGAGCATCCATCCTATGATGAACCCCAGTACGCCCGCGGCAAGTAGACACAAAATGAATTTAGTTATCATCCATAACATTGTTATTTCCTTCCTATAAGTGTGATTTTAATGAGATTCTTTGCTTTCTCATTGCTAATTATGTGTATATCTTTCTTGTGAACATTTTGTTTTTGTAAATACTTTTTCAAGCTATTTGCTGCTTTTGTATCGTTTGTAGATATTTGTATAGTACTACCTTTATTTATGTTATGCATATAGGCTAGTTTATTCAGCTCATTGTTGTTTTGACGGCTTAAAATAGCTTGCATAGCAATAGAGTCCAAGTTGATAGCCCCGATGGTATAAGCCTTACCTCTAGTGGTTTTTCGCTTGATTCTTTTCGCTTTAGTGATAATAACTTTTGGCTTTTTAACTTTCTTGGCTTTCTTTATATCCTGAGGCTGCTTTTTGTTGAGAGGCTGTTTGAGCACGCTAACAATGGCTTCCTCTTTTTTTGTAACAACTTTTTTCATCTCTTCACTAGTAAAGAGCTCAGTTTTTTCTTTGATAAGTTTTGGTGTTTCTAGTTTTGGTGTTTCTAGTTTTGGTGTTTCTAGTTTTGGTGTTTCTAGTTTTGGTGTTTCTAGTTTTGGTGTTTCTAGTTTTGGTGTTTCTAGTTTTGGTACGAAACTATTTTGAATGTCATTATCTAAAATGACGACGGCAAGTTCAGCATTAATCTCTTGGGATTCACGTGGCATACTGATAATATGTGGATTTAAGTCATCTAAATGTCTTGTTACACAAAAAGTGATAAACAAGAGTGCAAAAAATGAACTTAGCCAGATAAAATTTTTACTATCCATTGTAACAACTACTCCGTCTCTAATTTAAAAGTAAAATTAATTTACGCTTAGAGAATTAGTATACAATAATACTTTACCTTTGTAAACCATTTAGGTGCATAAACTCATCACAGTGTTTCAAAAGTTCACTTTTTGATCCAATACAACGCACTTTGCCTTCTTTTAAGACGATTATTTTGTCAACTTTCTCAATCGTTTTCAATCTATGGGCTATAATAATGGTGATTTTGTCTTTAGAGATTGCCTCTAAAGCCTTGCTAATCTCTTGTTCACTCTTGGTATCGAGTGCAGAGGTTGCTTCATCAAAAATGAGGATTTTAGGATCTCTATAGATAGCTCTTGCAATGGCGATGCGTTGGCGCTGTCCACCTGAAAGATTGGTGCCAAATTCATTGATTTTTGTATGAATACCATCATCTAACTCTTGAATAAAGTCCCAAGTATTGGCTTGTTTGAGGCAGTTTATCACTTTTTCTTCATCTATTTTTTCACCATAAGCAACATTTGCAGCGACGCTGTCGTTAAAGATATAGATGCGTTGGGTGACGATTGAGATACTTTTTCGGATAGAATCTAAGCTATAGTTATTGATATTCTGGTTATTAAAGCATATCTCACCGCTACTGACATCATAGAAACGTAGCAATAAGTTGACGATGGAGCTTTTTCCTCCACCGCTATTGCCTACGAGGGCGATACTCTCTCCTTTTTTTATCTCAAAATTTATATCACTTAAAGCTTTCTTGTCTTTATAATATAAGTCTACATTTTTAAATGTAAGCTCAGATATTTCTCCTTCTAAGTCCAATGCCGTGCCAACTATCTTGTTTTCTCGCTCAAGTAGAGAGAAAATACGCTCACTTGCAGCGATGGCATCTTGCATATTATTATACATCTTTGAAACTCTCTTGATAGGGGTATAAAGCATGAAAAGAGCTGCTAGAAAGGAGAAGAAGCTTCCTACACTCATGTTTCCTTCGATGACCTCTTTTCCTCCATACATGATGACAAGGGCAACGGCAAGAGAGCCGACTATCTCCATCATAGGGCTGACGAGTTCGGTTGTTTTGGTCGCTTTAATGTTGATATCAAAAATCTTTTTATTTTCCATTTCAAAACGGTGATGCTCATAGTTTTCAGTAGCATTGGCTTTGATAATTTCGATGTTATTGAAGATTTCACTCAGCCTTGATGTGAGATCTGAGAGTTTCTCTTGAGACGCATGAGAGAGTTTTTTCATCTTTTTTGAAAGATAAGAGAGTGGAAATCCGGTTACTGGCAGAAAGATGATAGCTAGAATTGCCATTTGAGGGTTGAGATAAAAGATATAACCCAATAGGGCTACGATAGTCAGCAGTTCACGTATCATCATAGGAATGATAGTGGAGACAACTTGGCGGATACGTTCTATATCATTGATACTACGGCTGATAAGTTCACCACTTCGATATTCATGAAAAAATCCCATCTCAAAAGAGAGAATTTTTCCTAAAAGTTTATCTCGGATACGTCGCACGATATCTTGTCCGATAAAAGAGGCGTAGTAAACTTGTAAAAATCCTCCTCCTCCTTTAATGACGTAGACAAGCACCACAGCAAAAGGAAGTAGTGTCAGTAAGCCTTCATTGTGCTCAATAAAGATTTTATCAAGAACAGGTTTGATGATATATGCCGTGGCGGTCGTACCAACAGCAGATAGTATCATCCCCAGGATGGCTAAGGAAAATTGGAACTTATAATCTTTAAAGTAGGGTAAAAAGCGATTGATAAGATATGTAAAACCTTCCACTTATTCGCCTCTCTCCCACTGCGTGCCGCTAGGAGTATCCATAATCTTGATATTTTGTCTTAGAAGCGTATCTCGTATCTCATCTGAAAGGGCATAGTTTTTCTCTTTTTTTGCGCTATCTCTTTTTTCTATAAGTGCTTCTATCTTTGCTATCTCTTTTGCAGGTATGCCTAGCTGAAAATAGGTAAACGCATCCATTGTTCCGATACCTAAAAGTGCTTTTATGAAGTCAAGGTTGGCATTTACTTCATATTTGTATGCTTTATCTTTTGGATTTGCATCTAAGTGTTCGTTGCTAGAGGCTATCATGATATCAAGTGTAGCAAGGGCAGATGAGATATTTAAATCATCATTTAAACTCTCTAAAATCTCTTTTTTAAAAGTTTTGTTGACAGCCGATATTTTCTCAGTGCCAAGACGTTTTTTTAACCTATATAGTTTGTCAAGACGTTTTTGAGAAGCGATTAAATCCTCTTCATTGAAGTTAAAATTGGCGCGGTAGTGAGAGGAAAGCAGATAAAAGCGTAAGACTTCGCCATTATATACCTTAAGGGCATCTTTTAAGAAAAAAGAGTTTCCAAGGGATTTGCTCATCTTGGTGCCATCTATCTGGACAAAACCATTGTGCATCCAGTAGCGTGCCAGTTCATGACCACTTTCACAGCGACTTTGACATGCTTCATTTTCATGGTGAGGAAAGAGTAAGTCCGCACCACCTCCATGGATATCTATCTGGTACGCTTTATCCGCTACACTTAAATGATGTTTAATCATCGCAGAACACTCTATATGCCAGCCTGGACGGCCTTTTCCCCATGGGCTATCAAAAGTCAGGGAGTTGTCATGATAAATTTTCCAAAGCGCAAAATCTTTAGGATCTCTTTTTTGAGAGTTTGATTCTACACGACTTTGTGTCTGCTCATCTGCTACCTCTCTGTGGGAGAGTGAAAAGTATTTCTCATCACGGCTAACATCAAAGTAAACCCCATCATCTATAACGTAAGCAAAATCTTTTTTGATGAGTGTCTCTATATAGTGGATGATATTGTCAAGGTTTTTTGTCGCTTTGGGTTCGATATCCGCATCTTCTATTCCCAGTGCGTGCATGTCATTTTTATAACTTTGGATAAATTCATCAGTGATACTCTCTAAGCTTCTGCCTGTCTCTTTCATCTTGTTGATGATTTTATCGTCGATATCAGTAAAGTTTTTCACAAAGATGACTCTGTAACCCTCCGCTTTAAAAACACGACGCAAA
The DNA here is from genome assembly GCA_024278835.1 of Campylobacterales bacterium. Lineage (GTDB taxonomy): Bacteria > Campylobacterota > Campylobacteria > Campylobacterales > QNZT01 > JANTGR01. The sequence continues at coordinate 138,828 of JAJRSK010000029.1, read as the reverse complement.
AGATCAAAAGCTAGCGCAGATCTGGCGTGTCCTAGATGGGCATCATCATAGACGGTAGGCCCACATACATAGATGCGAACGACATTTTCTTCAAGAGGGATAAAAAGCTCTTTTTTCTTACTTTGAGAATTGTAAATAAGCACCGAAATAATCCTTTAGTGAAACTATCATGATAGTAAATAGTATGGCAAATACCAACAGGTATACCAATTTTTTTGATCTTATTATATCCAAAAAGGCTTGTGTGCCAAAGGCACGAATCGTTAAAAAGAGAAGAATAAAACCACTCAGCGAGGAAGCAAGTGCCAATCCTGCTGCTTTATAGGTGTAGACAAGGCTTAAAGAGAGGAGGATATTTGCCCCTAGTGCGATAGCAGAAATCTTGGCAGCCTCTTTTTGTCTATGGGTAGAATAGAGCCACAAGGAAAAGATACGAGAGAGTCCATAAGGGAGTAGCCCTACAAGATACATTGATAAGATAAAAGCAGTATTGTGACTATCAAGTGCTGAAAATTCTCCCCGCTCATATAATAACCAGACAATTTCTTTGGAAAAGAGCATACCTACTATAGTAGAGACGGTAAGAATGGAGGCTAAAAACCAAAAACTATTATGTAAGATTCTGTGGGCTTTATCAAAGTCTTCATTTTTTAGATAGCGAGCTACTTTTGGAAAAATGGCTACGGATGTTGCGATAGCAAAAAGTGCTAAAGGAAATTGAAAAAGACGGTTTGCATAATAGAGATAGGAGATAGACCCTGAGAGTAAAAAAGAGGCGAGCCATCCATCTAAAAATGCAGATATTTGCGCCGTGGAAGAGCCTAAGGTAGAAGCTATAAACTTGCTATTAAAAGAGTGTATCTCCTCACTAACGCGACTCTTTTTCTTTTTTAATGCAGCAAATCCACCCAGTAAAAATTTATCTAAGTGTAGTCTCTTTATCATGATAACATGTACAATGACTTGCATAATACCCCCAATGACGACGGCATAAGACATATGGTAAATAATCGTTTTTTTCTCCATATCACCTGAATAGAGTAGGGCAAAGATAAGGGCAATATTTAAAAGTGCGGTAGAAAAAGCGGTGGTCGCGAAGTGGTTTTTATACTGCAAAAGTGACGCTAAAAAAGTGACGGTAAAGATAAGGAGTAGATAGTAAAAGTTAATTGCCACCAAAGGTGCTGCCTCTTGGATGATATCACTGCTAAATCCTGAAGCGATAATCCTCGTGAAAAAGTTTGAAAAGAGGGTGACTAAGAGGGAGAAAAAGAGTAAAAATAGGGCAAATTTTCTAAAAATAGAGGCTGAAAATATCCTTTTTTGTTTTGAGGCGGTAAAAGAGGGTAAAAAACTCTGGGTAAAAGCACCTTCTGCGAAGATACGGCGAAAAAGATTGGGCAATTTAAAAGCAACGATAAAGATATCGGTATAGATGTTTGCACCAAGGATAGAAGCTTGTAGCATATCACGGATAAATCCTAATATACGAGAAAAGAGTATGCCAAAAGAGTTGGTAAATATAGACTTTATCATAAATGTGAGTATAGTAAAATCTGCTTTAAGGGGTGCGCATTTAAGATAATTTCATTTTTGACGATAATAGTGGATAGATTATTATATAGTAAAAGAGAGAATGGAATGTTTAAACTATTTAAAGGTAAAAAAGCTGCGGCTGTTGAAGAAGAAGTCGTTGCAGAGGCAGCTGCCTCTTTTGAAAAAAAAACACTAACAACGCAAAACCTTACTAAAGACTTGGCCGAACTTGCAAAGAAAAATGGTATTTCGGTGAAAAAACTAGATTTTAAAATCCTCTCCTATAAAACTTTTTATAAACTCGCTAAAGGAGATGTCTATAAAGAGGTGACAGAACTCAACAAAAATGAGATATATACAAAAGTGCATTTTACGCATCCAGATATGGCACTTTATCAAGAGTTAAAAGTTGAAGTTTTTCAAAAAGATGCCTCTTCAAAATTCCCTATTTCCATCGCTATTGGGGGCAACAAGGCATTGACACGGATTCAAGCCAGGGTGAAACCTCAGGAGGATTTACAGTACTTTGATGGTTTAGAAGGTGAGATATTAGCAGAATTAGACCGAAAAAAAGCAAAAATAGGGCTCATCTTAGGTTGTATGGAAGGCGGTATAAAAGAGGGTGTCCATAAGATAGTATCAGCGATAAGAGTGAATGGCGCTATCACGGAAAATATCACTTTTGATATCTGTCGTGGATATGATGTCATCAATGCAGGTGGTGAAGAGGTGATTTATCACTACCGTGAAAATACGGAAGGTGAGCTAGATGAACACTCTGCCATGATGGGTGCAAAGAGTGGCAAGGTGATTATCGAAGTGAGGAAAAAAGTTGAAGCAAGAAAAGGACGAAACTGCAAGGGTGAACTTATCGATGAAGCGATGGTGGAGCTCTCAACTGAGATGGCGCCTATCAAAGTAAGTGATGATTTTGAGATACAAGAGAATGAAGATAGTATCCTTTATATCGCAAAAATAGATGGTTATGTCTATGAAGAAAAAGAGCATGAATTTGAGATAAAAGATGAATATATCGTGGATTCAGTGAGCTTAAAATCAACAGGTTCTATCAATGTAGGACAAGATAAAAATATTAAAATCACCGTTAAGCAGAGTGATTCAACATCTGATGCAGTTGGGGCAGGGATGAAGATAGACACATCCGAGATAAAAGTAGTGGGCAATGTCGCCAATAGCGCAGAAATCAAAGCCAATAAAGTAGAGATAGAGGGTCAAACACACCAAAGCGCAAAAATTATCGCAGGCGATATCAAAATCAATCTCCATAAGGGGTATGCAGAGGGTGATGTAGTAGAAGTGGATATCTTAGAAGGTGGAAAAATAGTGGGAGATATCGTACGTGTTAAACAACTTTTTGGCGGTGAGATAGAAGCAAAAGAAGTCTATATAGAAAAAGTACTCTCCAATGCCATGGTCTATGCCTCTCATCATATAGAGATAGATGAAGTTGAAGGAAATGGTAATAAATTTATCATCGATGCCAGAGTACAACGGGGTTATCATGAAAAAAATGAATCTTATATCTCAAAGATTACAGCACTTGATAGTGAGGTGAAAAAGTATGCCAAAGAGGTCAAAAGATATAGAGATAAGATACTGCAAGAAGATCAAAATATTAGAGATATCAATTTGAAGGTAAAAGAGTTGAAGGCCGCTGGTGTAAAACCACCTTCGGGATTGATTTTGAAACTTAAAGATCATCAAGAGCGTATCAAAAAGCACAATTCATTATTAAAAGAGTTAAAAGATGCTAAGATACAAAAAACTTCACTTCAAGAGTTGTTAACAGAACTCAACGCTTCTGTATATGAGGCAAAAGTTATCAATAAATCTGTTTGGAAAGAGTTCAACGAAGTCATCTATAAGTTACTGGATCCTCCAGTCGAAGTCTCTTTTTTAGCCAAAGAGGGTGATATGTTGGAGACATTGTCTTTACAATCAACGGAAGATGGGGAGTTTCAAGTAAAACGACAAGGATAAACCCTCTATCATGATAATCGCAATCTCAGGAGAGGTGGTTAAAAAAGAACCCACTCTCTTACATTTGAAAACCCCTTCTGGTCTGACATACGCTGTTAAAATTTCTCTTCACTGCTCCGCTTCTATCGATACTAAAGAAATTACTTTACATACAACACTCATTGTCAAAGAAGATTCACACACACTTTTTGGTTTCATCTCAGAATATGAAAAAACCATGTTTGATAGGGTGATAAAGATAAATGGCGTGGGACCAAGTACCGCGTTGGCAATCTGTTCAACGTTTACGCCTGAGAGTTTCCAAGCGGCTGTCATGGGGCAAGATGTGGCCGCGATAAAAATGGTGCCGGGTATTGGTACTAAGAGTGCTAAGCGTATTTTGGTAGAATTAGGAGATTTTAACTTGGGTGTGGATGAAGATAGCACTTCTGTCTCGATGGGTGAAGCGACGATGGCACTAGAGAGTTTGGGCTTTAAAAAAGAGAGTATCAAAAAGGCACTCTCTGGTATCAAGGCGGGTGATACTTCCACGCTCATCAAAGAAGCATTAAAAAAACTAAGCAAGTAAGGGTAAGAATGAGCAAACAATGTGCAATACTATTTGGCGGCGTGAGTTATGAACATGAGATAAGTATCGTGAGTGCTATCGCACTAAAAGATGTACTGGATATGCCTATCTCGTATATATTTTGTGACAAGCATCGTGAATTTTATCTCATATCAACAAAAGAGATAACCTCTAAGCTTTTCTCCTCAGGAGCGTATAAAAAGTCTCCAAAACTTACCCTGAAAAATGGTGGTTTTTTTCAAAAGTCACTCATGAAAGAGAAAAAACTTGACTTTGACTTCCTTCTCAATGTTGTGCATGGTGGGGATGGCGAAGATGGTGTCTTGGCATCGATGCTTACTTTTTTTAACGTGCCATTTATCGGCCCTCGCACCGATGCTGGCGTGCTTAGTTTTAATAAACTTTATACCAAGTTATATGCACAGTCAATCGGCGTTGAAACTGTAGACTATGAAGTCTTGAAAAAAGGTGCTTATAAGATATCACTCTCTTATCCTGTTATCATCAAACCCCTTCGCTTGGGATCTTCTATCGGTGTGAGTATCGTCAGAAGTGAAGGTGAGTTAGAGTATGCACTTGATGTGGCGTATGAATTTGATGATGAGGTATTGGTGGAGCCATTTATCGAGGGTGTCAAAGAGTATAATGTTGCTGGATGTAAAGCGGGAGAATTTATCCTCTCGATGGTGGAAGAGCCACAAAAAGAGGAATTTTTAGACTTTGATAAAAAGTATTTAGATTTTTCACGCACTTCACGAGTACAAGCTGCGGATATTGATGCTTACCTAGAAGAGAATCTCAAAAAAACGTTTCAAACCGTCTATGGGAAGCTTTTTGAAGGGGCATTGATACGATGTGACTTTTTTGTTGTTGATGGAAAGATTTTACTCAATGAGATAAATCCTATTCCAGGGAGCATGGCAAACTATCTTTTTGATGATTTTTCTGAGGTGCTAAAAGCACTCTCAAAATATCTGCCAAAAGAGAAGATAATCGCGATTGATTATCAGTATATTCACTCGATTCAACAAGCCAAGGGGAAGTAGCTTTCAGCTTCCCTATGGCGATTTGCTTTTGCTCCATCTTTTTGTTAAAATCATTTGAATTAACCAGTTAGTCCTGCATGATTTTGCCTCGATATGAAGCAAAATCAAATCGTTAACTATTGAGGTATTTAGTTTGTGGAGTAATAAATGTGATGATTACTTCATCCAATGAAATGGCGATACTACTTTTATCTTGATATTTTGCTAATATTTTTTGTATATTACAGATTTCTCTAATTTCAACTGTTGAACCAACTTGTATTTTTGATTTAGTAATATGTATAGTGCTGTCAGTTTCTACTATTTGGTTAAAACACAAGTTTTTCTTTAAATTTAAATCATTCAAAATTTTATTTTTCAAGACATATTCCTTTAAATAATACCTAAATGTCCAATAGGACATTTAATAAGAATTCTATCTATTATAAACTTACATTAAAATTACCCTCTAGGACATTAATGAAGATAGTGCATTTTTCTGATGAAGAATTAAATACTTTTTATAAAAAAATTGGTGAAAATGTTAAGAGAATTAGAAAAGAAAAGAATTTTACACAAATGGCATTAGCACTATCTATAGAACATAATTCTGTAGGACATATTGCCAAAGCGGAATTAAGCAAGTATGGCAAGCATTTTAATTTGGAGCAACTTTACAAAATAGCCAAAGTACTAGATGTGACAGTAAGTGAGTTAGTTGACAGTTAGTATTTATATAAATATCAAAAAAGTCTCACAATCTCTGGAAACATCATCAATATGCCAAGTGCCAATAACTGCAATGCGATAAATGGCAAGACCCCTTTGTAAATATCACCCGTACTTACCTTATCTCCTGCAGCACCTTTTAAGTAAAAGAGGGCAAAGCCAAAGGGTGGGGTGAGAAAAGAGGCTTGCAGATTCATCGCCACAAGGATAGCAAACCAAAGTGGGTCGATATGAAAGTGAGTAAGGATAGGAACCAAGATAGGGATAATGATAAAGGTAATCTCTAAAAAATCGACAAAAAATCCCAAGATAAAGATAGCAAGCATCGCGATAAAGATAAAGCTCCATTTACTAGCGATATCTTCTGAGAAAAATGCTAACACCACATCGGCACCACCCGACTCATTAAAAACCAGTGAAAATGCCGTTGCTCCGATGAGAATCATAAATATCATCGCAGTCATCTTGACAGTTTCCATCGCGGCATATTGTAGGGTGTCAAAGTGAAAAGAGCCATTTAGCAAGGTCAAAACAATCGCCCCAATCGCCCCAAAAGCAGCTGACTCTGTAGGCGTGGCAATCCCCATAAAGATACTACCTAGCACTATCATGATAAGCAGGGTTGGGGCGATGAGTGCTTTGATAGCAGAGAATATCACCTCTTTTTTACTGCTCTTATCGATGATAGCAGGCGCGATATTGGGATTTAGCTGAGAGACGATGAGGATATAGAGGATATAGAGTCCTATGAGTAGCAAAGCAGGTGCTAAGGCAGCGCGAAAGAGTGAACCAACATCCACACTCATCACATCTCCGAGTATGATTAAGACGATAGAAGGTGGCACAATTTGTCCGAGGGTGCCTGAGGCGGCGATGGTACCAGAGGCGAGGGATTTCGCGTAGCCGTGGTTTATCATGATAGGAAGAGAAATCACACTCATCATCACAACGGATGCCCCAACTATCCCTGTACTTGCTGCCAACACCGACCCAACCAATACCGTAGAGATAGCCAACCCACCACGCACAGAACCAAAAAGTTTCCCGATAGAGAGTAGCATCGATTCGGCTATTTTGCTTTTTTCAAGTATCAGTCCCATAAAGATAAAGAGTGGCACGGCGATAAGGTTGAAGTTTTGCATGATGCCATAGATGCGAGAAGGGAGAAGATTAAAGACTTCTATCCCTACATCAGGGGCAAAATAGGCAGTGAAAATAGCTGCTGAACCAAAGGCAAAAGCCACAGGAAAACCGATAAGCAAGAGTATCAAGGCAGTCACAAACATATAGATACCTATCATTTTTTATCCTTGATTATCATGATATTTTTGTAAACTTCTGCAAGAGATTGTAAGCCCAAAAGCACAAACCCTACAAGAATCATCGCCTTGATAAGGTAGCGGTGCGTGAGTCCGCCTGGATCTGAGGAGATTTCACCTTGCAGATAAGACATTTCAACGAGGGTATAGCCACTATAGAGGATGATAGCGACAAAGGGTAGGATTAAAAAGAGTTGCGAGACGATGTTGATGATGGCTTTTGTTTTTGGTGAAAAATGGGCATAAAAGATATCAACACGGACATGTTTATCACTTTGAAGTGTATAAGAGAGTCCGAGTAAAAAGATGATATCAAAGAGATGCCATTGTAACTCCCCTATCATGATAGAAGAGTCGTTAAAGAGGTAGCGGTTGATAGCTTGGTAGAGGATAAGTAGGCTTAAAAATATCACTAGTACCCCTGAAAGGCGTGCAAAAAATCGTACTACTGCTTCAATGAGGCTAACGAGTTTAGACATCTTTGAGTGTTTTGACACTTTCACAGATATTCTCTTGGCGCATGAAATGCTCCCCAATCAAAAAGGCATCAACACCGATTTTATGTAGTTCCACGATAGTCTCTTTGTCATTGATACCGCTTTCTGCGACGATAATTTTACCATTTGGAATGAGTGGCATGAGCTTTTCAGTGAGGCTCATATCCATCTCAAAGGTATCAAGATTTCTATGGTTTACACCGATGATATCAGCACCGGCATAGATAGCTTTTTTTAAATCCTCTTTATCATGCACTTCAACAAGGGCATTCATCCCTAAGTGCCATGTATAGTTGAGTAAATCTTTGAGCTCTTTTTTACTAAGCATCTTGGCGATGAGTAAGACACAATCTGCACCATAGGCTAGTGATTCAACAAGTTGATACTCACAAAATATAAAATCTTTACGAAGTAGAGGCGTAGGTACATAACGTCTAATCCCCGTAAGGTACTCTAAGTTTCCTTGAAAAAAGTGAGGTTCTGTAAGGACTGAAATCATATCAACATTGGCGTTGGCATACTCTTGTGCGATAAAGAGAGGATCAAAATCTTCTCGGATGACTCCCTTGCTAGGGCTTGCTTTTTTTACTTCGGCGATGATTTTGTAAGGGTCTTCTTTTGTAGAAGCGAGGTACTCTTTGACATCGCGTGGGGCGTAGGGGTTAAAGGCTAAGGAGCGTCCTAACCAGTCAAGAGAAAACTCTTTTTCTCTCTTTTTTACATCTTCTTTTGTCTTTTTTAGTATATCATCAAGTATCACTTTTTTCCTTCTTTGCATGCTTTTATTTTCTCATAGTGTTCTTTTATCTCTGGCTCTTTGACCATTATCATGATAGGGTAGATGGTATCGTAAGCCTTTTGGCATTCACCCTGTTTATAATACCCCCAAGCTAAAGAGTCTATGTAGTAAGGGGCATTTGGTGCTTTTACTAAAGCCCTTTGGATGAGTTTCATACCCTCAGTCACATTGATATCCTGATCAATCAAGATATAGCCATAAAAGTTATTGTAAGAGGGGTCATCTAAGGTTTTGACTACTTTTTGAAACTTTTTTTGTACACTTTTTAAAACTTTTTTTGAGCTAGGATGTGGACCTGTTTCATACTCTATCATCGCCATTTGGGCTAGAAAATGCAAGTCTTGAGTCTCATTATAGAGCTTTTTGGCCAACTTTGCCGCTTTCTTAAACTTCTTTTTTAAGACATAGAGTTCTAGCAATGCCCCATCATCGATTTTAGACTTTTCTAAAAATGCAATAGCTCCATCATAATTTTTTTCATAAGAGTAAATCTCCAAAATCATCTTGGCAAATTCTATTTTTCCTGTTTTGGCATGTAGCTTTTCAGCCGTTTTCACAAGCCCTTTGATATCTTTCTCTTTCTGATAAATCTCTAAAAGTTTATAGCAGACAGCTTCGTCACATCCTATAAAATCTATATGTGAATGCAGTAGTTTTTTGGCTCTTTCTTTTTTGTCTAAGTTATAATAGAGGATATTGACTAAGGTGACAAGGGCTTTGGCAGATTTTTCTTTTTTGTATGCTTTTTCGTAATACTGCAACGCCTCTTTTGTCTGACCAAGTCCTAGTTGTGTAGAGGCTAAAAGTTCTTTGTCACTAGCATCGTTCTCTTGAGAGATAAGGCTTTTAAGGATGGTTTGTGCCTCTTTGTAGTGGTGCATATCTATATGATAAGCGGCTAAATACCGTTTAAGCGTGGCATCGTTTGGATGTAAAGGAAGGGACTTGTCTAATAGTCTTTTTATCTCTTTATAATCTTTTAAGAGGATACGATTTCTGATGGCTTCATGCATATAAAGAGGTTCTTTGTTGGCATCATAGAGTTTTTCAAAATAGATAGATGCTTTATCATGCTCTTGCCTATACTGCGCATCGAGGGCGTAGAGTAGGTAGAGATCAGCTTCATTAAAGTTGTTGTTGATACTATTTGGTGTGAGAGTTGGTGCGATAAAATCACTAGCACTTTTGACCGCACAACCCGTAAAAAATAGTATAAAAATTATAAACGCATAATACCTGGACACTCTTTTTCTACCTCTCTCATATGTTCTTTAAAATAATCCCAAAATGGGAAAGTCCTGCACTGGCTAGGGCGCACATCATAAATAGTGCATTGCCGTTTGCTTTTATCAAAAAACTCACATTCATAACTTTCATCCAGCTTGTTTTCCTTGAGAGAATAACGATACCCAACTTTACGTAGGCGAGAAAGTCGAAAAGTCTCTTCGTCCAACCCTATATGTGATGCTATCGCTTTTATCTCTGTAGGTGTCACCCAGATATAGCCACTCTCTCCGATGCAACAGTTACCTTCGCAGGTCTCACAGGCATTTGGATTAAATGTGAAGTTAAAGCCTTCTTTTGTCATGTTATTTTGCATTTTATACTATATGTCCTTGTCTTTTGGTAAATATTTTTTGCTTCTTTTGTATTTTCTCCATCTTCAAAATGAATAAGAGGAGGGTGGATGGACGTAAGTGCCTTAGAGCCTTTTCTGGCGTGTATCATGATAAGTTGCGCAGGTTTCCCTTTTGTACCATGCACAAAACGGATATCTTCGACATTAAATTTAAAATAATCTAACGCTACCATGATTGCTTGGATTTGCTTAGCATCGTAACAGAAGATGAAGTGTCCTCTTGGTGTGATGATTTGATTGACTTTTTGTATCATGGATTTTAAAGGCAGATGCTCATTGTAGCGGCTGATATGCATCACACTATTATCAGACTTACTGACACCATCATGATAGTAGGGTGGATTGGAGATGATGAAGTCAAACTTATCGCTAAAGTTCTGGCTGAGAAAGTTATCATGATAGATGTGGATAGGGAGTTTATTGATCCTTGCGTTTTGTGTTGTTAAGAAGATGTTGTGTTCTTGTTCATCGATGCTGTGAAGGTGTACTTTGAAGTCTCGCGCTACTAGCAAACCAAGTATCCCACAACCACAACCGATATCTAAGAGTTTGCCTCTTGGCTGAAATTGTCCAATAAAATCGTATAAAAAATGGCTATCAGAGTTAAATAAAAAGCCATTTTCATTTTGATATAAAAACAAGGCATAAACCCCTTTTTGTTATCATTATAGCAAACTATAGTAAAAGGTCACGCATGATAATCATACCAGCAAGATTAGAGTCTTCTCGTTTCCCTAAAAAGATTTTAGCCGATATCCAAGGAGTACCGATGGTCATTGCCACAGCAAATCGCGTAAAAGATATCGACAAAGTAGCCATCGCAACAGACAGTCAAGAGGTAGTAGAAATGGTAAAGGGGTATGGATTTGAAGCGGTGATGACCTCTGTGGTGCATCAAAGTGGGACTGATCGTATCAATGAAGCAGCAAAAAAACTGGGCATAGCGGAAGATGAAATCATCATCAATGTGCAAGCCGATGAACCTTTTATCGAGCCAGAAGTGGTACAAAAGGTACATCAAAGAACCCAAGAAGTAGCAGAAGATGCCTCTATCATGATAGTCTCTTGTTATAAAGAGATAGAGCCTTCCTTTGCTACTGACCCCAATCATGTCAAGGTGATTATGGATGCGTATGAAAATGCTATCTACTTTTCACGCTCAAAAATCCCCTTTGATAGAGAAGAACATCATAACTATTTTGGGCATTTAGGTATCTATGGATTTACCAAGAAAAATCTTGCTGCTTTTTGCTCCTTGGGTAAATCTCCACTAGAAGATATCGAAAAGCTTGAACAACTGCGCGCACTTTACTATGGTAAAAAGGTAGCGATGGTAAAAGTAGATAGCAAAAGTTTTGGGATTGATACCAAAGAGGATTTAGCGTTAGCATTAAAAAGATTTGGGAGCTAAGTGAAAAGAGCTTTGTAACACCCAAAAAGAGGAGGAGTTAAAAATAAGTGTTACAAAGTCTTAACACTATATCGACAGGATAAATAAATTCTTAATAGGAATTAATAATTTTTTTTTAGTTTTATTACTCTTAATCGTGATAAAATAGGTCACTTTATAAAATATTGATGTTTTATAGAAAAAAGAGTAATTATTTGTATATTTGTAAAATTATATTTATTATAATGGCAAAAAAGTAACATAAAGATAAAAAAAAGCAAAAAAGTACAAATTTACTTAACAAAAAAATAGAATGACCGATTTAATTTTTGAAGCGGCACTAAGAGTATGACTTTTAGATGTCTCAATAAAAATATATAGGGTGGTAAAAAATGATTGGCAAAAAGATGTTTTTCTTAAAGGCGTTTTTAAGATCAGAGAAAATAAGAGATCAAATCTCTTTTGATGACTTCTTAGGAACATATACTAAAGAGAAATTAACGGCATTTTCCAATTCTGACATACATAACGATAGAATTGATGAAAAAAATTTGGCTGGGCTGCTCTTTAAAGTAGAGTGGAATAAAGATGATGCTTTTTTCGTAAGAGAAGCAAATGCAAAGATGCTTGAGAGTATCAAGTATGAGATTCGAGAGCATGATGTTCTTTTACGATGGGAAGAAGACGAGTTTTTGATACTCCTTCCTGAATGTAGCCTAGAGTCAGCACAAAAGATATCTCACCTGATAAAAAGTATCGTGGAGAGTAAAAGTTTTGTCAATATGAGAGCGACGCTCAATTATGCTATCACGATTCATGAAAATGATGATACGCCAGATAGTTTTACGATTAGAATGGAAGATGAGTTAAAAAGTAAAGAGGCAGCGTAGAGGAGAAAGAGTTATTCTTTCTCCTCTACTTTAAGGTTATTTTTTGTTTATCATAAATCGTAATGCATTAAGTTTGATAAACCCAGCGGCATCTTTTTGATCATAAACTTCATCTTCTTCAAAGGTACAAAACTCTTCGTTAAATAAAGTATTTGGTGAGGTGCGACCTACTACCATGATAGAGCCTTTGTATAGTTTGAGTCTTACGGTACCTGAGACATTTTCTTGGCTTTTGTCGATAGCTGCTTGTAACATCTCTCTTTCAGGGGCAAACCAGAAGCCATTGTAAATCAGTTTTGCATATCGTGGCATGAGCTCATCTTTGAGGTGTGCTGCTTCACGATCAAGCGTGATAGATTCAATAGCGCGGTGTGCTTTTAGCATGATAGTCCCACCTGGTGTCTCATAACACCCTCTGGCTTTCATCCCGACAAATCTATTTTCTACGATATCGATACGTCCAATACCGTGTTTGTTTCCAAGGGCATTGAGACTCTCTAGCATTGTAGCAGGCGAGAGTGCTTTGCCATTTAGTGTGACTGGGTCACCTTTTTCATAGCCGATTTCGATATATTCTGCTTCATCTGGGGCATTTTCTGGACTTACTGACCAACGCCACATACTCTCTTCTGGTTCGGCATTTGGGTCTTCTAGCAAGAGTCCTTCGTAGGAGATATGAAGAAGGTTTGCATCCATAGAGTAGGGAGACTTCCCTTTTTTCTGATCGATTTTGATACCGTGGTCTGCTGCGTAAGCCAAGAGTTTTTCACGAGAATTTAAATCCCACTCTCTCCATGGAGCGATGATAACAAGCCTAGGGTCTTGAGAAAGATATCCTATCTCAAAACGTACTTGATCATTTCCTTTTCCCGTCGCACCATGACTGACACCATCTGCACCAACTTTGTGTGCTATCTCTACTTGACGCTTAGCGATGAGTGGTCTGGCGATGGAAGTACCTAGGAGATACTCTCCCTCATAAATGGCATTGGCACGAAACATAGGAAAAACATACTCTTTGACAAACTCTTCTCTTAAATCTTCAATAAAGATATTTTCTGGCTTGATTCCCAAGTCTAGAGCCTTTTGGCGTGCGGGTTCTACCTCTTCTCCTTGCCCAATGTCTGCTGTAAAGGTGACGACTTCACAGTGATACTCATCTTGGAGCCATTTGAGAATGATACTTGTATCGAGTCCACCACTATAAGCGAGAACGACTTTTTTAACTTCTTTTTTCATCTTTAATCTGCCTTCATTATAATTTAGGGTTTTTAGAGGTGCCCTTTGTGCGTATTTTATCTAAAAAAGTTTATATCATGATAGGATTTTTAAAAGCTTTAATTAATTTAATTTTTAGCTAATTTTCAACAAGATTTAAAACTTTTAATTATAAGATAAGCTTAAATAAAAAGATTAGGTTTTAAAATTGAGAATTGATAAGTTTCTAAACAGTGTGAACATCACCAAGCGTCGCGCTGTAAGTGAAGATATGTGCAAAAGTAAAGTAGTTTATATCAATGATGTTGTTTGCAAGCCAGCCAAGGATGTCAAAGTGGGCGATATTATCACCATCAATTTTTTAGAAAAGGTAGTTAGATACGAAGTATTACAAATCCCAGTGACAAAATCTATCCCAAAAAGCAAAAAAGATGAGTATGTCAAGGAGTTATCATGATGGATTACAATGACGCGGTGATGACCTTTGAAAAACTTTTTGAGGGGAAGATGGCAGAGAATGAGGCAAAAGAACTCTTAGTCTCACTCTATCATGATGGGGAGAGTGCGGCAGAGATAGCAGCAGCGGCAAAAGTGATGAGAGAACACGCTGTCAAACTCCCTGTGAGTAAAGCGTTGCAAGATAAACTGATTGATAACTGTGGCACAGGTGGGGATAAAAGCAATAGTTTTAATGTCTCTACGACAGTCTCTTTGCTACTTGCTGCGAGTGGGTCGTATGTCGCCAAACATGGAAATCGCTCTATCACCTCAAAAAGTGGTTCAGCGGACATGTTAGAAGTGTTAGATATCAACTTAAATCTTTCACCAACAGCGCAAGTTAAGATGCTAGAAGAGGTAGGGTTTACCTTTATGTTTGCGCAAAATCACCATCCTGCGATGAAGTATATCATGCCGATAAGAAAGTCACTTCCCCATCGTACGATTTTCAATATCTTGGGGCCTTTGACCAATCCTGCTGGGGTAAAAAAACAGCTCATTGGGGTATTTTCAGATAGCTATATCCATAAGATATCTTCTGCTTTGGAGATTTTGGGCAGTAAGAGTGCAATGGTCGTAAGTTCTCGTGATGGGATGGATGAGATATCTATCTGCGACATCTCTTATGCTACGGTACTTAAAGAAGGACGAAGTGAAGATATCATCATTGACCCAGAGGCGTATGGCTTAAACATCGCGCCTAAAGAAGCGATTGAGGGGGGTGATGCCAAAGAGAATGCCATCATCACGCAGGGTATCCTTAAGGGGGCGATAAAAGATGCCAAAAGAGATATCGTACTTATCAACAGTGCTGCTGCTTTGATAGTTGATGGCAAAGCAAGAGATATACAAGAGGGGTTAGAGATAGCAAGAGATACGCTTGATACGGGCAAGGCTTGGGCGCATCTAGAAAAAATCATCAAAATATCAAATCAACTATCATGATAAGAGATTTAGACTCTTTAGATGATGTGATTCATCGCATCGTAGAATATTTACCAGAGGGGGGAATTGTGCTTTTAAAAGGAGATTTGGCAAGTGGCAAAACGACACTTGTCAAGGCGTTTGTAAAGTTTTTGGGACTGGATGAGGAGGCGACTTCACCGACATTTTCTGTGATGAATGTCTATGGGGATAGGGTCTATCACTATGATATCTACAATGAAGGTACAGCAAAGTTTATCGAGAGTGGCTTGTTGGAAAATCTCGAAAAGAAGGGGTATCATTTCATTGAGTGGGCAGATGAGAAGTTGGAAACAATTTTACAAACATATGGATTTGACTCTATCATGATAGAGATAAAACCTGCCTCTTATAAAAGGGAGTACATTATCCATGCAGCATAATCTCAAAGCGATAAATTTAGTCAAGTCAATCAAAAAGACGCAAATCATTCATGACTTTTCCTTGGAGGTCAATTCGGGTGAAATTGTAGGACTACTAGGTCCAAATGGTGCAGGAAAAACGACCACCTTTTATATGATATGTGGGCTCATCGCGCCTACAAGTGGGACGATATTTTTAGATGGTGAAGATATCACAAGTATGCCTCTTCATAAGAGAGCCAAGAGAGGGATAGGGTATCTACCACAGGAGTCTAGTATCTTTAAAGAACTAAGTGTTGAAGACAATCTCATGTTAGCAGTAGAACTTCTCACCAAAAACAGAAGAGATCAGCATAAAAAAGTAGAAAAGCTTTTGCAACTTCTCAATATCGAACCAATTCGTGACCGCTTGGGGGTGAGCCTCTCTGGTGGGGAAAGACGGCGTTGTGAGATAGCACGGTGTCTAGCGATAGAGCCTGATTTTGTCCTTTTGGATGAGCCTTTTGCGGGTGTAGATCCTCTGGCTGTACATGATATACAGAGTATCGTGAGAGATTTAAAAGAACTTGGCATTGGTGTGCTTATCACTGATCATAATGTCCGAGAAACTTTGGCTATCTGTGATAGAGCCTATGTGATAAAGTCTGGGGCACTGTTGGCGGAGGGAACTTCTAGGGAAGTATTTGAAAATCCACTTGTTAAAAAACATTATCTGGGTGAGGATTTTAAACTGTGAAATTAAGACAGAGTGTTACTCAAAAGGGAAAACTTTCTCAGACGATGCGAAATTGGCTTCCTATCCTACAAGCCGATATCGAGTCGCTCAAAGAGGAGTTAGATAAATTCGCCAAAGAGAATCCCTTTGTCGAGATAAAAGCAGGACAAGAAGTCCCCCAAAGTCACAAGAAAAAGTCAGAACACCAAAGTACAAAAAACTCTATCTCTGCAGAGATAGAAGCATTGACGACTTCGACGCAATCTCTGTATGATAAACTCTACGAACAGATAGTTTCACCACTATTTCCCACATCAAAGTCTAAAGATATCGCTTATGCTATCATCGAAAACATCAATGACAATGGCTACTTTGATGTGGATTCTGCAGATTTAGCAAAAGAGTTGGGTGTGGATGTGGCGACATTTGAGCGGGTGCGTCAGCGTTTTGCCTACTTAGAACCAAGTGGGGTTGGGGCGACGGACTTGTTGGAATCTTTTCTTTTTCAGCTTAATAATTTTGACTTGGATGATGCTGTCTATAAAACTTCTATCATGATGATTGAAGATTTTGAAAATTTGGAGATTTATCAAAAGCACGAACACTTTAATGATGCCCTTCGCGTCATCAAGAAGTTCCATAATCCCCCAGCCATCCACTACCATAAAGAACAGTATCAAATCATCCCAGATATCTTCATAGAAGAGAAAAATAGCGAGATAAAAGTCCGACTCAATGATGCCTACTACCCTGAAATCATCATCGACAAGGGTGGCTTGGATGAGAAGTTTGACTTTGTGAAAAACAAGATAAAAGAGGCAACAGCCCTAGTAGATGCCCTAGATTTGCGTAAGGCGACACTGACAAAGATCGCTATCATGATAGTAGAATATCAGTATGAGTTTTTCCAAGGGGGTGCGATAAAACCGATGAAGTTAGATGACTTGGCAGGGGAGTTAGATCGTCACCACTCTACCATATCTCGCGCCATCTCTAACAAATATATCTCATGTTCGCGTGGTGTCTTTCCCATAAAAAGTTTTTTTGCCCTTGCTGTCAATGAAGACAACGACACCTCAAATACAGAGATAAAAGAGTACATAGCCCAAGTCATCAAAGCAGAAGATACTGCAAAACCTCTCTCAGACAACAAGATACTCTCCCTTGTCGAGTCTAAGTTTGATATCAAACTAGGACGACGCACCATCACCAAGTACCGCATGGCACTAGGACTCTCAAGCTCAAGCGATAGGAAAAAACTTTATACTTTAGCTGTATAAAAATATTTTACCTTTGTTAAAGTTTTTTTGAAAATTGTCGATATTAGTTTCAATAAAACTTTTTTAGGTAAATCGATGAAAAAAATATTTCTTATTCCACTCTTACTGCTGTTCTTTTCCTTGCAAGCCTTGGCAACAGAACTTAGCTTTAAAAATCCGAGTCTAGAGTCCGGTTCTTCTAAGAGCGTGGGTGCGGTTTATAGATTTAGGAATGTTACTTCAAATATAGATGCTTTAGTCAAAATACTAAAGTTTAATCATGGTGCAAGTGTTAAAGAACTCGATAAAGATAATTTAGGTCTAGGTGATGCGTTTCAGCCAACACTAAAATCAGGATATAATAGTAACTCAAGTGTTGACTTTGAAATCTCTTTTGTAGAAGCAGGCACAACGAATCTTAAATCAATCTCATTTAAAGCTACAGGTGCAGATATCGATGGAAATGGTGGCAGTATTAAAGAGTATATTTCTTTATCATCTCCTTCTTCATATAGTTTAGAAAACCCTACTAGGTTGCGTGTAAGTAATGATGACGTTGGCTTATATGTCATTCCCGAAAATACAGCAAATGTATCGGGTATTACTGTAACAGAGACTAGAAATATCATCACAGCCACTTATGATAATGTCTCAAAAATAGTCTATCGTATCGGAGCAAAAAATGCTTATGGACGGGATAGATACAACTCTTTATATTTTAAAAATGTCTCTTATAATGATGAAAATATAATAGCTGCGCCAACGCACCGTATAGAAGGGACTATCTTTGAAGATATTTCTGGTGACTTATTTGCCGATGGTGATGAGCATATCAACAATGCTTCAGGTGATCAAGTCTCTAAAAATAAAGTAAATGTTTATCTCTATAAAGATAACGGAAATGGGCAGATAGATGAATTAGATACCTTAGTCGATTCAGCAGATGAAAACAGCATAGGTAATGGAAAGTATCATTTTGATGTCGAAGATGGTGACTATTTTGTTATTGTGGATTCCAAAACTTTTCCTGCAAAACACACCTATAATAGTAACAAATCACAAGGAGATGTCTGGGCAGAGCAGACATGGGGACCTAAGGGTGGATTCTGTGCTGATGGCCATGGTGGTACAAAAGTCTTAGGTGTGGCGGGAGCTTGTTATGGTGGTAGAAGAAGTGGCATCTCCGATGATATCTCAAATATTGAAAATGCGGAGCATATTGCTTTAGTGCATCTTATCGGTGCGGATGTTAGTGATGTAGATTTTGGTTTCTCTTTTAATGTCATGACGACAGATAAAGATAACGATGATGATAATAGTCAAAATCACTCTTCTCAGGGAACGTTTCGACAATTTATCCAAAATGCTAATGCTATTTCTGGTGAAAACCACCTTCTTGTGATGCCACTTGATAGCAAGGTATTAAAAATAAGACTAGAAAGTCCTTTGCCTCGTATTAGTGATGATGGATTGGTTTTGGATGGTTTGGTTGCTGATACAACGGTAGGACATAGCGGTGATGTTGTTGGTGCGGGTGATGATGGTATCGAAGCTAGTGGTGATGAAAATCATTTACCTAGCTATAAAACGACAAAATTAGAGATTGATGCAAATGATAAAATTGAGATGGTAAATAGTACCCTGGGTGGTGTTATTGTGATAGATGCAGATAATGTACATATTCGACACATAGCACTTTTTAATGGTACAAAAGATAATCAAGAAGGGGCAAGTAAAGTTGCTGGTATTTTAGTCAATAGTGGTGCAAATAGTGTTATCTCTGAAAATCTACTTGGTGTGCGTGCTGATGGTAGCGATGCAGGGGCTGGAAAACGACTTAATAATGCAATCTTTCAAAATACAACCAATGTTACCGTGATGAGGGATAATTATATCGCTTATACAGTTTATGGTGGTATTTGGGCTGGAAATAATGCCTATATCGCAGGAAATGATTTTTATAAAGCTTCCATGACTGCCACAGGTGATGCTATCACAACTGAAGAGAGCCAAGGTTCCGATATCATCATTGAAAACAATAGAATAGAAGGCGCTGCAGCATATGGAATAGAGAGTTGGAACTCTCCTAGTGTAGTGACGATACGCAATAATACGCTGATTGCCAATGGTCAGGATAACTCTGAAGAAAATCTTGGTGAAAATGGGGCAATACGTATTTATGGTGAAAATAATACTATTGAAAAAAATGTGATTAAAAATCATTCAGCAGCAGCAATAGTATTAGTAGGTGACAAAAATCAAAATAAAATCTCTAAAAATGTCACTTATAATAATGGTGGTTTGAGTATAGATATCGATAAGAGAACAAGTGGAAATAGAAATGGTGATGGGGTGAATGCCAATGATGGTGTAAAACAAGGTTCTAAAGCTAATGAAGAACTTGATTATCCTGTGTTTACACATATAAGTAAGGATGCTTCGACTCTCCATTTAGAAGGATATGTGGGGACTATTGGGAAAAAGATTAAAGAGAAAATGCATATTGAACTGTATAAGGCAGATAATGATGCTAACAATGTAGGTGAAATAGAAGAAGGAGATGGTCAAGATACTGCACATGGTGAAGGGCGATACTATATCAATGAATTTGTTACAAAAGATGATGGTACATTTAGTGTTGATGTTGATGTCCCCGCAGTTGTGAACGTTGAAGGTACAGATATCTTAACAGCTATTGCCAGAGATAGTGCCAACAATAGTTCAGAATTTGGTAGTAATTATCCACTAAATTATGCTCAATCATTACCAGAAGCAAAGTTGGAATATCGTTTAGATGAATGTGCATGGCATGGCATAGTTGATGAAGTCAAAGAGTTAAACGGTCATCATGCAACGGCGAAAAATAATGCAAGAACAGATAATGATGCGATTGTCAATAGAAGTGGTTATTTTACAGGTGAAAGTTATATTGATGCAGGAGATATACTCAATGACATTAATGATACTTTTACGATTATCGCATGGGTAAAACCCTCAAAATTAACAAATGATGCAACAAATCACAAGACAAAAAACACACTATTTGCAAAGGCATCTGATGGTCATAATGACAATCTGGAAATTGGGATAAACCCAAATGGAAGCTTGCATGTTTATTTAGACACAAAGGGGCGAGATACGCAAGTAAATATCGGAAATGGTATTAGTGTAGATGCGTGGCATTTTGTAGCAGTCAGTTATGATGGAAATAGTTTAAAAGTCACTATTGATGAAAATGACTTTACTGATACAACAACTTGGAAGAATGGTGGAAAACTAGATCAAGCGAAGGGAAGTCCTTTTACGATAGGTGCGTCACTACATATCAATAACTATTTTCAAGGTGGCATTGATGAAGTAAAAGTTTACAGTACAGTTTTAAATGCTAGCGATGTGACAAGCATTTATCACAATGAGAAAAGTGCTAAAAATAGTGATGGAAGTGAGAGAGATGTTTCAGCGTGTCCGACGAGTCAGTACCGTTTTGAGAGTTGTGCATGGTATGGCAAAGAGGGTGAAGTTATAGATACTATAGGCAATAGTGCAGGGCAAGCTTTAAATGGTGCGCAAACTGATGAGGGTGGACAAGTAGGTCGTTATGCATTATTTTCAGGGAAAGAGTATATCAAAGCAGAGAGTGATTTTAATCTTCGAGATGATTTTACGATCTCTTTTTGGATAAATCCAGCATCGGTAGAGCGAACTACATCCTATATGGCAGTTTTGAGTAAACAGATAGAAGTGTATCTAACTAAGGACAATAAACTAAATGTCAATCTAAAAAACGATAGCATAAACCCTGACTCACTCACTAGTCAACATGCTTTGGTTGCAGATAGTTGGAGTCATGTGATACTCCAAAAAAATGCTGATAAAATCACTTGGTATATCAATGGTAGCAAAGATAGTGATACGTCCATCTCCTCATTAACAGAGAATGGACTAGATGATATCATGATAGGCAAAACTAACTGGGATGGCGCGGCGTTATTTCAGGGTAAGATAGATGAAGTACTCTTTTTTACTATGGCAATAGATCAGACGAAACGAGATGCACTCTACCACAATGAACTTGCCGGTAAAAACTATGATGGTAGCCCGAGGGTTGAAAAAACTTGTCTGGCACCTATAGGTTGTAAAGAAGAAGCGATTATTATAGATGATAATAAGTATGTTTTTGAGGTAGATTTAGCGACAGGAACCAATCAACGTTATGAGATGGATGCAAGTGCTGGTGGTATCAATGGTTTTGGGATGAATAAAAAAGATGGTTACATTTGGGGCTATAATCAGACTAAAAAAGATGGAACCTTACTGCGTGTGGGTAAAACCAAAGCGGGGGATTATGCCCAAGAAGTTTTTGGTCCTATCGACGCGTTAAAAGGAAAGGGCTTTTATGTTGGAGATATAGATGATGATGGTCAACTTTATCTCTATGGAGGGGGGCGTATTTATATCATAGATATTGACCCCCAATCAGACACTTTTCTTTCTCTGCTTGATAACTTTTCTGTTGGTTCTATCGCTATCGCTGATATGGCATTTAATCCTATCGATAAGCAGTTGTATGCGATAGAAAAAGATAATGATTTGTATAAAATTGATTTAACGTCTAAGCATACAAAATTGATAAAAAACAATGCGGTGGATGCAGCGACTGATACTTTTGGGTCAAGCTTCTTTGATGCCGCTGGTTTCTTTTATGCGATTAAAAATACTTCTCGTGATATCTATAGAATTGATTTGAGTGACAAAGAAAATATTCGTTCATTAAAATTTTCTTCATTAATCAATAGTGATGTCAAGCACGTCAACATCGATGGTGGACGTTGTAATGATAAACCTATTTATATAGATTATGGAGATGCCCCCGATACAAGTACCTATAATAGTGGGGATGGCACAAGTATGCTCAACTACAAAACCCTCACTAGTGATAATGGTCCAAGACATAAGATTCCACAAACAGGTGCAAAACTCTTTTTTGGCGCTGGTCTCTGGGCAGATAATGTCTCCTCTGAAAGTGATGCAAAAGAGGGAAATCTGGATAATGACAATGGCATTGTAGGGGGCATTAAACCTCTCTTTACTTCGATGTATCATTACAGCCTCACAATGGCTGTGCAAAATGACACAAATAAAACTGCCAATGTGGTGGGTTGGATAGACTTCAATAGAAATGGTCGTTTTGAGATGGTTGAGGGTGTTAGCAAACGTGTGTTTCGTAAAAATAGTCAAGTTTTGACACTTACGTGGTCTGTTCCAAATGATATCCAAGAGGGTGTGACATACGCAAGATTTCGAGTGACTACAGATGATATGGCTACTTTAGAGAGTGACTCTTATGGTATCAAAAATGATGGAGAAGTCGAGGATTATGAAATCATTATCAAGCGTGGTAGCCTTTATGATGCTTGGGATATGGATAGCAATCTAACGAGTCGAAATATACGTACTAAAATCGTCAATGAAGATATCTCACTCCATATCGCTAGTGTCAATAGAACTGGTAGTGATTTGACAGAGAATGTTTTCACCAATATCAAAGCGGGGCTCTTCTCAAAAGATGATAATAGTATGCTACATGATTTTGTAGATGTAAACTTCACTAAAGCAAACCCTTATACGGTAGATTTTGGTAAGATTTCTAAAGCGAGTAAATATACTTATGTGAAGATAAGCTATCTCAACGAATCCAATATCACTAAAGAGGTCAATGCCACAGATGCCTTTGCTATCCGCCCAAAACGCTATGATATGACGATTCAGACACCTGGAGGCTTGGTAGCAGGACGGGATTTTAATATCACGATAAAAGCCTTAGATGCCTTGGGTGGCACAGTACCAAATTATGATGAAAATGTCTCAGTTTATAAGCTTGACTATAATGAGACATTGATCGCCAATGGTCATGGATGTGTGCGTGGGATACTAACTGCACCTAATGTGGCATTTACGCATGGTGTTGCTACTATCGTTTCTCAGTATGACAATGTGGGACAGCTAGATTTAAAAGCGTATGAAGTAAAAGATGCTGATACAGAGTTTGCAGTAGTAGATAAAAATGATGGTTCTAATGAGCATAGATATATAGTCGATGATTCCTTACAAACACCGAAGTTTTCACCGTCAAATATAGCGATGAGTTGGGATTTTAAAAATGGCTCAAGTCTCTATACATTTTATGACTCAAACCTCTCAGAGATGGCAGCACCTCTCACTGTAAAGATAAAAGCGCAAGATGAAAACAATGTCACAGTCACAAACTTTAGAGATGGTTGTTATGCAGAAGATGTAACAGTAAAAATAGACTTTGACATAGAAGGCGTTGCACAGAGTATCACACCACAGATAGATAGTGCTGTAGCTTACACCGTGCCACTGACTGATGTTGCATCTAAGACATTTTCTTTTAAAGTATTAAAGGGTGGTTTTAGTGATGGTGAAGGAAACGAGACAGTACGCATAAACTTTCAACGAGTGAACAACAAGGCACTAGAGCCTATGAAATTTACAATCACCGATATCAATACGACAACCACAGGAGGGGTATCTAGTGCTGATGATGAAGATAAAGGTGTGACTTTTGTCTACCTTCGGGCACATGTGAGTGATCAAAGTGTGATAGGAAAAAGTATGCAAGCACATGTAGACTACGAGGTCTATAGTAAAGAGAGTGATCGTGCGTTATTTGGGTTAGCCAGTGCACCAGAGAGCAAAGATAGTATCAATTGGTATATCATCACTCCTGATACCAACATGGATTATCATGATGCCAAAAGTGTTTTTGATACTGGTGTCACAGTTGCACACACCAGTAGAGATATGATAACGATAGAGGTTGAGACCTTGCCCCATAGTAATATCATCCGGTATACACCAAGCTTTGGCTATCTACGCTATGATAGATATAGTACGATAGTTAAAGACCAACATTTTAAAATACGCTTTAATCCTGACTCTGCCAAATGGACGGGTAAAGGTGACCTTGGAATGATAGTTGACCAAAAAGCCTATAAAGGCAATGGTGAACAAAAAATAGACTGGTAAACTTCCCTATCATGTATAGAAGCACTTTTTGTGCTTCTACTGTGTATTCTCCCAAGAAAAAGATAACTTTTATTTACTTTTTATTAAACTTTTCCTGATTTTGGTCGATATTACACTTAGTAAATTTATTAAGTAGGTATATCATGATAGCAAAATATATAACATCTCTTTTCTTTTTGTTGATCTTTACAATGAGTCAACTTTCAGCTATTACGCTCTCTTGTTCTCCCTCAACAATGCAAGAAAAAACAGTCATTAGCAAGTATGTAGATCCAAGTAATGGCTTAGTCTTTTTTGATTGGGATGCTGAGACTGAGAGTGGCAGTAATGAATCTGTTATCTATTCAAATTTGGGTAACTATACGAGAGAGTCATTTTGGGATATCTCATATACTAGTGATGGAAAACTTTATGGGGTTGTCTTTAATGTATTGGCTGAGATAGATCCTGTCAATGGTAAAATTCTCTCTTTTGAAACGATAGGTGATGGTGACTATATGGCGCATCCCAACTTTGAACTAGTAGGCGACCAAGAAGGATATCTATATACGGTTGATGCGGCAGGTGGGAGAAAAGCAGTTGTGAAGTTTTTGCCATCATCACCTGCAACGACTACACTTGTAGCCTACGTAGATACACTAGGTGTAGCTGGAGAAGGGGATTTGGCATGGAGTGATGGATTTCTTTATTGGACAGCGACAACAGCACAGGGAAATCCTTCGCAATTGGTGAAGATAGATGTAGATAGTGGTGATGTCTCCTCTATCATGATAAAGACTTCAACAGGTGCAACGTTCACCAATGCTGATGCGCTCTTTAATGATTCCAAAGGAAATCTCTATTTTGCTGCGGCAGATAGTATCTATAATCTTGATAAAACCACGGGGACAGCTACGCTTTCACATACGCTCAATTATAAGAGTGGTGAGGCGGGTGGTGCTACAACAACCCACGCTTTTTGTGCATCGGAACCGACACCAGTAGTGACTATAGCTGAATATCGTTTTGATGCGTGTATATGGGACGGTACAAGTGGCGAAGTAAAAGATAGTAGTGGTCATGGTTTTGATGGTAATATAATAAATGGTGCTCAAACTGAGAGTACTGGGCAGATAAATAGAAGTGGTAACTTTACAGGTGATTATGATGCTATGAAAGTAGAAGGAATAACAGGACTTGATTCCAATGATTTTACACTCTCTTTTTGGACAAAAATAGATTCTCAAGGTGGTTCTACCACACATGAACTGATTAAACTAGGCAATGTCAATGCAAACAACACTAGGAATGGAGATGGTGGCGTTGTGGAACTACGATATAGAGAAAGTGACAATGAATTGAGAATTTCAGGGGAGAGAAAACAATCAGATGGTAGCGTCAATGGCTATTCACAAACGGTGACTGTAGATATGGATGATGCTAAGTGGCATCATATCGTACTTACCTATACAAATGAAAATATGAAAATTTTTGTAGATTCTGCCCAGGGAGATATGATTCATCCTGTCGATGGTGTATCTGGTGTCTCAAACTTAGGAATATTGGATGATTTTAATGGCGTGCTTAGGGTAGGAAATAGTATCAATGGGATATTTAATACAAAAGCAAATATAGATGAAGTCAAAATATATAATAGTGCATTGAGTGATGAAGATATCTCTACCATACATAACAATGAAAAAGCAGGTAAAAATGCAGATGGTAGCGAGAGAGATGCGGTAGAGTGTGGTGTGCCTTTTACTTGTGATGATACAATGTACTTTTCAAATGCTTCCAGAATGGGAACAGAGCAAGGTACAGATGAGTCTAAAATGTGGTTACATAAGATTAATCGTGAGCAGACACCATTTGCATTTGATGTGATTGGGGATGTTTATAATAAAACCTACAATGCTTTGGCATATAATCCGGTCGATAACTTTTTGTATGCGACTTATAAAGATGAATTGATAAAGATTGATAGAACAGGAAAAGTGTCTGAATTGGGTAAGATAAATAAACTAGCTGATAAACATACAAATAACCCACAACACTATGCCGCGACTTTTGGACATAAAGAGGGGAATAAAGCCTATTATTACCTCTCAGATTTTGCATCACCAAGTAATCTGTACAAGATAGATGTAGAGACAAGAGAGATTATAAAAACTATTTATCTTAAGAAAACGATGCGATTTGTGGATATGACTATCGATGAAAGCGGAGAGTATATTTATGCTATACGAAAAGATTGGCTCTATGATAAAGGGGCAGATGAAAAAGATACAGGTGCACAACAGTTAGTTAAAATCAAAATAGCAGATGGTAGCGTCCAGACAATAGGAGATGAATTTCAAAAATCTTTGGCAGATACTATCTTTTGTGATGTGGATGGAAAGCTTTATGTGCTTTATCATGAAGATGGCTTTTATGAGTTTGATGCAAGTACAGGAGAGAGAAAAGCGATATCCAATGCTCCAGTAACAACGAACTTAAACGATGGTGCGATGTGTCCAAATGCCACGGTGAATTTATTGCCGATTATCTCTATTGGTGATGTTTCGAAAACAGAGGGTGATAGTGGTACACAAAATATGGTCTTCAGTGTAAATATAAGTGGTGGAAAGCCTAATGATGTCACTTATGACTTTAAAACCGTAGATATTTCTGCAAAAGAAGGTGAGGATTATGAAAAAATTGATACAAAGGGTATGGGTAATATTATCAATGTGCCTATCAAAGGTGATACAGAAGTAGAGCCAGATGAGCAGTTTAAAGTGGTGCTATCAAATGTCAAAGGGGCACTCTATCATGATAATAGTTTGAGTGCAGTGGGAACGATACTTAATGATGATGGAGATTCTTTCACTTGTGAAGAGAACGCATACTTGTTTAGTGCGAGTGATAATTGGAAAACAGATAATGATGTAAATTTAAGCTTAGTCAACTTTGAAAATCGATCAATCGATTTTTTGGCAAAAGTAGGAGAAGCCCATATCAATGCGGCTGGATATAGTGTTGATGATGATTTTCTTTATGGTATCGAAGGTAAAAGCGGTGAAGCTCACTCTATTGTAAAGATAGATAAAAACTACAATGTTGTCAAGCGTATAGCACTACCTGAAGCGTACAGCACGAATGCTTTTGCAGATGGTGATGTGCAAGATGGTATTTTCTATTTTGGATGGTTACTTAAAAAAACAGATTATCTATATCGTTATGATATTAAAAATGATAGATTTTTAGATCCTATAGAGATGACTTCAGAAAGCAAAACTGTCATTTCAGATTTTGCTTTTAATATAAAAGATAAGAAGCTTTATGGTGTTGATGGAACCTCTCATGAGTTAGTTCGTATCAACCTTGAGACTAAAAAGATTGATTTTCTTGGAAAGATAAATTTTATAGACAATGTGGACAAAAATGCTGACAATGCTGTTATTACCTTTTTTGATAAAGATGGAAACTTTTACTTTTCACAACAAAATGGTGAAGAGATGGATATTTACAAACTCTTTATAGGGGATGGAAGTAGTATCAGTCTGGATGCTGAATATTATCAAAAATTTACAGGTCCTGGTTCAGGTGATGGTGCAAGGTGTGCGGATGCTGCTATGCGACCAGATATCTCTATCGATGATAATTTAACTATCACTGAAGGAGATAGTGGAACAAAAACCTTAAATATCCGCATCAAGTTAGATAAACCTGCGATTAAAGATGTGACATTTTATTATGAAACTCTAGAAGGTTCAGCGAGCAAAGGGAGTGATTATGTGTATAACGAGGGTAGTGGAATTATCAAAAAAGGTGAGTCCGAAACAGTTGTTGGTGTTGAAGTCGTAGGAGACCTTGTTACAGAAGCAAATGAAGAATTCTTAATTAAGCTCTCAAAAATTTATGGTGCACACTCTAAAGAAGAGGAAATTTTTGGCATTTGTCATATCCTTGATAATGATTATACAAAGTTTGATGCTTACAATAAAGTGATAGAAGAAAGCGATAGAAAAATCACTACACAGATAGTCGGTAGGGCATTTGATTTAAATATCTCTATGATAACAGGGAGTAGTTTTGATGATGTCAATGAGACTAAAGCAAAAATTGTAGAAAATAGTGATTGTGTCGAGGGTGAATTGAGTGCCAGATTGAGCAATGAGGCGGGGTATGTTCCATTTAGTGCAACGCTAGTGCATTTTCCAGCACAATCACAAGCATCAAAAGAGAAGAGAGTGCAACTCTACTGGTATGACAAGTTAAAAAATGTCTATAGACAATCATGTTCATCAGATAGTTTTTCAATCCGTCCAAAAAATTATATGATTACATTAACGCCATCAACAGGCCTCAAAGCAGGAGAGGATTTTAACATCACTATAGAGGCAAAAGATGAGAGTGGCAATGTAGTGACAAGTTACAATGAAGCAGCAGATGTTTATGCTTTAGATTATAATGATACCAAGGTGGTGAGTGGTAGTACCTGTTCACTTGGTACTTTAAGCTTCTCAAAAGTCCCATTTGTTAATGGTGAGGCAAAGATAATTGCCGCAAAGTATGACGATGTAGGAGCACTGACATTTAAAGTTAAAGAAGTAGATGGAAAAGAGTTTGCACTTGTAGATAAGGATGACACAGCTGATAGTGCTAGATTTATCTCTCCATACCAAACAAATTCAGTAGAGTTTACTGCAAGCAAAATAGTGTTAGATGCGACATTTGAGTCAGACTCTCAAGATCAAAAGTATGTCTTTTACGCAGGAGATGAAACAGATAAGATGGCAGCAAAGCTAAAAGCAACCGTAAGCATGCAAGATGCACATGGAAATCTTCTTAGTAACTTTAAAGAGGGCTGTTATGCCAAAGATGTCTCTATAAAGGCAACTTTTAGTGGTGTGGGTGAAGATGATTTGGTACCAGTTGTCGTCTATGATGGTAAAAAAGTGCCAGGTGCATTAAACTGGAATACTAAAGTACTAGCGTATGATATGAACAGTTCTAAGTTTGTAAGTAATGGTGAAGGAAATATGACAGTTAAAATAAACTTTGAAAGAGCGAAGAATGAACCAAAAAACCCTATGCAATTAAAATTGTATTCTGTTACTGCAACGCAGGGAGGGGTGACAATGACGAAAAATAAGTCAAATGATAGTGATGCCGTTAAAAACTTCATCTACCTACGCGCTAATGTACCATCACCACAAGCCTTCATAGGAAAAGAGGCAAATGTAACCGTCTCTTATGAAGTCTATATGGAAGACAGTGTCACTAAGAATGCTTTTGGATTAGAGAACTTAAAAGAGAGTGAAGATATGATACGCTGGTTTAAGATTTCTGCCGGGTTAAGTAATGATTTGGATTTTGAGCCGATGAAGTTGCTCTTTGGTGCGAGTAGTACGACAAATACTGCGGGTCCAAGTACGGGAACTACCTACCTTGGGCATACAAGCTCTAGCACGATGACGATACAAGTGCCAAAACTACCATTTAGGGATACAGTACTTTATAAACCATCTACAGAGTATCTGAAGTTTGACCCATACAATGGTGCTGTGGATTATCATAAATTTAAACTTTCTCTCTCGCCAGACAAAGCCAAGTGGACAGGACGAGGTGAAGAAGGATTGGGTGTGGATTTAAAATCTTCTAAAAGGCATGGTGATAAAATAGATTGGTAAAGGAAAAGAAACATTTAGCTAGCATACCTCTATAAAATGATAGAGGTATGTATGATGAAAAAACCATTCAAAAAACCACCCAACAAAACCACGCGTCACTGTGAACTCCCATGGCAACACCCCAAGCCAACGTCTGAAGACCCCAATGCCCAGAAAAATCTTGATGCTATCATGAAAAGTCCTTCGTATAAGATGGCGATAGAAGATAGTGATTTTTTACTTGATGATGCGGCACTTCCTGCACGTTTACAATTAGATTATCTTAAAGTTGAAAATACTCTGGTGAAAAATGGTATAGAACGGACAATAGTCGTGTATGGTAGTACACGTATCGTAGAGCATGAGAGGGCGTTTAAACAGCTAGAAGAGGCGCAGAAAGCCTATCATGATAAGCCTGATTCTAGGGTGTTTTTAAAGAGACTCAAAGTAGCCGAGAGGGTACTTGAAAAGTCTTGTTATTATGCCATGGCTAGAGAGTTTGGCACATTGGTTGGTAAAGCAGGAAAGGGGAAAAATGACAATCGTGTCACCCTGATGACAGGTGGAGGCCCAGGTATCATGGAAGCGGCTAATCGTGGAGCGTATGAAGTAGGGGCAAAGTCCATAGGCTTAAACATCACCCTGCCACATGAACAGTTCCCCAATCCCTACATCACGCCAGAACTCTGTTTCCTCTTTTACTATTTTGCTATCCGTAAGATGCACTTTTTGAAACGCTCTTGTGCTTTGGTTGTGTTTCCTGGTGGATTTGGTACGCTAGATGAACTTTTTGAGGCATTGACTTTGATACAAACAAGAAAGATTGCGCCTATTCCTGTGGTTTTTGTGGGGCAGGAGTATTGGGAGAGGGTGATTGATTTTGAGGTGTTGGAGATTGAGGGTGTGATTGATGCGGAGGATAGAGAACTCTTTTGGTTTGCCAAGGATGCCAAGGAGGCATGGGAAGGCATTCTCGCATGGCATGAGGAAAATCAGACACCGCTATTTTCTTAGTTTTACCAAACTTTGGAAAATTTTAGATAAAATACCTCAAAATTATCCAATATAGGGGAAAAGAGTATGAGTAACACAAACGCAAAAGTTTGGAGATTTGGTGATAATATCGATACCGATTTGATTATTGCTGCTAGATATTTAAATAGTTCAGATCCTGAACACTTGGCAAAGTACGCTATGGAAGATGCTGATCCTGAATTTGTCACTAAAGTGGGTGTGGGTGATGTCATCGTCGCTGGAGAAAATTTTGGTTGTGGCTCTTCGCGTGAGCATGCCCCTATCGCACTCAAAGCGGTGGGCGTTTCAGCCATCATCGCCAAGAGCTTCGCACGGATTTTTTACCGCAATGCGTTTAATATGGGACTACCTATCTTTGAACTACCCCAAGCAGATGAGATAGCCGAAGGAGACACTATCATGATAGATATGCAAAAGGGTGAGATACAAGATATCACGACGGGTAAAAATTATAAATTTACCCCTATTCCTCCTTTTATGCAAGAGTTGATAGATGTAGGTGGCTTGATAAACTACGCAAAAGCTGAAATAGCCGAAGGAAACTAAGATGAAAGTATACAATATAGCCGTTATCAAAGGCGATGGCATAGGCCCAGAAATCATAGATGAAGCGATAAAAGTATTGGACGCTGTAGCAGTCAATGCAGATTTTGAACTAAAATATGATGAGTACCTCATGGGTGGCAATGCCTATGATATCACAGGTGATCCTCTTCCTCAAGAGACTATTGATGGTTGTGAGCGTGCTGATGCGATACTTTTTGGGGCAATTGGTGGGGAGCAGTGGGATAAATTGCCACGGGATAAACGACCTGAGAGTGGACTTTTGAAACTACGCGCGGCACTTGGATTGTATGCGAACTACCGTCCGGTTAAAGTCTATGATGAGTTGATAGAAGCGAGCACTTTAAAGCCTGAAGTGGTACAGGGTGTGGATTTGCTTGTGATGCGTGAACTTACTGGCGGGATTTACTTTGGAAAGCCTCGAGAAAAAGGGGAAGACAGAGCGTATAATACGATGATTTACACAAAAGAAGAAATCGTACGCATCGCCAAAGAAGCCTTTGAATCAGCGATGAAAAGACGCAAAAAAGTCTGCTCTATTGATAAAGCCAATGTCTTGGAAGTGAGTCAATTATGGAGAGATACTGTAGAAGAGGTCGCGAAGGATTATCCTGAGGTAGCCCTAACGCACATGTATGTGGACAATGCCGCCATGCAACTTGTGCGTGATCCAAAACAGTTTGATGTGATGCTCACGGGCAATATCTTTGGAGATATTTTGAGTGATGAAGCAAGCATGATTTCTGGCTCTATCGGGCTACTTCCTTCTGCCTCTGTGGGTGGCAAGGTAGGCTTGTATGAGCCGATTCATGGGTCTGCTCCTGATATCACAGGGCAGGGGATTGCCAATCCTTTGGCGACTATCTCTTCTGCTTCTATGATGCTGCGTTTTGCCCTAGGTGAGGTGGAGGCAGCGGATAAAATAGATACGGCTATCGAGAAAGTCTTAAAAGAGGGATATCGTACAAAAGATATCGCTGCTTTTGGGGCTAGTGAAGTCTGTTCTACTACAGAGATGGGCTCTATCATCGCGGATATCGTCTGTTCACACCGATGAAAACACTCACACTTGCCAACATCCACGAATCGCAAGGCTACAATGCCGATGCTATCAAAATCTATCAAGATATCTTAGCCGAAGATCCTGAAAATGAAGCGGCGATTTTGGGCTTGAAGCGATTGACGCAAAGTCGCCGTGTTTTTACAGGTGTGAATCAAAAGAAAAAGTACTATTTTGCACGGATGAGTAAAAAAGAGCAATATATCCAATTTGAGAGGTGGCTAGCACAACCATGGAACTAAAAGAGTTGATTCTTGCTACATTAGAAGAACTAGATGAGAAAATTGTTGAAGATGGTGTAAGAGCCCAAGAGATGCTCAAAGCACAAGAAGAGAAAGTCGAAGCAGAGATACTCTCACGCATAGAAGCGGAAAATCCAGAAGAAGAAGCCAAGGAGTGTGAAGAGAGTGATAGTGATGAAATCGTTTTTTTAGAACACTCTAAAGAGAGATTATTGGTACTTTTTGAAGGCTTGCAAGCTGAAGAGACAAAAAACATCGAAGCAAAACTAGATATCACGCTCAATTTTTTGGAGTATTATCTGGCAACCATAGAAGAGAGATTGGAAGAAAAAAAGTAGATGAGTCATTATATATTAAAAGTGGATTGTTCGGATAAGGCAGGCTTGATTTACCATCTTTCAGAGGTGATTTATCAGCATGGGATGAACATCGAGAAAAACTCTGAATTTGTGGATAAAGAGTATGATAGATTTTTCTTTCGCGCGGTGATTAGTGGTGATGTGGACTTGGAAAAGTTGCGATTTGATTTGACAAGTATGCTCCCTGAAGATGCCAATATCGCACTTGGTGCAAGACGCAAAAAAAATCTAGTACTTATGGCAACAAAAGAGTCACATTGTTTAGGAGATATTCTCATTCGATATCATAGTGGTGAATTGGATGCCAATATCTTGGCGGTGATTTCCAATCATGATAGCCTGAGAGATTTAACTAGTAAGTTTGATATCCCTTACTTTTATGTCTCTGCTGAAAATCTAGAACGTGAAGACCATGAAGATAAAGTTAAAGCACTATTGCATGAGTTTAACCCTGATATCATCGTGCTTGCTAAGTATATGCGTATCCTTACTCCGTCGTTTGTCAAGCCTTTTGCTGGGAAGATTATCAACATTCACCACTCATTTTTGCCAGCCTTTATCGGGGCAAATCCTTATAAGCAAGCCTTTCAACGAGGGGTTAAAATCATCGGCGCCACCGCACACTATGTCAATGATGACTTGGATGAAGGACCAATCATCGCGCAAGATGTGGTGGGTGTGACACATGAATATGGCTGGAGAGATATGCAAAAAGCAGGGCGAAATGTAGAAAAAATTGTTCTTTCAAAAGCGATTGACTTAGCCCTTGATGATAGACTTTTTGTCTATAAAAACAAGACGGTGATTTTTTAGTCAATGCGGTTTTTCTCTAAAGAGAGTGTAGACTTTTTACAAGATATTCGAGAAAACAACAACAAAGAGTGGTTTGAAGATAACCGCTATCGTTATGATGATTATATCTTAAATCCTAGCCGTGCTTTTGTTGTGGAGTTTGGTGAGCATCTCCAAGCCCTTGTTCCCAACATCAATGCTATCCCAAAAATCAATGGTTCTCTGTTTCGAATCTTTAGGGATGTGCGTTTGAGTAAAGACAAAACACCCCTTAAAAGTCGTATTGGTATCGTCTTTTGGCGAGGCAGTGGCAAGAGGCTTCAAAGTGCTTCATTTTATCTGCATTTTTCTCCTGATGAATTACTTATCGCTTCTGGTATACGGGGATTTTCTAAAGACTCCTTGGCTGGTTATCGTGAATATATCAAGGATGAAGGACATGCCAAAGAGTTGGAGACTATCATGATAGACCTCAAAGCAAAGGGCTACTCTTTTCCTGAACCCCACTATAAACGCTATCCAAGAGGTTTTGATAAAGATATGTCTTATGCACATTTGAGTCTTTATGCTGCTATGTTTGCTTATAAGGGTGTTAAGCCTGAGATGATTTATCATGATAAACTGATAGAGAAAGCGTTTAAGATATATGAAGATTTACTGCCACTATTTGAGTGGATATATGCGATGAGTTTGACCTTTGAGATAACAGATGAGAAGGGAAAGAGTTTGCATCTTTGAAGTAGGGGCGGAGGTGTTTGATTAGAGTGATTGTAGAGGCTCAGACCATAGGGAGGATTTGCCCTCGTAAAGCACTCTAATCAAACACCTCCATATAGGCTTAATTAATGTGCCTCTTGTTGTGTGGATGTATCTGGTTTGATATCTTCAAATCCGCCTGATTGGTATGTCTTAAACATAAAAACACCTGCGATGATAACCAAAGCAGCGATGATAAATTTTACAGCATTGTTCATTTTTTCTCCTAAATTTTAATGCCTTCATCATACACTTTTTTTCTTAACCCTTTGACTGCTATAATAAGCAAAACAGATAAAGGCAAGTGTTGAAAGTTCCTTATATTAGTATCATGATACTACTACTCATCGTGCTATTCTCTTTTTTTGGCGACTACTTTTATACCCTCTCTGCGTTTGAACTGGACAAAACGTCTATACTTTTACCCCCTTCTAGTGAGCACTTTATGGGGACAGACAGGCTAGGGCGTGATGTGCTTGCAAGGATGATGGAGGGTGGAAAAGTCTCCCTACTTATTGGTGTAGGTTCTGCGATGATAGCCTCATTTTTGGGCTTGATTATCGGGGTGTCAGCGGGTTTTTTCAAGGGCAATGTCGATAAAGGTATCATTATCATGATAGATTTGTTTCTTACCTTTCCTACCTTTTTCCTGCTTTTAGCGTTGATTTCGTATATGAATGCCTCTATCATGATACTCATCATCGTCATCTCCATAACAGGATGGATGGGGATGGCTAGGCTCATTAGAAGTGAGAGTTTTGCTATCTCTTCTAAACCCTTTATCAAGATACTGAAACTCTCAGGTGTGAGTCGTTTGAAGATTATTTTAAAATACTTTACACCACTGCTTGCGCCTATCTTTTTTATCTCATTTACCTTTGGGGTAGGTGGGGCGATATTGGCAGAGAGTGGGCTGAGTTTCTTGGGAATTGGTATCATGCCACCACAGATTTCGTGGGGTTCGGTGTTGAGTGAGGGGAAAGATGTAGTCGATATCGCTTGGTGGCTTAGTTTTTTCCCTGGGCTTATGATATTTTTGGTGATATATGCACTCTCCAATATCTCTGATTTTTTGCAATCATATACCAATCAAAAAGAGAAAGTCCTTTAGGTGTGGCTCAAAGAGAAGTTAGATATCGAAGTTGCAAAACGAAACGACATAGAAGAACTTAGCGCGTCTAAACCTGACCCTATCATGATAGCAAAGCGGCACAATGATGAGACTATCTCTCTTGTCTGTGCGCTTTTTGCTTATGGGAATGCTGGTTTAATCGTTAAGTTTTTGGATTCGCTAGATTTTACATTACTTCAAGAGAGTGATGAAGATATTAAAAAAGCTTTATCTTCATACTACTATCGCTTTCAAAAATCAGCAGATGTAGCAGCGTTTTTTATCACTCTTAAACGGGCTAAAGAGGCATTTTCTTTAGAAGAGAAGTTTTATGAG
Organism: Campylobacterales bacterium; assembly: GCA_024278835.1. Classification (GTDB taxonomy): domain Bacteria; phylum Campylobacterota; class Campylobacteria; order Campylobacterales; family QNZT01; genus JANTGR01. The sequence goes on along the minus strand of JAJRSK010000029.1, from coordinate 102,482 downwards.
GGTTATAAAAAAGAAGAGGATGTGATGGAGGGACTTGTTTCTTTGATAGAGGCGTTACGAGAACTGAACTATTATGATAGCCATGGATATGATTTTTTACTAGGTAAAGTACCTAGTAAAAAGAGCACCTCTGCTTATAAGAGGTGGCATATGTATCTAAGATGGATGGTACGAGAAGACAATATCGACATGGGGTTGTGGAAATCTGTCGATAAAAAGGATTTGCTCTTGCCTTTGGATACCCATACTTTCAAAGTTTCACGTACTTTAGGCTTACTTAAAAGAAAGCAGTATGACTTAAAAGCGGTTATGGAACTCACACAAAAATTGCGCACCTTTGATAAAAATGACCCCATTAAGTACGACTTCGCACTCTATAGAATAGGGCAAGAAAAACGCACAATTTAGCGATAATTAATCTTTTTTTAGATAAAATCACGCATAAAATTACAAAAGGAATCCTCGTACCATGAATGAGATTTTTACTTTCTTTGGGGTTATCTCCCACAATCACGCTTATATTTTAATCACACATACGCTTCTAGCTGCAGGTCTCGCTGTCTTGATCGCTAAATTGGCTACATCATCATTGCAAATCGTACCAAAAGGCGCGCAAAATGTAATGGAGGCTTTTTTAGAAGGCGTTATCGCTATGGGTAAAGATGTCATCGGTGAAGAGAAGGCTAGACATTACCTACCAATCGTTGCAACTATCGGTATCTTTGTTTTTATCGCCAATGTGATGGGAATCATTCCTGGTTTTGAATCACCTACGGGTAACATCAACTTTACGCTTGCTTTAGCGCTTATTGTATTTGTTTACTATAACTATGAAGGTATCAAGAATCATGGTGTTATCAAGTACTTTTCATCTTTTGTACACTTAGGTGATATGAACCCTGTTGTGAAGTTTATCATGACACTATTTATGTTTCCTATCGAAGTGGTTTCTCATATCTCAAGAATCATTTCACTCTCATTTAGACTTTTTGGTAATATCAAGGGTGATGATCTCTTTCTTGCTGTTATCTTGATGCTTGTGCCTTTTATCGCACCTCTCGCACCATTTGCGCTTTTAACATTTTCAGCACTTTTACAAGCCTTTATCTTTATGATTTTGACCTATGTGTATCTAGCAGGTGCTGTGCAAATTGACGAGGGTCACTAAGCTATCATGATACGTAAGAATTTTGATTCTTTGGTAAGCTTCATGCAGGGTGCCTCTTGGGGTGTCGTTATCGTTGGGGCTTACCTTTTCTTTACACTTTTTTACCCTTTTGGACTTATTGTCGCGCTTATTGGTGGTTTTTTTGGTGCCACTATCGGCCTTTTTATGGTGGTCTTTTTTGAGATGGCACACACCCAAGAAGAAGCACTCTTAGAAGCCAAAGAACAAACCAAACTCTTAAGAGAACTTTTAGATAACAAATAAAACATCTATTTTTTTATCTAGAAAGGACTTTTTTCTAGCTAAACACCTTTTTTGGTAAAATCTAGTATAAAATATTAACTTTTTTAGACTCTTTTAACTATAATGTTTCACTATGAAAACTAAGCAAAGTATTATTGGCACTTTCTTTATCAACATTACTATTGTAATTATCTCTTCATTGATTATATTGCTCACCTTATGGCTTTATAGCCTGATATTTGATAGGGGTGGGGCTAATTCTTTTTTTCACTACTTAGCAACTATTTCAAGTATTGAACTACTTTTGGTTTTTATCTTTGCCATCATCACTACCTTTATCGTGACGCGATTGATTGCTAGAGATTTAAAAAAGCATTTTGCCCTTTTTAATGCCTACTTTCAGGATGCCTCTAAAAAATTAAAAAAGATTGATACTAATAAGTTATATTTTAGAGAGTTTGAAGAGTTAGCACTCTCAGTCAATGAGATGGTGGATGATATACAAAACTCCAAAGAAGAGGTTTTAAAGCATAAGTCTTATCTGCAAGCGGTGTTGGAGTCGCAAAGAAATATCGTCTTTGTTATGGAAGAGTCAGAGATAGTCAGTGTAAACAAAGCGTTTTTAGAGTTTTTTTCTGTTAAAAGTATCACGGATTTTTATAACAAATATGAAAAAGTATGCGATACTTTTATGAAAGATGATGGATATTTACAGTGTCGTTTTGATGATAGTGAATGGAAAGAATTTGTCATCAATAATCCTACGATGATTCATAAAGTGAAACTTAAAAGCAACAATGAACTTTATGTGTTTGTTGTGGATGTTGCACCTGTAGAAGATGGTAAAAGCGGGCATCTTGTGCTCTCCTTTACGGATATCACAGAGCTTGAAAATGAACGCAAGCTATTTGAAGTGGCAGCCTCTACAGATGCCTTGACAGGTATCGCCAATAGATTGAAATTTAATACGATACTGGAGCAACAGATAGCACTATCAAGGCGATATAAGGAGCCATTTTCACTTATATTATATGATATAGACGACTTTAAAAGAGTGAATGACACCTACGGACATCATATAGGAGATCAAGTACTTGTAGCACTTACAAATAATGTCTCTCAAAGTATACGAGAGAGTGATACCTTTGCGCGCTGGGGTGGTGAAGAATTTGCTATCATATTGCCCCAAACAAAAAAACCAGAAGCGATAGAATTGGCTGAAAAAATACGTAAAAATGTTGAAGCCTTAAGTTTTGCAGAAGGCTTTAAACTTACTTGTAGTTTCGGCGTTAAAGAGTATGAAGATGACTTAAGTTCTGATGTTTTTATACAAGGGACAGATGTGCATCTGTATCAAGCAAAAAAGCAAGGGAAAAATAGGGTCTGTTGCTAGTACGTATAGCATTTATTCTCCTTAGATAACTTCTATTGCTCTAATGAAAATTGTTGTAAAATGAAAAAAATAATTACGCAAGGTTTAGTTGATGTTTGAAGTTATCATCGGTTTAGAAGTCCATATCCAGTTAAATACCAAGACAAAGATTTTTTGTTCCTGTCCCACCTCTTTTGGTGAAGCACCAAATACCAATGTCTGCCCTGTTTGTTTAGGACTTCCTGGCGCACTTCCGGTACTGAATTTTGAAGCGGTTAAAAAGGCGATTTATTTTGGTAATGCTGTAGGATCAACTATCCATAAAAAGTCTATTTTTAACCGAAAAAACTACTTTTATCCAGATCTCCCAAAGGGGTATCAAATCTCGCAATTTGAGATTCCTATCGTGGAGGGTGGTGAAATCATTATTGATTTTGATGATGGCTCAAGCAAGCGTATCGGTATTACAAGAGCGCACCTCGAAGAAGATGCGGGGAAAAGTATCCATGATGGAGCAGAGAGTAAGGTAGATTTAAACCGTGCAGGTACCCCACTACTTGAAATCGTATCAGACCCTGACATGCGCAGTAGCGATGAAGCGATACGATACCTTAAAAAGTTACATGCCATTGTGCGTTACCTTGACATCTCTGATGCCAATATGCAAGAGGGATCATTTCGCTGTGATGTGAATATCTCCATCCGTCCAAAAGGAGCAACAAACCTCAATACACGGGTCGAGATTAAAAATATGAACTCGTTTAAATTTATCCAAAAAGCCACCGAGTATGAAATAGGGCGTCAGATAGAGGCTTGGGAAGATGGCGTTTTTGATGAAGAAGTGTATCAAGAGACGAGACTGTTTGATGTGCAGAGTGGACAGACAAAATCTATGCGTGGTAAAGAGGATGCAGCAGATTACCGCTACTTTCCTGAGCCTGATTTAGAGCCAGTAATCGTGAGTGATGCGATGCTAGAAGAGGGAAAAAACATCCCTGAATTGCCCGATGCCAAAAAGGCACGCTTTGTCAAAGAACATGCTATCAAAGAATATGACGCGGCAGTGATTACGGCAGATATAGAGATGGCGCACTTTTTTGAAAAGATGTTAGCAGAGGGAGCAAGTGCGAAAAATTCTGTGACTTGGCTCACTGTTGAACTTCAAGGACGTTTAAAAAATGCTGAAAGTAATCCTGTAGATGCTGTGAAGTTGGCGACACTAGTCAAGCGTATAGATGATGGTACTATATCTGGAAAAGCGGCTAAAGAGGTACTGGATTATGTGATGGAAAATGAGATGGGTATTGATGAAACTATCGATAAACTTGGTCTAAAGCAGATGAGTGATGATGGGGCTATTGAAGCACTTGTTGATGGTATATTGCTTGCAAACCCTGATAAGGTTGAACAGTACAGAGGTGGCAAGGAGAAGTTGCTTGGTTTCTTTGTAGGGCAAGTGATGAAGGAGAGCAAAGGAAGCGCCAACCCTGCCAAAGTCAATGAAATTTTAAAGAACAAACTCGCTTAATGACATTTAAAAGGTGGCTTTTAACATTTTCTTATGCCTTAGAAGCCTCTAAGCGTTATAAAAAGATAAAGAGGTTTGCCTTTGAAATTTTAGAAGGAGAAGCCTCTGTTAAAAAAAAATATTTTGATATTTTTATGATTTTTTTAGTCTTAAGTACTATTTTAATCCTGATTTTAGAGATAAAACATGCCTTGCCTCCTATCGTCTACATCTTTGAAATGGTGGCTGTTGTTATCTTTATACTAGAGTGGTTGGGACGTTTTTGGGTGAGTAGTAATGCCCATATGTCTATCATTGAAACACATGAACAATATGAGGTAGAGGAGAAGAATTCAACGGCATGGATGCTTTTAAAACCAGCCCTTTTAGAGAAGTTTCGCTTCGTTATCTCTCCTATGTCTATTATTGATTTGTTAGCAATTCTTCCTTCTTATCGACCACTAAGAGTACTACGTTTTTTACTACTTTTTAGGCTCTTTAAAGTCTTTAGATATACACAAAATCTCAATTTTTTACTGCGGGTTTTTACTGAGAAACGCTATGAGTTTGTTACCTTACTTGTTATCTTCTCTTTTATGGTATTTTTTGCTTCAACGGTGATTTATATCTTTGAAGGGGCGGGGGGCAATGAAAAGATAGATACCTTTTTTGACGCGATTTACTGGGCAGTCGTCACTATCACTACCGTGGGTTTTGGAGATATCACACCACAAACATCGGCAGGGCGTTTTATCACGATGTTTCTTATCATGGGAGGGATTGCTATCATCTCATTTATGACCTCTATCATTACGACCTCCATGACGGAGAAGTTAGAAGAGGTGAAAGAACAACATGTGCTCAATGAGATAGCAAAATTAAAATCGTATGTGCTTATCTGTGGATATGGTAAGATGGGGAAAGAGTTAGCCAGAGAATTATATCGTGCAGGTGAAAAGTTTGTGGTACTTGATGTGAATGCTGGAGAGATAGAAGAAGCTAAAAAAGAGAAATTTTTAGCCTTACATGCAGATGCCTCTGATATGGATGTTTTGGAATTACTGAGGTGTGATAGTAAACTTAAACATGCTGTGGCCTTAACAGATAATGATGCCCTTAACCTCTCTATCATTTTATCTTTAAAATCACTTAATAGCGATACTGTCGTCTACTCCAGGGTCAATAAAAAAGAGGCAAAGTTAAAACTAGAGATTGCAGGTGCTAAAGAGGCGATTTTCCCTTATAAAAGTGCGGCTATTGCAGCTATGGAGTATCTGGAAGCACCGATTGCCTATGGGGCTATTGATAATATACTTTTAGAGCGAGAAGACCCTATCCTCGAAGAGATAGAAATTGCCAAAGAGTCAAAAGCGTATCATCTATCTTTAAAAAAGTTAAACTTAAAGCATTTTAACCTCAAGCTTTTGGGATTGGTGCGGGCAAATGAGCAGGATAAGTTTTATTTTCACCCTAAAGATGAGATATTTATATTAAGAGAGCATGATGTCTTGATGGTGATTGGGGATAGAGAAGATATCATTGCATTTAAACTGACTCTTTTTAAAGGATAAGCCATCAAACAGTTAGTGATATATGGATATGGAAAAACAGCCAGAGAGTTAGCAAAGATGTTAAAAGCACGGAGCATAGCATTTTTTATCGTCTCTTGTAGCGAAGAAGATGTAGAGAGTGCTCTTGGGGATGGATTTGGTGCGCGCTGCTTGGATATCACAAAAGATATATATCTCAAAGAGATAGGCATAGAAAAGGAGATTGAGACATTTTTTTGTATGCATGAAGAGTACAATAATAATCTTTTTGTCACACTCTCTGCGCGCAAACTCAATCAAAATCTTAAAATTATCTCTCTGGCTGCCACAGTCAATGATGAAAAAAAGATGCTACTAGCAGGGGCTAGCTATACGGTTAACCCTTATGATTTGGGTTCTCATAGAATTTTTAGGGTTTTGCAAAAGCCGAAGATTTTTGATGTCTTTGACCAAATCATTTATAGTGATCTCTCTATAGAGATAGCAGAGGTTGTCGTGCCCCAAGAGACAAGTATCATCGGGGAACAGTTTCGTAAACTTACTTTAGAATCGGAGTATGATATCATCATGATAGGGGTACATGCAGCAAAAGAGGGTGGTAAATTTTATTATAATACGCATAAGATTTATCGTAAGATGCGAGAGGGTGATATTTTGGTCGTAATCGGTGATAAGAAAAATATAGCAAAACTCAAAAAGGGGCTAAAATGAAGATAGGAATCATAGGTGCGGGAAAATGGGGTCAAGCTTTGCAGTATGCTTTTTCAAAAAATCCTGACAATGAAGTATTTATTACCTCACGAAGGCAAAAAGAGATTCCACACTTTGTCTCTGTGGATGAGATACTCTCTTTGGAATACTTAGTTTTTGCGATTTCTGCCCAACATGCAAGAGCGTGGTTAGAAAATAACTTTGTCTTTAACAATCAGAAGATTTTGGTCGCATCAAAAGGGATAGAAGTCAGTTCTGGGAAGTTTTTAAATGAAGTATTTTCTGCCTTTGTCCCTGAAGAAAATATGGCGTTTATCTCTGGACCTTCTTTTGCTGCGGAGGTAATACAGGGGCTTCCTTGTGCGTTGGTCATCAGTTCAACCAATAATAAACTCTCAGAAAAATATAGCACTTTTTTCCCCTCTTTTATCAAGACATACACCTCTACTGACGTAATGGGAGCAGAGGTGAGTGGGGCGTACAAAAATGTCATTGCGATTGCGAGTGGTATTTGTGAAGGCTTGGGACTTGGCAATAATGCTCGGGCATCTTTGATATCACGTGGTTTAGTAGAGATGATGCGCTTTGGAAAACATTTTGGCGCATCAAAAGATAGCTTTATAGGACTTGGTGGTTCGGGAGATTTGTTTTTAACTGCTTCTTCTAAACTCTCACGTAATTATCGTGTCGGGTTAGCACTAGCTGAGGGAAAAAGTATGGATGCTATTTTGGAAGATTTAGGTGAAGTGGCGGAGGGTGTACCTACCGCTGAAGCCATCGTAAAAATCGCCAAAAAAGAAGATATCTATGTGCCTATCGCTATAGAAGTCAATGCCATTATAAAAGGAAAAAATCCCAAAGAGAGCCTCAAAGACTTGCTTGCAAACTAACGCTATCATGATAGTATGAGAAGGTAAGTTTTTATGAAGCTTACTTTCGCTATCATCGCGTCTACATAAATACTCCCAATAACCAACACACTTCACACTCTTTATCAAGGTAAAATTTCGTGAGAATCGTCGGTTAATAGAAAGATAAAAACTGAAAGATGTTGGTTCTTAGTAGTGTTTATGATACTAACATAAAGAAAAATATATGACTTTTGAAGACTTTAATTTTAAAGCACCCTTAGCGCGCGCTATCAAAGATGCAGGGTTCACAGAACCTAGCCCCGTACAACAAGATGCGATGCCAATCGTACTTGAGGGAAAAGATATCGTAGCACAAGCGCAAACTGGTACAGGAAAAACAGCGGCATTTGGACTGCCTATCATCAACATGATGGAACACAATGGTGATGTTGAGATGGTCGTTATCGTGCCAACAAGAGAACTTGCCACACAAGTGAGTGATGAACTGTTTAGATTTGCTAGAAACTTTAACACTTCCACAGCGACTGTTTATGGTGGTTCATCGTATAGTAGACAAATCAAACACATCAACAGTGCAGGTATCATCGTAGCGACACCAGGTAGATTTTTGGATCTTTTAAACAAAGGTGAAATTAGCATCAACCCTAAGTATGTGGTTTTGGATGAAGCAGATGAGATGTTGGACATGGGATTTTTAGATGATATCAAAGAGATATTTACGTATTTTCCAAGTACACGTCAAACGCTTCTTTTCTCAGCGACGATGCCTAAGCCTATCAAGATGTTGGCAGAGACGATTTTGTATCGTCCTGAGTTTGTGACTATCACTAAAACAAACACCACCAATGAAAACATCAAACAACTTTATTATGTGGTTGAATAGAGAGAAAGAGATGACGCACTTATTCGTTTGATGGATTTTAAAAATCCAGTGAAAAGTATCGTTTTTTGTCGTACAAAAAGAGAAGTAGATAGACTTGCAGATTATTTGATGGCACAAGGACAGAGTGCTAAGGGCTTACATGGTGATATGGAACAACGTCAACGTGAAGATGTTATCCGTGCTTTTAAAAGAGGAAGCTTTGAGACATTGATAGCGACTGATGTTGCGGCTCGTGGTTTAGATGTGAGAGATGTATCTCATGTATTTAACTATCATATTCCTTTTGATTCTGAGTCTTATGTGCATCGTATCGGACGAACGGGTCGTGCGGGTAAAGATGGCATGGCTATCTCTATCGTGACACCAAGAGAGTTTAATTCACTTAAAAAAATTCAAAAAGATGTAGGCTCTACGCTAGAGTCAAAAGTGATTCCTACGATTCGTGATGTACAGATGCAACAAAAAGACAAGATGATAGATAATCTTAAAAAACAAGAGATTTCAGACTTAGCACGTGAACTAGTAGAAAATCTGAAAACTGAACTTTCAGATGAAGATATAGCGCTTAAACTAGCTTCTATGCTCTATAGTGAAAACGATATCCAAGGAAGTGACCGTATCGGTAAAACTATCGCAGAAGTTGACAGACTCATGGCAAATGCTGGTCGTGGTGGCGATGGTGGAAGAAATCGTGGTGGTAGAAACCGTAGCGGAAGAAATAGAAGTGGTGGCGGTGGTGGATACCGTGGCAATAACAATCGAAATAGCGGTGGCGGAAACCGTGGTGGTAGTCGAAATAGCGGTGGCAATCGTGGTGGTAACAGCGGCGGAAATAGAAGTAACAACAGTAATAGAGGATAAAATATGGCAATAGATAAGGTAATGAGTAAAGAAGCATTTGCTTCGTTTGTAGAGTCAGCTAAAACAGTTTCTGGTTATAGAGATCCAATTGCATTTGGTATTACTAGAATTGATCGTGGTCAAAAAAATGAAGACAAGATTTTACAGGCGACATTTGCCTTAACTAACTGGAACGAAAACTTTGGTTCAGCAGCAGTTTTTGCAGCATCTTTAGCAGATGCTGGTGTAAATGTTGATTTTTCAGCAAGTGAGTTTGTCACAGAAGTATCTCGTGATTTTGTTGAAAATGCTATGAATATTTTTACTCCTTATATTGAAGAAGCAGCAGGCAATGATCATAAAAATGTACAAGTGATTAAGCATCTTTCCGAGCTATTTATGTCACAACAAGTTGACGAGACTTCTTTTAAAATAGTATTTCTTTTTGAAGATAGTGCGCCTCAAAGTGTAGAAGCAATTTACCTCAAGCTTTATGGACTCTCTGAGGCAAAAGTAGCCCTTCGCTCAGTCAATCTTGATGGTGCATTTGGAAAGCTTGAAAATGTCGCATGGTCTGGCAATATGCCTATCGAACTTGACTGGTTAAGAGAAAATGAAATTTCGTTAAAACTAGATGGCATGTATCCTGAGATTTCTTCTGTGGATAAATTCCCAAGATTTTTACAGCATGTTATCCCAGCAGATAATACAAGAATCCTTGATGCATCAAAAGTACGAATGGGTGCACAGTTACACGCTGGTACGACGGTCATGCCAGGTGCTTCTTATATCAATTTTAATGCTGGAACGACGGGGCCTGTGATGGTAGAGGGGCGTATCTCTTCATCTGCTATCGTAGGAGCAGGATCTGATGTAGGTGGTGGTGCGAGTATACTTGGTGTGCTTTCTGGAACAGATGGAAACCCTATCTCTATCGGTGAAAATACACTCTTAGGTGCCAACTCTGTGACAGGTATCCCTCTAGGGGACGGCTGTATCGTAGATGCAGGTGTTTCTATCCTTGCAGGGACTAAAATCTCTATCAATACGGATGAATTTAACAAAATCAAAGAGGCAAATCCAGAATGGACTTCTGCTGATACAGATGTTTTCAAAGGGGCTGTTTTGGCGGGCTTAAATGGGATTCATTTTAGAGAAGATTCTCTTACTGGTGCTATAAAAGCTTTTAGAAGTACGAGAGAAGTGAAGCTAAACGCGGACTTGCACTAAAAGTCATAATTATAGTTTAGCGTGTAGGCATTTTTCTTATAGCTGTAACTGTTGATGTTTGAGTGATTGTTGAGATAGGTATATATGAGTGATAGTGCACTTTTTTTGCTGATGCCCTGTTTCATGCCTAGCGTGAGTTGATTTTTCTTATCTTCTCTCGCATAGGCTAGAGTTGGGTCACTATCGCTATAGTGGCTCTCTAGATATAAATAGCGTAAAAATAGTTGGCTATCTGTTAACACATCATAACCTAGTGTCGCGCCTGCATAAAAATTTTCTTTTGAGATGTCGATTCTCTCCCCCTCTTCTTTTTTATCCTTTTCATATCCTAGCTTGGTTTGTATACTGCTTTGTTTAAAAACGCTACTTGTTATGATGCTAGTGCCCCAAGTGCCGTAACTTTTTTCATCATCTGTTTCATTTTTACTATGACGATAGAGTGTTTGTAGTGCAAGTTGTGTTTTGTTGGATACTTTGAAGATGAAGCTAGGCTGTGTCATGAGACTAAGTGTGTCTCTTTTTTGTGCAAACCATGTGTGTGATATAGCTACGGGTAGTGTGATTTTAAAGTTATTGTAACTTTTTGAGATAGCTGTTGAAAGATGTAGTAGGTTGAGTGCTGAGATATTGTTTTGTTGTTGAAATTCGTTGTAGGTATAAAAACTGCTCTCCCAAGAAAAATGCTCTTTTTGATAATGATGTGAGAGGAGAAGATTGAGTGTGTTGTAAAATCCTTTTGTTTTGTTGGTATCGTTTTCTAAGGTCAATCCACCATAGTTAAATGTCGGGGAAGAAGTGGTGTAGCCTAGATTGTCATCATAGGTGGCACCTATCATGATAGTCCCCGTAAAGCTATGCGTAGTGAGTTTGTTCTCAATTTTTTCCAAAAAGAGATGGATATTGTGTTGTACCTGCGCAGGGGGATTTTGGGCTAACACGTTTACAAACACTTCTCTTGCTTGTTTATAAAAGCCTAGCATATAAAGTGTTCTAGCGTACTCTAAAGCGGCGAGATGATTGTTGGGATGTAGAATCATCTCTTTGTCATAAAGCGCAAGCGCACTCTCATAATCTCCCGATGCAAAGTAAGCTTGTGCTTGTTTGAAAAAATCCTCTTTTTCCTCTATCATGATAGGCTTTTGTATCTCGTAGGTAGTCACAAGGTAGGCATCATGATAGTGCTTTTGGAGTACGTTAAGTGTACGCATCGCCTCAGCTTTATCATGATAGGCTCCAAGATAAAGATTGTGATATTTCTCTCCCTTTAGGATATAACTTTTGGGAGTATTTTTTTGCATCTTTTTTGCATTGTTAAGATGGCTAAATGCCCCTATCTTGACTCTATAAATAGGGATGTATGTAGCCTCTTTTGGAAGAGAACTTTTAAAATAATAGACGTGTCTATCATGATAGCTAGCATGCAGAGATAAGAGCAGTACGCTAGGTAGCAAAAGCACTAATTTTTTCACAAACATATCCTTATGTATGCATATCGGAAATTTTTGATTTTTTTGAAGTGTGTAAAAGAGATTTTACACACTTATTGGATATTTCTAACACAACGAACATATAGAATGTTGCTAGATTCATCTATTAGATTATCATCTAAAGTACCTCCAAAATTTAATGTATAGATATTATTAACATCAACTTTTGTAGATGACCAATAGGATGCATTTTGATTATTTTTAAATACATAGTTGAATGAGAGGTCTACTCCTGAAATTGTAGCAATAGAATAGAGTTCATTGATATTTGGCACTCTCCAGTCACTATATCCTGCTGTGTTTAGAGAGGTACAAACATTGTTTGCATCTGTCCAACTATTTGTAAGCGTGGAAGACGCAGTCGTGTCATCCCACATTAAGTTGTGTTGATGGTCTAAAACGACTTTTTTATTGTCATCTCGTATGAATGAAGTTTGAAAACTTTCTCCTCTCACACAACGAATATGTTTTTTAGGCTGTGACCCAATGCTAACCGTATTACTTCTAGCCGTATTAAAATCTACCCAACTATAAGTATCAAAAGTGATATGTTCATAAGCCCAATAGCCATCATCTGTAGCAATATTTGTAAAAGTTGAATCTATGTTTGAACCAGGTTGTGATCTATCAAGCAGATAATAGAGTTCATGAAGTGTCGGAATACGCCAATCACTATAGCTACCCGTCGTCATATTTTTACATGTGCTATCTACAGTACTCCAGTAGGCTATTGAATCTGTTGCAGAACTATCATCGCTCCACATCAAACCACTAATATTATCCGTTACAATTTCAGTTGTATTATCTCTAGTAAAGTTTGCATCTACTCCTACCCCTCCATCGTTTGCATCCCCTGTTTTAGGTAGTGGTGTTATGACATCTGTAGCACTGTTTTCATAGACTATGACATTACCAGCACTATCTCCTGCCACAACATCCATATTGCCATCGTTGTCTATGTCTGCTGCAAATACTCTGATGACAGTATCCACACCACTTGCCACGATATGTTCTGGAAAGTTTGTCTCACTGCCTGTGTTTTCATACCATGCTATTTTTCCACCTGTTTCAGAAGAGTTACTTAAGATATCGATATCGCCGTCATTGTCCATATCAACACCTGAAGCATAATAGACATTTGAAAGTGTAGTAATGGATCTGTTTATATTTGTTGTCTTTGTACTTGTAATCCAAGATATTTGACCATTTGTATTTGATGTAGAGATGATATCATCGTAGCCATCACCATTGACATCTACCACATCAACAGAATATGCACCAGTAATAGTATCAGAGGCAAGATGAGGTGTAAAAGTGCCACTACCATTATTCTCATACCAGCCAACTCTATCGTCACCATTGGCTGCGGCAACAATGTCCATATCACCATCTTTATCAAAATCAGCGTGATCTAGTGAAATTGCTTTAGTCATGTTTGCATTGTCAATAAGCCTTGGTGATGCATAGGTACCATCCCCATTATTTTTATACCAATCAATACGATTATTGCTCCAAGATGCTGAGATGATATCTTTGTTACCATCATTATCTATATCTACAATATCAATATAGGATAAAGCACCTATTGCAGTGGCTATATCTGAACATGTAAAAGTTTGACTACCATCATTGAGACATTGCGCAAGAGATGCTCCTGTCCCATCATAGGTTGTATATAAGATATCTAAATCTCCATCACTATCCATATCGGCGGCTTTGATGGATTCAGGGCTATTAACATCTACTGCAATGATATGCTCTGTGAAGCTATAGTCACCATGATTTTCATACCATGCAACTTCTGCACCGTTATTGCCAGTTGAAGCGGAAAGGATATCCAAATCCCCATCTTTATCTAAATCCACCATCTCTAACCACTCTGAACCTTTTGCATTTATTGTGACAGTATGTGAGGTAAAAGCGTCTGTTGCTATGCTATTATCTTGTACTGTCACCGTTCTTGTGATTTGTGTGGCATTGTTGCCAGAACTGTCGTCGACATTGTAGGTGACTTGGTAGGTACCTGCGATATCTTTATTGACAGGATTGACTATCATGATAGTATTTGAAATATCTCCATCATAATTATCACTAGCTGTAGCCCCAGCATCGGTATATGATGTACCTTTTTCTATCGTGATAGGATTATCACCAAGAAGTGATAGTGTAGGTGGTGTTGTGTCTTGTACGGTAATGGTTCTCATTTTTTGTACGGCAGCATTGCCAGAGCTGTCATTGACATCATAATAGAGTCTATATATGCCTAGTGTGCTAGTATCTACACTCCCTGTGGTAATGACAGATAAATTAGTGTCATAATTGTCACTAGCATTAGCACCCGCATCACTATAGCTACTTCCCACTTCTAAAGTGATATTTTCAGTACCATTGAGGATGATGACAGGTGCAGTTGTATCTACGATGTGTATCGTCCTTGTTACTGTTGCCAAGTTTGCTGCACTATCTGTGGCACTGTAAGTGATATTGTAGTCACCGATGCTTGCAGTACTAGCCAATGTACCGATAGTGACATTAACATCACCATCAACGCCATCTTGTGCAGTAGCACCAGGTTCATTGTAAGTGGTGTTGACCTCTAAAGTGAAAGGATTGTCACCACCTAGTATAATGGTAGGTGCTGTGACATCTTTGACATGCACGACTCTTGTCGCACTTGCAGTATTACCACTACTGTCTGTTGCTGTGTAGGTGAGGGTATACTCACCCACGATGCTACTGTTTACTGGATTGTTTGTGAGGATTATGATATCGCTATCATAGTTATCACTGACCATCGCCCCTGCATCATCATAAGTGTCTCCTTGATTGATGTTTACAGAATCATCACCATTGAGGGTGATGATAGGTGCAGTTGTATCTCTGACTGCTACTACCCTTAAGGCTTGTGTAGCGGCGTTATTACTGTTATCTTTGACATCATAAGTGACTTGGTAGTCACCTATCATCTGGGTATTGACAGAAGAACTGTCTATCATGATAGAGTTACTAATATCTCCATCACTATTATCCGTGGCACCTGCTCCTAATTCTGTATATGATGCGCCTACTTCTATTTGCTGTGGATTAGCACCAAGAAGTGTGATGATAGGTATTGTTGTATCGATGATATTTACGGTACGTGTTACGCTAGCTTGATTATTACTTGTATCAGATACTGTATAAGTTACTGTGTAACTTCCAGGGATAGAGGTATCTATACCCGAAGCATCTATCATGATAGACCCTGATATGGCTACATTGTCAGAGGCGCTAGCGCCCAATTCATTATAACTCTCTCCTTGACGAACTGTTTGAGGATTGGATCCATAAAGTGTGATAGTTGGTTTTGTTGTATCCTTGATAGTGATAGTTCTTTGTACGCTAGCCTTGTTCCCTGCGCTATCTTGGGCTTTGTAAGTGATGATATACTGACCTACTGTACTTGTATCCACATTGCCTTCTATTATCACAGGAAGATTCCCATCTTCAGCATCTGTTGCTACCGCATTTAGTTCATTGTAGTTATCACCTTGATTGAGTGTGACTGTTGCTGAACCATTGAGTGTGATGCTTGGTGCAGTGATATCTTTTATGATGATTGTTCGTGTTGTGCTGTTACTATTTCCTGCGCTATCAATAGCACTATAAGTGAGTGTATAACTACCTACCTTCTCTGTATCTACACTTCCTGTAGTCGTGACAGTAAGAGTTCCATCAACATTATCTATGGCACTTGCGCCTTTTTCGATGTAGGTATCCATATGATTGAGTGTGATAATAGCTGAACCATTTAAAGTGATAGTTGGTTTTGTTGTATCCTTTACCACGACAGTACGTGTCAGAGAGGCTTTGTTTCCTGCACTATCTTGTGTACTGTACGTGATAGTGTATTCTCCTGCTGTATTGGTGTCTACACTTCCTGAAATCGTAACAGCCAGATTACCATCTACCTCATCATCTGCACTTGCACCAGCTTCATTATAGCTATCGTGTTGATTGAGTATTGTTGGATTTTCTCCGTTGAGTGTTATGCTTGGCGCTGTGATGTCTAGTACTATTACTTTTCGTGTTGTCTGTGTACGGTTTCCTGCACTATCTGTGGCAGTATAGGTGAGGGTATAAGTCCCTACAGTTGTGGCATTTACGTTTCCACTTATGCTGACTGTAAGATCGCCATCTGTGTTGTCATGGGCGGTGGCACCTTGGTCTGTGTACTGCTCCCCTTGGTTGATGGTGAGGATTGCAGCGCCATTGAGTGTGATGATTGGCATAGTGACATCATTGACTTGGATGACTCTTGTAAGAGAACTATGGTTTCCTGCTTTATCTTTTGCACTATAGGTGAGGGTATACTCTCCCACTTGTCTCGTATCAACACTTCCCGAAATAGCAACTGTAAGGTTTCCATCCACATCATCATATGCTGATGCACCCTTTTCTATATAAGTATCATCTTGATTTAAGGTGATAGTGGATAGACCATTGAGTTGTATCACAGGTGGAACTGTATCTATGGTTTGTACACAACGCAAGTGATTATTTTCCTCTTTATCAGAAAATAGTACACCGCCTGTTGTAAAATTGACAGTCATCATACTTGCACTATCTGTAGGCAGAGGGGTGCTAGACCAGTAGGAGAGAAAGTCATTTTTTTGTAAATGGGTTGGTGTGGTTTTAAGGATTTGTTGGAGTTCAAAAATAGTAGGTAGGCGCATATCTTTGGCTTGACAATAGTTCTTGGCTTGTGAAAATGTGAGACGGTTGATACTGGTATCACTCTCATCTTGCCATCGTTTTTCTTCACCTGTTTTGTCGTTTTTATCTATAAATGTATCACCTACTTTTGTGTAGGTATGGGTATCAAGCGTCTCGCCTTTTAGACAACGTACACCTAAACTTTGGTTCTTATCATGATAGCTTTGAGAAGAGCTCCAGGTAGTGATTTTCCATGCCTTGGTATCACTATATGCTTTAGACGTCCAAAAATCTTTGATATCTGAAGGAAAAAGCGTATCGATTGACTGATTGGTGTCAAGAAGTGCAAAAAACTCTTCTGGACTTGGAAGTCTCATCTGCTTTTGTGCACAGTAGTTGCGAGCATCGTCCCAGTTTTTACGTGTATCTATCTCTGCTTGCCACTCAAAGTCAACACCGAGTGCGCGTATCGTTTTTGTGTTATTTGTAGGACTTTTGATACTCTTGTCATCATCTAGGGGAGTTGTGGCATCACCACAGCCAAGTATGAGAAGTAGTGGAAGTGTGGTTAATACTATATTTTTCATGATTATCTCCTTGCCTTGAATGTGCCATAAGCGTTTTGATTGTTTGTTTCATTTTTGATTTTAAAGGTGCCATTGGCGTGTTCTAAGTGTTCACCACTTAGCATCCCATCACCAGAACCTTTCAAGTTGCCTTGATTGCTGATAGCAAAATCTAAAGCACCATGTCTATCAACAGAACCGTTGTGGATATCTGCTTGCCATCTATCACTTCCTTGATTAAATCCGATATCGCCATCTACTTTTCCACGCCCTAAATCTACATTTAAGTTGATGTGACCATCGCTGATTTTTTGAAGTGGTGTATTGACAAAACCAGATACCTCTCCATGATAGCTAGGTGTTTTTGTACCCGCTTTTTCTCTAAGAAGTGCAAGCGATTCTAACTCCTCTTCTACTATAGGTAAGGGTGTGGGAGTTGTCTCTGGCGTACTACTCACAGTATCTACTTCATCCCAGACACCCCAATCTTGCTTCTCTTCTTTTACCGTTGAGATTTCACTTTGTATGGGTTCTTGTTTTTTTAGAGGTGCATTGGCTGGTGTTTGTAGCATAGAAGTTGGTGTTGTTTGTGAAAGTATTATTTTTTGTTCTGTTTTTTGTATCATCTCTTTTTTGATGATACTTGGACGGGTTGGTCTAGCGTCTCGATGCACGATAGTTCTCTCCCCTCTATTGACGATGATATCTCCTTTAAGTGTTGAGACGATGATTTTTCCTGAACTACAGATGATAGTATCTGCATCTGCATGGCTCTCACCTATGATAGTGGTACCACGCACACCGATAGTGGCATTTTGTGTTTTGAGTTTGAAATTTTCTGGTGCGATGTGTCCTATTTTCCCCGTGATAGATTTAAAAAGTCCTTTGACATTAAATCGTGCTTTGACCTTTGTTTTACTAAAGAGGTAAGCTTCTATCTTGAAGGTAGATTTCTGCCCCAATGAGATAATCGTATTGTCGTTGAATATGATTTGTAGTTTTGTGTTTTTTGCTGTTTTTATCGTATCTTTCTCTTCTATAGCCATGTGGGAAGAAACTGGGATAGACTTGCCATCTCTGAGGATAGTGGCTTCTCCATGCATGGCAGATATCTCACCGATTTTGGCAAAGAGTGCTGTTGTCAAAAACAGAAATAGGACGATTAATTTTTTCATTGAATTCTCCGATATACATAAATCAATGCTTGTAAATCGGCAAAAAGTAAAAAAAATATAGTCCAAAAGAGAAGCTATGCAGAAAATTAAAATGGCGAATTTTTACATCACACTTGTGATAGCCTTACTCTTTGTCATGCTATATACAACTAATAAAAGTTCTATGCAAAAATTTAACAATAATTTCATCGATATGTACTTTAATATACGAGGAGAACTCTCCGCAAGTCTTGATATCGTTATCATCGATATTGATGAAATATCTTTGCAAACACTAGGGCATTGGCCATGGCGTCGTGATAAGATAGCGAAAATTGTGGAAAATTTAACAGCAGATGGTGTAGGTGTGATAGGCTTTGATATGGTTTTTGCTGAAGAAGATGATGCTTCACCTGCAAAGGTGGCAAAAGAGTATAATCTTAGCCTTAAAAACCCTATTGATTATGATGAAATTTTTGCTAAAAGTATCGCCTCTTCTCCCTCTATACTAGGCTATGTGCTCAATATGGAGCAAAACTATACCAACACCAACCCCAATGTCAATGCCATATTTATCGAAAAAAATCGTCCAAAACAAGCGTATCTACCCCATGCTTATGGAGTCACGGCAAATATCCCTCTCTTGCAAGAAGCAGCGTATTCAAGTGGTAGTTTTAATATGTTTCCTGATGCAGATGGCGTCGTGCGTTCTGTGCCGCTTCTTATTGAGTATGATGGGGTGATTTATCCTTCACTCTCTTTAGAGATATTGCGGGTGGCTTTGGGGGCTTCTACGGTGGAAGTAAATTATGATGCCTTTGGGGTAGATACTATCATGATAGGGGATATCTCTATCCCTACTGATGCACATGGGCAATTATTTGTCAATTTTGCAGGGGCGAAAAATAGTTATCGTTATATCTCTGCATTGGATATCTATGAGGGAAAGGTAAAAAAAGAGGATATTGAAGGGAAAATTGCGCTTCTTGGTACCTCTGCTGCTGGTTTGTTGGATCTTCGGGCTATGCCATTTGACAAAATGATACCGGGTGTGGAGATACATGCCAATGTCATGGATAATATCATGCATGAAAACTTTTTACAAAAACCCTCCAATAGCGAGGGTATCAATATCTTGATGATACTCTTTTCTACTTTGATGGCGGGCGTGATTTTGACTCTTTTTTCTCCTTTTGTGGCACTTAGCTTCTCATTTGGTTTTTTAGCGCTCTTTCATTATGGGCTCTATACCTTGATGTTTCAAGAGGGGGTGATACTCAATATCATCTATCCGACTTTAAGCATAGTCAGCGTGATTTTGGCACTCTTTTTCTCCAATCTTTTTTATGAGTCTCGTCAAAAGGAGAGGATTTTGGGTAAATTTGCCAAAAAAGTCTCTCCCGCAGTTGCAGAGGCTTTAATAAAATCTGGAAATGTCGATTTTAAAGCCAATGAGAGAGAAGTGAGCATCTTTTTTTCAGATATTCGCTCCTTTACCTCGATATCAGAAGGGTTTAGTTCTGCCCATGATTTGATTGATTATCTCAATGACTATATGTCACCCATGAGTGATATCATCATTAAAAATGCAGGTACCATCGATAAGTATATCGGTGATGCTATCATGGCATACTGGAATGCGCCATTGGATGTGAAGCATCATGCCGATATGGCGGTGACATCGGCAATAGAACAGATAGAGGCCTTAGAATCACTCAATGAGAAATTAAAAAAAGATGCGCTACCTGAGATAAAGATAGGCATCGGTATCCATACGGGTGATGTGGTCGTTGGAGAGATGGGCTCTCATGATAGAAGTGATTATACCATCATCGGCGATACGGTCAATTTAGGCTCTCGTGTAGAAGGACTTTGTAAAGTTTATGCGAGTGAGATACTCATCAGCGAAGTGACAAAAGCCTCTCTTGTAGAGCAGTATAAGTTACGCGAGATTGACTCTGTTCTTGTAAAGGGCAAAGAGAAGCCTGTGACGCTTTTTTCTGTTTTGGGATTTGGGGTATTTGATGCTTATGAGTTAGAGCGAGAAGAACGATATACTCAAGCGTTGCTAAGTTATAAAGAAGGTGCTTATGAGAAGGCACAAAAGGCATTTTTGCTACTGTATGAACACTATCATGATAGGCTCTTTTTGTTCTATCATGATAGATGTGTGTCACTAGCAAAAGGGGAGATAAAATTGGAAAATGGGGTATTTAAACATGTTGAAAAATGATATACGATTTTTAGGTGTTGGAGGAAGTCGTAAAGAGAGTAAAGGTACCACTTGCGTACAAGTAGCAGAGAACATCGTCATCGATGCGGGCAATATCATCAATGGTTTGGGAGAAGATGCTTATAAAATAGAGCATATCTTTTTGACCCATTCGCATTTAGATCATATCGTAGATATCGCCTTTTTTATGGACAATTATTATCAGAGTATGAAAAAACCACTCAAGATATATGCTTTAAAAGAGACGATAAAAGCCCTAAGAGAGCATTTTTTTAATGATACCATCTGGCCCAATTTTCCTGAGATTATGTTACCCCATTCTCAAACACCTACGGCTGAGTTTATCGAACTTGAGTTAGATAAAGAGTATGTTTTTGATACGGTGAGTTTGCGACCCGTGGCAGTCACGCACACTGTGCCAACGTGTGGGTATGTTATCAAAAAAGCAAGCTTTTCTACCCTCTTTGCTACGGATACCTATATCACACGTTCTATGTGGGAAGTATTGGATCTAAATGAGGATATCGACTCTTTGATTATTGATGTCTCTTTTCCTTCAAGCTTTGAAACGCTCTCTTATGCGAGCAAACATCTCACACCCAAGCTTTTGGCAGAGGAGTTAGAAAAAGAGCATAGAGATATCGACATCTATATCACCCATGTGAAACCTGCATTTGCTGATGTGATTACTAAAGAGTTAAAAGCCTATGGCTTGCTTGAGGGTAGAAATCGGATTTTACAAGATGGTGAATACCTCAAAAATAGACAACGAAATGGTGATAGTAACCAGAGTGTGATGCAAATCTCCACCGCGCTCTCTCAAGAGAAAGACCTTGGTAAAATTTTGGAGATGATTTTAAAAGAGGCTATTGCTTATACCAACTCCGAAGGGGGGACGATTTATCTCAAAGAGAATGAAAAGTTATGCTTTAAATCCCTCATCAACAAAAAGTTAAATATCTATGTCAATGACCCCAATTTCCCTTGTGTAAAACTCTATCATGATGGCAAAGAAAATAGCGAAAATATTTCAGCCATTGCGGCACTAAAAAAACAGACCACCAATGTTCCTGATGTCTATCTCTATAATATCGATGGCTTCTCTTTTGAAGGGGTAAAGAAGTTTGACAGAGCCAATAACTATCGTACAAAGTCGATGTTGGTTATCCCTATGATTGACCAAGATGGTGAAGTGGTAGGGGTGGTACAACTCATCAATAAAAAAAGCGAAGATAGTTATATCGCGTATGATAAGAGTGATATCGAGATGACGAGCACGTATGCCAACTGGGCGGCAACCGCTATCACTAAAAATAAATTGATTGATGACCTAGAAGGCTTGTTACTCTCTTTTTTAAAGAGTATCTCTGTGGCTTTGAGTGCTAAATCTCCTTATGGGTATGGGCATATTGAGAGAGTGGCGGCATTGATGAAGATTTTCTCCTCTAAGATAGATGCGGATAAGACAGTATTTAGAGATGTCACCTACACAAAAGATGCCTTAAAAGAGTTAGAAGTTGCCGCATGGATGCACGATATAGGTAAAATTGCCACACCAGAGTATATACTTGATAAAGCCACGAAATTAGAAACGATTTATGATCGCATATCTGAGATAAAGATGCGTTTTGCTTATCTGAAAAGTGCGCTTAAATCGCAGATGTTAGAAGAGAAGATAGAATTATTGGCAAAAAGAAAAAAACGAGAAGCAAAAGCCTTGGAAGAGGAGTATGAAATCGTCGTTGCTAAATTGGATGATGACTTGGCATTTTTAGAAAAGGTAAATCAACCTGTGGCTGTTTTAAGCGATAAGGATGTAAAGAGAATTGAAAGTATTGCAAATCAAAGCTATCAGATAGAGGGAGAATCTTTTACGCTTCTTTCTCCTGATGAGTCTCTCAACCTCTCCATCGTACGGGGTACCCTGACAGACAAAGAGCGCCAAAAAATAAACGAACATGCCAAAATATCCAATGAGATGTTAGAAATGCTGACATTTCCTAAAAAGTTTGCACGCGTCAATGAAATCGCTTCTGCCCACCATGAAAAGTTAAATGGCAAGGGGTATCCTAAAGGATTAAAAGCAGATGACATCTCTTTTGAGGGAAGGCTGATGGCGATTGTGGATATCTTTGAAGCCTTAACGGCCAATGATAGACCTTATAAACGTCCAAAAACGATTGAAGAGACATTCCAA
This sequence comes from Campylobacterales bacterium, assembly GCA_024278835.1. GTDB lineage: Bacteria > Campylobacterota > Campylobacteria > Campylobacterales > QNZT01 > JANTGR01. The sequence continues at coordinate 79,774 of JAJRSK010000029.1, read as the reverse complement.
ATCTTAGAGTCTATGGCAAGAGCCTATGAATTAGATAGTGATATTATCAGTTTTTTAAAAGAGTCTAAAGCCTATGAAGCGTATGCTAAAAAGTATCTACTTAAGGAACAGTATACTGAGAGTGTAGACGCTTAAGCGTCTACGAGTGCGAAGGCTTGTGTCGGGGCGATAGCTTTTTCTATCGTGGAAATCAAAGCCTTTAATTCGATGGGTTTATGGATATAGTGCGTCACTCCTGAAGCCAAGGCTGCTTCAAAGTTTTTTGTGTCATTAAAGGCAGATATCACGATGATTTGTTGTTGTGGATTTTGTTTGACAATCTCTTTACTCATCGTGATGCCATCCATGTTGGGCATATTGATATCAGAAATGATAAGGTCGTAAAAGTTCCCTGTATTATCATGATAGGCGCTAAATTTCTCTAAACCATTCAAACCATCTACTGCTGTGTCGATATGTGAAAAAAAGTTATGTAACATTTTGAGTGTCTGTATTCTTGCCTCTTCATTGTCTTCTACATATAAAATTTTTAAGGTTTTTGTAAATTCCATCAAGGTTTTGATTTTTTCGATATCGTTTGTCATCTATGCTTATCCTTTTATCGTTATGGTAAAAACAGCACCTTCATGGTCATTTTTGACTCTGATGCTACCTTTGCAATGCTCTTCTATAATAGTTTTGGACATATAAAGTCCTAAACCTGTACCATCTTTCTCTTTTTTGGTTGAAAAATAGGGATCAAAAATCCTCTCTTGTATATCGGCTGAAATACCCTTTGCATTATCTTTGACAATTAAAGTATGGGTATTGTTATCATGATAGTTCTCTGTCATGAGAGTGGGATTTTGAATCTGCGGCATTTTTGAGAGGGTTTCTATCATGATAGACCTCTTTTAAAGGTGATAGTAAAGACAGCACCATCTGTATCATTTGTCGCGGTAAGCAGACCATCACAATGCTCTTCTATAATATTTTTTGACATATACAGTCCTAGCCCCACACCATTTTTTTCTTCTTTTGTTGAGAAATAGGGGTCAAATATCTTTTCTTTGATATCTTCAGGAATCCCATTTGCGTTATCTTTTACCATGATGGTATAGGTATGTTCATCACAAGATGTTTCTATCATGATAGAAGGATTTTTAATCTTTCTATTGATAAGTATATCTTCAGCATTTTTGAGTAAGTTCAAAAGTACTTGTTTTACATCATTTGCATACGTCTCAATTTCTTTGTGACAGGTAAAAATATTTTTTATGGTGATATTTTTATTTTCTACAGAATCTTTTATGATAGCTGTGGTGCTAGTGACCATTTCTTCTAAGGTCGTTTTTTCTTTTGTATTGTCCTCTTTAAAAAATCCTCTAAAGTCATCAATGGTTTTTGAGAGTTTTTGAGAGTAGTCATCGATATGTGCAATCTCTTTTATAAACTCTTTTTTATCAATATCATCCATCATTAATTTAAAAGAGAGGTTCGCTGCTGTACTTGAGATAACACTGAGGGGTTGACGCCATTGATGTGCTATCATGCTGATCATCTCTCCCATTTGCGCAAGACGTGATTGATGGAGAAGTTGTTGCTCTTTTTCTCTTATCTGGCTGATCTGTTGTTGTACTTTTTCTTCTAAAGAGACTTGAAATGTATGTAACTGGGTAATATCAGAAAGTGAGAGTACAAAATTATTATCATTGTCTTTTAATCTTTCGGTAAATATTTGGAAGATTCTCTTCTCTCCCTGACTATCTACCATCATCACTTTTTGGGTTTTTGTGATATCTTCAAGTACAACATTTAGCCATGTTTTACCTTTCTTCTCTTTGATTAAATACCCTTTTTCAGGGATAAAGAAGTCACAGATACAGTCGTGTGCTTCGTTAAATTCTTTAAGAGAGTTAAAATTGAAAAAATCAAGCATAGCTTTGTTGGCATTTTTTAATGTTATACCATCAGTGATAAGTACTATGTTGGATTGAGAATCTAAAATAGAGTGGGTGAATTCTTTTTGTGCCTGAAGTGCTTGTAGATTGTGTTGGATGATATGTTGTTGTCTTTTTACTTTATCCAATATCTCTTCAAATTCTTGAAAATGCATAGGTATACGAATGTTTCTATTTCGCATCGTATAGAGTACATTGGTGCTTAATTTATTGAGATATTTGCTTAAAAAGTAGTACAGCAAAGAAGAGATGATGAAAGAGATGAGTAGGGCTATGATTGCCATCTTTTTTAAAAGTGTGATTTTTATAGTATTTAAAGCATCTATTTCAGATTTTTTAAGAGATATGAGAACATCGTAGGGAAGGGATTTTAATCTTTGTTGGCTTATAAACTCCTCTTTGGTGTCAAGGATATCATGCCAAAAAAGATTTTTATTTTGTTGTTTAGAAAACGCATATCTAGCATCAAGATGCATATTTATCTGTCCATCTTTTTCAACAAAAAATAGATTATATTGGGCTGTGTCGAGCGCGGTTTTGAGTGTGGTGCTTAAGTTGTAATTGACGACAAGATAATAGAGTTTATTTGAGATAATCACTTTTTGTACTACGCGGATTGTTTTTTTATGAGGTATCTCTATCTTGCCATTTTCTTCATTTAAATCAAGTTTGGAGATATATTGTTTTCCCAACTGCAAACTTTGTGCTTCTTTAAAATAATACCTTTTTGATTTGTCTTGCAAATTGTGAGACTTTATGACTTCACCTTTTGTATCGAGATTATATCTAATCAGTTCCATCCCTTTGTCACTCAATAAGCGTAGTTGAAATACACCAAGTTCTTTTAAAAATAGATTTTTAAAAAGTCTTTCAATGCTGTTTTTATCATAAGATATACATGTTTGGGTGGCTTTGGTTAACGCTGCTGAATAGTTGGTGATGATAGAGAGACTATCGTCTATCTGGGATATTTGATTTTGTAGTTGCACTATTCCTTGTTCTTTTAATCTGTCAATAGACTCTTGATGAAGGCTATTAACATTTAAAATACTTAAAGAGAGGGTGATAATTAAGGTGAGAACAAAGGTGATGAGAAAAATAAAATGTGAAAACTTTTTAGGCACTACTTCTCCTTACATATGCTTCCCTAAGAGCATGCTATTATAAATCTAAATCGACAATAATTGTATTTTATGTAGTAGGGAAAGATAAACTCCCTCCCTGCTGCTTAATACTTCCCTATGACATTGATAAACCACCCACCTGCCTGGTAGTCGTTACTCTCAGTTAAATCATCTGAAAAGTCTGTGAAGTTATACCCCACACCCATCTTGACATGCTCACCCACATGTTTATAGATTCCCACTAAGAAACCTTTTTTTACGCCATCATCTTCGCTTGAGAGTAGATGCCCTTCAAGCATGGCATCCCAGCTTTTGATGAGATGATAATTTGCACGAAGCGCTCCAAGATAGATGTTGCTCTCATACCAATCACCAGCATCTCTAGAATCTCTAATCCCATAGAGTTTTACACCTAGTTTAGAACCAAAACTCCACCTTGAAGAGAGTTGATAACTCATCTCCGCGCTCAAGATATGGCTGCGCTCATCAGGGTTTGCTTCTATCTGGTCTAAGGTAGATAAATCATAGAGATAGGTATATTTACCGATGAGGTTAAATCTCGCATTTTCTACTGGTCTATAAGCAAATCCAACACCTGCTTCGGTAAATGTCGCTTCTTTGGCATCATTGATTTCATCCGTCGTTTTTGAGTAGTTTAGCTTTGCCATGACTCTCCATGAAGGATTGACTTTGTAACTTAAGCGGTTGGTAGTGAGATACTGTTTTTCATTAAGATTTGTCCCTTTATCTACACGATACTCTAGCTTAGTACTGGCAGTAACATCTCTATCGCTATAGTGAAGCGAGCCAGAGAAGGCATCTCTATCTCTTTGGTTTGCATCATCATAGTTGACTTTGTTATAGGTTAAGTTTGCCAAGAGTGCTTTTGTAAAGGCATAATCGATACCAAAACTATTGCCCACACCTGCCATCTTATCACTATGGCTAAATTGATGTTCAGAAAAAACACTCAAGGCATCACTTATACGAGAGCGTTGACCCATGGTAAAGATATTTCTATGCCCTTCTGTGGAGTCCGTAGAGAGGATGTAGTTAGAGTAGACACTATAGCCCTCAGCGATACCATAATCTGCACCAAGGAGGATAGAATCACCTCTATCTCCGGTACTAGCTTCTGCATTGAGTGTTAATGTACCCATCTTGATATTGCTTCCTAAGGTATAAAGGTCATTATCATGATAGGTTCCTTCCGCCTCTATCGATGTCTGCGCCGCGGCATAGATATCAAAATAGGAGTTGATATGGTATTTTAATTTCAAACCAGCAAGTGTCCCTTTTCCACGAAGGAGAGAATTGACCTCTTGCTCGATATGTCTTACTTCTGCACCTAGTACAAAACTTCCCAATGTGGCATCTGCTTCTACACTAGCCACACTATCTTTGTTGATATCACGCTCTAATACACTACCTCGTCCTGTTACTTTGATAAAATCAGAGAGGTAGCTTGTCGCTTCAAGACCATAGTCTGTTACTTCATCACTTGCACCTAATCTGGCATTTGAGAAGCCTTCTTCTCTCTTTTTGTACCACACAGATGCCGTTGTGTCATTTTTGACTGCTTTATAATCTGATAAGGATACTTTGGCTTCTACACCATAGGCATTGCCATCATTTTTCAGCGAATTGTTCTCTATGTTAGCAAAGCTTAGCCCTCCATCCATGGATATAAAACTTGCGCCATTGGATTGTTGCGATTTGGATGTGGCATATTCTGCTTTGATGTAGGTGTTTTCTCCCCCTTTGAGTGTGACATCCACCCCTTTGACTTCATAATCTCCAGAACTTCTTCCCTCATGTCCATAAGTCGCCCCAATGGCTAAAAAATCCCCTATCCACTGTTTGGCTCTAGCACCATACGTTGCTTGATTGGATTGAAATTCATCTGGAAGATATTCATAATCTACTTTTAAGAGCACACGGTTACCATCAAGAGGCGTATCTTTGATAATAGAAGGACCAGACATCTTTGCATAAGGAGAGAGAGGACGGGTCAAGATGATACGCCCTTGAATCTCATCTATCTCATAATCTTGTCCTCGTAAAAGTGCGATTTTTTCAGCTACTCTTTCAGAATTTCTCTCTCTTACTTCTACCCAGACTTTTTCACTTCCTTGGAGTATGTCTCTGTGTTTTAGGTAGTAAAGCGAGCCTCCTGTCCCTTCAAATTCATTATGGGCATAGGCACTTTGTGCTTCTGAACCAAAGACAATGAGGTCTGTTTTATTATCCCCATACTTGGTCACACCCATAGAAGAGTGCTGGAGTTTTGCTCCATACAGAGAACGGTTGATATTGGCAAATTCATTGCCTGTGATACCGGTGTTGAAATTCCCCCATACGGCTTTTGATTTATCCCATTCTGCGCGTATATAAAGCTTTCCTTGCGAGTCTGTATCTTTGTACGCGTGAGAGTCATCCCCATAGACATAGTAGTACTGGTCAGGATCTAAGTTCCTGAACATAGTTCTAGGATCTTTTCTCTGGATATTTTTAAACATATCTTTGATATCGGCTTCTTGTGTATCCATCTGGGCTGTGATGAGGTATTTGCCTTTAATTTTCCCTTTAAGATAAAAGGCTAGACGCCCATCCACAAAGATATCTTCATTGAAGTGTTCATCTGCTTCCAATGGCTTGATATTGCCACTCACATTATAGGCACCTGCAGTAAAGTCTGCTAACCCTACCAAGAAGATATGATTGGCTTTGACATTTAATGAGAGCTCTTTTTCATAAATATCACCTTTGCTTGTCATGATAGAGATAGGGATGGCATAGTGACCAGCTTTTTTTATCTTTTCATAGACAAATTTTCCAGACTTATCCACACGAATCTCTTGTTCCCCTATCTTTAAAAGATTTTCAGGGTCAAGACCAGTTCCATAGACACGTACGCGTGAACCTTCTATCGGGATAGAGCGTGTTTTGATGGCTGATTTACCAAAAATCTCACCTTCTATATCTCTAAAGCCTCCCTTTTTCAAGCCCTCATGTACGCGTAAGGCATGAGGGTGTGTCTCATCAAAATGCCCCTCTTTGTCATAGACTCTTAGGGTGTAGAGGAGCTTTTGTTTTGGGGTGAAGGTCAGTTTCTCTTTAGCAACCTCCCACTTTATCTCACTTGGTAAACCATCACCTTTGAGTAGCACTAAAGGTACTAAATGGTTCTCATCACTTGCATTCACAACAAGAAGTTCATATCTATCGATATAATCACTATAGTTGTTATAGGTATAAAATGTCAAGGCATCGTCATTTCTTTGATACAGTGCATCTGCTTTGATTTCAAGATGTGCTTCACTCACAAGAGGGTCTGATGTTGTCCAGATGACACCACCATCGTTGAGGTAAGCTTTTGTCTTGATAACCGTTTTTGTGGGTACCATCTGCTCTTGAATTACTGTAGTATTGAGCGTGACATCAACACGACGGTTCTGCGCCATACCGCCACTAGGTCTATCATTCTCAGCGATTGGCTGGCACTCTGCATAATCATAAATCGTTGCTGTGTAGGCAGCATTGGCGTAGAGTGATGACGCTACAAGGCTAGAGAGTAAAATAGTTTTTGTATTTATATGTCTCATAATGCACCTCCTCTATTGGCAGCTAACAGTCTGTTACATCTCTTTTTTGAGATACCAAACTCGGTACACTCTTTTTTAGTGCGTGGGATATTTGGCTTGCCCCACCAATCATAACGAGGATCAAAGCTCACCTCTTTGTCGCAGTTGTCATAAATGACTTCTACTTTACCCATCATGGCATCTCCTAGTTGTGCTCTTAACTCTTTATAAACTGATTGTGCCCTTTTGTAAGCGAGTTTTTTGTTGTACCATATCGGGGCTCTTGCATCGGTGTTTGCTTCTATCATGAGTGAGCCCCCTTGGTATTCTTTGAGTTTATTGGCGATAGCACAAAGAGATTTCACTTGATCTGGTCGGATACAATTTTGGTCAGAATCAAAGAATATAGAGCCAATTTTGATACTCTTTTGGACTTCTACTTGTTGCTTTTGCATCTTCACTCTTGTGATTTTTCTCTCTTTTGAAAATCTCTCTACCTTAGGTAACTTCACACCAAAGTCAATGACATTCAGCCCCGCTGTGGTGATGCGATGTACGCGAGGATTTTCTGTTGTAAACTTGGCACCTTCTGGCAAGGTTGTTGGGTCCACTTTGAGTATATAGTTTTTCCCTCGTCCGCCAAATCCACCACTCTCTGCATCTGCGACATGGTACCTACCATAGCCATCTGTTTCGATAAGCATACCCGTAACACTAGCTATCCTTACACCAGGAATGCCTTTTTCGTCATTGTCTTGGATGCCATTTTCATTGTCATCTTCAAACACTTTCCCGATGATAACGGCGTTATCCAAAAATTGGTCAGCGATGATAGTGATAGATGCCCTAGAGGTATTACTCACATCTTCGCCATTTTGATTGGCGGTGGCACTATTGGTATGTACGCCTTTGGCGACACTTGCACCTACCTTTAAAAGATAAGAGATGGTCACTTTTTCACCAGCTTGCAAGTTAAATGTACCAAAGTTGATGATACTTGTGCCACTGGCATTGATGGCTGTTTTATTTGTTCCTCTTAGTAGTTTTGCGCTACCTTTTTCATACTTGAATCCGGCAGGTAAAACATCTCTGATGCTAAGTGCTGCGTAGTTATAGCTATTGTCTATATTTTCTACGCTGATGCTATAGGGGACAAAGTCACCGATAGAGGCTTGTTTCTTGGCAACTGATTTTGTAAGCACGATAAATTTCGGTGCAACGGCTTGGTTGTCAAAATCTTTGTCTGTAACATCACCATTGCCGGTTAAGTTGACCTTAATGGTATTGTCATTGGCTCCATCTGCGTCACCTAGGGACTCGTATCCCTCTTTATCTATCTCAATAATTTGATAATCACCAGGTGTTAAGTCGTCAAATCTATATGCACCATCATCACCAGTGATTACTTTTGCGATGTTGTTTTCTGGCGTACAAGGATCACTAACTTTACAGATAATGAGTGTAGAATTTTTGAGTGGTTCATCTACGATTTCATCCCCATCGATATCTACTTTAACCACACCTGAAATACTGATTCTTTTTTGGTCTTCAAAGTTTTGGTCTGTGATATCACTCTCAGAGATGGTTATCATGATAGTGTTGGGATTATCCCCATCTATGTCGCTTAGAGAACTGTACCCTTGGGGATCTGTCTCTATGATAGTGTAAGTCCCTGGGGTGAGCGTAGAAAATTGATAGGCACCATTTGCATCAGTTTGCACAGTATCTAAAAGTGCGCCATCAAAGGCAAATAATTCTATCGTGACAGCTTCAAGTGGCGTATCTACGATTTCATCAAAGTTAGTATCGGCTTTAACATTACCACTAACAGTGCGTAGAGGTTCATCGATAAATATTTGCGCACTAATGTCACTATCCCCCAATACGAGGCTGATATTATTGTCATTTTTACTATCCATATCTTTGACAGAGTGGTAGCCACTAGGGTCTACTTCTGTAAGGGTATAACAGCCTGAGATAAGGTTCTCAAAGTGAAAGTCACCATTGGCATCTGTGGTAGTATTTAAAAAAGTGTTAGTATCACAAGAGTTCAAGTTGACTCTCACCCCTAAGAGCCCCTTATCTCCGATTGTATCTCCATCCGTATCTACGAGTACTTTTCCGCTGATACTTTTGTAGCCTTCATCTATGAAATGGTTGTCTGTGTCATTTTCACCCGCAGTTAAGTTTACTGGGATTATATTGTCATTGGTATTACTATTATCAGAATTGTCATCACCTGCATTGTCTGAAACAGATATATAATCGCTATGGTCAGTCTCTACTAAAGTATAATCACCTTTATCGACGGAACTAAAAGAGTAGTTCCCATGTTCATCTGTTGTCGTTGTATTAATCTCAAAAGAACCTTCTATTAGTTTTATAATAACACCTGAAATTGGATTATTGTGCTCGTCTTTGACACTTCCTGAAATGCTCCCTTTGTTTCGAAAAGAAATATGATAATCTTCAACTTCCCCTCTTAAAGAAACATTGTTTCTAGGGTTTTGTTCTTCAGCAGAATTACCTTCAGAAAAACGTACCCTTATAAAACTACTTCCTGTATCTACCGTGTTAGGAATAGTCAGGGTGATAGGGGTGATGGTGACACCGCTAGTAGCATTGGTATTTGTTGTGATACCATCTGCACTTTCACCAGTATTATTTATATGTTGGCTATCTACCACATGTTCACCATTGTCATCAAAGTCACCATCACTATTAAAGTCGCACCATAGTTGTAGATAACCACTACCGTAAGTAGATATATCTAAGGTGACTGTTTCATCAGCATCAAAGGCGTGAGCACTAAGTGTTGTGCCTGCAATCATAACAGCTGACTCATCTGCTTTGCCAGTAGTATCATCTGCAGTAGCATTGGCACTTGCTTGATAGGCGTTTTCATAATCAGCAGGAAGTCCTGAACCTAGCATGATAGTAGCATCTAAATTTCCCCCAGCCTCACCATAGCTAGAAGGGGCATCACCATACTCTTTTTGACCATTAAAAATAGGACCAAAATCTTCTATTTGAAAAGAGAGTTGGATAAGTCTATAAGCATAAGAATCTCCCGTATACTCACCATAGGCATTATCATTTTGTACTCTTACTTTAAAGGTTGAGACTTTGTTTAGACCATTGCCATTAATCCAGATTGAACTGGCACGACAAGTAGCATCAGGTGTTGCTGCTGTATCATCACAGTTATCCACCGTCCATCCTTTTATCTTCTCCGTATAGATACCATAAAAAGTGCCTGAGGTGTGTGTCACAGAACTACCATTTGAGATAAAAGTACCATCAGCAGCAACATAAAAGTCATCAGTGCCCGTGTCACCATTTTTATTGATATCCAAGTCATATCCAGTCAACATCACCCTGTCTACTTCAACTGGCGTATTTGTACCTGCCTTCACAATAGTGATTTTATACTCTTCAAAAGCAACATTGTCATCGGCGTCGGTATCGCGTAAGTTGGTTGCTAATGTCTTATCTTTTACATAGGTACAATAGGTTGTGCCATTATTATAATCATTGTCCGCATTGATAACTTCAACCAATAAATCAAGTGCTTGTCCCTCATAAGAGTTTTCTGTACCAAAGCTATAGACAGCCCCTGTCTGACAATCAGTTCCAGAGCTAAGTCCCCCCGACCCATCGAGTTTAATACTCATAGCATGCGATGATGTTGCCCATGCAAAAAGCATGAATAACGCCATAAAATTTCTGAAAATTCGCATTAAAATTCCTTTTTATATAAATAGTTGTAATGAATATCGGACAAAAAAGAAATAGTTTTAATCTATCATGATAGTTACGCTAAAATGATGCAAATTTTATCAAGGCAACAAAAGTGCAAGCAGGCATCTACGAGTTTCTCACACAATCCCCCGACATCAATATCCTCATCACCAGCGACGAAAAAGAGGCAACTAGCGTTGCTGAGGTAGCAGCATTTTTAAACTTTCCTACTTTTAAACTTCCCGATTTTCGTGCCAATTTTGGTGATGATTTACGCCCTTTTAAAGAGGAACTGTTTGAACTTTTTTCAGCTCTTTCAGATTTTTATGCCAATTCAAAACCTAAAAAACTCCTCATAGCCCCGCTTCGATCACTCATAGTGCCACTCCCTAAACCTGAACTCTTTTCGACTATCATGATAGAGTTTGCTTCGGTGTTAAAGCTCACTGACTTTAAAGAGACATTACATAACTGGGGATATAGTTTTGTCGATATCGTAGAAGAGGAGGGGGAGGTTTCTTTTCGTGGGGATATCATCGATATCTTTCCTCGTGGGGAGAAAACCCCTTTTAGAATCTCTCTCTTTGATGATGAAGTGGAGGGGATTCGTACCTTTACCTGCGAGAGCCAAAAGAGTGACAAAGAGGAGATAGAGAGTTTCACTATATCTCCCGCGTATTTTGCGTTTACCTCTTTGCAAGTAACAGAGGTGCAAGCGTGTATCCAGAAGCTAAATTCAGATAGTTTTATGACAGATATCAGCTCCCTTGGTCTTTGGTGCTTGGGGGATATGGCTGAGGATATTTTAAAAGTCTACAAGCCTATCATGATAAGAGATATCAAAGAAGAGATAGAAGAAGTCTTTTCATTTTTAGATAATGATGTAAAAAAAGAGCAACTACTCTCCATCGATACCGTACCAAAACCAAGCGTTTACAAAGATATAGAGATAGCAGATCCTGCTGCATTTATCGACTTTCACAAAAATAAAAAGATAAAAATCCTCGCCAATAATGAAGCCATCCTCAAACAGTTTGAACTTCCAAAAGAGGTGGATTTTAAATTTATTGAGTCTTCCTTTATCGTCAATGTGATGAGTGATGAAGAACTCATCCTCTCTCTTAACAAACCAGCCAAAAAGAAGCGTCGTCGTCGTGCGACTATCGTCTTGGATGAATTGAATGTGGGTGACTATGTGGTGCATGAAAACTATGGTATCGGTATTTTTAAAGGACTTCAAAATACCACCGTCTTAGGCTCGGTAAAAGACTTTGTAGAGATAGCTTATCAAAATGATGACAAGGTGCTTGTGCCTGTAGAAAATATCGAGGTGATTGATAGGTATATCGCCGATGGTGGTTCACTGGCGGTTGTGGATAGATTAGGAAAGGGAAGTTTCCTTAAACTCAAAGAGAAAACAAGAGCCAAACTTTTTGAAATCGCCAAAGATATCATCAAGATAGCTGCCCAGAGAGAACTTACCAATGCCCCTGTTATACAGAGTAATTTTCCTGAACTTCGCCTCTTTCAAAATGATGCAGGTTTTGTCTATACAGAGGATCAAGACAAGTCCGTTAAAGAGATTTTTGAGGATTTAAGCTCAGGAAAAGTGATGGATAGATTGCTCAGTGGTGATGTGGGATTTGGTAAAACAGAAGTGGCTATGAATGCTATCTTTGCTACGGTCAAAAGTGGTTTTGGCGCAGCACTCATAGGTCCTACGACCCTGCTTATTTCTCAGCATTATAAAAGCGTAAAAGAGCGTTTTGATAAGTATGGGATAAAGGTGGCAAAGCTAGACAGGTTTACTAGCGCAAAAGAGAAAACGGCTATTTTGGCGGGGCTAAAGGCTGGAAGCATTGACCTATGTATCGGGACACACGCACTTTTGGGTGTGGAGTTTAAAGATTTGGGGCTTTTAATCATCGATGAAGAACATAAATTTGGTGTCAAACAAAAAGAGAAACTCAAAAATCTTCGCGCCGATATGCACATACTCTCTATGTCAGCTACGCCCATCCCTAGAAGTCTCAATATGGCACTCTCCTCACTCAAACAGTACTCTCAACTACTCACAGCCCCTAGTGAGAGAGAAGATGTGAGAACCTTTGTCAAGGCGTATGAAGATAAGCTGTTAAAAGAAGTGATTTTACGAGAAAAGAGGCGAAGTGGGCAGATATTTTATGTGCATAATCGTATCGCTTCTATCGAAAATAAGAAAAAAGAGATTTTAGAGATTTTGCCCGATTTGAAAATCTTAGTCTTGCATTCACAGATTGCCCCAGCCACGACGGAAAAAGAGGTGATGCGATTTGAAAGTGGTGAATATGACTTGCTTCTTTCTACTTCCATCGTTGAGTCAGGTATCCACATGCCCAATGTCAACACTATCATGATAGAGTCCGCGGATAACTTTGGAATCGCAGATTTGCATCAGCTTCGTGGTCGGGTAGGGCGTGGAAAGAGACAGGGGTATTGCTATTATCTTGTGAAAGATAGAGATAGTATTACCGAAGATGCGCAGAAAAGGTTGTTGGCGTTGGAGTCAAACTCATTTTTAGGTTCGGGTTCTGTATTGGCGTATCATGATTTAGAGATTCGTGGTGGTGGTAACTTGGTCGGAGAGGCGCAAAGTGGGCATATCAAGGGGATAGGGTATTCACTCTATCTTAGGATGCTTGAAGATGCTATCAACTTACTGATGAATCAAAACCAAGATGAGAAAAGTAAAAAAGAGGTGGATATCAAGCTTGCCATCTCTGCTTATCTCTCTAGTGAAGTGGTAGGAGAAGATAGAATCCGCTTAGAGATTTATCGTCGATTATCCAAGTGTGAGTCTGCCAAAGAGGTGTATGAAATCGAAGAAGAGATGATAGATAGATTTGGTAAACTTGACATAGCAACGAAGCAATTTTTAGAAATCATTGTGATAAAAATCCTTGCCCTTGAAAAAGGGGTGCTAGGCGTATCAAACTATGGTGACAACATCACTATACAGACAAGTGAAGATAAAAAAGAGTATGTCAAAGCCAGAAGCAAAGATGATGATGACATTCTCACAGCAGTTTTGGGCTATCTTAGAAAGCAATAAGGAGTTTGTATGTCATTAGATACATTGAACATTAGAAAAGAAATCATAGCTGCGCTAGAGGATAAGGGCTATGTCAAAGCAACAGATATACAAAAAGAGCTCATTCCCTCTATGTTTGGTGGTCGAGATATCTTAGCAGGGGCGCAAACGGGGACGGGTAAAACAGCAGGGTTCGCTGTCCCTATCTTGCAGATGATTGCAAAAGAGTATGAGGGGAAACGTACCTTGAAGGCTCTTATCATCGTGCCAACAAGAGAGTTAGCCAGACAGGTTCACGCCTCTTTTGAAGCCTATGGGGAAAATCTACCCCTAAAAACAATCGCACTATATGGTGGCTCAAATATGACTTCACAAACGCGTGGATTAGTCAATGGTGTAGATATCGTCGTAGGCACTTCAGGGCGAATTTTAGAACATATCAAGCAGAAAAATATGTCGGTAGAAAAAGTAGCGCACCTTGTTTTGGATGAAGCAGATACTATTTTGGATATGGGCTTTGTTAACGAAGTGATGGAGATATTTTCTCATCTACCACAAGAGAGACAAAATGTCTTTATCTCGGCTACACTCTCTGGCGCGGTTAAAAGACTCGCCGATAAGATACTTCACCGTATCAAACTTATCGAAGTAGATAGCATGGGAACAGCAGCGCAAAATGTCACGCAAGTGATTCATCCTGTGCTTAAAGAGCAGAAGAATGAACTTCTTTCGTATCTCATCGGTTCTCGAAATTATCAACAAGTCTTGGTCTTTGTGCGAAAAAAGTTTGAAGCAGATAAGGTGGCAGAAGAGTTAAATCTCTCGGGTTTAAAAACAGCCGTTATCCATGGGGATAAAAGTTCAGGAAACAGAAGTAGGGCACTAAGTGATTTTAAAGAGGGGAAAGTACGTGTGTTAGTTGCAACAGATATCGCTGCGCGTGGACTTGATATCCCTGCCCTTAAAATTGTTATCAATTATGATATTCCCCATGTCAAAGGTGACTATATCCACCGGATAGGACGAACGGGGCGGGCTGGAAGTGAGGGCTTGGCGATAACACTTCTTAGCCCTGAAGAGGAAAATTCCCTTAAGGATGTGGAAAAAGTACTCAAAAAGAGGATAAAAAGAGAAGAGGTAGAAGGGTATGAGTTCAAAGCCCCCGCGGCAAAAAAGATAGCGAAAAAATCAGCAAAAGAGCACAAAAAGACAGATGGTGCCTTTGGTAAAAGAAAAAAACACTCTGCCTCTGCACCGACCAAAAAGAAGCGTAAGGTGACAAAAAGAGATGGGTTTAAACAGTTAGATAGGCAAAAGAAAAAGTAGGCTTGATGCCTCTACAGCTGTTCTCGGCGATAAGTAGGTTAGCATAGTCGAATCATCAATAGTATTCCAAATCCAGCCAATATCACAGCAGATAAGAGTGAAAAGATAGTGAGGGTTTTAGCAGACAAGAGATGTTTGCTTTTATGAACTATCCAAGGCATGAGCGTAATCCATGAGAGGATAGCTATAATCAAACCCAAGATTAAAAAGAGAGGTTTCTCTTCTTGGCTTTGTAAGGTACTGATACTCAGCCAAAATCCTATGCTATAGGGGTTGAGAGCGGTGAGGGAATAGCCTTTTAGATATATCTGCCACAAAGGTTCTTTTTTAAGTCTCTTTTTTTGCATCATTTGGTCTCTATTTTGAAAAGTGATAAAGGCGAGATAGAGTAAAAATAGTGCTCCTAGAAAGGTGATGAGGGTGATAAAAAAAGTGCCTTCTAAAAGCTTCATAATGCCAAACATGATAAAAAGTAGATAGGTGATGTCCGAACTCATAGCACCTAAACCCATGACAAAAGCCTTCTTATAGTCATCAAGGGCATAGTTGGTGATGAGGATATTGATAGGGCCCAAAGGGATAGCGGCACCATAACCTAAAAGGAGACCTTGCAAGAGTGTTGAAAACATGCCCTACCTATCATGATAATAGGTTATTTTATCATGATAGAAAGCTATTTACTCTTTGCTTTGGATTTTCTTATCCATGACTCTTTTGATGTCATGTTTGATATTGCCACTCTCATCCACCAACATCAAATGTTTTTTGTTTAACTCTGAGACATTTTTCAGTCCCATAACGGCTAAAATCATTTTGACATTTTTGACCATATTTCTATGATAGTTTTCCACCATCATCGCGGATTTATGAATGATAAATGCTTTTCTCTTTTTCTTATCTTGTGTGGCAAGTCCTACAGGGCACTGATGACTTCCTGCTCCTGAACAGACCTTGGCACGGATACAACCAGCGGAGAGCATAAATCCCCTAGCGATGGAAACTAAGTCTGCCCCTAGGGCTATCATGATAACGACATTGTCAGGGGTGAGGACTTTGCCTGAAGCATTGAGCTTGATATCGTCTCTCACGCCTTGTTCTTTGAGTATTTCATTGGCTAAAAAGAGGGCGTCTTTGATGCCTAGTCCTATACGCTCCATCAGTTCTATAGGCGCAGTCGCCGAACCTCCTTCACCACCATCTATAGAGATAAAATCAGGGATATTTTTTCCTAAATCTCGCCGTTTTCTTATCTCTTTAGCGATGGGTTCAAAACCTTCACGGTCTGAGATGATGATCTTAAATCCAACGGGTTTTTGTGAAAGAGATTGGAGTTTTTCAACAAAATCAAACAACTCTTCTACGGTGTTAGCATGAGGAAAACGGTTGGGTGAAAAGAGATCTTTATGTGGCTCTACTCCACGATAATATGCAATCGCTTCGGTGACTTTGTTTTTGGTAAGTTTGCCTCCCGTCTGTTTAGCTCCTTGGGCTAACTTTATCTCGCTCATACTACAAAAGGAGAGGACTTTTTGATAACGAATCGGGTCAAAGTCTCCATTTTCATCTCGTACGCCATAGAGTCCCGAACCCATCTGAAGTATGATATCAGGTACATCCTCAGGAATTTCTTTTGGAAACTTTTCCAAATCAGCTGACCAATCCACCCTATAAAAACAGTACCTCTCTCTATCAAAACTATAGGTATCTTTATGTCCACTTGTAAGGCACACGCGTTTTAAAATTCGAATGGCAAAAGAGCTGTTAAAGAGTTTTCGTAGAATATTAAATAGGGTGATTTGCTTATCTGTGAGATTGACAGTTTCCATATACTCCGTGTTGTAAGAGCGATGCGTAACCAAGAAGTTTGAGGTGAGTCCTCCTTCACCAGTATTGATAGGAAATTTCCCCCGAAATGCCCCGATAGCAAAAGCTTGTGTGCCTTCAGGAGAGATAGAACCGTCACTCATACCACCTCTAGCGATCACAGAACGGCTGAGAAATGGGTGCTCTCTTTTTTCCCCAAATGTCACAGCAAAATGGCTATCCACTTCTGACTCATTGAGTGGTGCAAAGGCATGTTTGAGCATAAATTTAGGATTTTTTTGTGGGTTGGCTGGGGAGAAAGAGATAAAGTTAGATTTATCATGGGCCGCTTTGTAAACCCACTCTATCTTGTCGCGTGAGTCAAACACATCTTCGTCACCAAAGTATTGTCGGAAGGGTTCGCGCACTGCTTCAAAAAAGTAACGCATTCTTCCGATAATAGGGTAGTTGATGAGCAGAGAGTGGCTTCTTTGTACAAAGCGGTCATAGAAAAACCATAAAATGAGTATGCTTATCATGATAGTGAGTAAGAGTGAAAACATTAAAATCCTTATTAGCTAAGCATATCGGTTTTTATATAAGACAATATTACTCTTTTTTTGCTATACTTTAAGGTATAAAATCAAATAGAGAGTAAGTATGGAAAAATTTAACTTAGTAGAAGAGAAAATTATCGTTAAAAAAACAGCATTGATGCAGGCAATCAATAAAGGTGAAGAATTTGCTATTACCCATCGTGGAGAAGTGCTTTATCCTCCTTACTCAGATAAAGATATATTCATCTTTAAAGGCGCACTAAAGATAGACACACCCGCCTTTGCCATCGCTAAACAAAGAGGATTAAATGATCTTTTTGGACAACTTTATAAGATAAAAGAAGAGGCGGAAGAGGTCATTTTTGAAGCAGAAAATGCTTGGGGTGAAATCGTAGGATTTAATCAAGAAAATGCTGCGTATGATGATACGACTAGTGATGGTATCATGGATTTGGGGGATAAAGAGCTTGAAGAGATGTCTTGGCATGCGACAGAGTTTGGCATCACCAACCGTGATATTTCTGATGTGATAGAAGAGGGCTGTGAGGGGATACTATTTTGTATCCATAAAGAGACACCTTTTATGTTCTCTTCACTTATCTTTATCGATGATTTTGCTTGTGCAAGAGAGAAAGTAAAGGCAGCTATCAAAGAGAAAATAGCGGATAAAATAGCCAATGATGCTGACTTTGCTAGAGATACTTTGACAGATGACGAAGAGGAAGCAGCAAGGTTTTTTGGTGTAATTTAGCTATCATGATAGAAAAGGAGTAGGCTATGGCAGATTTTATCTCTCAAATTCAAAACATCGCCAACGTCTATGCTCCTGCTACTGTTAATAACAGGCAAAGTATAGAGCAGATTGCCACGCTTATCTCTCATGGCACAGTAGATACGGTCAATTTCTCAGATGATGGCAAAAATCTTTTTCAAATTTCACAGATAAACAGCCAATTTGATGATATCTTTGGCTTGCCAAATACTTTGACATCGCAGCAAAATGAGAAGTTAGAGAAGTTGGGTGCAGTCGCTGAAAATCTCTTCTCAAATGGCTCCTTGCAAGCTAGGTCTATCGACTATGATGCGATACTCAACAATATAACGAAGCTGTATGAAGGTAAAACACTTAGTAAAAATGAACAAGATAAGTTAGTGACTTTAGGGGCAGAACTACAATCCTACGTACAAAACCTCTCCATTACGCAACTTTTCTCCACCTCGTCAGTTTCTGCTACCAATACCCTTTTTAACACGCAGTTAAGCGATAGTGAAAAAAGTGACTTGGGAAAGATAGCCCAACAGTTAAATCGTGTGTTATTTACGTCAACAGATAGTGAAGGGAGTTCATTTTTAGATTCACTCAACTCTTTGTATGGATTGAATACACCCAGTAGCCAAGAAGAAGATAATATCTTTTCACTGTTTACGCAGAGAAATTCCCTACTCTCCTCGGTACTATTAAACCGAAACCTAGCCTCAAATTATGGGGATTTATTATAAATTCATAAAGGATGAAGATGCAGAAAATGACAAGAAGAAACTTTTTAAAAACGACAGCGGCTCTGAGTGCACTACCACTTGTGGCAAGTGCAAGTGAAGGTGCAAAGCAAGAGAGTTTAAAGTTTATCCATGTGACAGATTCTCATATGGATTTAGATGTCCAAAAGAGCGTGGATGCGATAAAACGCATGGTTTCTTTTATCAACAAAGAGTATCAAGAGTTGGATTTTGTCCTTTTTGGTGGTGATAACTATAACAACAATATCGAAGGTGGAAAAGATTCAGAAGTTTTTAAATCGTTAGTTTCCAAGTTACATTGTCCCTATTATCTGGTGCGAGGCAATAAAGAATCTTCACCACTTGGGGATGGCTATGGGGTAGGTTTTGATACTTATAAATCGCTCTTTTATAAGCAAGAAGGGATGAAAGTCGTGGGCAATGACTGGGTGATTGAAAAAAAAGGTTTCCAGATACTAGGTCTTGACTCTTGCATCGATGGGCATAACAATGGCATGTATACGGAGGAGACGATGAAGTTTGCTGAGGGCATGATGGCAAACAAAAAGCCAACCCTCATACTCAATCACCATCCCTATACAAACTACTGGGGTGGCACAGAGGAGAAAGACTTACATAAGTATGTCTTGGGTAACACAAAAGAGGTACTAAAGAGATTGTTTTCTAATGAAAATTTACTTTTAACGCTCTCTGGACACAAGCATATCGACTCCGTCACACAGATACAAGGAACAAAAGTGATAGTCACAAGAGGTTTTATACGCCCACTTGATGAGCACCAATACCCGATGCGTTATATAGAACTTTCAGGTAAAGAGATCCTTGAAAAGTTGATTTACACGGCCTAGCGTTAAAGCGAGGTTTTAAAGATATATCTTTTACCCTTGACGGTAACTTTGGGAGGTATTTTTTCTTTGTTAAAAAGTTCATATCCCTCCTTAAGGTTTTGCCAAAAAGGGAACCATGATACATTCTCATATCTTTTAAGATTTTCTTCTTTCATCTTGAAAGGATAGATGGCTAGGTAAAAGAACTTTTGTCCATTGTCAAGAGCATTATAGGCGAGAGTATATATCTCTTCTATATTTGGGTCTCCCATGGCAAAACAACCGATAGATTTGCATCCACCATGTATCATGATAGCATCGCCTGTGCGTTTTTGGTTTCTATCTAGGCGGTTTGGATAGCCGATGTTCATGGCAAGATGATACTTGCTAAAGGGGTTGAGATTGCTTTTATTGATGACATAGATACCTTCTGGATTTTGTCTATCACCATCTCTCTGTTTTGGACCTAGTTTTCCAGATGTTCTTTGGATAGGATAAGTTTTGTAGTGTTTAAATTTTTCCTCTACTTTTACCCATAGTTCCAGACTTTTTTCCTCTTTAAAGATACGTATATAGATAGGGTCTCCCATCTTTGCACCGATATCTTCCAATGTTCTTTCTTTCAGCATAGAAACAATTTTTTTAGGTACTTTAGTCGGTTGATACCTGCTACAAGCGCTAAAAAATAGGATGAGGCTGAGGAGTAAAGATAGCCTTAGCATCTAAGATTCTTCCTCGTCCATGTAAGGAAGTTCAAGTGCTGTGATATGTGCGATGGAGTTTCCAGCGATGCCTTGTAGAGAGCCATACATCTCAGTAGTATTCATCAAGACTCCATCGATTAGTTTTTGACGGCGTTTCCACGACGCCATGAGAGAACGACGTTCTTTATCAAGTTCTTCTTGCATTTTGACAAAGCCATCTACGATAGAGTTTAGTTGCATAGAAAATTCATTACTACCTAGGTAGTTGTAAAGTAGCGTCATTTTGTCTGCCTTGTTTTCCTCTTTTTGTACGCTTTTATGCACGCGGATGAGACTTTCACGTAGAAGAGAAGAAGAACCTTTAAACTCATCCAAAGAACAGACCCACACACCATCGACAAAGCCCATACGCTCCATCCCATTAGGCATCACAGTTGTAACTAAAACACCGATATCTGCGGAGACTTTAAGCATATCTTGTTTGAGTTTATTCACCCATTCTGTTGACCATGTTTTGGCATTTTTACTCTCATAACAAAGTACGCCACAGTTTTGTAATTCTCTGGTATGAATCACTTGCACACAATCAGCCCCAAAAGCCCCTTTTTTCACTTCATCAATGCTATCAAAAGGAAACTGTGTTGAAAGCCAAGTTTCGATAGCCAACTCTTGTGCCTCTCCTTGAATTTGTTGACTTCCTTGTTCTGCTTTTCGTTTGGCATCTTCTAAAGCACGCTTAAGTTGTTCCATCTGCTCATCTTTTTCTTTGAGTTTGAGGGCATTGGATTCGTCAAGTGTTTTTAATATTTTTTCTTTTTCTAGTTTTAGTGTTTCATTCATGGCTAACTCAGCTTTTAGCTTGATGCTAGATTCCATCTCATCTTTTTCACGCTTAAGTTGTTCAATCATTGCTTTAGACGCGTTGAGCTCTTTTACTTGGATTGATTTTTGGGCTAACTCTTTTTGTAGGAGTGTCAGTTGCTCGTCTGTTTCAGAGCTTATTTTTTCTTTGAGTTCTTGTTCTAGCTTGTTTTTTGCGACCTTTAACTCTGCTTCAACCTTGACGTCAGTCGCCTTTTGAAGCTCTTTGTCAAATTTCTGTGCTTGTTCTTTTATCGATTCTTCTTTAGCTTTGAGACTCTTCATGGCTTCTTGATACTTGCCACGATGTTGGTTGATTTCATTTTGTAGCTCTTGCTTGGCTTTTTGTTCTAGCTTAGCATAAAGGCTTTCGCTGATATCTATCTCAGTGGCACAGTTGGGGCAGGTGATGGTTTGGTTTGTCATGAGTGAACCCTTGGTCGTAGTTTAGATATGTGATTTATTATAGGCAATTGTACCTCAAACTTTTACTAAGAAGAGAAAAATGCTCCCCAAATTTCAGATTAGTAAAACAAGTTTCCTTATTTCACCTCACGATGACGCTTTTGGTAACAATTTTACTCCTTTTGGGTCTAAATTATTAACACCTTGATAATATACTTCATTAGGTGTTTGATAATCTATAGCTGAATGTAATCTTCTTGTGTTGTATTTCATGATGTAGTTTTCTATAGCTTTTCTAACTAAGTACTTTTACATTTTTGCACCCTAAAGGCACTTGTCCCTGCGGTCGGGCGTACTCGTTGAGATAAATCTCTTCATACTTAATTGTTCGCCAGAATCTCTCAATGCAAATATTATCTGTCGCTCTACCTTTTCCATCCATTGAGATTTGAATATCATGTTCCTTTGCAGTATATTGACTGCCTTGATCTGTGTTGAATATCTCAGGCCTAGGATAGGATACAAGGGCTTCTTTTAGTACATCTGTAACCAATGTAATATCCATAGTATTTGAAAGTTTCCAAGAAGGTATTTTCTTTGAGTGCCAATCAATTATTGCTGCTAAATATACAAAGCCTTTTTCTAGTTTTATATAGGTAATATCAGTACTTTCCCTGAGCATAGGCGAAGAAATACTCTTGGGGTGCCATACTTTATTGTTCCTATCAATGATTACTTGTCCTGCATCATTCCTAAAGAACTTAAATCTACTATCCAAAATCATGAAGTTTAAGAAATCATTCGGACACTTATGCTAAAATACCATCATAGAAAATATCTCTGTTTAGACTGTCCGATTTGAATCGGCAGAGGTGTCCGGATACTCCGACATATGCACATAGCTATTTTATACATTATAAAATAATGAGTTTTTTAGGAGTTTTATGAAGTATCAACGTTTTGTTTCTCTAAGCCTTGGGCTAACCTTTATAATCATGTTACTCTCTAGTGGTGTGCTCTATTTTATTGCAGACAGACGTGTGACAGACTGGAGTAACTGGAGTTTTTTATGGCTAGATAAACAGCAGTGGGATAATCTACATATCAATTTAGGACTATTGTTTCTAATTTTTTTGGTATGGCACATCTACTATAATTGGAAACCTATCAAAAACTATCTCAAAGTGAAAAAGGAGTGGGTACTTTTTACTAAAGAGTTTAACTACTCTTTGCTGCTGATATCTGCATTTATGGCGGGTACGATATGGATGGTATTGCCTTTTAGCTTTATGGTCAATGTAGGTAATGGTATCAAAGCTATCAATATAAAAGAAGATACCCCACCATTTGCGTATGCAGAAGAAGCAACACTTAGAGACTTTTGTATTATATTGGGTATTCGTCAAGATGATGCGATGCAAGTATTGAAAAAAGAGCATATAGAGATAACCTCAGACAGACAATCTCTCAAGCAAATAGCCTCTATTAATGGTATCTCTGCAAAAGATCTCTATACGCACATCAAACGGCTGGGTAGGAACCCCTCTTTGCCTACAGATTTACCTGTAGGTATCGCCCATAAGAGTCTTGCTACACTGGCAGATACTTATGATATAGATATTTTTAGGGCATTATCCCACCTACAAAGTTATGATATTAAAGTAGATAAAGATACACCCTTTAAAAAAATATCAAAAAACTATAATCTACACCCTGCAAAGCTTTACAATATGCTATTGGCTTCACAGGTAGAGTAAGATAAAAGGAATAGAATCAATATACAAAAAATAATATTAGGACTGTTAGGCTCTATGGTACTCTAAAAGGTAACAGTTTCCATCTTTAAAACCCCTTAATAAAACTAAGAAGCGACTTTAACATTATTCCACTTTTCATAGCGTTCTTGACGAGCTTTCCCTCTAAAAATTCCTTTTCCACAATCGTTTCTCCTAGTTTTTTTGCAATAGAGTCTTTTGACTTTTTTAAGGCTTCTATCTCATCTTTATATTCTTTGACTACAGTACTTTTATCAAATGCCAATGACATATTTTCCAAAAACTGTTTTTTCCAGTTTGTTAAACTTATTGGCAATACTTCATATTTAGTTGCTATCTCATTAATTGTCTTTTCGCCCTCTAAAACTTCAAGCACTAATTTTGCCTTGTACCCTCAAGGGGCAGCCCCAAATCAGCACTATAACTTTTTCTCTTTACGCTCATTTTATCTTTCCTTACTTTCTATGCTTTTATTTTATCATCTTGAAATAAGAAAGTTGTTTTTAGTGGTTCGATTTATGGGTTCATTATAGTGTAGTATATACTTGTAAAATAGTGTATAATAATAGAAGATAAAAGTTAGTATGAGAAGGAAAATCTATGACAAAGGCATATATTTTAGATTATTTGCTTCAACATCGGGATGAGTTTGCAGAGCGTTATGATGTTGAAGAGATTGGTCTTTTTGGTAGCTATGCACGGGATGAAGCAACTGAAAGTAGTGATATTGATATCTTTGTTAAGATGAAACCTGATTTGTTAGATATGGTAGGATTGAAACTTAAAATAGAGGAAGATTTAAACCAAAGTGTTGATATCGTAAGAGAACATAAACATATGAAACCTTTTTTCTTGAAGATGATTCAAAAGGATATCGTCTATGTCTGATAAAAACTTGATGATTATTTCTGCGCTAGAAGACATCCTCTTTTTAATCGAATTGATTTTGAAGCGTTTTGAAACAGTGTCTTCTTCTGATACTTTTTTATGAGATGATGAAGGACTTTTAAAACTAGATAGTATTTCGATGCGTTTGATTGCCATTGGAGAAGGATTTAAAAATATTGACAAATTAACGCAACATAACCTTCTACAAAACTATAGAGATATTGAGTGGAAAAATGTTAAAGGGGTAAGAGATGTTTTGTCTCACCATTATTTTAATATGGATGCAGAAACGATTTTCAATATATGTGAAGCACATTTGCCACACTTGCTTACTGTGACAAAAAAAATGTTGGATGATATTCAATAATAGTCTTCGTTCATAAATTTTAGCTACAATACCCCTATGCAAAAGTACACATTTAAAAATATTTTCCAAGAAGTCTTTACTTATAAAAGAGAGTTGATTCTTGCTAACATTATCGCCATCCTTGCGGTCTTAGTTTCGCTTCCTATTCCCTTGCTTATTCCCTATCTTATCGATGAGATATTGCTAGAGAAACCTGCTATCATGATAGAGTCTATAAACACGCTTTTTGCACCTCCTCATGAGGCGTATTTTTATGTCTTTATCGCGCTTATTGCTTCTATATGTTTTCGTGCGCTATTTTTTATATTGAATGTCTTTCAAAATTGGTACTTCACCAAGATTTCTAAAAATGTGACTTTTAAGATACAAAAAGATTTATTAAATCATATCGCAAAAACGTCACTTTCTGAGTATGAAAACTTTGGCTCAGGCAAAATGAACTCACTGCTTGTCGTGGATGTAGCGACGATAGATAACTTTTTAGGGGTCTCTGTGAGTCGCTTTATCATCTCTATCATGACAGTTATCGGTATCGCGTCGATGTTGCTTTGGCTCAACTGGCAATTGGGGCTTTTTATACTTTTGGTGACACCAGTTATCGCTTATATCACGAAAAAGATAGCCCGAAATGTCGGCAAACTAAAAAAAAGAGAAAATAAAAAAATAGCAGAATTTCAAGAAGACTTGGGCGAAAATTTAGATCTCTATTGGCAAGTCAAAGCGAGCAATCAAGAGAATGTTTTTGTGCAAAAGTTAGAATCTCAAGCAGAGGCGATGAAAGACGCGGCTATCAACTTTAAGTTCAAAAATGAAGTGGCGATGATGTTCTCTTTTTTCCTATTTTTAGGGGCTTTTGAAGTGTTTCGCTCAGCCGGTGTCTTATCGGTGGAGTATCGGGATTTGACTATTGGGATGATGCTGGCGATGTTTGGATATCTCTGGGTTATCATGAATCCTTTGCAAGAAATCATCTCTATTCAGTATGCTTATCATAACGCACAAGCAGCATTAGAGAGAATCAATGCAGTATTTGCTATGAAAAAAGAGCCTGTCTATCCTCATGAAAAAAATCCTTTTAAAGGTACTAGTAGCAACAGTATAGAATTGAAAAATCTCAACTTCTCTTATGAGGAGGGAAAATACTCTCTCAATGCTATCAATATCAAAGCCAAAAAGGGTCAAAAGATAGCCATCGTAGGAGAGACAGGAAGTGGTAAAACAACTTTAGCACAACTCTTAGTGGGCTTTTATCAGCCGCAAGAGGGAGAGATACTGTTTGATGGGATAAACTATAAAGAAATCGGGCTTGATGTGATACGTGAGAATGTCTTTTTAGTCTTACAATCACCCATGCTTTTTAACAACACCATCCGCTATAACCTTACCTTTGGAAAAGAGGTAGATGAAGCGCATCTAAAACAGGCGATACATGTGGCGCAGTTGGATAATTTTATCGCGGGATTGGATAAAAAGGTAGATACAATTGTCGGAAAAAATGGGGTAAAACTCTCTGGTGGGCAACGCCAACGTCTCTCTATCGCCAGGATGCTGATTGCCAATCCAAATGTGGTCATTTTAGATGAGTCCACCTCCTCACTGGATGTGAACACGGAAGAGACGCTATTTTCAGAGTTATCAACTTTCTTAAAAGAAAGAACTACTATAATTATCGCACATCGACTCTCGACTATTACCCAAGCAGACTATATCTATGTATTGGATAAAGGGCGTATCATTGAAGAAGGTCAATATGAGATACTTTTAGCCCAAAATGGGAAGTTTGCTGAGTATGTCAACAAAGGAAAAAAATGAAAAAGAAAATATTAGTAATACTCTTGGCTTTTGTAGTCTCGATGAGTAGTTTACATGCTGGTAAAAGTGAAGATTTAAAGGTCTTAGAATCAGCCAAGACATTGAAAGACTTACTCCATCTTCCAGAAAATGCCATACCTCCCATTCTTTTTAAAGAAGCCTATGCCATCGCCATCATCCATACTACATATAAAGTAGGATTTATCTTTGGTGGGCAATATGGCAATGGTGTTATTTGCATCAAGAATGATGAGGGCAACTGGGGGAATCCTGTTTTTATCACCTTGATGGAGGGGAGTGTGGGGTTTCAGTTGGGGGCTAGTTCTAGCGACTTAGTGTTAGCATTTAAAACCAAAAAAGCAGTGGATGGATTGATCACCTCTAAGTTAACGCTTGGGATAGATGCCTCTGTTGCAGCGGGACCTGTGGGGCGTGAAGTGGGAGTGAACGGTGATATCTTTTTTCAACAAGAAGTGTATACCTATGCGATGACCAAAGGGCTTTATGCTGGTGTCTCATTGGCTGGGAGTTCTTTGATGGTAGATGAGGGGGCAAACACCCGATTTTATGGTAAAGAGATTTCACCAACGGATATCTTCAATAATTATGATGTGACAGTACCGCCGGTTGCTAAGACCTTAGCGCGTATCTTTAACGGAAACTAGATGGAAGATCTTTTATCCTCTCTTTCAACGTATGGGTATATCGCGCTTTTCCTCTACTCCTTTGGTGGAGGTTTTTTTGGGCTTGTTGCTGCTGGGGCTCTCTCCTACATGGGCAAGATGGATATCACCCTTTCTATCATGATAGCCGCGACTGCTAATTATATAGGGGATATGTTTCTCTTTTATATGGCACGATATAACAAATCTTTTACAGCTCCTTATATGAAGAATCATAGAAGAAAATTTGCACTTTCACATGTGCTGATAAAAAAGTATGGTGACTGGGTAATCTTTATACAAAAGTATATCTATGGTGTCAAGACACTTGTGCCCATAGCGATAGGATTGACGAAGTACTCATTTGTGAGATTTGGTATCTTAAATATCTTTGCTTCCATACTCTTTGCACTCTTTTTTGGACTTTTGAGTTACTATGGTGGTGAGCAGATAGTCAATGCCTTTGCTTATGTGAAGTCTAATCCATGGATATTGCCTATTATCTTATTTACCTTGTTAGGTACTCTGTGGTTTTATTTCTCTAAAGTGACTAAAAAACGCCCTTGATTTCTGTCATCATTCCCGTGTATAATCGTGAAGGTTTTATCGCCACTGCGATTGACTCGGTACTCTCTCAAACCCTTACACCTTTTGAAATCATCGTGGTAGATGATGGTTCTAGTGATGCTACAGCTGATATACTCAGGGGCTATCATGATAAGATAAAAGTGATACATCAAGATAATGCTGGTGTATCCCATGCACGAAATTCTGGGATAAAGAAAGCTGAGGGCAAATGGATATGTCTGCTTGATTCTGATGATATCTGGCATCCTACAAAGTTAGAAGAGCAGATGGCTTATCATGATAGTAATCCTTCTATCATGATAAGCCATACGGGGGAGAGATGGATACGAAACAACAAAGAGATAAAGCAAAAAATAATCCATAAAAAGCCATCTGGTTGGTGTTTTGAGGAAAATATAGACTTTTGTAAAATCGCCCCTTCGACTATCATGATAGCCAAAACGGTCTTTGAAAAAATTGGCTATTTTGATGAGGGCTTAGAAGTTTGTGAAGATTATGATTTGTGGCTAAGAGTTTTACGTGAGTATGAACTTGGACTAGTGGAAAGTATCTTAACAACAAAGTTTGCGGGACACGATAATCAACTCTCCTGTAAATATCATTCTATGGATACTTTTCGTATTCAAGCCCTCTTAAAACACCTTGAAAAAAAAAGGGTAAAAGAGGAGATAGAAAAAAAGGCATCCATTCTTATCCGTGGGGCGAAAAAACATCAAAACTCTGAGGTAGAGATGTTTTATAAGAGGCTCTTAACCTCTCTTTAAGAGCGCCCTTTGAATCACCAAGTCTATATGTACTTTTAAATCATAAAGTTCCCCCATGTAGGAGAGAGGCACATCTGTGTGGGCATTGACTTCATCTAGTAAGAGAGTTAAATGTTCTATCTTTTTTGGATCTTTGCTTTTTTCTAATTTTTCTAAAATAGCATACCATCTGTATATCTTGGAACGTACACGCCATTTATAGAGAGGAAAAACACCTTTAATAAGAGGAATCATCAAGGTGAGTATCGGGATGAGTAAGTATTTCAGTTTATCGATGTTTGATGCTATCCAAAAAGGAAATATCTTTTCAAGAAAACTCTCTCCTTTTTCAAGATATTTTTTCGCTTGAGGGTGGATAGGGATATCAACGTACTGTGTTGTGGGAAAGCGTTCATCCTTGGATGCATTTTTGACTTGCATGGTGATAAAACGTACTAAATTATCTTCTAAGCCCTCTCTTACAACGAGCGTGGCTGTAGTAGATAGCAGCGTTAAGTTACTCTTTGGAATGTTGTTTTGGAGGTTAAGAGAACCCTCTGGGAGTTGATAGAGACTCAGATAAGGAAACTGTTTTGTATACGCTTGTATACGATTGAATGAGGCGACTTTAAGCGTTGTATCACTTAAAAGCGTGATGATTTGCGAAGAGTCTGCAGCACCTACGGCAAAAAAAGTATCTATCTTTTCCTCTTTAAAAGCACGATAGGCATCTTTGGTAGAGAGCTGTAAAGAGCTGTTGATATCAAGGGCATTGATCTTAAAAAGTGTTGTGACCAAATCTTTTGTACCACTGCCATCTTCCCCTATAGAGAGTCTCTGTGGATTTAAATCACGAAGATAGTGCACATCATTCATCATGTCACGGTAAAAAAGCCACAAAGGTTCAAAATAGATAGAGGCGATACTGCGCAAGGTCTCTTTGTTCTCTTTACTAGCTACACCACCTTGTACAAAAGCGATATCTGCTTTTTTCTCTTCTAAAAGTGCAAGATTTTCTAAAGAGCCAGCACTTTTAATGATAGAGATTGTAAAGCCTTGGTTTTCAAGACTTTTTGCATACCCCGAGGCATACTGATAGTACATACCACCTTCTCTGCCTGCTGCGATAGTGAGAGACTTTTGGGGGCTAGGCGCGATATACTTGTAGGCAAAGAGGGCTATCATGATAAGGAAAAGAAAAAGTGCTATGCTTATCTTTAAAGAGGTTTTCATGCTTGTGCTCTTTTGGCGTAAAATTCTTTTTTAAATGCTGCAAATCTATCTTCAAGTATCGCCTCTCTCGTTTGTCTCATGAGTGTCAAATAGTAGTGTAGGTTGTGTAATGATCCTAGTCTAAAGTAGGTCAATTCCTTGGCGCGAAAGAGGTGGTTTAAGTAGCCACGAGAGTAGTTTTGACAGGTGTAACAGTCACATTCGCTGTCGATTGGTTCATCGGAGAGTACATGTTTTGCTCCTTTGATATTGAGCTTTCCAAAAGAGGTAAAAAGGGTGCCATTTCTAGCATTTCTCGTGGGCATGACACAGTCAAACATATCCACACCCCTTTCGATGTTTTCTATCAAGTCCTCAGGTGTGCCCACTCCCATCAAATAGCGTGGTTTATCTGTAGGCATGAACTGGGTTGTAAACTCCACCGTGTCGTACATATCTTGGTTGGCTTCCCCCACCGAGAGTCCACCGATGGCAAATCCATCATAATCCATAGAACAAAGCGAACGCGCTGAAATCTCTCGAAACTCTTGACTCGTTCCCCCTTGGATGATGGCAAAGATGTTCTGTTTATCTGCGATGCCTTTTTGTTGGTTTGCACGGTGATAGTGGATAGACTCTTCTGCCCAACGAGAGGTTCTGTCGATGGAGAGTTGGATGCGACTTCGTTCTGCAGGTAGGGCGATAAGGTCATCTAGTATCATCATGATATCGGAGTTTAAGTTGTTTTGGATGTCGATGACTTTACTTGGGGTGAAGTAGTGTTTACTTCCATCTATATGGCTTTTAAAGGTGATACCATTTTCATCTTGTTTTGTCATTTTAGAGAGGGAAAAAGCTTGAAATCCTCCCGAATCAGTGAGAAAACTTTTGGGATAGGAGGTAAAACCATGCAAGCCGCCAAAATATTTCACCACAGTATCTTTTGGACGCAGATAAAGATGATAAGTATTGCCTAAGATAATCTCTGTTTTAAGGAGTTCTATCATATCGGTGGCATCTAGTCCTTTGACGCTTCCTACCGTGCCTACGGGCATAAATACAGGGGTTTTGATGGTGCTATGTGCGGTTTTTATCGTGCAGGCTCTAGCGCGATTGTCTGTATGGTTTATCTCAAAGTGCATACATTGCCTTTTTAAGGGCGATTATAGTTAAAAGTAGTTTATACTCTTATCTTGTATGATTTTTCTTGCGTCGATAAAATCTTCTAAATCTAAAGTCTTTAAAAGTGTGCCTGTTTGCTCCATGAGTTTGAAATAGCTGTTGGTATAGACTTGTTTCTCTTTGATGACATCAAGTTGTGAGCGGTTCAGGGCACGTTGGGCAAGGAGTAGGGCTTGGATGTCTTGGGTACCATACTTAAATGCTGCCCAGTAAGAGTCAATGACTTTGACATTTGCATCGACCTCTTTTTGCGTATGAACGAGAGAGTCACGACTAGAGAGGATATTTTCATACATCTGCTTTGTGTTGTATTCGGTGCTCTCTTTTAAGTCGATAAGTTTGTACTGGAGCTCAGAAATCTTACTTTTTGTGCCAAGAGCGATAGCCTTGTCTTTGCCCCCATTGTAGAGATTGTAGTTAAAGGATAGAAGTCCCGTG
The DNA here is from genome assembly GCA_024278835.1 of Campylobacterales bacterium. Lineage (GTDB taxonomy): Bacteria > Campylobacterota > Campylobacteria > Campylobacterales > QNZT01 > JANTGR01. The sequence continues at coordinate 48,647 of JAJRSK010000029.1, read as the reverse complement.
ACTCTATCTTCTTGTGGTTCAGAGACATAGCCACTCTGTTTATCTTTAGCGGTGATGGAAAAATCTAAAGTTGGTTTGAACTTGGATTTTTGTGATTTGAGGTTGTACTTTTCTGCCTCCATCTTTGCCCTAGCAACTTGCATCTTAGCATTGTTTTGATACATAAGCGCCATAATCTCTTTTTCATCTGCCAAATTGAAGGTGAATTCATACTCAGTCGGTCTATTTGTTTCATCAAGTTTCCCGACATAGTATTCATAAAAAGCGATAGCGTTTTGGTACTTTGACTCTGATTTTACAAGGGCAGCGGAGGCATTTTCTACTTGGGATTTGATGTAGTTTAAATCCCCTTTGCTTGATGCACCTGCGGCTTCTTTATCCGTAACGATGTCGAGTATCTTTTTTAAAGAGAGCATATTGTTTCGTGTGATTTCTATACCCATTTTTTGGTATATGAGGCTGAGATAAGCATCAATAACTTTGAGTGTCTCTTCTTCTACGAGGGACTTGAACTTCTCTTGGGCTACTTGGAGATTGGCTTTTTCTCTTTTGATGTCGTTTTCATGTTTGCCACCTGCATAAATATTTTGGTTGATGACGAGACTTTCATCTGATTTTAGAAACTTTGCTTCGTCCGCTTGATAAGGACTCAGATATGCCCCACCTACGTTGGATGAGAGGTTGACAGTCGGTCTGTAAGCAGCAAGTTTTTCATCTACTTTTCGTTTGGCTTGGATGACTTTCTCACGTGCAGCTGAAATTTTGTAGGATTTTTTCAAAGAGAGTAAAATAGCATCTTTGATGTTTATGCCCTTTTTTCCCTCTGTCTTAACTATTTTATCATGATGGATAATTGGCTTCTGATTTAGGGCTTTTTTACCATGAGAAGGTGTTTTGATTTTCTTTTGTGATACAACTTCTATTTTTTTAATGCTCTTTTTTGTAGTTACTTTGGGTACTTCTGTCGTTGTAGGTGTTGTTTGGTTCCCCTCTTTACTCTCTTTTTGAATGGCAGAGGGTTGAAGATTGTTCACATCATCTATAATGAGAAGGGATCCTTGTGCTAGTAAAAGTTGATTGTTTTCAACGACATTAGTTGTGGGTGGCTGTGTATTTGTATCAGGGGAATCAGAAAAGAGTAAAACGCCACTATTACTTGCCTGTGCGTAAGTATATATGCTTAAGAATGATATATATAAACAAATACGTAAAAACTCTCTTATCATGATAAAACCCTAGTAAATTTAAATTCTTTCATTTTTATATCGGCAAGTTTAAAATATTATTTATAGTTTTATTGTATTATTTGTAGAACTGTATGCGTGTGAGATGGTTGATAGAAGTCAAAGACTTCTATCATGATAGGTATATAGAGTTATTCGTCCGTTGCTTTTACGGTATAAGTGTAAGTAGTTGATGATAATAGTCCACTATCATGATAAGTAGTTTGACTATTATCGATAGAAGCTATTTCTATGCCATTCTCTCTAGATGTCAATATAGCATTGTTATTGGCATCTAGCATTTGAGTATTGATTGTATTGCTACTACTATCTTGTAGTGTAAATGCGAGTGCTGTTATATTGGGTGGTGTATCTGCTGGATTAAATTGTACACTGATAGGATTGCCTGATGGACCACCTTGGTTGCACTCAGGAAGAGGATCTGGAAATTCATTGTTAAAAAAAGCTGGTTGCATCTGGGTATATCCTGGATAAGGCCATTTAACGATAAGAGGATTTTGTCCACTGACATCATCGGGGGGAGGTACCAGTATCAGTTGCCATATTGAAAACATGGGCACTATGATAAGGATAGCTATTGTCATAAAAGAATCCTACACCCAAGTCCAACTTATCCATAGTTAAAAATCCAAGACGATGATAAATCGCTGTAAATAGACTGTCTATAGCAATAGTCATATCTGCATTTCCAGCACTAATGTTTTCACCATAAACACTACTAAAATATCCTGCAGCTTCCCCTCTGTCTGAAGGCTTATAACCTGTATAGTCTGTATTGCCAGATGTTTCATAATGTCCAAAAACACTATTTGATAGCATATAGTTTGCATGGTTTTGCGCTGCTGTATTTAAGTTTGCATCCAAGGCAAAGGATATCATCCCCGTACCATTTCTTAGTTGATTTAAATATGTAAGTGCCTGAGTATGTTCGGTAGCTGAGAGAGAAAGAGAACACAGGCAGATGATAGTGATTACGTTTGGTTTCATATAAAACTCCTTTTAAATAGTAGCGTGACTAAGTCAGTCTTTCATACTAGCATAGTTGGTTTTAACAAAATATTAAAAAGATATAAAATATTGTATTTAAGTGTTAAATTAAAATTATAGGAACTTTTGTGATATACTTAACAGTAAGGAGAGTACAATGAAAAGTTATCGTGGTTTTTTAATTAAAAATGCTTCTTAATTATGTTGTTGCGGGGATATTTGTTGTATCGCTTCATGCTGAAGATGCTCCCTTAAACCCTGGTGGTTTGATTTTAGAGGCGCAGTCTAGCACATCAGTTCACCTGAATTGGATAGATAATTCCACAGATGAAACGGGATTTAAAATCTTCAGAGATGGTATTTTGATTGCTACTACAGGTGTAGATGTTACTAGTTATATAGATGATGAATTGTTAGCAAATACTACTTATACGTATACAGTAAAATCAACTAATGATGTTGCAAATCCTTTTAACGCGATAAAAGCTCTTATAGAACTGTCCAATAATGGGCTTGAAGATGTTACATACATATGCGTGGGAGATAGCACGAGAGCTGGACCTCTTTCTCCTTTTGATAATCCTGCTTCTCCTTATGATGGTGGGCATGTGTTTGAGCCATCTTAGAAGCTCTTAGCGGTTATGGTGTAGATGCGCACCTTTATGCCAAGCGTGGACAAGAAGCAAAACAATTTAATCTAAAAACACAATCTCCTACGTGGCAAGATGTCGTAAATATCATTCCTAATGATGGAAGTACAGCCATTGTGGATATCTCTCTTGGGATTAATGATTTGTGGAGCGATGAAAATGGACATGACGCATCGGTGGAAGATATAAAAATAGATTTACAAGAAGCAATCAGTAAAATTAAACTGCAAAAGCCAAATACACTTTTTATGTTGACGATGCCAAACCGTAAATATCTCCCTGAAAATGTCTCAAATAGTGATTATCAAAGTGGTATATTGCGTGAGACATATCTACAACTTTCATCAGAAATGAATATTCCACTTGTTGATGTCATGGGCGAGATTATGCCTAGTCATGCATCACTTGAAGCTAGCTGGTATCGGGATGATAATATACACTACCATCTTACAGCACTGGGACAGCAACTGATATCTGATTTAATTTTGAGCAATATCTTAAATTCTTATTAATATTTTGACTATTTTTAAAAATAATATTTAGTCTGAACCAAGCCCTCTCAATTGTATCTTTTATGATAAAAAGTAAAGGTTTTTCACTAAAGGACGATAGTGCGTTATGAGATATGTCATGTATCATACTTTTACAGGAGAGAGAATGTTCAGTTTTATTAAGTGGTTTGGTGCGCTTATCGAAGATGCAAAGAAGAAGAAAGGTTTGTGGTTTACCTTGCTGACGACTTTTTCATTGGTAGGCATATTTGTTTCTCTCTATTTTGTCAATTTTCTAGTTTCTGATGTGGCACAAAAAACCTATGAAAATCAGAAAAATCAGTATGTATTGGCTTTTAAAACTAAGGTTTTATCTCAAAATGAGTATACAGAAGCCATCGCTATCACGCTCTCTAAAAATGAAGATATCGCCAATTATTTTTTCTCAAATGATGAAAATGCTAGCAAGCATATCCAAGAAAAGAGTCTTCAGATAGCAGATAAAATAAATACTAGTTTGGGTAAGAATAGTCTTAGTATCAGCTATGAAAAAGTTGTAAAACAGACTAAGATTATTGGGATAAATATCAAAAAAAATGGAGCAGTATTTACTGCCTCCATACCTATGATAGATAAAAATGGCACCATAACAAGTGTGATAATAGATAAAAATATAGATACGTTAGTAGAAAAATATCAAAAAGAGCATAAGGAATTTGCTTTTTTTCTCAATGAAAGCAGTATGCATAAGATAGACAGAACACTAAAAAAGCGTGCTTATGAAAGTTATCATGATAAGTACTATATCCGTACGGCTTCTTACAATAAAAGTTTTCTAGATCAATTAAAGAGTGTGGATTTTTCTGGGAAATTGGAAGAGAATGGTTTCATCAAAGATAGTCGTTATTTTTATGTCTATGAAAAAGTATATGATGTGGATGGGGATTATGTAGGACTAGCATTTATGGCGGAAGAGGTGAAAGATGATAATAGTTTTGTCAATCTGGTAAAAAACTTGGTTAACTCAGTCACCATGGTGGCATTAGGGCTTATTGTCTCGATGCTTTTATTTCTCTTTTAAGGTGGTTGGATAAGTGAAACGATTAAAGATATTTAAAGCTTATTTTGTTCTTTGGTTATTTGTCTATTTTATAGCCATTTCCAACCTCGAGACATTTAAGCTCTACTTTTTGTCGACATTGACATTCAATATCGCGATAGTAGCATTACTAGCTATTGGTACTTTTATGATACTCAAAGCGGCCAAAGATTTGACGATGGTGACGGGGACGTTTGGTGTACTGATGTATAAGCGGGGAGATATCTCTTTTTACCTTAAAGGGATAGAGAAGATTTTTCCTTCAAATATCGCCAACAAAATTAAAACGAGAGCACAAAGCGGTACGATGCTTTTTACCAAACAAGAATCAGAAGATATCTTGGCATGGCTAGAAGAGAAATATAGCAATCAAAATAAATACAATAACTTCTTTATTGGTACAGTACTGATGATAGGACTTCTTGGAACTTTCGCAGGGCTTTTGGGCTCGATTGCTAGTATGGGTGCGATCGTCTCTTCCTTGGCTGGTAGTGATGTTGATATCGGAAAGATAATGGCGGATTTTGCCATACCACTCTCTTCTATGGCTGTGGGTTTTGGTTCATCCCTCTTTGGGGTAATTTCAGCAATTTTGCTTAGTATCAAAGGCTACCTTTTAAATAAAGCCCAAGAAACACTTCTCTCAGGTGTGGAAAACTGGTTGCAAGGTAAAACGGTTGAACAGGTATCACAAGATGATAAATCGGGTGCTTTGATGCCTGCTACAATGGTTGAGGGACATCAACACTCTTATATGGATGTGTTTGTGGAGCAAATATCGACCTTAAGTAGAGAGATGAGAGATGTTTCCACTCTTAATAGAAAATTTCAAAGTGCTTTTATGACAACAATGAAAGATTTAAGTGAGACATCAAAACAAGAACAAGCCTTACTTTTAGAGATGAAGAACAGCTTGTCTACTATCGCCGATAATGCAGATGAGAGTACGCAGGTAGCACAAAGTACACAGACTCTTTTAAGGGATGTTGCCCGTGATAATCATCACTCTTTAGAAACACTTTTAAAGATGCAAGAGGAACAAAAAGGGGTACTGGAGTCTTTAAAAGAAGATAATCTACAAGAAAAAGAAGCGTTGCAAAGAAGAGAACATATCATATCAAACATGGTCATCAAACAAGAGAAAAAAGAGCAAGATAATAAAATGAGTATCTTTCAAATGGCAGATTCTTTAGAGAGTATGGATAAAAATATCAAACATCGTTTATCTTCTCTTGAGAAGTTACTCGAAAAAGAGAGTTCTTCTGATAAGAGTACTTCTGCATTTGATGACACTGTTGATTTTATGAAAAAACACTTCTCACGAGAAGAAAAAGCTTAGCTATGGCAAGAGCAAAAAAATGTGCAGAAGAGTTTAATCCCTGGCCCCCTTTTGTGGATGTTTTTTCCTCGGTTATCTTGGTACTTTTACTTTTTATCTTGGTGACGATTGTCAATGTTGCATATTATATGCAGTTTAATGCCAAGTCTAATTCAGAAGCAACAACAAAGTCTAAAACAGAAAGTTTACAAGCGGGTGCTGATGTAACGGATATGATTTCTTTGTCAAAAGTACTGAAACCTGCTATGGATGCTGCGGGGAATGACTCTCTTTTTACTGGTGGTAAGTCACAGGGCAATGCCATCTCCGTTGCTAAGGATGAAAGTACCCCACTAAATCAACTTGTAGATAAGAGTAAAAAAGGCCAGTTAACAGTTGGTTTTAAAGATAAAGAGATTTTCATCACCAAAGAGATTAAAGCGGATATCCACGCTTTTATCAAAGCTGAAAAAAAGAAAAATCCTATAGCCAAATTTGAGATATCGGTAGCACAACCAACAAAAATATTGGGAACAACCATACCAAAACAGATATCACTTGGTCGCGCGCTTAATGTCAAAAATATGATGAAAAAGATGGACGTGAAACTCAGCAATATGCGACTAAAAATGCAAAAAACTTCAGACAAGAATTATGGCTTTGGCTATGTTAAAATAAAAGTGATGAAATAAATCAAAATTTAGTTCAAAATATTTCATAATTTGTCGATATTACTCCTAGAATAAACCATTTAGGATTAAGTATGCCCAAAAATGAAGCTTCATACGTTGTTTACGGCGATGAAAAAGTAACTATTACAAGTGCCCCGATTAAGGGTGAAAGTATTTCTGTATTTGCTAGACCTGGAGATAAGATAGGTTTTGACTTTGATATTTCGCAAGCCCAGTTTAAAATGGTGGGTGGTGATATCGTGGTACGTATCCCGGATGAGGGCGAAATAGTTTTTGTCTCTATGGCAATTTTAGCTTTTGAAGAGAACCCCCCTGTTATCATCCTTCCTTCTGGTCAAGTCTTGGATCTCTCTGGCATTTTGATGCAAGTAGACGAAGTCAAAGAATCTGCTATTGATACGGTTATTACAGACGATATGGTAGCCTTAGAGTCAACACTTGAAAAGATGAAAGAAGATCTTAAAGAGCAGAGTGAAGAGCTAAAAGAAAAAGATGCAGCCCTCAAAGAGAAAGAGAAAGCTTTAGATAAGCAAGAGGCACAACTACAAAGTCAAAATCAATCAGATTCTTTAGCGCAAGAGATGGCTAATAAAATGAAGATGATTGAAATTGATGAAGATGTGGACACGAGTGTTGCACCTGAGAATGATTTTACCTCCAACTTTAGAGCAGCAGATGATAGCTCTTCTGTAGCGAGTCAAGATGCTGCGGCTGATGTGACTGCGACATTGGAGTTTAGTGTTGGACTTTTTCAAACACAAAAGAGTATCACAACAGAAGGTGATAGAACCATCGTAGAAGGTGGTGGTGGTTCTGTCCGTGCTAGATATGATGGCTCTGGTGAAGCACAATCTGAATTTGAACTGTTAGACTTCTCCTCTTCTGATAAAGCGATGCGTATCGTGGCGGATAACTCTGTCTGGTTTGAAGATGGATATCTCTCAAGATTGGTCTCAATTACAGCCCAACAGCCTATGGGATTTGAAGTAGATTCTATTGTTCTTAAAGATTTACCTGCTGGATTTGAAATCATCAATGGAAAAGATAATGGTAATGGCACATGGACAATATATCGTAAAATTACCGCAGAAGATGTAGCAAAGCGTGACCCACTTTTAGAACCGCTGACACAAAGAGATGGGTTTATTGAGACGGAAAATGGCATAGAGATTGTTTTAAAGTATAAAGCGGATACTACGCATAATGATTTCTCTACAGAGATAGAGGTGAATTCTCTTTTTGATATAGGCAATGTCAATCTAACCCCTGAAGAGTTGGCAGAGTTTATAATACCAGAAGATAAAGAGCTTTTAGGACGCCAAACTATTGGAGTGCAGGTAAAAGATGTAACAAATCCAGATGACTATATTTATGATGGGAAAGAGGATTTAGGTTTTGTTCTCTCAAGAGTACCTAATGAAAATGTGATTTTAACTTCTCATGGAGATAGTGAAGTTGTCGGTGGGCGTGTCAAAGATATCATTACGGCGTATGAGGGGAATGATACGATTCATGCTAATAGTGGAGATGATACGATACAAGCGGGGCTTGGGGATGATACCATCGATGGTGGAGAAGGTGTTGATTTACTTGATTTTCAAGCCTCAAAAGAGGGGATAAATCTCTCTTTAATCTTGGGAACATCAACAGGTCAAGGTGAAGATACCATATCCAATATCGAAAATGTTTACGGAACAAGCCAAGCAGATACCATAGAGGGGTCAGATGAGGTCAATATCCTTAAAGGGCGTGAAGGCAACGATATCCTTAAGGGAAAAGGTGGCGATGATATCTTAAAGGGTGAAATTGGTAATGATACGATTGCTGGCGGACTTGGAGATGATTTGATTGATGGTGGGTCTGGCAATGATACGGTTGATTTTTCTGAAGCTATCAATGGTGTTTCTATCTATCTTACAGACCCAGCTTCGGAGGGGACTGGGACAGAGTATGGAAAAGCTGAAGGGGAAGGGATTGATAGATTAGAGAGTATTGAAAATGCTACTGGTTCAAACTTTAAAGATTATATCTATGGAAATGATGAAGTCAATGTCATAAAAGCCAATGGTGGAGATGATTATATCAAAAGTAGTGCTGCCAATGATGATATCGATGGTGGAGATGGGTTGGATACACTTGATTATTCTGCTTTGGCATATAGTGGCATTGAAGCCAATTTACAAGAACATTATGTGAGTGGTAATGGCTATGATAAGGTACAAAATATAGAGAAAATCATCGCAACAAAACAGGCAGATAAGCTTGTGGGAGATGATAAGGATAATATCTTTATCGCAGACTCTGGCAATGATTATCTTGATGGAAAAGCGGGCAATGATACCTTGATGGCTGGAGAGGGTGACGATACGCTCAAAGGTGGAGAGGGTGATGATATCCTTGATGGTGGGGAGGAAGCTTTAGCGGGAGATATCGTTGATTATTCGGATGCCAAAGGTGCAGTCGATGTGGATTTAAAATCAGGTAGTGCCACGGGTGAAGGTCGTGATATACTAGTAGATATTGAGCACATTACTGGTTCAAAGTTTGATGATAAATTAAAAGGAGATGAGGCAAATAATACCCTTAAAGGGCTTGATGGTGATGATATTTTGGTAGGTGGGAAAGGTGATGACCTTTTAGATGGAGGATTTGGCACAGATACGGTTGACTTTTCTAACTCTACTGAGAGTGTTAAAATTGATTTACAACAAAAACAAGCTGTTGGAGCAGATGGTACAGATACACTTGTAAGTATCGAAAATGCAAGAGGTTCAAAAGCAGATGATGAAATCATTGGTGATGAAAGGGTTAATACACTTTTTGGAGATGAGGGGAATGATAAACTTTTTGGACTCGATGGAGATGATACGCTAAAAGGTGACAAAGGAGATGATACCCTTCAAGGTGGATTAGGTAATGATGCGTTAATTGGTGGAGAGGGCTTCGATATGGCTGATTATCTCAATGCCTCTTCTGCAGTTGAGGTTGATTTAGCAATTGCAGGGGAACAAGATACCAAAGGTGCTGGAAAAGATACGCTAAGTGAGATAGAAAACTTAAGAGGCTCAAATCAAGATGATACATTAAAAGGAGATAGTGTCACCAATACCCTTTATGGTGCAGATGGAAAAGATACGCTTTATGGGAAGGGTGGAGATGATACCCTTTTGGGAGAGATAGGAGATGATGCACTTTTTGGCGGAGAAGGTGATGACTATCTTGATGGTGGAGATGGCACGGATAGTGTAGATTTCTCACATATGAACACATCGATGGAAGTTGATTTGTCGAAAAACTTTGCCAAAGGAGAGGGGGATGATTTTCTTAAAAATATAGAAAATATCACAGGTGGAAGTGCAGATGATACTTTAACTGGAAATGCTAGTGATAATGTTATCAGAGCAGGTCTTGGTGATGATACCTTGGCAGGTCGTGATGGAGACGATATCCTTGATGGTGGAGATGGTGTCGATTTTGTAGATTATTCAAAGAGTGGTGCAAGTATAAAGGCAGATTTAGCCACAGGTGTGGTCACAGGGGAGGGTGTAGATACGCTTATCTCTATCGAAAATCTCTCGGGAAGTTCAAAAGATGATGAAATCAAAGGAAATAGTGCGGCAAATACACTTTTTGGAAATGCGGGTGATGATACTATTTATGGATTTGGTGAGAATGATACGCTTGACGGTGGTACGGGTGATGATAGGCTTTATGGTGGTGCTGGTGATGATGAGCTTTTGGGTGGATTTGGTAACGATACGCTTCAAGGAGGGGCTGGAGATGATGCACTAAAAGGCGGTGAAGGCACTGATGTAGCAGATTATTCGATAGCGACATCTAAAGTGGATATCGATTTAGCAACACAAGGAAGTAAAGATATTGGTGCCGGTCAGGGCAAAGATACCTTTGATAGCATTGAGGGTGTTATCGGTTCTGATTTTGATGATACGCTTCGTGGAAATGATGAGAAAAATATCCTCATGGGTGGTAAAGGCAATGACTACCTTGAGGGCAAGATGGGTGATGATGTTCTTGATGGTGGCGAGGGTGTTGATACAGTTGATTTTACCTCTGCTGGAAGTTTTGTTGAAGTTGATCTCTCTCGTCTTGATGCCCAAGATACTAAAGGAGCAGGTGTTGATACGCTTAAAGATGTGGAGAACATCTTAGGCTCTGCGCATAATGATATCTTGACTGGTAATAGTTCTTTAAATATTTTAGATGGCGGTGAGGGAGATGATACGCTACAAGGTGGACTTGGTGATGATACGCTTATAGGAGGTAAGGGTACAGATACGGCAAATTATTCACTCGCTTCAGGTAAGGTTGAAGTGGATTTAAATACCCAAATTGCAGCGAATGATGGCTTTGGTTCAAAAGATACTTTGGTGCTTATTGAGAATGTTATCGGTTCAAAAAGCTCAGATACGATAACGGGAAATGGTGAAAGTAACTATATCCAAGGTTTAGATGGTGATGATATCCTAGATGGCAAAGGTGGAGATGATAGCATAGAGGGTGGTTTAGGCAATGATACTTTTATCGCTTCGAGTGGAACTGATGTGCTTGATGGTGGTGATGGCAATCATGATAAGGTAGATTTCTCCGCTTTAGACTCTAAGGTTGAGGTGGATTTATCAAAGAGTATGGCAACTTCTGCCAAAACGGGTACAGACCAAGTGGTATATATTGAAGATGTATTAGGGACTTCAAAAGATGATACGATTGTTGGTAGTAGCGTGGCAAATAGACTTGAGGGTGGAGAAGGTAATGATACACTTGATGGTCTTGCTGGTGATGATATCTTGCTTGGTGGAAAAGGTGATGATATCTTAAAAGGTGCTGATGGTAAAGATATCCTTCAAGGAGGCGATGGCAAAGATACCTTTATCGGTGGCGAGGGTGATGATGTCATTCAAGGTGGAGAGGGTGATGATACCATAGATTTTTCTGCAACAAGCAATGAAGTGAGTGTCAATCTATCTGCTGGAGTTGCAAGTGGAGAGGGTGATGATACACTCTCAAGTATTGAGAATATCATCGGCTCTTCTAGAGATGATAAGTTGATTGGTAGTGATGTATCAAATAGTATCGTTGCAGGAGAGGGTGATGACTTTTTGGCTGGAGGTGCTGATGCGGATACCCTTGATGCTGGAGCTGGTGATGACACCCTTCAAGGTGGAAGTGGTAATGATGTTCTCAAAGGTGGCAGTGGTACCGATACAGCAGACTATGCAGATGCAGGTGCTGGTGTAGAGGTGGCTATCAAAGAGGGAAAACAAGATACTAAAGGGGCTGGGAGTGATACTTTTTCTTCTATCGAAAATCTCTCAGGTTCTAAGTTTAAAGATATATTAACAGGTGATGATAGTGTCAATATTTTGAGTGGAAATGCTGATAATGATACCCTTTTGGGACTTGCTGGTGATGATACACTCAAAGGCGATGCGGGTGATGATACGCTTGTAGGTGGGTTAGGCAATGATATCATGATAGGTGGTACGGGTTCTGATACGGCTGATTTTAGTGCTAGTTTAGATGAGACGATTAACCTTCGTGAAGGCACAGCTAGAGGAAGTGCGGGTGTTGATAGCTTAGAAGAGATAGAAAATGTGATTGCTGGAAGTGGTGTAAATTATGTAGAGGGTAATGTCCAAGATAATATCCTTGTAGGTGGTAGTGGTGATAACGATACGCTCTCGTATAAAGGTGCTGGTGCTGGGGTTGTGGTTGATTTAAAGAGAACAGATATGCAAGATACTTCGGGGGATGGTAAAGATACTATTTCTGGATTTGAGCATCTGGAGGGAAGTAAATATAGCGATAACCTTTTTGGAGATACTAAGGCAAATAAGATAGATGGTGCTAGTGGCGATGATGTGATTCGTGGTGACAAGGGAAATGATACACTTAGTGGTGGCATTGGCAAGGATACACTCTATGGTGAAGATGATAATGATACGCTCTATGGTGATGTCGGTGATGATATCCTTGATGGTGGCGCTGGAGCTGATGATGTTTCTGGTGGTGCGGGTGATGATACCTTGGTACATGGGAGTGGATTAGATAGACTTGATGGTGGTTTTGGTTCTGATACGGTGGATTACTCTGCTCTTGATGTGGGTATCAATGCTACCATGGATAGTACTAAACTTTCACTGATTGCTATTGATGGTGTGAATGATGATAGCATTATCAATATCGAAAATATCATCGGTGGAAAAGGTGATGATAAAATCACAGGTGATGATAGAGACAATACCTTAACTGGTGGTCTTGGAGATGATACGCTTGATGGTGCTATAGGTAATGATTTGCTTGATGGTGGTGAGGGAAAAGATTCTCTCATTGGTGGAAAAGGTGATGATAAGCTTCTTGGTAGCAAAGGCAATGATACACTCACAGGTGGTGCTGGTAATGACTTTCTTGATGGTGGAGAAGGTGTAGATACCGTCTTTTATAATGCAGCCACTAGTGATGTCAAAGTCTCTCTTCGTGTGGCTGGAGAACAAGATACAGGCTCTTCTACGGGTAAAGATACTTTAAGTAACATTGAAAACCTTACCGGCTCTTCTTATAATGATACGATAGAGGGAAATAGTGCTGATAATACCCTTATAGGTGGAAATGGAACGGATACACTCTCTTTTGCATCGGCTCTGGGAGGCGTCAATGTTGATTTAAGTGTTACAACAGCACAAGATACTAAAGATGGAACGGATACTATTTCTGGTTTTGAAAATATCTTGGGCTCTTCTTTGGCAGATACACTCAAAGGAGATGATACAAGTAATGTCATAGCAGCATCAGGTGGGGATGATACACTTATCTCAACTCGTGGAAGTGATCTGCTTTTGGGAGATGGTGGAAATGATAGATTTATTGCTTCTGCAGATGATGGGGCTGATAGGTTTGATGGAGGCTTAGGCACTTCAGATACAGTCGATTATAGTGCTTCTACTAAGTCAATCACAGCGACTTTAGCGGCTGATTCTGAAGCGACTATCATGATAGATGGTGGTGATAATGATACGGTTGTTAATATAGAAAATATTGTGGGTTCTTCTGCCTCTGACACACTAACAGGAGATTCACTCTCAAATAGACTTGAAGGTCGTGATGGTGATGATACGCTTGATGGTGCTGGTGGTGATGATACTATCTTGGGTGGCAAAGGAGATGATGCTTTAAGTGGTGGTAGTGGCGATGACTATCTTGATGGTGGTGAAGGTCTTCATGATAGCATCAATTTTTCAAACTCTCAAGCGGGTGTCAAGGTTGATTTGAGTGATGAAAATAGACAAGATATCTCTCTATTAGAGGGGAGTGATATCCTTAAAAATATCGAAGATGTGACAGGTTCAGATTATGTGGATACATTGACTGGAAATGCTTCGGTGAATACTATTTATGGTGGTGCCAACAACGATACCTTGATAGGAAAAGAAGGCAATGATACCCTTGTTGGTGGTAGCGGTGATGATGTTTTTGTAGCAACAAGCAAAGATGATGGAGCTGATAGAGTTGAGGGTGGAGATGGCTACGATACGGTAGATTTTTCAAAGCTTTCTGAGAAAATCACCGTCAATCTCAATGATGATAATGAGGGTTCAGTTACCGTAGAGGGTGGTGATACTGATACCCTTGTGAGTGTCGAAAATGTCATTGGCTCAATAGCTAATAATGAGATTATTGGAGATGGTAAAAACAATACCTTAACCGGAAATATTGGCAATGATACCATAGATGGAAAAGGTGGAGATGACCTTATTTTTGGTATGGCTGGTGATGATACACTCAAAGGGAGTGAGGGTGCTGATACACTTAAAGGTGGTGAAGGAAATGATACCTTAGAGGGTGGCATTGGTGATGATGTTATTGAGGGCGGAGAGGGTAGCGATACGGTAAGTTTTGAGAATGCTGCTGCTTCTATCATGATAGACCTCAAAAACAAAAATCCGCAAAATACAGGCGATGGCACAGATAAAATTACAGGTGTAGAGAATGTTCTTGGTTCAAACTATAACGATATCATCGAAGGCGATAGCGGAGATAATGTCCTTGATGGTGCTGGTGGTGTCGATAGGGTAAGTTATCTCTCTGCTGCCAATGGTGTCAATGTTGATTTATCCAAAACCACAGTACAAGAGACGGGTGATGGTAAAGATACACTCTTGCGTTTTGAAAATTTGATAGGCTCTAATAAAGCAGATGTGTTAACAGGAAATGCAAGTGCCAATGTCATCGAAGGGCGTGATGGCGCTGATACACTAAGTGGTGGGCTAGGTGATGATAGCTTGCTTGGTGGCGAGGGGGAAGATCTCTTTTTTGCTGATGGAGGAAGTGACTTTATCGATGGTGGCGTGGCCAATGATACGGTGGATTATTCAAAGACGGATAAAGCGATAGACCTCATCTTAAAGGGGTCATTAGAAACAAAAGTAGCGATTGATGGCACACTAGAACAAGACACGCTTAAAAATATTGAAAATATCACAGGCTCTAGTGCAAGTGATGTGATTGCTGGGGATAGCGCTGCCAATACACTTAGAGGAAGTGATGGGGATGATACCCTCAAAGGCGATGCAGGCGATGATGCACTTTATGGGGATAAAGGGGCGGATACGCTCAAAGGAAACTCTGGGGATGATATCTTAGATGGTGGTGATGGCATCGATACGGTGGATTATCAAGATGCGGGGAGTTTTGTGACGGTAGATTTAGCCAATCATGATAAACAGTATATCGGTGTGAGTGAGAGCCGTGATAAGATTGTCGATGTGGAAAATATCACCGGCTCAAACTATGATGATACACTCTTTGGTGATGAGAGTGCCAATGTTTTAGATGGTAGTGTGGGAGATGATTCCCTTATTGGTCGTGATGGAGATGATACTTTGCTTGGTGGCATAGGGGATGATACTTTTATTGCGACATCTGCAGATGATGGAAAAGATAGCATCGATGGTGGTGTTGATGGCAGTGATACTGTGGATTATTCTGCACTCAATGAGAAGATTTCTGTCACTTTAAATGAGCAAAATGATGCCACACTTACTGTTGAAAATGGTGATAGTGATACCCTTAAAAATATCGAAAATGTCATCGCTGGTAGTGCCAATGATACTCTAATAGGAGATAGCAAAAGCAATATCTTAACAGGTGCTAAAGGGGATGATACCCTTGATGGTAAAGTGGGCGATGATACGCTTTATGGTGGTGAAGGTGTTGATACTTTAACAGGTGGCGAAGGTGATGATTTTATCGATGGTGGTGTGGGAAGTGATACGGCAAGCTACAAAGATGCTGCTTCTGGTGTGACTATCAACTTAGAAAATATTATCGGTCAAAATACCGTGGGTGCAGGTGTTGATACATTACGAAATATAGAAAATATAGAGGGCTCTTCCCATGCTGATACACTAAGAGGAACAGCCGCAGCCAATATCTTAATAGGAAATGATGGTGATGATAGATTTGAAGGCTTGGCTGGTAGTGATACTATCCAGGGTGGAGAGGGAATAGATACGGTTGATTTTTCTACTGAGGGTGCAGTCAATCTTACCATGAAAGATAGTGGTGAATATGATGCAAAAATAGGAAGCGATACCAATAGACTTAGTGGTATAGAAAATATCATCGGTTCAGACTCTGGTGATGATATCATAACAGGAAATATTCATGCCAACAAGCTAAGTGGTCAAAGAGGAGATGATACGCTTGATGGTGCAGGTGGTGAAGATATACTTTTGGGTGGATATGGAAATGATACTTTTGTAGCACATGATGGTGATGGTAAAGATAGCGTTGATGGTGGAGAGGGTCGAAGAGATACGGTGGATTATTCTGCTGTAACGGCTGATGTGAAAGTGACTCTTAATGGTGCAAATAAAACGACTATCATGATAGACGGTGTGGCAGAAGATAGTATTGTTAATATTGAAGATTTTGTCTCTGGAAGTGGTAATGATGAACTAGAAGGCGATAATCAAGCCAATATCCTAAAGGGAAGTGCTGGTGATGATACTCTCAAAGGTGAAGCAGGTGATGATAGGCTAGAGGGTGGTGATAATAGGGATACCTTGAGTGGTGGTGCGGGTGATGATATCATGATAGGTGGTGCAGGCATCGATACGGTGGATTACTCTAACTCACTTGAAAAGATTTCGGTGGATTTATCGGATACATCCAAGCAACTTATCGGCTCTTCTGAAGGCTCAGACAGGCTTAGTGAGATAGAAAATGTACTAGGTTCGCGTAAAGATGATAGCATTACGGGTAGTGATATAGGCAATGTTATTGATGCTGGTTTAGGGGATGATACCATTGATGGTAAAAAGGGAGATGATACACTTTTTGGTGCTAAGGGTGATGATACTTTTGTCGCACAAGATGGTGATGGTGCTGATACGATAGATGGTGGAGATAATAGTGATACCATAGATTATTCTAATACGACTACAGCACTAAGTGTTACTCTAGCTGGTGCTGCTTTTGCTACAGTTTCTGGTGCTGGAGATAAAATCAAAAACATCGAAAATATCAAAGGTTCAAGTGTTGATGATACTTTAACAGGGGATAGCTCTGCCAATATTTTAGAGGGTATGGCTGGTAATGATACGCTTGATGGTGGCGGGGGAGATGATATCCTCAAAGGTGGAGATGGAGTGGATACAGTAAGTTTTGCTTCTGCCACAACGGGTATCAATGTCAATCTTAAAACCACAACGGCACAAAATACAGGTGTAGGCTCTGATACGATAAGTGGTTTTGAAAATGTCATGGGTTCAAGCAAAGATGACTTTATTGAAGGCGATAGTAATGCTAATACCCTTGATGGTGGAGATGGCACAGATACGATAAATTATGCCAATGCTGCCGCGGTCAATGTCGATTTATCGCAAGAGAGCGCAAGTGGCGATGGAGATGATAGGCTTATAAACTTTGAAAATATCATCGGTTCACAAAATAGCGATACCTTAAAAGGAGATGATAAATCCAATAAGATAGATGCTGGAAGTGGTAATGATAGTATCATCGCTTCAGGTGGTGGTGATACTATCGATGGAGAAGCTGGCGTTGATACACTTGATTATCATGATAGAAATGTCGCTATAGATGTAGATTTAGATGCTGAAAATGAAGTGACTGTCGCTGGGGCAAATGATAAAATCAAAAATATTGAAAATATCATCGGTTCAAAAGTAGCTGACACGATATCAGGTGATAGTAAAAACAATATACTTTCAGGCTTTGATGGAGATGATATTCTCAAAGGTGAAGCAGGTAATGATACACTTTTTGGTGGTAAGGGAGCCGATACTCTAAGTGGTAATGTTGGTAATGATGTTCTTGATGGTGGAGATGGCATTGATACGGTGGATTATACAAGTGCTGGGTCTGCTGTGAGTGTTAATTTGGCAGATACGACTAGTCAAAATATTGGTCTAACAGAGGGTAGTGACAGACTTACAAATATCGAAAATATCATCGGTTCAACGCTAGGTGATACACTCAAAGGTGATGGAGAGAGTAACCTTATAGAGGCTGGAAGTGGTGATGATACACTAAGATATAGTGGTGGTAATGATACTTTAGATGGTGGTGTTGGTGAGCGTGATACCGTAGATTATAGTGCTTTTGCTAGTGCTATAGATGTGACTTTAGATAAGGCTAATGATGCAGTAGTAACTGGTGCTGGTGATACGATACGAAATATTGAAAATGTTTTAGGAACAAGTGTATCTGATACCATTCGTGGTGATGAAAAAAACAATACCCTTATCGGAAATGATGGAGATGATACTATCGAGGGTGGTCTTGGTGATGATGACCTGCAAGGTGGTGGTCACATTCATGGTGATACGGTAAGTTTTGAACATGCAGGTACTAATATCACAGTAGATTTGAAAAAAGCTATTGCACAAAATACGGGTGAGGGTTTAGATAAAATCACAGGTTTTGAACATGTTTTAGGTTCGAGTCATGATGATACGATTGCAGGAGATGGCAATGCCAATACGCTAGATGGTGGAGTTGGTATCGATACGGTGGATTATTCTGGTGCAGGTGCAGTTGATGTTGATTTGACAGACAAAAAAGCTACTGGTGAAGGTAATGATACACTTTTAAACTTTGAAAATATCATTGGCTCTTCTAGTGGAGATACACTAAAAGGGGATAGTGGTATCAACAAGATAGATGCTGGAGCTGGAGATGATCTCATCAAAGCAACTGGTAAAAATGATGTTATCGATGGTGGTAGCGGTAAGGATACGATGGATTATTCTGCTGAAACAGCTGGAATATCTGTGGCACTTGACACAGAAAATGCGGTAACTGTTACGGCTGATACTTATGCAGACACTATCAAAAATATCGAAAATATCACAGGTGGTAGTGGGAATGATGTCATCAAAGGTGATAGCAAAGACAATACCCTACTAGGTAATGCTGGTGCTGATACTTTAAGTGGTGCTGGTGGTGATGATGTATTGAGAGGTGGCGAAGGTATCGATACGGTTGATTACTCATCGGCACAAAGTAAAGTCAATGTTGATTTATCACTCACAACAGAGCAAGATATAGGTGTAACTGAGGGCAAGGATACGCTTAGTGGAATTGAAAATATCATCGGTTCAGGATTGGCAGACACCTTAAAAGGAAATAGTGAAGCCAATGTGATTGAAACAGGTCGTGGTGATGATATCATGATAGCTACACCAGTAACAGGTAAGAATGATAGCTATGATGGTGGTGATGATAGTGATACGGTGGATTATCATGATAGTAGTGAAAATATCGCTGTTACTTTAAATGGTGCTACTTTTTCTGATGTCTCTATCGCAGGAGCTAATCTTGACAGAGTCAAAAATGTAGAAAATATTACAGCTGGCTCAGGGGATGATACCCTTCGTGGCGATGATAAAGACAATACTCTTATCGGAAATGATGGTGATGATACTATTGAGGGTGGTCTTGGTGATGATGACTTACAAGGCGGAGTTGGTACAGATACTCTCTCTTTTGAAAATGCACAAAATGGCATCGAAGTCTCTTTGAAGAAAACAACGCAAGATACCAAAGTAGGAACAGATACAATTTCAGGGTTTGAAAATGTGGATGGTTCAAGCTATGATGATATTATCGAAGGTGATAGTGGCAATAACAAGCTTGATGGAAAAGGTGGTAATAATACGGTTAGCTTTTTAGGCGCTCTTGGTGGTGTGGTTGCAAGTCTGTTTGGAAAATCTTCAACGGGTGATGGAACTGATACGCTTGAAAATTTTCAAAATCTTACGGGTTCAACGAAAGATGATAGTTTAACGGGTGATAATGTTGCCAACACCATAAAAGGTGACCAAGGAAATGATGTTATCGATGGTAAGGCAGGCGCTGATGATTTGCAAGGTGGAGAAGGAAGTGACACTTTTGTAGGCACAGATTTTAAAGGTGATGTTATCGATGGTGGTGCTGGTAGTTCGGATATGGTGGATTACTCTGCACTTTCTGAAGCGGTGAATCTTGATTTGGATGGTTCAACGGCTGTTGATGTTATAAGTACAAACAATAACCATACAATTAAAAATGTTGAAAATGTTATCGGTACTTCAAAAGATGATACCCTCAAAGGCGATGATAAGAACAATGAATTTTTTGGTAATGCTGGCAAAGATGAACTTTGGGGTGAATTGGGTAACGATATACTCCATGGTGGTGATGATAATGATACTATTTATGGTGGTAGTGGATTTGATAAGCTTTATGGTGATAAGGGAGATGACACCATAAGTGGTGGTGAAAGTGATGATGTTATAGAGGGTGGAGAGGGCGATGATGTTCTCTCTGGTGATAGTGGAAAGGATAATATCAAAGGTCAAGCGGGCGATGATACGCTTAGTGGTGGTCTTGGAGATGATATCCTTGATGGTGGTGAAACTAGTGAGACTATAGGTGATACGGTAGATTATGCTGCTGCGATTACGAAGATGGATATAGATTTGTCTGCTGGTACTGCTTCAAGTAACGATCAAGGCTCTGATACTTTAATCGATATAGAAAATGTCATAGGCTCCAACATTGGTGATGATAAGATAAAAGGAGATGCACAAAATAATATCCTTGAAGGTCGTGGTGGAAAAGATTTTATCCAAGGTTTGGATGGTGCTGATACTATCAAGGGTGGTAATGAAGATGATACGCTTGAAGGTGGCAAAGGTACGGATACACTTTATGGAGAAGCAGATAACGATACACTTATTGGTGGCGATGATGCGGATACGCTAAAAGGTGGTGCAGGAGATGATCTCTTTAAGGCGACTTCAGCAAATGATGGAGTAGATGCTATTGACGGTGGAGAAGGTAGTGATACGGTGGATTACTCTATACTTGACAATACCCATGCTCTACAAGTTGATTTATTAAGCAGTAATCCTATCAAGATTGATGGAACTGATAGCGACACATTGAGTGATATCGAAAATGTTATAGCTACACAAGGCAATGACACAATCCGAGGAAATAGTGCAAAAAACATCCTTAGCGGGCTTGCTGGTGATGATACGATAGAGGGTGAAATAGGGGATGATACCCTTATCGGTGGTACTGGTATAGATACACTAAGCTTTGAACATGCTACTACTGATATAGAAGTGAATCTGAAAAAAACAGAGGCACAAGATACAAAAGTGGGAACAGATACGATTTCTGGTTTTGAAAATGTAAAAGGTTCAACGCATGATGATACTATCCAAGGGGATAGTGGAGATAATACGCTTGATGGTGTGAGTGGCAATGATACGGTGAGTTATCATGATAGTGCTAATGGTGTGACTGTAAACTTAGCAACCAAAAGTGCTACTGGTGATGGAATTGATACGCTGAATAATTTTGACAATGTCATCGGTTCTAAATTTAAAGATACCCTCACAGGTGATGCTAGTGCCAATAAACTTTTTGGTGGGGAGCAAGATGATAGATTTATCGCTTCTGATGGTGCTGATATCTTGGATGGTGAAGTGGGAAGTGATACGGCTGATTATTCTGCCCTAACTTCGGCGATATCGGTAACTTTAAACAAAGATAATTTATCTGTCGTAACAGGCACAGAGGATAAGATAAAAAATATTGAAAATATCATCGGTGGTAGTGCTGCGGATAGTATTACAGGAGATAGCCTTGCCAATACTATCATGGGTAATGCAGGTGCAGATATCCTCGATGGAAAAGCTGGAGATGATAGCATAGAGGGTGGCATAGGCAATGATACCATCAAAGGTGGTGCTGGTGTAGATATCCTCAAAGGTGATGCTGGTGATGATACTTTGGAGGGTGAAGCAGATAATGATACCCTTTATGGTGGCGATGGAGCAGATATCCTAAAAGTTGGCGAAGGTGAAAACTACGCTTATGGCGATAAAGGAGATGATACACTCTATGGTGGAAGTGGTATCGATAGGCTTTATGGTGGAGATAATACGGATACGGTGGATTACTCTAGTGAAGCTTCTTCTGTGACGGCAAGTTTAAGTGCTGGTACGGCGAGTGGTGGAAGTATCGGAAATGACTTTTTGTATAAGATAGAGAATGTGATTGGTGGGTCTAATGCTGATACGCTAACAGGTAGTAATGCGAAAAATACGCTTATTGGTAATGCTGGAGATGATATCTTGGAAGCTGGTGCGGATAATGATAGTGTTGATGGAGGTGCTGGTAATGATACGATTATAGGTGGTGCTGGTAATGATACGATTGTTGGTGGAGCAGATAATGACACGATTGATTACTCCAAAGAGACACAGCATGGCATCACAGTAGATTTAACCAAAACAGTGGCACAAACGATTAATGC
Source organism: Campylobacterales bacterium (assembly GCA_024278835.1). Lineage (GTDB taxonomy): Bacteria > Campylobacterota > Campylobacteria > Campylobacterales > QNZT01 > JANTGR01. The sequence goes on along the minus strand of JAJRSK010000029.1, from coordinate 26,316 downwards.
TGAGTATGGTAGCGATACAATCAGTGAAGTGGAAAATATTATCGGTTCGGATTTAGCAGATACGATTACGGGTGATGGTGCTAAAAATATCCTTGAGGGGCGAGGCGATAAAGATATCTTAAGTGGTGGTGCCAATGATGATACCCTTAAAGGTGGACTTGGAGATGATACTCTTATCGGTGGTGCTGGTAATGATAACCTTCAAGGTGGCGGTGGTGCTGATACGATAGATTATCATGATACTACTGTAGATATAAAAGCTGATTTTGAAAATGGTGAAGTCAATATCGCTGGTGGTGAGAGAGATACGATATCGGGTGTGGAGCACTATCTTGGTGGCTCTGGTAAAGATATCGTTATCGGAAATCTTTCAGATAACTCATTGGTGGGTAATGCTGGGAATGATACTTTAAGTGGATATGCTGGAAAAGATATCCTGATGGGTGGTGATGGAGATGACCTTTTAAGTGGTGGACTTGGTGCCGATACACTTAATGGTGGAAATACGGGTGAAACGCAAGGTGATACAGCCACTTATGAAGGGTATAGTCAAAAAATCAATGTTGATTTAGTAGCAGGAACTGCGGTAGACGGGCAAGGTGTTTTAGATACTTTGGTGAGTATTGAAAATGTGATTGGTTCTGAAAATGATGATACCATCAAAGGAAATGATGTTTCCAATACTTTAGAAGGTATGGGTGGTGCAGATACTTTAATAGGTGGAAAAGGAATAGATACACTTTTTGGTGGTTCTGGCATCGATACGGTGGATTATCATGATGGTGCGACAGAAGGTGCAAAGGTTGATTTATCACTTGTTTTGGCTGATAGAGTGACAAACGATGGATTTGGCAATGCAGAGATAGTTGATAAAGTCGAAAATATCATAGGTACTGACTATGTTGATACGATAAAAGGTGATGGTGAAAACAACAAGCTTGAAGGTGGTGGTTCAAATGATACACTTTGGGGGCGAGATGGTTCAGATACCCTTTTAGGTGGTGCTGGAGATGATACGCTAAGTGGTGGACTTGGTGATGATAGTATCGATGGAGGAGCCAATCAAGATACACTTGATTATAGAAATTCTGGTACAGGGATAAAGGCTGATTTATCACAACACAAAGTCACAGGTGAAGGGTTGGATACTGTTACCAATATTCAAGATATATTGGGCTCTGGTAATGATGATACTATCATCGGTGATGGCGGTGTCAATACACTTAAAGGTGATGCTGGAAATGATACCATCCGTGGTGGCGCTGATGCCGATACACTCATGGGTGAAGCGGGAGATGATTATCTTCAAGGTGGGCTTGATGGTGATATGCTTTATGGTGGTGATGAAAATGGTGATAGTGGAAGTGACTGGGCGGATTATTCGTATCAAAATACTACGGCTATCAATGCTGATTTGACCAATAGTAGAGTAGAAAATGCTGGAGATAACAGCAAGTTTGATACCACTAGTGGTATAGAAAACATTAGAGGAACTATTTTAGCCGATACCCTTAAAGGTGATGATGTTACGACTATTGTGAACACCATTGAAGGTAATGACGGTAATGATACGATTTTTAGCTCAGATGGTGCTGATAATATCGATGGTGGTGCAGGTCAAGATATAATCGATTATTCTTTAGCTTCGGGTTCTGTTAATTTAGATTTAAGTCTTCAAAAAGCCAGTAATGGTGGTGATGGCTATGAAGATATCATCAAAAATATCGAGATAGTGATAGGTTCAAACCAAGCGGATGCTTTAAGTGGTGATTCTTCTTCAAATACTATTTATGGTGGTGCCCAAAATGATTTAATTCAAGGTAATGATGGAGATGATTCACTATTTGGCGAGGCTGGTTTTGATGAGATTCATGGTGGACTTGGTGCAGATATGATAGATGGTGGCGACGAGGCAGATACACTTTATGGTGATAGTGGTGATGATATCATGATAGGTGGAGCTGGTGCAGATATCCTTCGAACGGGACTTGGTAATGATACAGTTACAGGTGGAAGTGAAAGTGATACACTTTCTTATGCTGAGAGAGAAAATGGTGTTACTGTTACTCTCTCCGATGGTGGCGTAAACTTTGGTACGGTGACATCAGTGGATGGAACTGATACTTTGCTAGACCATATAGAGGTGATTAAAGGGACAAGTAAAACAGATGTCATGAGTGGTTTTAATGATACCACTAATGATAATTCTACTAATTTTCAAGATACTTTGCTTGGCGGTGGTGCCAATGATACTATCTATGGTGGTATTGGTAATGATAGTCTTGATGGTGGTGATGCCAATGATATCCTCAAAGGACAAGCTGGTAATGATAGCATCATTGGTGGTGCTGGAACAGATACTATCTCTTTTGATGAAGTTGATAGCACAAAAAGCATCAATGTTGATTTAAGTTTAAATACGGTTACTTCTGATGGTTATGGTGGTACAGATAGCCTTGATTCAATTGAATATGTGCGTGGTTCACAAGGTAACGATATGATAAAAGGAAGTGTTGGATACAACAGACTAGAAGGTAACGGTGGGGATGATACTTTTAAAGTAACTGCTGGAAATGACTCTCTTATTGGTGGAAGTGGTAGTGATACGGTGAGTTATGAGGATTATACGACAGATGTAACTGTGGATTTAAGTGCTACTATCACCTCTACAGATGGAGCCTTATTTAATAGTATAGAAAATGCGACAGGTGGGAGTGCCAATGATAGCATCATAGGTGATGCTAATAACAATGTGCTTAAAGGATTAGCTGGCAATGATGTACTAACTGGTGGTGATGGTGTTGATAGTTATGATGGTGGTGATAATCAAGATAGAATTGATTTTTTCAATGCTGAGGGTAGTGTTGAAGTAGATTTACTAAATACTAAAGTTGTCAACGATGGATATGGAAATACAGAAGATAATGTGAAAAAAATTGAGGATGTTGGTGGCAGTGAAAACTATGGTGATATATTGAAAGGTGATGATAGTACGAATACACTCTTTGGTTATGGTGGTGCTGATACGCTCTATGGAAATGGTGGTGCTGATAGTTTAGTAGGAAGTACAGGAGAGGATACACTTTATGGTGGTGCTGGTAATGATATTTTAAGTGCTGGTGATGGCGCTGATACACTTTATGGTGGAGATGGTATAGATAGTTATGATGGAGGTGCGGGGGTAGATACCATCGCATTTGATGATGTGACTTCAACGATAGGTGCTATTGTCAACCTTGGTACTACAAGTATTGATAATGATGGTTATGGCAATGCGGAGACAAATGCATTAAATAGTATCGAAAATATTATCGGTTCTAAAAATAGTGATACCTTAACAGGAGATGATGGGAGAAATATAATCAAAGCTGGTGAGGGGGATGATATAGTCGTCCTCTCTTTAGGACAAGATGAACTCTATGGAGAAGGTGGTAATAACAACCTTGATTTAAGTACAATGACTTCCACAACAAGGGTAGATACCGTTGTAACTGTGGGTGGCTCATCGGATACCAATAGTATCAGTAATTTTCAAAACATTATAGGTTCTGACCAAAACGATGTGATTTATAGACATGATCAACAAAACGCAGACAATATTATCAATGCAGGAAAAGGTAATGATGATATCTATGCTTTTGCGGGTAATGATACTATCTATGGTGGTGCAGGTAATGATGATATCTGGGGATATGCAGGAGATGATTATATCGATGGGGGAAGTGAAGCTGATGGCAGTGATGGGAATGACTGGGTAAGATACTACTATGGTGAAACTGGTGGTGTAACAATCAGTTTGGCAGATGGTGAAGCAAGTAATGATGGCAATGGAAATGTCGATACCATAGTCAATATAGAGCATGTCTATGGTGGTGACTATGCGGATGATATCACGGGAGATGATAAAAACAATAGCCTTTTAGGGAATGATGGAAATGATATCATTTATGGTAGAAAAGGTAATGATAGAATTGAAGGGCAAAATAACCAAGACACACTCTATGGGGAAGAGGGAGATGATATCATCAATGGTGGTGCTGATGATGATACACTCTATGGAGGAGATGGTAAGGATACACTTCATGGAAATGATAGTGAAGATGTTCTTGTTGGTGGAGCAGGTGATGATATGCTTTATGGTGACGGTGGTGATGATATACTCTATGCGGGAGAAGGCATAGATAGTTATGATGGTGGTGATGGTAATGATGATACAATCATTTATGGTGCAACAAATGAAGGGGTGCAGGTTGATTTGAAAGCTGGTACCTCTGCAAATGATGGTTTTGGTGTTACATCAGAGACGATTAGCAATATAGAACATATCATAGGTTCACAGCATAATGATATCTTAACAGGAAACGATAAGGTAAACTCCATAAGTGGAGGCGAGGGAGATGATACCCTTAAAAGTGGTGCTGGAGATGATGTGCTTTCGGGTGATGGTGGTATCGATACGGTAGATTATAGTGGGGCAGAGAGTGTCTTTGTTGATTTGGTGCAAAATTCAGGAGTAAGAACTATAAGTGGTATTGAAAATACAGATGTACTCAATAGTATAGAAAATGTTATCGGTTCAGATGTTTCAGATATGTTAAAGGGTGATGATGTTGCCAACAGGCTAGAAGGTGGAAAGGGAGATGATGCGCTTTATGGTTTAGCTGGCAATGATGAATTGATTGTTACAAGTGGTAACAACACTTTAGAGGGTGGTGCTGGAGATGATATCATCACAGGTGGTAGTGGAAGTGATACGGCACAATATCTCGGTGCTGGTGCTGGAGTGAGGGTAGCATTGGTTTCTGGTGCACAAAATACGGTTGGTGCTGGGTCTGACACGCTAAGTAGTATCGAAAATCTCACAGGATCTACTTATGCAGATACTTTAACAGGTGATAATAATGCCAATCTCATCAAAGGTGATAGTGGCAATGACACGCTTTATGGACTTGGTGGAGATGATGACCTTCAAGGTGGAGATGGAGCAGATATATTTACGCTTGAAGCGGGTAATGATGCGATGGATGGTGGTATTGGAAGTGATACTATTGATTTAAGTAGTGCTGGTAGTGCTTTGGATATCACCCTTAATGGTGCGACTGCTGTAACACTTAACTATAATGGTGCAGATACTATCAAAAATATCGAAAACATCATCGGAACTAGCAATGCCGACAAACTTACAGGTGATGGAGAAAATAACCATTTTGAAGGTAAAGGTGGCGATGATATGCTCATCGGTGGAGCAGGAGATGATACACTTGATGGTGGTGCTGATACTGATATGGTGGATTATAGTGGAAATAGTGCAGTCAATGTAAATCTTCGCTCTGGGAATGCTAGTGGTGTAGGAACAGATAAGCTTATAGATATAGAAAATATTATCGGTTCAAGTGCCAATGATACGATAGAGGGAAGCAACGTCAATAATAATTTACAAGGTGGAGATGGTACAGGGGATATCCTCACTTTTTCAGGGGCAACAAATAGTATTACTATTAATGCTTCATCTGGTAGTGCAAGTGGAGATGGTAGTGATACATTTTCTGGATTTGAAACTATTGTCGCTTCAGCCAACCAAGATACCTTTACAGGTGGTGTGAGTGGATTGGTGCTTGATGGAGCTGGAGGAGAAGATACGGCTGATTATAGTGGTGCAGCGGTTACGGCAACATTAAATAGTGGTGATGATAGTGTGGGAACAGATACACTAAAAAATATAGAAAAGTTTATCTTCTCAAATAGTGATGATACGATAAATATCAGCTCTGCTGCTGCTTATGCTGAGGTAACAAGCTTAGATGCAGGAGGTGGCACAGATACGATAAACTTCACCAACACAAGTGAGACATTGGTTCTTGGTGCTAAAACAACCAATGTTGAAAATGTTACGCTTGCAGGAAGTTCATCACTTGATGCTAGAGGAGTTACTACGAGCATGGATATTACTGGAGGAGATGGTAACAATACTATCATGATAGATGCCGATATGGGGACTATCGATGGAAATGGTGGGACAAATAGACTTGAAGTTTATGCTGATTTAGATTTAGGTGCTATAACTTTACAAAATATAGATGAGATAAAAAGTGCCAATACTTTAAGTATGGATAATGCGCAGTTGCATGGTCAAAGTGTTAGTTTAACAGGTGGGGGTACGGTGAACTTTGTTGGTGTTTCTAGCCAAAATAACTATGAAAATGTCTCTTCGTCTGCAGTGATATTAATCATGGCTGTTTCTGGTGCTTTTGCTTTTGCAGGAGATTTAGGAGGAGTTGACAAAATCACACAAGATAGTGGAACATTTGACATTGATGGTGCAGATTTGTCTGGTAAAAAAGTAGAGATAGCCAATAGTGCAACAGTAAATATCAACAATGTCAACAATGCTGATTTATCAGGTGTGACATTTTCTGGGACTGGTGATATAGTAATCAACGCAAAAAATGGTGGGGCAACAGTAGATCTTAGTTCCCTTAGTGTTACCGGGGGAAGTAGTATCACTATCAATGATGGAGATGGTTCAGATACGATTACAGCAACAGGTGGAAATGATATCATCAATTTAACTTCCGCAGGAGCTGATAGTGTTGTTGCAGGTAGTGGTAATGATACGATAACAATTGACCATGTGGTAGCTTCACTAAATGGTGGAGATGGTACAGATACAGTAGTTATCTCTGACAATAGTGGAACAATTGATCTTCAATCAACGACTTTTACAAGTATAGAAACATTGACTATTGGGAGTGGTTCTAAAGTTATCATGACAGATAATCAGGCTTCTAGTATCAGTACTGTTAATGGTGATGGTACAGTTGATATCATGATAGATGGCAACTCAGCAGAAAACCTTTCTCATGTTGTGACAACGACTACACAAGTGATTGTTAGTGAAGATAGTACATTTACAGGTACTTTCCCAGTAAGTGCTACTATCTCAGTGGATGATACAAAAACTTTGACAGCAACATATAGTAAGTTGACAGGCTTAAAGATAGATGATAGTAACAATAATGGAAATGTACATATAGAAATACCTCTTGCTGATAGAGATGCTGATTTGAGTACTATCACAGGAACAGCAGCTCAAACAGCAGAGTTTGTTGCTACTCAAACATTTACAGGTGACTTAAATAGCGTTACTGCCATCATTACAGATGCTGTAGTAGTGACAGCGGCTGCTAGTAAAGTAGTCAACCAAACGATAGATAAAAATAATACTGGAAGTTTAGAAGTAACCATTGCAAATGTTGCAGGAGAGAATGATGCAGATCTCACAACTATCAATGGTACTGCTTTGAGTAAGATTACAGTGACCCAGACGCAGACCTTTACAGGTACTTTAGATGATACTATCGCAACTACTGTAGAAAATGGTGTAACTCTAACCGTGGCAGATACTACCATGAGTGGAAAAAGTATCATTGGTGATGGTTCTGCTACGATTGTTATGTCAACTGGTACTAATAGTGCTGATTTAACTAATGTCAATGTCAATGCAATTGAAACAATACAGTTTGTTGCAGGTTCGACAGATTTTAGTGGTGGAGTTTTGGCAGATACAGATGTGATAAATGTAGCTTCTAGTGGAAACTTGACACTTGCTGGCTCTCAGTTGCATGGACAAACTATAACATTAAATGGGGCAGGTTCTATCGTGATAGATGCTTCAGGCACAGTTGATTTAAGTAATGTTACAAATAGCTTAAGTGGGACTTTGACTATCAATGATTCATTAAGTGATGATACGATAACAGCAACAAGCGGAGATGATACTATCAACTTGATAGGTGCAGGAGATGATAGTTTAAATGCAGGTGCAGGAGATGATACGATAACACTAGATCATAGTGTTAGTGTTATAGATGGTGGAGCTAATGGAGATACATTGAATCTTACAAGTGCAAATATTACTGTTACAACACTTAGTGGAGTAGAAACGCTTAATGTTCAGACAAATATGGACTTGACAACTTATGACTTGAGCGATGTCACGGCATTAAGTATCGATGATGGTACTGCCACGAGTATTGCCGCAACAATGACATCAGCGCAGTATCAAGCAAAAGTTTCGAATATTGCTAAAGGGACGAATGATATCATTAATTTAACAGAGGTTAATGGTGACTTGAGTAGCGTTAACTTAGCAAAAGCAGATAGCCTCTCCTTGAATGGAAATACAACATTAAATGTGTCACAAACCACTACTTTGTCAGGGAATATCACTAAAAATGGTTTTGAATTGACGGTAAGTGATGGTCGAACAACTCTTGAATCAGCTGATTTTGTTGCTTTATTTACGGCAGGTGTTGATAAAGTTGACTCAAATGATAGTAATGTATTGGATGTAAGTGTTTCTCAAGCGACAGCCGGCATCACTTTTTTAGATAGTACAATAAATCTAGTCGATACACAAGCAAATATTGATGGTGTAGATTTTACTGCTTTAGCAAATGCTGGTATAGATAGCGTCAATGAATCAAGTGGAGATAGTATCACCGTGAGTGTAGCCCAAGCAATTGCAGGATTGACATTTGTTGATGGGACTGTGATAGTGAGTGATACTGTAAGTAATATTCAAAATGCGACTTTTTCAGACTTAGCAACTGCTGGTGTGGATAGGGTTGATGCAGGAGGAAATACACTGAGTATATCAATATCTCAAGCGACAGCAGGAGTGGTATTTACAGCAGGTGATACCGTAACAGTAAGTGGAACAGGCGCAGATTTAGTGACAGCGATAGGAAGTTATAGTGCAAATGTAGATGCGTTAGATGCAAGTGATGCAGTGACAACACTTACAGTAGCAAATGTAGCAACTTTACAAGGGGATAATACTTCATTTGGAGCTGGAAACAGTGTGAGGGTAACAGATACACAAGCAAATATAGAAGCGGCAGACTTTTCCATCTTATCATTGGTGGGAGTAGATACGATTGATTCAACGGATGGTTCATTAACTGTTTCAGCAACCCAAGCAAAAGCAGGGATAGACTTTACAGCAGGTGACACAGTTGTAGTAAGTGATAGTGGAGCAAATTTAGGTGATCCTCTTAGTAGTTATGGTGCCAATGTGGATAGTATCAATGTTGAAAGTGGTACGATGACTATTAACGACACAGATTTAGGGACAACAACGGTCACAGGTAATGCTCTTACTGTTAGCACAGATGATGCGAATGCAGATTTGTCAAATGTGGATGTTACTACACTTACCATCAATGATACTTCGTCAGATGTTACTATTACAGGTTCTGCAAATGCAGATATCTTAAATCTATCAGGAGGTCAAGATACGGTTGCTTTAGGGGGAGGTAATGATACAGTCAATGTAAGCTCTGTTTCAATAACAACTAATGATACCGTAGATGGTGGAGCTGAAAATGATACGTTAAATATCACTAGTACCAGTGGCTCATTAGATGATGCCGATTTTACCAATGTGTCAAACTTTGAAACACTACAAATGAGCACGGGAGACAACACTGTAGAACTAGGTAGTGAAGCACAAGGAGCTGGGTTTAATACGGTAAATCTAGGGGATGGAGATGATACCTTTACGCTTGATTTTTCAAACCTATCAGCAATAACTACAAAAGATGGCGGTACAGGAAGTGATACTGCTATAATAACAGGTTCAAATGTTGCTTTGGCAGGAGATATAGCATTTGGTGGATTAGGGGATTTTGATAATCTTGAAATATTAGATTTAACTGGGATGACTATCAATAATGGTGATACTACTAATGAGTTTGAATTTACAAAAGAGTTAGTTCAATCTTGGACAGATACAAATAATGATTTAACGATTAATTTGACATCTGGACAAGTAGGTGATATTAAATTTACTGAAAGTGATGGAACTGTGCATGAGAATGATACAAGTGGTGCAGGAACTTACAATTACACACTTGATGATAATGGAACGGCTGGTGATATAACTGATGATACAATCTTGACACTAGTGGTAAGCTAAAGGAACAAATTGTGCTAAATACTCTCAAAACAACAAAAGGTTTTGAGAGTGGCACTACTACAAACATTTCAAAATGAAATAAAATACCCCAAAAAGTAAAAAAAATATTATAATACTACTGTTTTACACCTACTTTTATCCTCTTTTTAGAAATAGTGTGTATAATAATTTATAAGTATAAGGTGCTGTTTTTGAGTAGAAAAGAGAAACTAATAAAGCTTATCAAGAACAACCCCACAAATGTAAGATTTGAAGATTTAAAAAAAGTTCTTGAAGGTATCGGCTATAAAGCGGTAAATCGAGGTGGTAGTCACTATGTGTTTACAAAAAAAGGTAGCATAGCTTTGACTATCCCCTACAGAAAACCTGTAAAAGTCATCTATGTCAAACAAGTTATCAAGATTGTAGAGGAGGAAGAAAATGGATGCTAAAAAAGAGTATTATCTAGGACTTGATTATGAAATAGTCCTTAAAAAAGTTCCTGCAAAAGAGGGCGGCGGTTACTTTGCTTACTACAAGGACTTTAAGGGGGTGATGGGCGATGGAGAGAGCATCCAAGAGGCGATGGATGATGTGCATTTGGCTTTTTCAAGTTATCTTGATGTCGCTTTGGAAAATCGGGAAGAGATAAAACTACCATCACACTTAGTCAAATCAAAAAGGATAAATATCACTATACCCGTACATGTGCTAAGTAAGATAGACGAGTATGTCAAAAAACACGATACAAACAGATCTTCTTTTTTTAAAGAGTCAGCACTTCAAGTGATGGATGATTAAATATCTTTCACTTTTGGAACAAATTGTGCTAAATACTCTCAAAACAACAAAAGGTTTTGAGAGTGGCACTACTACAAACAACAGGTTTTAATGAACTTGCAAAAGCAAAACATGGTTATACCCTTTACAATAAAAACGACAGGTACATCGGAAAATCTATCGAGATATGTGGAGAGTTTTCAGAACTTGAAGTGAAACTTTTTGAGCAGATTTGCAAAGAGGGTGCTATCATGATAGAGGTAGGGGCAAACATCGGTACACATACGATGGCACTCTCTGCTCTTGTTGGAAGTGAGGGAAGAGTCTATGCCTTTGAGCCACAACGCATCGTCTTTCAAACTCTTTGTGCCAACATGGCGCTAAACTCTATCACCAATGTTGAAGCCTTTCAAGTAGCTGTTTCCAACGAAGAGAGCTCTATTATGATACCTGATTTTGACTATGCCAAAGAGAATAATTTTGGAGGTATTGAGCTCGACAAGTTTAGCCATGGACGAAAAGTACCTAAAGTAAAACTTGATGATTTTTTAGAACTCGATAGGTTGGATTTTATCAAGATTGATGTTGAGGGAATGGAGCAGGGTGTGATAGAGGGGGCAGCTATCATGATAGAGAAGTTCAAGCCTATTTTGTATGTGGAAAATGACCGCGTAGAAAAGTCTGAAGAGTTGATAGAGACTATCAAAAATTTAGGTTATAAGATTTACGCACACAATCCACGCCTTTTTAATCCTGACAATTTTGCCAAAAATCCTGACAATATATTTGGCAATATCGTCTCTAAAAATATCCTCTGTATCCATCATGATAGCCCTATCAAAGTTGAAGGTTTTAAAGCTATTTAACTTTTTGGTACATATTTTGCTTATATTGTTAAAAAGGGAGAATTATGTCATATTTAGAAGCGCGTGTCAGTGTACAATCCAGAGTTGACGATTTGCAAGTTGCTATCCAAAATGACCCCCAAAACCCAAACAGATACAATGAATTGGCTGTCTTCTTAGAGAAGTTAGGGGAGTTTGACAAGGCGATACACTTTTACAAAGAGGCTATCAAAAGAGATGCGAAGTTTGTGAAGGCTTATAATAACATCGGTGTCATTTTGTATAGACAAGGACGCTATGAACAAGCTGTGGAGATGTTTAAACTATCACGAGATATCGACCCTTTATGGGGTTCTACTTATGTCAATCTAGGGGCTGCTTGTAATAAGGCAAAGCGTTATGAAGGGGGTGAAAAAGCACTCTTAAAAGCGATAGAACTAGATGATGAAAATAGTGGTGCTTACGCCAATCTAGTAAATATCTACAACAAGATGAAACGCCACGATGAAGCAAGGATTCAGCATGAGATGGCACTGATGCTAGATGATAAATCTGCTTCAAACTATGCAAATATCGGCATCACTTACAAAAATTTAGGACTTTTTGAAGAGGCAAAGAGTGCGTTAGAGAAGGCTATCATGATAGATAAAAGCTTTGTCAATGCGCATTTTGATTTGGCGACGACATATCTCATGTTAGAAGAGTATGAGAGAGGTTTTGATGCTTATGAGTGGCGATTTAAAAAGCCTGAAATGTTGGGGAGATTAAAAGAGTTAGAAGAGATTTTAAAGAAACCACGCTTTAATGGCAATCAAGAGTATCATGATAAGAAATTATTTCTCTATACAGAACAGGGGTATGGTGATATCTTACAGTTTGCACGCTTTATCAAAGAGGTCAAATTAGCACATCCAACACTGACTATCATGATAGAGGTTCGTGCGACTCTTAAAACACTTTTTAGTGAGATTCCCTATATTGATGAAGTCTATGTTCGTGGTGAGAGTGTGGGGGCATTTGATTATCAAGCAGCAGTGATGAGTCTGCCTCATATATTGGGTACAAAAGAGATTTCTGCACCAAAACTTCCTTATATCGGGGTAGATGATACAGAGATTGACTTGCATGTGGATATAAAAAAACTCAATATCGGCATCGTCTGGGGTGCAAGTAATACGGGAGAGAGCTATGAAGATAAAGTCTTTTCACTCTCCTATTTTGAGCCTTTGATGGAGGATGAGAGCATACAACTCTACTCCTTGCAGGTAGCAGGGGACAGTGCACAAATCAAAACACTTGGCTATGAAGAGAAATTGGTAGATTTAGAGTCACAACTTTTTGATTTTAAGCAGACTGCTTTGGTGATAGAAAAGTTGGATTTTGTGATTACTTCGGATACTTCTGTGGCACACTTGGCTGGGGCTATGGGCAAAGAAGCGTGGGTAGTACTTCAAAAAAATGCCGATTGGCGTTGGGGTAGAGAGGGTGATACCTCTGCTTGGTATAAGCATCTAAAACTTATCCGACAAGAGAAACAGGGAGATTGGCAGAGTGCCTTTGATAAGGTCTATAAGATGGTAGAAGAGAGAAAGTATTAGATGACAGTAGCGTTAGGAGGTTTGGTTAAAAATAGGCTTTTAAGTGCCTTTGAGACGATACTAGCATTTCATTTTGGCAATGTATCTAGTGCTACGATCGAGAAATTATCTCCCTCTTCACTAGCAGATTTTGATGTGTCAGCTATCAAAGCGATAGCAAAAGAGCTGGGATTAGTGAGTGTGCACAAGAAGATGAGCTTAGCAGCTATAGAGAAGCATATGCTACCTTGTATCGCTCTTTCAAAAGAAGGGGATTGTGTCGTTCTTTTAAGCCTTGATGCGAAAACAGCAACGATAAAAAGAGCTAAAGATATACAAAAAGAGGTGATAGCACTATCAGAACTAGCCCATCATGATAGCTTTATTTTTATCGCAAAACCTCAAAAAGAGAGTGATGTGCTAAAAGTAGGAGATGACAAGGATAAGTCATGGTTTTACACCCCGCTTAAAAAAGAGTGGAGAGCATATATCGAAGTAGGTATTTTAACTCTTTTTATCAATATCTTTGGATTGGCACTTCCTCTTTTTACGATGAATGTTTACAATAGGGTGATTCCAAATTTTGCCACAGAGACGCTTTTTGTTTTGGCATTTGGTGTGGGGGTTATCTTGCTTTTTGATGTGATACTAAAGAGTTCTCGTGTAAAGATTATGGAGAAAGTGACCCAAAAACTCTCTAACCACTTTGAAGAAGAGTTATTTAAAAAAGTGCTCAGTATCCAGAGTCAGCACGATCAGTACTTGGTAGGTACCAAAACCAACCTTTTTCGTGAACTCTCCGTGGTGAAAGACTTTTTCTCTTCTAAGATTATCAATGCCTTAGATATTCCGTTTTTCTTTACGGCGGTGTTAGTCATCTATATCATATCTCCTGTGATGGCTATCATACCTGTTGTTGCGGCGATTTTATCTCTAGGCTTAAACTATGCGATGCAGTTTCCAATCTCCAAGCTTCACAAACAAAACTTTGAAGGGGCACAGTCTAAGCAGGCATTTTTGGTAGAGCAACTCCAAGGACAAGAGGCGATAAAACTTGCCAATGCCCTTCCAAAGAGGGTGCAAAAGTGGCGTCAAGTAGTGACATTTTATAATCATATACAAGGTAAAATTCAACTTTTAAATGGGATGAGTTCATTTGTCTCTTATAGCTTATTGCAAGGTGTATCACTTGGTACCGTGATAGTGGGTGTGTTTGCTATCCATGACGGCACACTCTCTGTGGGTGGGCTTATCGCTGTGACGATTTTGGCAGCACTAGCGATGGTGCCTATCATCTCGTTATCCAATATCTTAATAAAGTATAAACAAGTAGGAGAATCACTTGAATCACTCAATAAATATTGGCACTTACCAAGTGAAAACCAAAAATACATCGAGTTAGGGATGGGAAAAGCCAAAGGAGATATCGCCTTTGAAAATGTCTCCTTTACTTATCCCAATGCACAGTACCCTTCTGTCGTGGATTGTTCATTTTCCATAAAAGCTGGGGAACGCGTGGGTATCATCGGGCAAACGGGCGCAGGGAAGTCAACGATACAGAAACTATTAACAGGCATTGAAACAGCAAGTGCAGGGCGTATCTTTATCGATGATATGGATATATCAAGTTTGCACCCAATAGAGCTTCGTGACAACATTGCGCTGATGCCACAAGAGCCTTATATCTTTTCAGGAACACTCAAAGAGAACTTAGAACTCTCACGCACTATCTCCAAAGAGGAGATGAATAATTTACTGGCCAAAACAGGACTTTCAAACCTTGTACGAAAAGCAGGGGCAGCGAATGATTTTCAAGTAGGAGAAAGAGGGTCTAATCTCTCTGTTGGGCAAAGACATTTAGTCGCACTTGCTAGGGCTATGATGAGTGAAGCACCAATCCTTGTACTTGATGAACCAACGACAGGACTTGACGTGGGGCTAGAAAAACAGTTAGTGACACATTTAAATGATACCTTGGGAGAAAAAACAGTGCTGGTGATTACACACCGTTTTGCTGCTTTGGAGTTGGTCGATAGGGTGATACTCATCAATGATGGAAAAGTTGTGGCAGATGGACCAAAAGAGAAAGTCTTGGCGATGCTTCAAGGGAGTGTATCATGATAGAAGAAGATAGCTGGAATCACCGTTTAGTGACGGTGCCAATCATACTCTTTTCAACACTTTTTATCGCATGGACAGTTTTTACTGAAGTGGATGAAGTAGTGCGTGGACAGGGTAAAGTCATCCCCTCTTCACAAACCAAAGTTTTACAAAATCTTGAAGGTGGCATTGTTGAAGATATTTTTGTTAAAGAAGGACAAAAGGTTAACATAGGGGATCCCATTTATAAGTTGAAAAATGCAACATCACAAGCAGATTCGAATAAAAAAGCGATCTCTCTTTTAGCCTACGAAGCACAGAGTCAGAGATTAAAAGCGCAAATCGCGTTTAAAAAAGATATGAATGATTCTTTAAATGAAAGTGAAAAAAATATTTTCAAACAAGAGATGCAAAACTTTGACGATGAGTTATCGACATTAAAAGATAGGCTCAAGCAGAGTAAGTTAGAGAAAAAACAAAAATCCTTTCGTTTGGCAAACTTGAGAAGTGAGTTAAAAACAGCCAGCGAAAACTTGGCAATTGTTGAAAAATTAGTTAAAAAAGGGGCAGCATCAAAGAGTCAGTATTTAGCAGAACTCTCCAAAAAACAATCACTAGTGACGCAGATAACAGATATCAAGAGTAGTATCCCTATCATGATAGAAAAGATTTCAGAATCACTCAATAAAATAAAATCTTTCAAATCAGAAACCAAATCAAAATGGCTCAAAAAGCTCTCAGAAGTGGAGACAAAAATCAAACAACTCTCAGAAGAGAAGTATGCCCAAAGTGATAGAGAAGATCGAAAAGTAGTGGTTTCACCGGTCAATGGATTGGTCAAAAAACTTTACTTTCATACCATCGGTGGTATCATCAAGTCAGGAGATAGAATCGCAGAAATCACACCACTAGATGACAATCTTGTCATAGAAGCCAAAATCAAAACCAATGATAGAGGGCAAGTGATGATAGGGCAAGATGTCTCTATCGAAATCACCGCGTATAACTATGCAAAATTTGGACTTTTAAAAGGGACGTTGATTGCTATCTCTTCTGATAGCTTTTCTGAGAAAAATGGGCAAGCTTATTATCAAGTAAAAGTGAAAGCGCTGAAACAAAAGTTTGCTGATGATAAACCAATTATGCCGGGTATGGTGTCAAATATCAATATACTAACAGGGAAAAAGACGATTTTCAAGTATATCTTGAAACCACTAAAAGATATTTCTAGGAATGCTTTACACGAAAAGTAGCACATTATCATGATAGCTTTAGTATAATATTTATATGAACTCATATGACAAAGTAATAGACCTTTTACACAGTGAAAATATATTTTTAACTGGTGGAGCAGGGGTGGGGAAAAGCCACCTCACCAAACAGATAGTAGACTACTACAAAGCAGAATGCATGAATGTCGTCGTGCTAGGATCCACAGGCATCTCTGCGGTCAATGTCGGTGGTCAGACCATACACTCACTTTTTGTCTTTGGCATCGCCAATAACTTTGAAGAATTAAAGTCCCGCGACAAGTACAATAAAAACCGACTCAAAGAGCTTGGTAAAATCCTCAAAAATCTTCATCTTCTTATCATTGATGAAATCTCAATGGTATCAGCAGATTTACTAGAGATGGTACTTTATCGTCTTCGCTCTGGTGGATTTAAGGGAAAGTTGATGGTGGTTGGGGATTTTTACCAACTCCCTCCTGTACAAAAAAAACAAGCACATGAGGGGCTCTTGGATACGGGGATCTATGCTTTTGAATCCTCAGCATGGGAGTATTTTGACTTTGTGACGGTGGAGCTTATGAAGGTGCGCCGAACAAGTGATGAAGCATTTATGAATATCTTAAACTATGTACGTCGTGGGGAACTTAATGAAGAGGTATTTTCCTATCTTGAGAGACTACGAGAAACAGAGTTTGACACAAGTAATGCCACCGTACTCTTTGGACGAAACTATGAAGCAGATATGCTCAATCAAACCAAAGTGTCGCTTGTTCCAACTGAAGAATTTGTCAAGCCTGCGCAGATAGATATAAAAGATAAAAGTTTAGATGATAGGCGATTAGCAGGCTGGAAGAAGACCCTACCTGTGGTGGAAAATCTCATCTTAAAAGAGGGTGTGCCCGTCATCTTTACCACCAATCGTTGGGGTTTTTACCACAATGGTGAACGCGCCGTCATAGAACATATCGATGAAGATTCTATTGTTGTAGAAAAAAATCATCGCTTGGTGAAAGTAGAGCGATTTGACTTTGAATTAGGGCGCTCTGCACTGAATGAAGATGGGAATATTGATAGCGAAACGGTCTGTACTTTTTCTCAGTTTCCCCTGCGTCCTGCTTATGGTATCACGATCCACAAATCCCAAGGGATGAGTTTAGATAACTTGGTCTGTGATGTGAACTATATCTTTGCAGATAGTCAATTTTATGTAGCACTTTCTCGTGCAATTGAGCCAAAGAGATTGAAGATTTCTTTTTCAAGAGGAGATTTTAGAGAATATCTTAAACGTGTAGTGCGTGTATCTTCTAACGTGACAAAGTTTTATGAAGGGTTAGAAAATCTAGTCCAAGTGGACTAGATTGTGATTAAATCTTTCTAGCGATAAATAGTGTGGAGATATCCATAGAATTACCTTTAACAACTTCTATATCAAATCCAACTTCTTTTAACTCTTTTGTTAAGTTCTCCGTTGTTAAAAAGTCATCGATAGAGTCTGGAAGGTAGTTATAAGCATTGTAGTTTTTAGAGAGAAAACCACCTACAAGTGGTAAAACCTTTTTCATGTAAAAATCTCTTACCTTAGCAGAGAATTTTTGTTTTGGTAGTTTTGTAAACTCTAAAATGACTAAAAGTCCACCTGGTTTTAATACACGGTGAAACTCTGTAAGCCCTTCCACTCTATCTACAACATTACGCAGACCATAAGAGATAGAGAGAATGTCTGCACGGTTTTCTTTACATGGTAAATCTTTGGCTTGACCTTCAACAAATACAGCGTTCAACCCTTTCTTTTTTGCCTCTTCAAGCATACCAACAGAAGGGTCAATCCCTGTTATCTTATCGATGGTGATATCGCGCTCGGAGGCTATCTTATTCCAATACTCACACATGTCACCTGTGCCACATGCCACATCTAAGATGGAGTCTATTTTCATAGATCCATACTTATCAAAGGTTAAGTTACAGGCCTCTTTTCTCCAGCTTTTGTCGATACCAAAACTAAGTACGCGATTGGCGACATCGTAAGTTTTTGCGATGTCATCGAACATTGTGACGATTTTTTCTTGTTTATTCACTCTTTTTCCTATCTATAATTTTTTAATGCTACGGGGATTCGTTGTTGTATCTTTCTGATACGGTTCAAGTCTGCGGGGTGCGTAGATAAAAACTCAGGTGGTTTTCTTTTCCCTGCTGAAAGACGACGCATATTGTCCCAAAAGGTCAATGCCTCCCTAGGATTATATCCAGCTTTAGTCATGAGATAAAGTCCTATTTCATCGGCTTCATACTCGAACTTTCTAGAAAATGGTAGTATCAATCCTACACCCTCAACGGAGCCATAAGCTTTGTTGATGACACCAGCGTATTTACCACCAGAGATAGTTTGTGCCGCGATAGTTTTCCCCATGCGACCTAGTTGCATCATACTCATACGCTCAGCACCATGTCTAGCGATAGCATGGGCAACTTCATGTCCGATGACAACGGCGAGTTGGTCTTCATTTTGTACGGCGCGAAAGAGTCCTTTGTAGACAAATACTTTTCCCCCAGGCAGACAAAAAGCATTAAGCACATCTTTGTCGATGACAAAAAACTCCCACTTATAGTTTGGCTGTGCCGCTGCCGCTGCGATGCGCTTTCCCACCCGTTGTACTACGGCGTTAAGCCTTGGGTCACGGGAAAGTCGCTCTTTTTTTAGTATCTCTTGGGCAGATTGATATCCCATCTGCATCTCTTGTTGTGGAGAGAAAAGGACAAGTTGTTTTCTATGTGTATAGGGAGTGCTTGCTAAACAAGCACCAAAATAAATGGTTATGAAAGCAAGCAGAAGTAATTGAATGATTTTTTTCATAATAGAATCCTTTATCAAAGTGATTCTATTATATCCAATAAAACTAAGGCAAAGAAATTATTTTTTAAAGAGTGATTTATTCTCTCTTAAAACATTGATACTAGCATCAATCTTTTTATTGAGTTGTTTCTCTAGTGTTTTTCTTTTCTGTTGTACCTTGTTGATGAGTCTTTGTTGCTCTTGTAACTCTTTGTTGGAGTTTCTGATATAGGTTTTTATGATAAGTGAGCGTTTATTTAAGTTTAGAAACTCTGCAAACTCTTTATTGGTATCCTGCAGGAGTGCTTGCATCTGTTGGTACTCTTTTTTATCGTAAAGGTAAGCAAAGTTGTCCATAATGGTTTTTGTCTTGTACAGGGCTTTTTTCATCTTTTTATAGGAGTCTACATCATGGCATTTGTCATATTTTTTGGTTAAGAAAAGTAGCTTTTTAAAGCGTTTGTTGACTGATTCTTTGATCACTTCTTTTATCGTAGTATTACTATGATAAGCACTATGTACATTGCTTTGCTCTTTAAGTAGTAGGTCAAATTGTCTAAATATGATAGAAAATTCTCTTGTTTTAAAGAAGTTTTTTACTTTGTGTTTTTCATTTTCAATTCTATTATCGATACGTGAGATAAAGAAGTTCACCTCTTTTTCATTAAATGCACTCTCTAAAAGTTTGAGATTTGCTCTTATGAGGGTCAAATCCTTGTCTATGGCAATAGTTTTTTCAATCATATTAAGATGTAGCGAGACTTTTTTGTACATGTTTTGATCAAATATATGGCGATACTCTTCTAGAAGTATCTTGGCTTGTTTGAGATTTTTTCTAAAACGCTCTAAGGCAAAGATGTCGTTTTGCTCAATCAAACTAACTCTATCCATTTTTAAGCTATGATAAATCGTATACAACACGATACGAACCGCATCAGAAACAATCATCTCAGGAAAGACAGTGCTGGCAATTTTTTTAAATCTTTCTTGTTCAATATCTTTAAAAATAGCATAGATGTTATAAGGGAGTTTTTTAGGATTTCCCAGAAGTGCTAAGTTTTTGTTGCGGTATCTGTCATCATCACTAACATCTTTTTTGATATAAACTTTAAATATATCAGGTAGTTGGAATGCTCTTGCCTCGTCTAGTGTGTTAAATGTGATTTCGAGTATGTTAAGATTTTTTAAATGTTTTTTGTAGCTATCTATAGCAAAATTTTCATAGGTATCGGCTAGGGTAAATCTCTCTTTTTTTAATATCTTGCCTATTTTTTTATCTTTAGCCTGTCGGTATTTTCTTTTGGAAATATTTTTATCGACTTCGTTTTCTCTGACTTCACTACCTGTGCGTACAGTTTTATAAAAAGTCTTATTGATTTTTCTATAACGCACCTCTTTACAGATTTTTATCTGGGTGTAAAACTGAGAAATACTCTTTTTTGAGCGTTTATGCTTCTTTAAGAGAGAATCAACAGAATCATTAAGAAGGTATTTTTTTTCTACTATAGCCATGTCTCATATCCTTTTTCTTACTCTAGAGTATACAGTGCAAGTTGTAAAAACTTTAGGACAAATGGCTAAATAAGTTAAGTTTTTTGTTTAAGTATTCCTTTTAGTTACATTTTTTTTACTTTAATGTACTTCTCGTTCATATTCTTCAACAAATACCGATTTGTTATAAAGGATGATAGCAACCAGTATCAAAGCATAAATGATAGTTGAAAGTAAGATAATCCCTACCACTATCGCTTCAAAAAGTTCTTTATGGGCAAAGTCTGAGGGGAGCATCTGCAACATGACGATAGAAAGTCCCCCTTTGATTCCGGCAAATAAAAGCACAGACCACCATCTAAAATTGACATTTGTCATCTTTGTGCTGCGGTTGGAGATAAAGGCAAACTTGCTCATCATGATAGCGCGGATAAGGGTGGTAACAAGAAACATCCAGAGGATTTCGCTAGTGTATTTTAGGATAACATCGATGTGTACGATACTTGCCATGGAGATGAAGAGAAAGGCATTGGCGAGCAGGGCAAGAACCGCGACATAGTTTAGATTTTGCTTGTGGCGTTCGATACTGGTGATATCTTCGTTTAGTTTACTTGTGATACCTCCCATGAAACGGGTTGAAAAAACTTTTCGGCTTTTGTTGGTTTTGTCAAGGATACGTTTTCCTTTTCTCACCCGTCTGCTTGCTTCCTTGAGAGACTTATCAGTGATGGAGTTAAGGGTAATTACGGCGACGATAACCGCCAACAAACCTGCTAAGTGAAAGTGCTCAGCCAATTCAAATGCACCATAAGCAGTCATCAATATAAGTACAAGTTCACTCATCCCATCTTGGGTTTGTTTCATCAAAAGTATCCCGATAAATCCTACAACTAACCCTATCATGACAGAGAGTGAAACTACTTTAACGCTCACAAAGGCGATATCAAATGCGGTGATTTCTACGCCATTTATCAAGGGGAGGGCGATAAAAGCAAAGATGATTAATGCGGTTGCATCATTAAAGAGAGACTCTCCTTCTGCGAGGATTTTGAGTTTGTGCGGGATTTTAAAGCTTGAAAAGACGGAAACAACAGAGACAGGGTCTGTGGCAAGCACCATGGCAAAAAGTGCGATAACTGCACCCACAGAAAGGTTATACTCTGCAAAGAAAGTATTTGCCGTTACCAAACCAAAGAGGATAGAAAGTGCTACGGCTACCACGGCTAAAAAGAGAAGGGACCAAGCGTTTTTCTTTAAGTCACTTAGTTTGAGTTGTAAGGCATCTGAGGCGATCAGGATAGGGATGAGAAATAGCACCAACTCAGCAAAACTCTCCTCTGAGAAAAGTACCATCTGTGGGAAGAGATAATAAAATCCATAAGAGAGCACAATCAGTGTGATAGGTGAGGGAATTTTAAAATGTTTTTGTATTTCTATAGAGAGGAAAAGTACGGTAAGTAGTAGTAAAAGTGTTAGTATCATGGTAGTCCTATTGTAATGTTCTTGTTTGATTTTGCCACTAAAGCTCTTAAGATTTCTAAAATATAGCTTTAGTGGATTGTGAAATGTTTATCTTCGGCGACTTCTTCTTGGTCTACGTGAGCCATCTTTTTTGTCACTCTCTTTCTCTCTGCTGCCACCACTGTTTCTTCCATTAGTACTTTTTTTGTAGGTATCATGATGCTTGGGATTTGTGCGTCTTCGTCTACGTTCTGGTGCTTTTAACTGTTTATTTGACTTGAGTGAAGCTTCGCAGTATTGGTTAACTTTTATGCGCGCGGATTCTGCCTGTTTGGAGTCAGGAAAAAGGTCTGGAAACTTGTAAGCCATCCAAAGATAAAGGGATATTTTCTTGACTTCATCTTCAGCTTTGAGTAATTCTAGCTGTGTTTTTGCAATGCCTGTAGTGGGAACAGCACTTTTGTAGCGCACTACTTTTTTCTTAAGTATTGAATCGACAAAGAAGAAAAAAGCACTTTTAATAAGCGGAGAACGTATACTGACGGGTGCACCTGCTAGCATGTACTTCTCTTCCAAGGAGAGCTTCTTTTTCTCATCAAGTATGATTGATAGGTCTAGCATATAGCCGATGTTTGCAGCCACAAAGGGACCATCAAAGTTCATATGTTTTGAGAAGTAGTTAAGGATTTTAAAAAGATTATCTGTGTTTAAGTGCTGGGCCAAATCAAGCACTTGCGAAGTGGTAGCCTTGACTTGAAAGGGTGGTTTTATGGTATGTAGGGCTGCGTGAAACTGCTTGTCTATATGGGCTAGTATCTTGGCATCAGTGGCACCGATATAGCCGTTTTCATGGTGTCCATAACGACCCGCACGCCCTGCTATTTGGATGATTTCATTCGGGGTGAGGGGGCGTGTTTCTACACCATCATACTTAGAATCTGCAGAAAAAAGAAGCGTCTGAATAGGCAAGTTCAATCCCATAGCGATAGCGTCTGTGGCAACCAAAACGTCACTTTTACCTTCACGAAATCGCGCAGCTTCTTCGCGTCTTACTTCTGGTGAGAGATTGCCATAAAGGACAGAGACTTTGTGCTGTTTGGAGAGCTGGGACTTGATGCGTAGTACTTCTGCGCGTGAAAAGGCGATGATGGCAGTGTTTAAAGTGATATGCTTCATCGGGGTAGCGTGAGGTAGCATCTCTAAAGGATTTTTCCGTTTGAACTTTACGACTTCTAATGTTTCGCCAAGATAATCGGCGATTTGTTTGATGGCATCAAGCGCGTTAACAGAGCCTGTCATGATAACAGTCTGGGCGGGTGCACCAACGATAGCATTGACCCATGCCCAACCCCTATCGGGATCACCTAGCATCTGGATCTCATCAATCACACAAACATCCACTTCCTGCGAATAATTTGTCATCTCTATGGTAGAACAGATATGTCCTGCCTCTTCATCTATCTTCTCTTCTTCTCCAGTAATCAGTGAAACAGGTATCTCCTCTGCAAGGAGGTTTTCATAGTTTTCAAGTGCAAGTAGGCGAAGCGGGGCTAAGTACATCCCACAATCTGCCTCTTTTAGCACTTGCATCGCTTGATAAGTTTTCCCACTATTGGTAGGGCCTACATAAAAGTAGAGTTTACGACGAAGCTCACGAGCAAGTGGAAATAGAGACTTTAAGTCACAATCTAGGAGGGCGTTTAGTTTTTCTTGCCAAGTTTGGGTATTTTTCATATTCTAATGGTAGCGTATTATTGCTATTTGTTAAGTAAAAGAGACTATTATAGGGATAATTATACCAGGGAAGGAATAGGTGCATTATGAATTGGCTTGCACATGTTTTTCTCTCTGAAAACCATATAGAACATCAACTAGGTAATCTTCTCACAGACCCACTCAAAGGCAAGGCTTGGGAAGGCGCAAGTAATCGGATTTATCAGGGGATAGAGATGCATAAACGGATTGATAGTTTTACAGATTCACATCCACTTGTATCACGTTCTAAAAAGATACTAACGCATCGTGGACATCTCAAGGGTGTGGTGCTAGATGTGCTTTATGATCACTTTTTGAGTTTGCATTGGGATAAGTTTTGTACTATAGAACGAGAGAATTTCTTGGAAGTCTTTCGTGAAAAGGCTCTTCGAGATATAAACTGTTATCCAGACCGTGCGCAAGATATCATCAGACGCGTCGTGGGAAACCGACAACTTTCCAGCTATGCCCATATGGATGGCGTAGTGGACGCTTTTAGACGCATCGATGCCAGACTCTCAGATCGTGCTAAAAATAAAGACACCACCACACGCTACATCCCACTCATCGCCAAAGAGAGAGAAGCCTTGGAAGCAGATTTTTTAGACTTTTTTCCTGAACTGATGCAAGTGGTGAGGGAAGGGTGTGTGCGTAGTGATGTGGGACATTGGAAGGTGTGAGTTAGGCGACTTGCATATAGATATGTAAAATGCCTCTCTTAAAAGTTCATTAGACTCATAAAGGAGTGGGAGAAGTTTCGGGTGATGTTTTTGAGTCTTTTGTAGCTTGGCGTGGGTTATGTTTTATCTTCTCTAAGGTTTGTTTCTGTTAAAATATTTAATATCTCAATCACTTCTGCATCAGGTTTTATCTCATAAATAATGGTATATTTTTTAAAAGTCATATCTCTAACATTCTCTTCTTCAAAATAGTACGATAGTGGACACATGTGAGGATTGTCAGGTGGCTTTTTTATCTTTTTTTTCAGTTCATTTTTAAAGTTTATACTCGCAGTAGGTTTGTCACTTGCTATATACTTTAAAAGCTGCTTCAATGCTTTGGAAAAAGCTGGGTTATGGATGACTTTCATTTTTGCAAAGTGTCAACATAAGTATCTATATCTTGCCAAAATTCTCCATCTTCAATCATGTCAGTTTTGCCATTTTTACTATCATCTCTTATCTGTTGTAACTTTTTTTGTCTGTCATCAAAGTATGGGTCATAGTCAAGATTTTCATCTTTTTGGATGCTTATATTGTCTTTAGCTGTTTCTATAAACTTGATAACCTCGTTCATAAAGTCATCTTTGACATTGATAGTTAATGTTTGCATAGTTATCTCCTGAACTTTTATCTTTAGTGATTATAGCAAAAAAGGTGCAACTTTTGTAGAGTTTTTTTAAAGTCATTGAATTAGACTGTTTTTAAATTTGGATTATAAATCTTTTCCCACAAAGCTAAAAATGCTATCGTATTAGGATTTCTAAGCCATTTTAAATGATTTTATTTTCCTATTATTGAACTAATTCTACATCAATATTCAACTATTTACCTTCCTCAACCGCCACATTCGTCTTGTTCTTTTAGGCTTAGGGTAACTTTTTTCTTTTTTAGCTCTTTAAGGAATGTTTTGAAGTCAAGAGTATAAAAAGCTTCTAGTTTTTTGGAAAGTTTTTCTATTTCAAAGTTTGCATTCAATCGGTTTAGGAATTTTTGGTTTGGAATGTTTTATTGTTTCAGCACGCTAGTCAAAACTATGCACTTTAGTGCAAGGCTTTAGCTTCTACAAATGTGTTAAAAGTTAGAATTGAGGGATGAGAAGAGGAAACCACACAAAAAGTCAAATGCAAGCCCATATTGTATGGGTTACGAAATATCGTTATGAAGTTTTAAAAGGAGATATCCAGAAAAGATGCAGAGATATTATAGTTCAAATATGTGATGCAGAAGATATACGAATACTAAAAGGAGTCGTAAGTAAAGATCATATCCATATGCATATAGAATATCCACCAAGCAAATCGATGAGTGATATAGTAAAGAAACTGAAAGGAAGAACTTCAAGAAAACTGCAAGAGGAATTTAAAGAGCTTTCCAAACATTTTTGGGCGATAGGTTATGGAGCGTGGAGCACAGGAAATGTCACAGAAGAGATAGTGCAAGAGTATCTTGAACACCACCGAAATCCATCAAACCGTGACACAAACACAATGATATTGGAATAGGCGTAGCTCGGACTTTCAGTCCGAAAAGGAACCTATGCACTTTCAGTGCATAGTGGTTGAGTC
>JAJRSK010000028.1 GCA_024278835.1 Campylobacterales bacterium | reverse complement strand
TCATCACTCTGTTGTGAAAATCTAGAAACTCTTGTGTTTCATCTTCAGGGATGATTTCATCACCATTTCTGTCATATTCATAGTAGTTATCCATCACTTTTACTTTGATGTCAAACTCATTACTACTAGGAACAGGGTTTGTGTTTTCAAAATAAGACAAACGAACTCTAAGTGTGTAAGTCCCTACTCTACATCCCTCAGGTATCCAGATTCTTGTATACCATTTATCAGGTGAAGCGTAAGGAGGAGTAGTGGTTGGGTATTCTCCATTTATTCCCACTAATCCACCGTGATCAAGTAATGTAAGTCTCCAACCTTCATTGTTCAACAAGAGATTAGTCTTGATTGGGGGAGGTGGCGCCGGTTGTACCGCAGGTGCTAAAGGGTTTGTTCCTGTTGGCGGCAACTCAGAAAAAGGCAATGAAAAATCTGGTGGTGGTTGATAAGTGTTAGTACACCCACTCATACAATCAGCAGCACCTATTTCTTTAGGTCTGTAGCATGATGCCCAGTTATTTTTATTAGCGTCTCCTGAACAATCAACAGCAGAAGGACATGAAACTCCAGAGTAGTTCCCACCAGAGTCAGGACAAGTTCCTCCTCCTGGAGTATCTCCGCCACAAGTAGCAGAACAACACCCAGCAGTACAACAGTCAAGACAAGTCTCAGACATTTTTGTTCTACCTGTTGGACAAGCAGCACCATCTTCTTTTCCTCCTGGAGCGTCAGGATACCCAGGGTTAGGTGGTATGTCTCCTGGAGTTCCTGGAGGATTGTCAGGAGCAGACGGGTCATTTGGTGATGACGGCATCCCCGGGGTTGATGAACCTGGTATTATCCCACCGTATTTACCTGATGCTATGTAAGGAGCAATGGCTTCAATAAGTGTTTTTTCTATTCCTTTTGAGACATCTCCGTATGTTCTGTCTGGTTTGTCAGGTTTTGTGTCTGGAATGAAGTTAGCCATCCCTATAACTTCAAAAACAGTCTCTGAGATGTTCTTAGCCTGGACTTCTACCATCTGACCAACACGGAAAACAACATTTTCTCCTACATGTTTATATGACATTTTTACCCCTTAACTTTAGTAGTTGATTGTTTTTGGGTATCTTAGTCTTGTTGGACTTAAATACACAATCAATTTTTAGTTAGGGTATTCGCTTGGTATGCGAATCCGCCGTTATTTAAAATTAGGCTTATATAAATAAGAACTTCTTACTTAAATAAACCTAAAATAAAAGTGTAGCATTTTTATCTGAGGTACAACTATTTATTACCCAACACCAAAGCACAAACCACTCCAATATGCAACCAATACACAACACCCAAAATGTGCATACAATAATGTCCAATGTAAAACAATTTGTAAATTTATATTATTATAGTTAAAAATTAAAATAATTTCAAGTTTAATGAAAACTTTTAACTCTAAATAGGATAATTATGTCTTATCATCTTAACTTCCGCACGAGACAATAAGCTTTAAAGCATTACTGTATCAGAGCCAACATAATATTTCACATATCTTTTGACACTAGGTATTATTGTATTTAGCAAACTCCATATATACGGGGCTTTTGAATTCCAATATAACGTGTTTCTTTTGTAGCGTAAAGGAGATATCTCTGTGTTTGAGTATCAAAATGAGATGCCTAGTTTGAGAGATAAGCCATCATGCAAATCTTCATCACCAATCTCTCTGTTATAGTGTAACGTTGTGAAGAGTTTTTGGTTGATTTGATAAAAGAGTGTGCTAGAGAGTGTATGTATCATGTGTGCATCACGAAATTTACTTTGCATGAGACTATACGAGAAGTCTGCATAAAAATTATGGGTGAAAAAATATCCACTACCCAAATAGAGTTCAAAACTATTGTGCAAAGGTATTTTATCGGGTTTGTCTTGGATAAATGTATAGTTTACTCCTGTAAAATAGGAGTGCTTTGGGGTTTTGTAGTGGATGAGTGAGGTATAGAGTGTGTAGTCTGTTTTGTTTCCTTGAAAGTCGTAACTTGGGAGTTTGACGCCTGTGCCTAGATAGAGTTTTGTTTTGCTATCAAGTGTGAGTCTCTTTTGTACTTTGAGGATAGTATCTTGCGCTCCTTCTTCTTCTTTTTGTGTAAAGTAGCCTGTTTTGAGTGTGTAACTCCATGTGTCATGATAGTAACTTAGCTGTGCTTTGGTAATCTGCTGGGTTTCTCTGCCTACTAGGTCTTCATTGGTGCTGTATCCATATCCTATGGAGAATGTGAAGTGTGTTTTCTCACTATCTTGTGGCAAGGTGAGTATGTTGATCGTACAACCTCTGCTATCCACTTCATGCAAAAAAGGCGTGTGTGCACAGGCATCGATACTATCAGGTACGCCATCTAAATCTGCATCTTTAAGCGTGTTAGCTTCTGCGAGTGTGGCTATCATGATAGCCGATAGGGTATATGTTTTAATCATCATCTTTTTCCTCATGTGAATCTCTCTCTTCTCGTTCTAAGTTGTTACGATTTTCTATTTCATATTTTATTTTTTTATTCTCTTGGAGTTGTTCTAGGGATTGTTTGGTATTGTTATCTTCCGCCATGGCTTGAAGTTTACGCAAGGCTTGGAGTCTTTTCTCTTCTCTCATCTGGATAATCTCTTTTTTAAACGCATTCATCAATTTAAAGCGTTCGGCGATAGAAGCGTGTTGTATGGCTTCTATCTTGGCATCCACATCTCCAAAGAGTAGCAGTGGTAGCAAAAGTAGTATGAAGCGTATCATGATAGCACCTCTTTGGTTTTTGAGAAATCAAGTGTGATTTTTGTACCACTTGTTTGATTGGATTGTATCTCTATCATGATACCTAACTCTTTGGTGAGTTTATCCACGATATGCAGTCCTAGTCCTACCCCACGCGCTTGTTCTGTGTAGTAGCGTCCAAATACCTTTTTTATATCTTTGATACCATGACCAGTATCTTGCATGATGAGTCTGTTTTTTTCTACCATGAGATAGACGCTACCATCAGGTTTGTTGTATTTTGCTGCATTGCTTAAGAGATTGTCCAAGATTCTGGTGAGGAGTTCTTTGTGGGAGTTGATGGTTAAATCTGCGTTTTTTTGGTAGCTAAAGGTGATATTTGGATAGAGATTTTGCATGATACGAAGACGTGCATGGGCGAGTGTGGCAACATCGATTGTGACTACTTGCGAAGGGGAGTGATGCAGGAAACTTTTAAGATTATTTTGTAACATCATGATAGTTTCAAGAGAGTGTGATAACTTTTGAACAAAGATATTTTTGCCACTCTCTTCTTCTAACATATGCATATTTAAACGCATGGCTGTGATGGGTGTGTTAAAATCATGTAAGATATCTTTGATAAATTCATCATTGAGTTGTAGGGCTTTTCGGATAGGTTTAAGACTATAAAAGGTGAAAAAGAGTGCCAGCATAGAGAGGATAAAAGAGGCTATGATGAACTTTATCCATAGTATTTTTGTGAGGGCCTTCATATCCGCTATAAAATCTTTTTCGGGGTAGTGAATCTTGAGATAAAACTTTTTAGACTTGGGAATTTGAAAATAACTATAAAGGCTATCATCTTCATAGAGTTGGTTGAGTATGGCATCCTTTTTGGGGGCAAAGTCAAAGGTGTATGGGGTACAGTCAAAGGTATAGCTACATACTTGCATCGTTTTAAAAATATTTTTTTTATACTCTACTTTTTGTGCGTGATAAAGTTCTAAAAAAAGCAGTACAAGAAGTAACTCTAAGAGAGAAAAAAATACAAAAAAGTTTTTTAAGAGAGACTCTTTTTCATAACTCTTCAAGCATGTATCCTTTGGCTCTGATATTTTTGATGTCAATTTCTAGTTTTTGTTTGATTGTGGTGATGGCGACACGAAGGGCAGTACTAGAGCTATGCTCAAAGCAGCCATAAAGTGCTTCTTTTGTCACAACTGAGCCACAGTGATGGAGAAGTAGGGTAAAAATCTGATGATTGACATGACCTAAGTCTATGACTGTATCGTTTTTATAAAGTATATCATGCTCTTGGTCATAGCTGATATCCCCATAGTGTAGTATGTGGCTTTTAAATTTGGCAGCGATTCGGATGCGTAACTCTTCTGGATCAAAGGGCTTTTTGATGTAATCTATCGCATCCAACGAGAAACCTTCTTCCATCGAGTGCATATCAATTTGTGCGGTGATAAAGATGGTGGGTGTGTTATCTTCAGCGTGACGCAGCGCCTTTAAAAGTTCGAGGCCACTTCCTTTTGGAAGATTGATGTCAAAAAGATAGAGGTCGTATTGCTTTTGAAAGCTTAAAGACTCTGCTTTTTCCATATCGCATGCCACATCCACCTCGTATCCCTCTTTTGAGAGAAAGAGTTGAAGTGTTTGGCTTAAAATGTGATCATCTTCAAGGAGTAGTATTTTTATCATGACATATTATACCACTCTTTGGTATTTATTGTTGTATGGCAGTTGCCAAGTTTTGGTTGACATCAAAGATGACAATTCGACCGGGTGCACCGTGTAAGCCTTCTTGTGTATGACATCTATTACAAGCTAATCTATCTGAATTATGAGAATCTGTCCGTGATTGGTTGACAACTGTACCATTGTTATCTACGATTTGTGCAGTAAAGTTACCGATGGTATTTTTGTCGCCTTGGTATTTAAAGTTTCCATAGCCATTTCCTTTATCGTAAGTGATGATATTCCCCGAAGAGAGCAAGAGTTGGATTTTGTGTTTTGAAGAAGCATCTTTTTCATCATAGTTGGCAGTATGCAAGTGCTTAAAAATAGTCCCACCACCCGTAAAACTATGACACTCTAGGCAATTTTTTCCTTGATTGTGTCGAGCGCTAAATTCATCATCGCCACAGCCTACAAATAAAAGTGCAAGGGCAAAGCCCAAAAAAAGTTCTTTTTTCATTTTTTTCCTTTAACGTGTGGGAAGTATGCTCTTCCCACATGATATTCTTATTCACCAGAAGGGCCATTATGACAATCATAACAGCTGACTTGATGTCCTTTTGCTAGCGTTTTAGTGCCATGTTCTACTTTGAGTGTTCTAGCTACCCACATCTTAGAGAGAGGAGAACCACGATAATCTGCACCATGACAAACTGTACATTGTGCAGCATTTTTCTCTGCGACATCTTCGTGTCCTTTGACCCAACTATCGCCTACTGGGTGCATACCGTGAGGACCACCTGTCGTTGTTTTTGGAACTTGGGCATGGCAGGCACTACACTCTGCGATGGTGCCACTATGTCCTTGAATACCTTGGCTTAGAAGATTGTCAGCATTGTGTGCCGGATAGATAGCATGGCTAGATCCATGACAGGCTTCACATTGTAAATCACCATGCCCTTTAGAGTAGCGATAAAGACTTTTTCCTTGTGTTGGCGTGTTTGCATTGGTTGCAAAACGCTTGTCGAGTACAGCTCTAAGTGTGCCATTTGCAAGGACTGCTGATGTCTCTCGTTTTCCATCATGATGACAGGCTTGGCAGTTTGGCTCATCTAGCCAACCTTCTCTATGGCTAGAACCAAGATCACTCATCTTGCCATGGCATGATTGGCACTGCATTTGATTGCTACCATCGCTATTTTTTGCATCTCCCATAGCGCCTCTTAGACAAGCCGTTTTTGAACCTGGATGACACGCATAGCAGGCTGAACGGTTGTTTGAGTTGTTAAGGGTCATATTGTTGATGGGATCATCAACTAGGGCATGTTTGGCGTGAATAGCTTGGGTAAATGATGGGATATTGCTATTGGCGTTCCATCCGATACCTACATTGGGTAGGGCGTTTGATTTGTGACATGCTGCACAGAGGATAGGTGTACCTGCGCGTGCAGTAGCTTCGAGTCCTTGCGTCTTGTAAGTATATCCTTTTGCTTGCAGAGCTGCATTATTATTACTGACAGCATTTGGTTCTTTTTGATCATGTAGTCGTAAGATGTTGTACTTATAATCTTTTTCTGCATGGGCATCATTGACCCAGCCACTATTTGGTTTAGCATCGTTTTGTGAATTACTAGCATGACAACGCTTACAATCCATCTCATCACTGACTGGAAGGACTGTTTTCGCTTCTGCGAGGATGTTCCCCCTGTTGTCTTTGGCAACAACTTTGACAAGTGGATAGTAGTTTTTTGTGCCATCATCATTGTAGGGTGTGATAGGGATACCTTCTGCTTCCCACCACTGTTGAGCACTATTAAATGTCATTGGTGCGGGTGAGGTACTAGAAGTAGGGTTGCCAGTAAGCCCTACATTTGGCTGAATATTGGCACCAAATAGACTGGTCACATAGTCCCAAAAATTCGTTTTACTAGCACTTCTTGTATTTATCTTGTCATCTGTTCCTACTGTAGACTCATAGCTAAGTGTAATACCAGAAGTGATAAGTTTTCCATTTTTATCTTTGATTTGTGCATGGAGATTGTTGTAGGGAGGAAGGACAGAAAAGACGGAAAAATCATTGCCATCCATACAGTGCATACCGAGGTCATTCCATGCGGTAAGGGTGTAGTTAGTGTTGTTTAGTATAGGGCTTGCACCTCCACCGCTTTGTGTGTTTTCATCATTATCCTCATCTTTATCCTTATCATCTGATTTAATACTATCTGATACATTGCCAGCCTTAGCCTCATCATCTTGATTTCCGCCATTTGTAGTACCACAAGCCATCATAAAAGTGATGATACATGCCAAAATAAATAGTTGTTTTGTCTTCATAAGGTCTCCTTTACTGTGAACCGATGATGACATTATAAAGGATAAAGTGCTAGTGGAGTGTTAGTTGTAAATTTAAGTTAGGCGGATTCGCATACCAAGAGAATACCCTAACTAAAAACTGTCAAGAACTGCTATAATGGCAGTAGTTGGCGGTAAGTTTGCCAATGGTGCTATTACTGCCTCGTTTGTGCATATGTTTAATGCGGAGATGACTAAGGCAGAAATTAATGAACATAATAATGCTAAAATGCGCCAGGAACAGGTATTAAAAACTTTTAAAAGTAATATAGCAAGATCAGGAGCAGAAATTAAATCTGGATTGATTTCTGGTTTAAAATCAGCAAATGGGCTAAGTGTTGCATTGGCAACAATAAGTACAGCAGAAGGTGGATGGGAGGCAATTATTTGGGATTCATTAGCAATAGGAACGGAAATGGCATTGGTATTAGTTGGTGAACAGGGAGTAGGTGTTACAACAATAAATGGTGCAGTAATTGATATAATGACACCCGATGCTGGTGTTTCAACTAATATTCTAAAAGAAGTAGGAAAAACAATAATAAAGGTGGCACAATGACCAAATGCAACAAGTTATCCAAGAGAGCAAGGATTGGAGCATTTTTGCTTTTAACAACAGTGATGGTAACAATTTGGCATGAATACGTTCATGAATATACAGCTCTTTTTGTTATTTATGTTCTTTCAGCTTCTGTTGGTGCTGCGACACTAATGGGACCATATGTAAAGTGTTTATTTGATTATAATAATAGCCATAAGCCACCACATTCAAGAAAGCGATTATAGTGCAGGACAACAAAAACAAGGGGGTCGGGACTTTACTATTAACTTTTTAAATTCCTCAAGTAGAAAAAAGGGGTCTGACCCCAACTATTTTTAATATTAGTATCATGATAGCTTTGTTTACTCTAAAAAAAATGTTGCAGTTGCATACTCAGTATGTTCATAAAACCTAACAGTATAGGCACTAGAACCACCACCCATAGCTAAAAGTACTAATATATTAATTCAGATTTTAGTTGTATTCGCTAGAGATGCGAATCCACGATATGAAGTGTTTTTGGTGGAACAGTGGGGGATCGAACCCCAGTCCAAAAATAAGTTCCTATTCCGATATCTACATGCTTAGCGGCGATGTGAAAATTTCAGTATAGTCAAAACCCATCGCCCACCAGCTGACCATACCTACACTCTAGGACACCCCACAAAGCAAGCTTTGCAGGGACCCCGTATTCTTGACAATATGCTCGAGCGGACACATTGTTAAAGTAACTTTTGTTTTATATGAAGCTATGCCAACCCCAAGTCACCAGGAGCGACTGACATAACTGACCGGACGTGTGTCTCTTACGCCGCTAATGCGTGCGCAGGTCTATAGTTTGTATTGTTTGCGTTTAAAATTAACGTGGTAGTTTAGAGTCTTCCAGAGACTACATGCAATCGGAACCAACCTACTCCTGTCGAAAGCCAAGTCTGTCCCATAATCAGGGTTCCCTGATTATGGGAACCCTATATCATTTTGATACGGGTAAGGAACAAAGTCCCTTACCCTACGCTAACGCTGTGTTTTGCTCAGCGCAAGGCTCACGGGCAGATAAACCGCCCTTGACACTTACGATAAACTCTATCATGATAGCTGTATCTTGTTGTTAGTATAACACTTTTTGGTTAATGTGTCAAAGCTTATGCCTCGGTTAACTCTTTTTCTTTTAAACTCTCTACGATATCTGCTAGTACTGTTTCAGAGATATTGTGTGGTACTTGGCAGGTACCTGCTGCCATGTGACCGCCACCTTCGTAGTTTAGCATCAAGTCTCCGATGTTGGCAGAAGAGCTTCTGTTGATGATGGATTTTCCGACGGCTAGGACGGTGTTTTGTTTTTGGAAACCCCACATTTTGTGGATAGAAACATTGCATTCTGGATAGAGAGCATAAATCATAAAGCGATTTCCAGGATAGATGACTTCTTCATTTCTTAAATCAAGCACGATGACATTGTCATGGATGGTAGAGCAGTGTTTGATTTGGTTGATAAATTCTGATTTGTAGCGGTTATAGAGTTCTACTCTCTCAAGCACATCTGGCATCTGCATGATTTCTTCGATAGAGTGGTCTTTACAAGCGTCTATCAAATCCATCATGAGCGCATAATTAGAGATTCTAAAGTCCCTAAATCTTCCCAATCCAGTACGGCTATCCATTAAGAAACTAAGCATTTCCCAACCTTGTGGGTCGATGATATCTGTTTTGGTAAACATCGCGGCATCGGCTTTGTTGGCAGCATCCATCATGTCGTTGAATCTCTCTGGGAAGACATTGCTCCCTCCGTAGTATTGATAGACCACTTCTGCAGCAGAAGGGGCATCTGGTAGGATGATGTGGTTTTGCTTTATCTCTTTGTTTCTCACAGTTTCAGAGAGGTGATGATCAAAGGCTATCCCTACACCATCAACATAAGGAAGGTTGGTTGTCATATCGTTTTTAGTGATTTCGATGATGCCATCTTGCATATCTTTTGGGTGCACAAACTTGATATCATCTATCAAGTCTAAGTGTTTTAAAAGTACTGCGGTGATTAATCCATCCATATCGCTTCTTGTGACTAGTCTATATCTCTTCATTGTTTATTCCCTTTTCTATAGTTTAGTTAAAAGAGTATCGACAGGATTTGAAAAAAGGTTAAATAAAATATCTTTAGAGAGAAAAATATAGACTAAATGAAAAAATAAGGTAACATTTTAAGAATTTATCTCACTTTTGATGATACGGGCTAACTCCTGCATACGTGTAAATTTCTCATCATAGGTGAGAGAG
Organism: Campylobacterales bacterium; assembly: GCA_024278835.1. GTDB lineage: Bacteria > Campylobacterota > Campylobacteria > Campylobacterales > QNZT01 > JANTGR01. Next base: position 30,212 of record JAJRSK010000028.1, on the reverse strand, counting down.
TCATCCATCATGATAGAGACAAAGGCAGACCCTACGATAACACCATCAACATCTTTTGCTTTAGCTTTTGCTGTTTTTTCATTGACACCAAAACCGATAAATATATCTGTATCACTAGATTCTCGTATGTGACGGATGACTTGAGAGAGGTCTTCGCTCTTCCCCGCACCTGTGATACCGGCATATGCCACGAGATAGATAAACTTTTGCGCATCCTTCGTGATAGTCGCGATGCGTTCTCTGGAGTCTGTAGGGGCAACAAAGGAGATAAGCGCTAAGTCATTGGCTTTACACTTATCATGATAGGGTTGGCTCTCTTCGTAGGGAAGGTCAGGAATGATAAATCCACTCACCCCAGTTTTTTTGGCATCGTTGATAAAAGTATCCATACCACGATGATAAAAAGGATTAAAGTATCCCATCCATAGGGTGTCTATCTCTTTGGCGATAGTATCAGAAACCTCGAGTAAATCAGCGATTTTGAAACCATTTTGTAGGGAGAGAAGATTGGCTTGTTCGATGATAGGGCCATCAGCCACAGGGTCAGAGAAAGGTACCCCTAACTCCAAAGTATCTACACCCGCCTCTTTAAGTGCAAATGCGGCATCTTCTGTGAAGTGAATGTCTGGGTATCCTGTAGTGATGTAGGCGACTAGTTTTTTCAATATCTCTCCTATCATGATAGTTGTGTGGGATTATAGCAAATTTTATTTAACCTAGCTAACACTTCGCTAACGATGATTCATTACAATAGTATTTTTACTATAAGGAGGAGTTATGAAAAATATTAATATTGTCTTAAGTTTGTCTTTACTGACTTGTGGGACATCACTTTTTGCTACCAATGGAGATAGCTTGATTGGACTAGGTCCAAAGTCTCGTGCGATGGGTGGAGCAGGTATCGCCTACTCGCTTGGAGCAGAATCTGCACTCGTCAATCCCGCATTGATAGAGGGCAAGCGGGTGATGTTTGGAGGAAGTTACTTTTCTCCTACGGTAGAGTTTAAAAACAATGTAGATACATCAGCGGTAGGTGGGGCAAATTCACACTCTTCTTATCAAGAGAGTGATAAGGGGGTTTCATTGATTCCTGAAGTGGCTATCTCTTATCAGTTAGATGATAAGACAGCATTTGGTGTGGGGATGTTTGGTATTGCGGGGATGGGTGTGGATTATTATAGTGATAGACCTTTTTTTGGTAATCCTTTTAAAGGGCATCAAGCAAGTGATAGCACACCTCAAAATGAATATATAGGTACAAAAAATGGTACTAATCAACTCTCTACTAGTTTGCAACTTATGTCTTTTGCCTTGCCATATGCCAAAAAAATTAATGACTCTTTACGTATTGGTATTGTTCCCGTGCTCCAGTATGGTTCACTCTCAATGTCCTTTAATAGTGGTGCATATCAAGCCTCTGAACAAGGGTTTAAAAACGTGCACACAGGCACTGGGACTTCTGATGATTTAGGCTTTGGAGCACAGTTTGGTCTGGGGTACAATGTCGATGATTTTGAGGTGAAAAATGTCAAGGTGAAGAATGTCTCTTTGGGATTAGTTCTAAAAACACCTATCAAGATGACCTATGCTCATCAGATTTCAGATGCGACCAGGGCATTTGGACTTGAGGGATTTTCTGATGATTTAACCCAACCAGGTGAGATAGGCGTGGGATTGGCGTATAAATTGACAAAAGATCAAACCATCCTCTTTGATTATAAAAATATCATGTGGGGGTCTGCTGGTGGATATGAAGATTTTGGGTGGGAAAATCAAAATGTTTTTGCCATAGGTTATGAAAAGTTAGGATGGGACTGGACATGGAGAGCAGGATATAACTATGCAAAAAGCCCTATCCAAGAGTTATCCTCTGGTCCTGCCTTTGATCAAAATGGCTTTAACTATCAAAACTATAAAAATGCGGTGATTAACTACTTTAACTTATCTGGATTTCCTGCTGTCTCTGAACACCACTTCACCTTTGGTGGGGGTAAGCGTATCAATGAGCATACCTCATTTGACTTTGCTTGTGTCTATGCGCCAAAGGTAGAGAAAACCTTTGATACTTCTGCCTTATCACAAGCGCAAGTAGCAGGGATGGCAAGTGAAAATATGCCAGTACAAGTACAGCGGGGACTTCCAGAAGTCGAAAGTGCAGCCTCAGTCAGCCATAATCAATTTTCGATTACGCTGGGGTTAAATATCAAGTTTTACTAAATCTTTAGCGATGGAAAAAGTGCTATAAAATTTTGGATTGATGTTGAGAAACTATGACAATGCACTATATAAAGAGGAAGTAAAGGGATATCCTAGTCCTAGATTGAGCGAGAGAAATGATGATGGTGCCTATTTGCATCACTAGTATGAAGAAATTCACTTTATAGTAAGTTTTTGGTAAAATCTATAAAACAGCGAATATATAGGGAATTTCATGAGTATTCAAACAAAAAAAATAGAGAAAAAAGTAACAGTTAGTACCATTCGAAATATGAAAGGTAAGGAGCCTATCACCATGGTGACAGCTTATGATGCGCTCTTTGCCAATCTGTTTGATGGTTCTGTTGAGATGATATTGGTGGGGGATTCACTCAACATGAGCTTTTCAGGAAAATCAGATACGCTCTCGGCAAATATGGAACTGATGATTTATCATACAAAAGCCGTTTGTATGGGTGCAAAGCTACCACTCATCGTGCTTGATATGCCTTTTGGGGCGTATATGACTAAGTCACTAGCCCTGAAAAATGCCACCAGAGTCTATCGTGAAACAGATGCTCACGCGGTAAAGATAGAAGGTGGAAAAGAGCGAGCAGAAATCATTAAAACTTTGACAGATGCTTCAGTAGCAGTGATGGGACATATAGGGCTCATGCCTCAGTATGTGAGAAGTGAAGGCGGTTACAAAGTTCGTGGAAAAGATCAAGCGGATATCGATGCACTAGTGGAAGATGCCATCGCTATCGAAAAGGCAGGGGCATTTGCTATCGTGATTGAAGGGGTGAAAGAAGAAGCGGCAAAGGCTATCACAGAGGCGGTAAGTATCCCAACTATCGGTATCGGTGCGGGTGTGGTAACAGATGGACAAGTATTGGTCTGGAGTGATATGTTTGGATTTTTTGAAGATTTTAAACCAAAATTTGTGAAGCGCTATATGGAAGGTGGAAAACTTATCCGTGAAGCACTTGGTAACTTTGTAGATGAAGTGAAAAATAGAAAATTTCCTAGTGATGAGTATACGTACTGATGGTGGCTATAATGATAAGTGCTTGTAGTATAGCCCATTCTCGACAAGCGTCGAAGCTTCAGTGCGAGGAATTTCAAGGGGGCTTTGCTCTCTTGAAAGGAGACTATTAAATGGAGCGAATTGTAGAGGTAGAAAAGTTTGATTTTGATAGTGAAGATGAGGTAACGCTTCGTCCTTCAACCTGGGATGAGTACATCGGTCAAGAGAAAATCAAAAAGAATTTACAAGTCTTTATAAAAGCAGCGCAAAAAAGAGAAGAGAGTTTAGATCATGTACTCTTTTTTGGTCCTCCGGGACTAGGGAAAACTACGCTAGCAAATATCATTGCGACAGAGATGAATGCCAACATCAAAACAACTGCCGCTCCGATGATAGAAAAGTCAGGGGACTTAGCAGCGATACTGACAAATCTTGATGAAGGGGATATCCTCTTTATCGATGAGATTCATCGTCTGTCTCCAGCTATCGAAGAGATACTCTATCCTGCCATGGAAGATTTTCGACTTGATATCATCATCGGAAGTGGGCCTGCAGCGCAGACTATCAAGCTGGATTTGCCTAAGTTTACCCTTATCGGTGCGACGACGAGAGCAGGGATGATTTCAGCACCCTTGAGAGATAGATTTGGGATGCATTTTCGATTGCAGTTTTACTCTCATGATGAGTTAGCGCAAATCATCCGAGCAGCGGGTACTAAGCTGACTTTTAATTGTCAAAAAGATGCTTCTGTGGAAACGTCAAGACGTAGTCGTGGAACACCACGTATCGCGCTGAGACTCTTAAAGCGTATCCGGGATTATGCACAGGTGGAAAATGAAGAAGAGATAAGTCTGCATCGTGCCAAATATGCACTCGATGAACTAGGTGTTGATGCGCAAGGGTTTGATGAGATGGATATACGATTTTTAGAACTTTTGATTCAAGCCAAAGGAAGAGCGATGGGACTTGGCACGATAGCAGCAACGCTGAGTGAAGATGAAGGGACTATAGAAGATGTGATAGAACCCTATCTCATCGCCAATGGCTATGTCGAAAAGACATCAATAGGTAGGGTGGCTACACCGAAAACCTATGAACTTTTCAGGCTAACGCCACCACAAGATAAACCATCACTATTTGATGAGGAGTCATCATGATAGCTTTAGTAAAAGGAATTTCTAAGGGGCTTTGCCATCATGATAAACTATTCTCGACAAGCGTCGAAGCTTCAGTGAGAGGAATTTCTAAGGGGCTTTGCCCCTTAGAAAGGAGACAATAAATATGAACAGAAAATACTTCCTACTAGGATTGTTTTTACTTGTTTTGTATGGTGTTTGGTATCTTTATCGTCCCTTTCTTTTACCTATGTTTATTGCATCATTATTAGCCTTGGCTACTAGTAATTTAAACACATTTTTTACTAAATATATCCGATTTAAGACACTTCGTGCTTTGTTGATGACGCTTGTTTTGGGTTTACTATTTTTCCTTCCGATAGTCTATGCTATCAATGCATCTACGGATATCCTCAATAACTTTGATCCTACAGTGGTAGATAAAATCGTGGGGCTTAAAAAGAACTTTGTGGTACCTGATTATCTTGCTTTTGCAAAGCCTTATGTAAAAGAGTTTTTGGACTCTCTTAATTCCCAAGATATCACGACAAAGATTGTCACAGTCGCTTCTACGGTATTGCAAAAATCGGCAGGGTTTTTTAAAGATATGTTTTTGATTTTGATTTTTTACTTTTTTGTGAACCTTTATAGTAAAGAGTTAGTCAAGTTTCTCAAAGATATATTGCCTTTTGATAGGCATTCTAGTTTTTTTACAGAGATATCCAATGTTATGAGTGTGGTTTTTTATTCTATACTTTTAACTGCTATTTTAGAGGGTGCGCTCTTTGCTTTTATCGTCATGATTTATGGTTATGATGGGCTTCTTTTTGGCATCCTTTATGGATTTGCCTCTTTGATACCTGTGATTGGTGGGCTAGTGATGTGGCTTCCTGTATCGATGTATGAATATGCTAGTGGCAATACCATGTCGGCTGTCGTGATAGTGCTCTATTCACTCATCGTGATATCCGTTATCGCAGATACGTTTATCAAGCCTTTGATTATCAAGTATGTGCAAGATGACATGGTCAAAAGTAAAACAAAGATTAATGAAATAGTCGTCTTTTTCTCTATCATCGCGGGCTTAACGACGTATGGGTTTTGGGGGATGATTTTGGGACCTGCTATCACGACATTTTTTATATCATTAGTGCGGATTTATCAAGTACTATTAGATGAAGAGAAGAGCAATGGTCACTAAAGTTATACTTTTTTTTTCTATCATGATAGCTCCCTTGTGGGCGTCTGTCACGTATAGTGTCTCTAGTGAAAAAGTTGCCAATGCGCAAACGATGCTTTTTGAGTTGCAAAGTGATGAGACGTTTTCCAAAGCCTATGTTGCCTATCTTGGGGTGAGATATCCTTTTTATCTACACCCTAGTAAAGCGGATGTTTTCTACGCACTAGTACCGACGGGTTATTACGTGAAACCAAAGAAGAAAAATGCGGTGATTGTCACCATAGTGCATGGTGAAAAACACTATGTCTCTGTCCCTATCATGATAGTCAAGGGAACGTATAAGTCTGAACGTCTCAAGGTAGTATCTTCCTGTGCCAAAATCTCGAAGAAAAATAGAGCACGCATCAAAAGAGAAAATTATGAAGCAAAAAAGATATATCATACTTTCACAAAAAACTCTTATATCACTGAGCCATTTTTAAGACCTATGGAGAGTAAGATTACGAGTGCATTTGGTACAAAAAGGGTTTTCAATGGGGTACTGAAAAGTTATCACTCAGGGACTGATTTTCGCGCTGCAGTAGGTACGCCATTGATGGCGGCCAATGCTGGAAAAGTCGTGTTGGTGAAAAATAGATTTTTTGCAGGTAATTCTGTCATCATTGACCATGGTCAGGGTATCTATACGGGGTATTATCATATGAGCCAATTTAAAGTAAAAAAAGGGGATATGGTAGAGAGAGGTGAAGTGATAGGTCTTGCTGGGGCTACGGGTCGCGTGACGGGTCCACACTTACACTTTGCTGTGCATGTTGCTGGTGTTGGGGTAGACCCGATGCAGTTTTTAGAAATTATAAATGTACTTTACTAGAGGCGTTTTTGCTGCTTTACGAGGACAAATCCTCCCGCTGCTCTGAGCCTCTAGTGTAGATTAACTTCTTTTTTTCCAAACTTCTTCATATAAAAATAGAGTCCGATGCCAAAGGCTATCATGATAAGTGAAAATTCCTGTCCTTTCGTCATCCAGTCACTATAGACATAGCCTATCTGTGGGTCTGGTGCTCTGAACATTTCTGCTGAAAATCTTGCAATACCGTAGAGAATAAGATAGATCGAGATAAGCTGTCCATGGAAACTTTTTCTCTTTCTTATAGCGTACATGATGATAAAAACGATGATACCCTCTGCAACCGCTTCATAAAGCTGTGAAGGGTGACGCAGTACGCCATCTACTAGGATTCCCCAGCTGACATCAGTTTGACGCCCTACGAGTTCTTGGTTGACAAAGTTTCCAATACGACCAAAAAAGTAACCTGCAGGGATAGCGACTGCGGCGATATCAAGCATGAACCATTGGTTGATTTTATACTTCATAGAAAATAGCGTAGAACCAGCTAAAAATCCAAGTACAGCACCATGAAAACTCATACCTGAGATACCAACAAATTCTCCATTTTGCACAGGATTAAACATTTGCCAAGGTTGTAGTAAGTATTGTGAAAAATCAGGCTGATAAAAGGCAAGATATCCAATCCTTGCTCCTAATATAACACCAACCTCGATCCAAATGATATAGTTGTCTAAAACATCTTGTGCTACAGGAAGATTGTCTTTTTTAACAAGCCACTTTGCTACAAAGATACCAACAAGTAGCGCGGTGACATACATGATGCCATACCAGTGTACTTTGATAGAGCCAAGAGAAAAGGCGATAGGGTCAAATTGCTCGTATATGTGGTTCCATGCTGTCATTTTAATGCCTCTGCTATTAATTCTAGTGGATTTTTAAAGATAGTTTCTACTTCGCCATGGTTGAGTGCTTCGCTGAGTTGTACGCGACAGGCAGAACACTCTGCTGAGACATAATGCGCTTTGGTCTCTTTTATCATCGCAGCTTTTGGCAGTCCGGCCAATTCTGCTAGATGAAACTTCTCAGTTTGCATCGTTACCCCACCAAATCCACAACATTGATTAGGATCACTCATCTCTACCATCGGATAGTTTTTACTCAAAAGATTACGTGGTTCTTCCCATATGCCTTGCACTTTCTTGGCGTGACAAGGATCATGATAGGTAACAACTTCATCAAACTTTGTCCCTTTTTCTTCTAGCTTTTGGGCAAGATCGGTGTTGTCATGCAGCCATTTGGTTGCCATGTGGATTTTTTCACCTACTTTTTTTGCTCTCTCTTCCCACTCAGGCATATCGTGGTTTTTGAAAAAGACTTGCCAATCATGTTTCACCATCGCTGAACAAGTTGCCTCTGGAATCAACATCGCATCACATTCATCCATAAAAGATTCAAAGTATTCGATATTTTTTTTCGTGATGACTTCTACGGTATTTACATCGCCCGTAAAGTAGGCAGGTGCACCACAACAGAGTTGTTTTTTAGGGATAAATATATCGATATTTAGCACTTTAAGTATATCTACCAAACTCTCACCAATACCTGTATAATTGTAGTTTGCCAAGCAACCTATGAAGATAGCCACGCGCGGTTTTTTACCTTCTGTCTCAGAGAGTATCTCTTCTGGGTAAGAGTTTAGAAAACTAACAGAACTCATAGAAGGTAATAGGCGTCCTTTTTTTACCATAGGCAAGGAAAACTTTGCGCGTAATCCTCGTCCTTTGTTATCTTCTGCCAAAGCACAGGTTCGGAAAACATATCCCATTTTTGAGAAGATATCCATGATGCGTCGGTGACGAAGTAAAAAGAAAAAAGCTCTCTTAAACCAAGCGATACCAAACTTATCTGCGATATCAGCACGCACCTCTTCTATCACCATATCCGTAGCGAGGGAATTAGGACATACTTCCACACAGTTGGTACATAAAAAACAACTCTCAAAGATATTTTTGGCATTTTTATCAAGTTCAAGATTGCCTGCTTGATACTGACCTAAAAGATCGATAAAGCCACGAGGAGAGGTGACTTCATCAGGGTTGACGTTGTGAATTGTACAAACAGGGATGCATTTACCACACTTGATACAGTCATCGCTTGTCTCTTGAAAGTTAAAAATCTCTTCTATTTTTCCCATTATATCGTCTTTGAAAAAGTTTTCTTAGCATCTTTAAACTTGTGAAGATAAGCGTCAAATGCCATAGAGATGTTTCGAATGAGCATTTCACCGGTGTTGCTTGCTATGATCTCATTTTTGTCTATCATGATAAGCTCTTCTTCTTTGAAAACTTGAAGTTCTTCTATCGCCTCTTTAAAGTAGTCAAAAAAGTTTATGTTAAACTCTTTTTCTATGCGAGGGATGTTGAGCTTGAAGTTACTCATGAGTTCCATGATAACAGCTTGTCTAATAAGATCATCTTCATTGAGTTTGACACCACGCTCAGTGGGAAGTCGTCCTTCATCAATCGCCGCCTCGTAGTCTTTCATCTCTTTGTAGTTTTGTACATAGTGGCTTTTTCCTTCACCGATACTAGTGAGTCCAATACCGATGAGATCTGCGCCTGCTTTGGTCGTGTATCCTTGGAAGTTTCGGTGCAATTCACCCTTTTCGATGGCCAAAAAGAGTTCATCTTCTGGTTTGGCGAAGTGATCCATACCGACCATCTTGTATCCATGTGTTTCAAAGAAGTCTATCGTGTACTGGAGAATTTCTAGTTTGACTTTTGGACTTGGAAGTGTCGTCTCATCTATCTTTCTCATAGTCTTTTTTAGCCAAGGTACATGGGCATAGTTAAAGACGGCAAATCTATCGGCATCTAACTCTCTTGCGATATGGAGAGTCTTTTTAAATGTTTCAAAAGTTTGATAAGGCAAGCCATATATCAAATCAACATTGACAGACTTTATCCCTGCTGCTCTTGCGATATCGATAGCATTTTTGGTGACATCAAAAGGTTGTATACGGTGTACGGCTTCTTGTACTTTGGGATCAAAGTCTTGTACCCCAAAAGAGATACGGTTAAAGCCACCTTCTTTGAGTACATCCATATGCCCCTGCGTGAAAAATCGAGGATCTATCTCACATGATATCTCTGCATCTTTGGAAAAATTTTTAAAATATTTGTGAATGAGATCTATCACTTTTTTAAGTTGTACTTCATCAAAAAATGTTGGCGTACCCCCACCAAAGTGCATCTGAATCACTTCTCTTGACATATCCATATGGCTTGAGAGGATTTGCATCTCTTTTTCTAGGTAGTCGATGTAACGCTCTTTTTTATCCTCTTTTGAGGTAAAGACAACATTGCAACCACAAAAATAACAGGCACTTCGACAAAATGGCAGGTGAAAATATAAGGAGATAGGAGCGTTACTATCTTGGGCTTCTAACTCTTTGATATAGGCATTGACATCAAAATCTTCTTTAAACTCTAGCGCTGTTGGATAGCTGGTGTATCTAGGTCCTGGTTTTGAGTACTTGGTGAACTTGTCGAAATCTATCATGATAGTCCTTGGTGGTTTTCTAATTTTGGTGGATAAAAATCTTTGAGATTGATAAAAAGATTTGGATACTCTTTTTTGATATCGGCTATCAACTTTTCCAAGTCGATGCTGACTGGTTTGTTGCCTTCATTTTGTGCTAAGTGTTTGATTTCGTCCATAGCAACTACCCAGACATCATCAAAGTCATTGGGAACATTTTGCCAAATAGTTTTTTCAAGTTTTAAGTCAAAGTTCTCTTTTTGAGCTTCTTTTAGTATCTTTAACATCTGTGAAAATGAGTCACTGGGGATGAAGGCATAAGCTTTTTTAGTATCCTCTTCATCGATAGCAAACCAGGCATCTTCTGATTCCCAAGAGCCAGACTTTAGGTGTAGTTCTTTGACCTTTGGGTCATTTGTTTTTTTTATCTCAAAAAGTGTTTTGTTATTTTCCCCAAAACCTAGACTTTTTGAAAGTGTCTCAACCTTTTTGATTAAATTTGTTTTTTTCTCATCGTCCATTATCATCCCCTATGTGTATCTAGCCAAACCATGATGCCTTTTTGCGCATGGAGTCTGTTTTCAGCCTCAGAAAATATCTCATCTGCATGTGCTTCAAAAACCTCTTCGCTCACTTCATATCCTCGATATGCTGGTAAACAGTGCAAGAAAAGTGCCTCTTTTGCCGCTTCTGCCATTAAAGCATCATCAACGATAAAGCCATCAAAATCTTTAACTCTTTGTTCTTTTTCATCTTCTTGCCCCATCGATATCCACGTATCAGTCGTGACAACATCGGCGCCTTTGACAGCTTCTTTTGGGTCGTTGGTTATGATTATTGTAGCATTTGATTGTGTAGCTAAAGTTAACGCTTTTTGTAGGATATCACTATCAACTTCATATCCCTTGGGTGTTGCGACACGTAACTCAAATCCAAGTTTCGCTGCTAAGAGCAACCATGAATGTGTCATGTTGTTTCCATCACCCACATAGGCAACGATAGGATTTTTATCTTTACCGTGCTCAATCATAGTCATATAATCAGCCATAAGCTGTACTGGGTGGTAAGCGTCTGTGAGTCCGTTGATAACAGGTACTTTAGAAAAAGAGGCAAACTCTTCAAGACTAGATTGTGAAAATGTACGAATCATGACCATATCGACCATGCGACTAATGACACGTGCCGTATCTTTCATGGGCTCACCACGACCTAGTTGTATATCTTTTGAGGATAAAAAAAGTGCGTGACCGCCTAGTTGATACATCCCTGTTTCAAAACTAACACGTGTTCTAGTAGAACTTTTCTCGAAAATCATACCGAGTGTTTGCCCAGAAAGTTCGTGTTTTCGTTTGCCATTCTTAAGGTCATTTTTAATTTCAAATGCCAAGTCAATCATCTCTAAAATTTCATTTTTATTGAAATCGTTGAGTGTTAAAAAGTGTTTCACTGCTCATCCTTTAGATGAAGTTTTAAAAAGCTCTTATTTTAGCGTAAAAGTGGGATGTTTGCAAGTTTTGAAGATAATGATTAAATTTTTATTGTACTGAGTACTGAAAATTATTTCAACAATGAGATGATTCAACACAAAGTCCTGAATTTGATGGGTAAAAATCATTTAATTTATAAATATGTAATAATAATTATAATATAATCGTATATAAATTAAACAAAAGGTCTTATAAAATGAAAACATCTAATTTATTATTTTGTACGCTATTTGCTGCTTCAACAATGTTTGCTCAATCAGGTGAAGAACTTTTTAATAACTATTGTTCGAGTTGCCATGCCACTGCGGTAGGGACGAATGAATCAGGTGGTGAAGTAACAAATATATATGAAGCTCCCTATGTAAAGGATGTTGTTACTAAGTTAAAAAATGAGACCAAATCGAAAGAGACATTTATCGCTTTTATCAAAGATTATATAGAAAAACCGGATAAAAGAAAGTCTCTTTATGGAAAAAAAGCGATTAAAAACTTTGGTCTTATGCCATCATTAAAAGGTGTCATGAGTGATAGTGACGCAGTTGGATTAGCTGATTATCTTTATCATAAATATGACAAATAATCTGTAGGGGTTTGCTATCATGATAGGTATGGTAAAAGCTTCTTATCTTCTCAGTGTAGCCACTATTCTTTTGGGAAATACCAAGAGTTCTAAGCCATCTTCTATATTTTTACAGAGGATATCTGAAGCTAAAAGTGTCTCTTTACTGCAGCCCTCATCCCCTAAAATGGCGATGCCAAGCTCTGCTGTTTCAAGCATCTTTGCATCATTGTTGCCATTACCTAGTGCAACACAATGTTTAGCCTCAAGACTTTTTATAAAGTCAGCTTTCTCGTTTGTGTGATTGTCGCTAGAGAGGATTCTTATCTCACAGGGATAAGTGTTTAGTTGGGCTTTGACGCTACCAAAAGTATCGGCGGTGATGACATATATCTTATAGCTTGTTGCTAATTTCTCAAAGAGTGCTTTTATAGATAAAAGTACTTCTCCGTCTTTGGCGATAGTGCCATTGTAATCGCAAACGACGGTGTGTAGGGATAGTTTCCCCCTTTGTGGTATATCTATCATAATAGCTCCCAAGTAAAGGTGTGTTATGATGAAGTATAGCGTATATATATGAAAGGATGAGATGAAAGAGGTAAAATTAACAGAGTATAGCCATGGGGCTGGGTGTGGATGTAAGATATCTCCAATGCTTTTGGAGGAGATTTTAGATACTTCTCGTGAGCATATCGTCTATCCGGAACTTTTGGTGGGCAATGAAAACAACGACGATGCTGCGGCATTCGATCTGGGCAATGGCACATCTGTGCTGAGTACGACAGATTTTTTTATGCCGATTGTGGATGATCCTTTTACTTTTGGGCGTATTGCTGCGACCAATGCTTTGAGTGATATTTATGCGATGGGTGGTAGGCCTTTGATGGCGATTGCGATATTTGGTTGGCCCATCGAGAAACTTTCGGCAAAGGTGGCTAGTGCGGTGATAGATGGAGGAAGGTCTGTCTGTGAGGATGCAGGGATTCCTCTGGCTGGTGGACACTCTATCGACTCGCCTGAGCCTATATTTGGATTGGCTGCGACAGGTCTGGTGGAAAATGAATTTCTCATGCAAAATAACAGTGCCACGGTTGCGTGTGAGATTTTTCTGACTAAGCCACTTGGTATCGGTATCCTTTCTACCGCGCAAAAACAAAAAAAGATACAAGAGGGGCATATCAACCCAGCTATTGAAGCGATGACAACACTCAATAAAGTCGGTTATATTTTTGCCAAGCTTGAAGGTGTTGTGGCGATGACGGATGTGACAGGATTTGGACTTTTAGGACATCTTAGTGAGATTTGTGAAAGTAGTCATATAGGGGCTACGATAGTGTTTGATAAAGTGCCATTACTGCCACATACTGAAAAATATCGTCTTTTGGGATGTATCCCTGGTGGTGCAAAGAAAAACTTTGCAAGTTATGGGCATAAAATATCTCCGATGAGTCAGCAGCAGCGAGAAATTCTTTGTGATGCACAGACTTCGGGTGGTTTGCTCGTGATGGTCAAAAAAGAGAGTGTATCTGACCTTTTAGAAGTGGCAGAAAAAGAAGGGCTTGATTTGGCGTCTATCGGTCAGACGCATGAAGTGAGAGAGCATCTCATAGAAGTAGTATAAATGTTGGGCTCTCTAACAGAGGATTTTGCGCGTTTAATCATAGAGGATATCCCACTCATAGATGTGCGCGCACCCATAGAGTTTGCCAAGGGGGCATTTCCTCATGCTGTAAATCTCCCTCTTTTAAATGACGATGAAAGGGAACAAGTAGGTATCTGCTATAAGCAGCAAGGTAACGAAAAAGCCGTTCAATTAGGGCATCAACTCATCTGTGGGGATGTGAAAGAAGCGCGTATAAAGGCGTGGGAAGATTTCATAAATCTCCATTCTGATGCCATGCTTTACTGCTTTCGTGGAGGAGAGCGTTCGCGTATATCGCAAGCTTGGTTAGAGGAGAGAGGATATAAGATAACACGCATCAAAGGTGGATATAAAGCATTTCGTCACTATCTTGTAGAAGCCTTAGAGCAGATGGAGGGTCGATTTACACCGTTACTTTTAGGTGGGCGTACGGGATCGGGTAAGACGCTACTGCTGTATGAACTCAAAGAGATGATAGATTTGGAAGGTTGGGCAAAACATCGTGGTTCTGCCTTTGGTGGGTTGATAGAGCCTCAGCCTGCACAGATTGATTTTGAAAATCATTTGGCGTTTGCTTTGATAAAGAGACTTCATGAGGGTGCAAGGCATCTGATTTTTGAAGATGAGGGCAAGCATGTAGGACGCGTTTATCTGCCCAAAAAGTTTCACGAGGGTATCGCCAAAGCAGGGTTAATTATACTTGAAACACCTCTTTTGGAGCGAGTAAACATCACATTTGATGAGTACGTCATACAAGCGCAAAAAAATTATAGTCAAAAATATGACGATGGCTTAGAGGCGTGGGCAGAGATGATGCTAGCTAGTATCAATAAAATCCAGAGGCGTTTAGGTTCAAAGCGTCATCGTGAGATAGTGGGGCAATTTGAAAAAGCCCTTTGTTTACAAAAAGAGCAAAATGACTTGCGTTTACATAAAGTATGGATTGGTGTTTTGTTAGAAGAATATTATGATCCGATGTATGATTATCAACTGCGTAAAAAAGAGAATGATGTGCTGTTTAAAGGAGATAAAGACGCTGTGCTTGGTTTTCTTCACGGGATGGGTCTATCATGATAAGGAAAACCCCTATCATGATAGACTCTATAAAAGTGCAGCTGCCTCTTTGGCATGATAGGTGATGATGATATCTGCACCTGCCCTCTTAAATCCTAAAAGTGTCTCCATCATCACCCTATCATAGTCGATGAGGTCAGCTTTTTGTGCGGCTTTAAGCATGGCGTATTCGCCAGAGACATTATAGACAGCTAGTGGCAGAGATGTGTGCTCTTTGACATCTCGGATGATATCCATGTAGGCAAGGGCAGGTTTTATCATGAGGATATCTGCTCCCTCTTTTTCATCTTCTATGGATTCGTTTATCGCTTCTCTTCGATTGGCTGGGTTCATCTGATAACTGCGTCTATCTCCAAAACTTGGACTAGACTCCGCTACATCACGAAATGGCCCATAGTAAGCAGAGGCAAACTTGGTGGAGTATGCCATGATAGGCAGGTTGATAAATCCTGCATCATCTAAAGCCTTTCTTAGTACCGAAATCGTACCATCCATCATACCGCTTGGGGCTATCATATCGGCACCTGCTTTGGCATGGATGAGGGCTTGTTGTCCGAGAATTTTGAGGGTCGCGTCGTTGTTGACAGTTTCGTGCTTCATATCTAGTATGCCACAGTGTCCGTGGTCTGTGTATTCGCAAAAGCAGAGGTCCGTTGCGACAAACATATCAGGATGTGCTTCTTTGATAGCCTTGATACTCGAGGCGATGATGCCATGTTCACAAAGGGCATCACTTCCTATACTGTCCTTGACCTCAGGGATACCAAAAAGGATGATAGAGTAGAGTCCTAGTTTTTTAAGTGTGTCACACTCTTTTAAGATTTCATCGATGCTCATCTGAAATACACCAGGCATAGAAGCAATCTCTTTTTTATAATTTTTGCCACTTTTGATGAAGAGTGGATAGATGAAATCCTCTTTTGCTAGCCTTGTTTCTTGTACTAAATCTCTCAGATGTGCATTTAAACGCAAACGACGAAATCTTTTAAACATAGTTTTCCCTTTTATTTGTTAAGATGTAGTTTACCACATAGTAGGAAAAAAATAAGTATGAAAATCATGATGTCCAAAATCGCTTCTCTGCCAACTAAGTTTGGTACATTTAAAATACAATCTTTTAAAGAAGGCGACAAAGAGCACTTAGCTATCTTTAAAGAACCCTATCATGATAGCCCTATAGTGCGTATCCATAGTGAGTGCCTGACGGGTGATGCACTGGGGAGTTTGAAGTGTGATTGTGGTGATCAGCTCAACTATGCGCTTGCGATGATAGCCAAAGAGGGTGGGATGATACTCTATCTACGCCAAGAGGGACGCAACATCGGACTTTTAAATAAAGTCAATGCCTATGCACTTCAAGATAAAGGCTTCGATACGGTTGAGGCAAATCACCAGCTTGGTTTTTCTGCGGATGAGAGAAGCTATGAGATAGTAGAGTTTATACTGCGTCACTTTGACATCACAAAGATAAAACTTTTGACGAACAACCCTAAAAAAGTGGAGAGTTTAGAGGGGATTGATATCGTTGAGAGATTGCCTATCATGATAGAAGCCAATAAGCATAATAAAGGGTACTTGCAGATAAAAAAAGAGAAAATGGGACATCTTTTTTAGTTCACCACTTTATTAATCTAGATTAATGTCGATATGTTATTTAATATATTTAACTTTAAAGTAAATATACACTTTTGTGCTATTTGTAATACATATACAATACACAAAGCAGAAGTATAATACTAAAGATTATTAAAGGTGGTAAAAGGCATGAAAAAGCAAATAGTGACGGGTCTTATTAGCGTAGTTTCCTTGGTGATGATTGGATGTGGTGGTGGAGATAGTGGGGCGGCAGTAAGTGGTGAAACACCAGTTAAAATCGCTTCAAATCCTATCTCCGCTCCGACTCCAAGTAGTTTCACTCGACAGAGTGATTGGGAACTTTCAAAAGTAGGCGCTCCTACATATAAACTTTCAACACAAAAGAAAATAACAGACTTTACTAACACTGTCTACAATAAGCATCCTCGGCTCTATTTTAGAGATACAGATTTAGCATATTTACGGGATAAAAGAACTACTTCTGATTGGACAGTATTTCAAAATGTTTTAACAGAGAGCAGGCTTCCAAAGACAAAAAGTACTGAAGAGTCGATTGCGTTTCTAGATATGGCTGAAGCAGGTGATGCTGATTATGCAAAAATGTTGGCATTTATGGCACTTATGGATCAAGACACTTACTACATCGATCTTACTATCGCGTGGGCCACACATTTAGCGACCATGACACCTGAAAATAGTGATGGCGATATACTTTTACGAAGAAGAATAGAGCGTCTTTCTGAGATTTATGATTGGTTCCATGATGTGTTAACTGATTCAGATAAAAAAATCATAAGAGATGGATTAAATGCCCAAGTTAATCAGTTACTAAGTTTTGACTATATGAATACAACCAGAAACTATATCCAAAAACATTCACGCTGGGGTGATGGTGTGGTAGCGCAAGCCATGTTAGCAATGTATGGGGATTTTGATGCGTCATTTACAAAGGTCCATGCAGATAGTGTTTTGAGTGCTACACGAGAGCATCTTCGAAACTATGAAGATGTTGAGAGTTATATCGCGGCTGATGGTGGTTGGCACTTAGGATGGGGTTATGCTTACTTCAATGCCAATTATATGTTTAACTATTTCATCTGGTCAACAGCGACAAATGAGACGATGTTAAATGATTGGATGGGTGGTTTAACTTATTGGTATCTCTATGGACTGCGTGCGGATAAAACTTTGCCTCAGATGGGTGATGCCACTATCAGTGAGATGGGATATGGTGTCATGGCGGCACTTTATCAATCAACATTTAAAAAAGATGGTTTTGCTAAATGGTACGTAGATGAAAATGCAAAAGTGAGTTATGCCGATTTATTTACAAGATTTATCTTGAGCGATAGTACCGTTATTGCTAAAAACCCCTCAGTATTGCCTACTTCACGTTACTTTGAACAAGTGGGTACTGTGATAGCGAGAGATACTTGGGAGCTTGATAAAGCAACACTTTTTATCTTTAAATCATCTCCATTTTATAATGCTGGGCATCATCATAGAGATGAAAACTCTTTTACGATTGACTATAAAACATCTTTAGCTTTAGATACGGGATTTTATGATGCAACAGATTCAGAACATTATAAAAACTATTATGTGAGAACAATTGCGCATAATGCTATCACAGTCTATAATCCTAATCAGCAGATGGAATATATCACAGATTACAATACCAATGCCCCTGCTAGCGAAAGAAAACTCATCAATGATGGTGGGCAAATCTATAGAAATCCTGATTCACTAGTCAAAGCAGATATCGTAGAAGGTGGCAAAAATAGACTGGATGGTATCGTAAAATATCAACGTAATGATAATTATACCTATGCCCTTGGTGATGCAACAAAGACGTATGCGCCTGAAACAGTCTCTTTGGCAAAGCGTGAAGTCATGTATGTGCAAGATGCTGGATATAATCATCCCGTTATCTTGGTCTTGGATAAGATAGAAGCGACAAGTGGAAACTTTAAGAAGCGTTATTTATTGCATACTGAACCAGACAGTGCGCCAGAAATAGTGGGTAATAAAATGACAGTGGTTTCCTCAGGTAGCAGTGCCTCAGCAAAAATGGTAAATCTTACGCTATATCCGACAAATGCAAATCTTGAGACTGTCGGTGGTACTGGAAAAGAGTATGCGCTTATGAATGGAAATAATCCTGAGCCTGTAAGTAATGCCATAGTAAACGAGATAAAAGCAGACAAAGATACAAAGTCAGGTACATGGCGTTTAGAGGTTTCTCCTCCTCTAGGCAATGCCTATGATGTGATGTTAAATGCTATTTTTGTGGATGATGCTAGTGCAAGCATTGACACATCAAAAGCTTTACTCATTGATGCTACAAATAGTGTTGGTATCCAGTTACCAAACCGTGTGGTTGTCTTTTCTAAAGATAAAGCAAATGCAGCTTTGCCAATAGAATATAAAGTCGCTAAAGATAGTAATATTCAGCACACAGTAGTCACTGGTTATAGCGCCGGTGAGAGTGTCAATGTGAGTATTAATGGTAAAGCAACGTCGGGATTTATCGTCGGAGAGGGTGGCTGTGTAGATTTTAAAATCAATGCAACGACACAGGATGTGATAAAAATAACAAAGTAAATCTAAAAGTTGGGTATAATAATCCTTATGGAACAATTTGAAAAATATACCCAACTGCTTTTACAGTACAACAAGATTCATCGCCTTTCAGGTGCTAAAAATAGCGCTGAGGTAGAGGCAAATATCCAAGACTCTCTCTATCCTTCAAATTTTATAGACTTTTCTCAGATTAAAACTGTTGTCGATATCGGTACAGGGGCGGGTTTCCCTGGCATGATACTGGCGATTGCTTACCCTGATGTGCATTTTACGTTGGTTGAGCCTTTGATGAAAAGGACGGCTTTTTTACATCTGGTGAAGTCTACGTATGATTTGAAAAATGTGAGGATTGAGCAGGCGCGTATCGAAGATATAGAAGCTTTTGATGCTGATTTGATTACCTCTCGGGCGGTGGCTAAAACAGACTTTTTGCTCTCATTGGCTGAAAATTTTATCTATCATGATACGAGGTTTCTTTTTTATAAGGGTGAGGGGGTCTTTGATGAGGTGGATGAGCGTATGGAGTATGAGATTATTCCACGTGGAAAAAGAAATTATTTATATATAAAAGGTTTGAAATGATTATGAAATTACTGTTGTTAGGTGTAGTAGGTTATGTTATCTACTTTTTCTTTTTTAAAGATGGTGGTTTTTCTAAAAAAATCAATAAAGATGATAGTGAAACAATGGTTGAATGTGAGGCATGTGATGTCTATATCTCGGTGGAAGATAGCATCATCAAAGATGGAAAATATTACTGCTCTAAAGAGTGTGCTTCTCTATCATGATACTCATCGGACATCCTTATATTGCCTTTAGACCTTTTGAAAAGATAGAGAAAAAAGAGGATATCACGATGACCTCTTCTCATGCGGTAGTGCTCTTTGATTTTCAGGAGGATACGGTTTCTTTGTGTCACTATGCAAGAGAAAATGAAGTACTGTTTGCGCTGTTTGTTAAAGAAGAGAGAGATGTTATCTTGGCATCTGCTTTGGGCGCGGCATATATCATCTGTGATAAAACTCTTGTAAAAATAGCTCAGACATTTGCTGATGATTATCTTTTCGATGCTAAGATACTACTTTATACACAAAAAGAAGAAGATATCGACTATGCGGCTCAAAATAGCGTAGATGGTATCCTTTTTGAAGAAGGAATCAAAGATGGAAGTAACTAAAACAGTATTTTTATTGACCTTATTAACGCTGATGTTTGTTTGGATTGGTGGTATGATTGGTGGGCAGAGCGGTATGCTTATCGCCTTTGTGATAGCGGTAGGAATGAACTTTTGGTCTTATTATAACTCTGATAAGGCAGTACTTAAACACTACAATGCAGTAGAAGTCAATGAACAACAAGCCAGAGGGCTTTATGATATCGTGGCAAGACTCTCTGCCAAAGCAAATCTCCCTATGCCAAAAGTGTATATCATCCCAGACCATGTACCCAACGCTTTTGCAACAGGAAGAAACCATGAAAATGCTGCTGTTGCTGTGACAGAAGGACTTTTAGAGATACTAGATGAGCACGAAGTAGAAGGTGTATTGGCACATGAAATGTCACATGTGCAACATTATGATATCTTGATTGGTACGATTGCAGCGACTATTGCTGGTGCTATTGCGATGTTGGCAAACTTTGGGATGATGTTTGGTGGTGGAGATAGGGAAAGTAGACCCAATCCTCTTATCATGATAGCCCTAGTTTTTCTTGCACCCATGGCTGCATCGGTGGTGCAGATGGCAGTAAGTAGAAACCGTGAATTTATGGCAGATGAGGGTGCAGCTCGGATGACTGGACATCCTGAATGGTTACAATCAGCCCTTGCAAAACTAGACAACTATAGTCGTGGACATCATGTGATGCGGGAGGCGACACCAGAGTCGGCTCATATGTTTATCATCAATCCTTTTTCAGGAAAAGATATATCATTTAAGTCGCTTTTTTCTACCCATCCCAAAACAGAAGATAGGATAGCAAGGTTAGAGGCATTAAAAAGAGAGGTTTAATGCCTCTCTTTTTATTTATCTACCGGTTTGTTTTGGTTTAACCAACCCCACATCATACCGCCACTAAGCTCTTTTGTCTGTACATAGCCCATTTGTCCTGCAAGAAACTTTCCTACGATTTTGGTTCTACTTGCTGTTCGACATACGAGGATAAATGGTTGGTTCTTGTCTTTTACGACTTGTGTAAACTTACCCATAAATTTATCTAAGTCATAATTGCCTCGTTCATCAAAAAACATGATTT
This sequence comes from Campylobacterales bacterium, assembly GCA_024278835.1. Lineage (GTDB taxonomy): Bacteria > Campylobacterota > Campylobacteria > Campylobacterales > QNZT01 > JANTGR01. The sequence continues at coordinate 9,110 of JAJRSK010000028.1, read as the reverse complement.
TGTGGCTTCCTGGAATGACCCCTTCTTTCCACTCACCTGGTGTGCGTATATCGATCACAGGGGCACCTTGTTTCATGAGCTTTTCAGCTTCAGCCGTATTAACACCTTTAAAGTCAGCAAGTAGTATTGCTTGAAGCATAAGTAGTGTTAAAATAAGTCTTTTTATCATCATCATTTATTCCTTATTTTCTTTTTAAGAGTGTAGCTAATAATTGTGTAATTATTGTATAACACGTATGACAGAACCTGTGATATTGTCAGTGGATTTGGATTTGTTGAGTGCTATCGGTTTATTTGTGTCGGTGACATTGTTATCTACTGTCACAACTCCATCAAATTTATCGCGCATTGCGGTGAGTTCTTGTATAAATTTCCATGGTCTAGACCCTCCTACTTTTTTATCTCGCATCTCTTTTTGTGTGTCAGGGTCAATCCAAATGAAAGTAGGTCCATGTAAGACTTTAAATATTTTTGGATATCTACGTTTATCACGGTCGATATCAAATAGTGCTACAACATAGTTTTCATTGACATAATTTAAAATATTTTCTCTCTCAAAGACGATATCCTTCATATAGGCGCAGTTGGGACATCCTCGTATGGTCATCATAAGTAGTAGAACCTTATGTTCTTTTTGTGCCTTTTGTAAGGCATAGGTATAATCTGTTTCGTAGTGAAAATTATGTATCTCTTCACTTGAAAATAGAGATAGAGAGAGTATCAAGATAAGAGAAAATATCTTTTTCATTGGCTATGACCTTTTAATATAGTTAACTTCATTGTATCACTTTTTTTTATAAAAGTTTTTAACATTTCAAAATGAAATATTTTTTTACCTTCGTTTAATTTTCGCTACAATGCACCTCATGGAAAAATATAAAGTATTAGAATCGGTTTTTGGGTATAAAAAGTTTAGAGATTTTCAAGAAGAGTCTATAGATGCACTTCTTGGTGGAAAAGATGTTTTGACTATCCTTCCTACGGGTGGGGGGAAGTCTCTGTGTTATCAACTTCCTTCTTTGATGATGGATGGTGTAAGTGTGGTGATATCACCACTTATTGCACTGATGCAAGATCAAGTGAGGGGGCTTAGTGAAAATGGGATAGAAGCGGTAACAATCAACTCAGATATGAGCGATAAAGAGAGACAAGAGGTCTTTTATAAACTGAGAAATGGTACCGTAAAGCTCTTGTATGTGGCACCAGAACGGATGGTTCTACCTAGTTTTATCTCATTTTTACAGACTTTGAAGGTGAACTTTTTTGTGGTAGATGAAGCGCATTGTGTGAGTGAGTGGGGGCATGAATTTCGTGCGGATTATCGAGAGTTGTATCTTTTAAAAGAGAACTTTCCCCAAACCCCTGTCGCAGCATTTACTGCTACAGCAACGCCAAAGGTAGCTGAAGATATCCAAAAAGCTTTGCGTCTTGAAAATCCCTATTATAGTCGTGGTAAAGTTTACAGAGATAATCTTTTTATCCATACACAAAAACGTGTTTCCAATGGTCGGGTGCAATTGCTTCATTTTTTGCAAAAGCATAAAGGGGAGTGTGGGATTGTTTATACTTTTACACGTAAAGAGACAGAAGAGGTAGCAAAGTTTTTACAGTCAAAAAATATTTCTGCCCGTGCTTATCATGCGAGATTAGATAAGGATGTTAAAGCTGAAGTTTTTCATGATTTTTTATATGACAAGCTGGATATCGTAGTGGCAACAATCGCTTTTGGGATGGGGATAGATAAGAGTAATATCCGTTTTGTGGTGCATACCTCTCTACCAAAAACGATAGAAAATTATTATCAAGAGATAGGGCGTGCTGGACGTGATGGCTTGGAGAGTGAAACATTGCTACTTTATACCAAAGGTGATGAAATTCAAAAACGAGAGTTGATGAACAATGTTGAGTCTGTTGAGTACCAAGAAGTACTTTATGAAAAGCTTCAAAAGATGTATCGTTTTGCTTTGAGTAACTCTTGTAAGCACAAGCTCTTAGGGACGTATTTTGGTGATGTGAGTGAATTGTGTGAAGATAAGTGTGATTCTTGTCTCAAAGAGCCTGTAGAGCAAAAAGATATCACTAAAGAGGCACAGATGTTTCTCTCTGCTATCTATAGAACAGGAGCAAAGTTCGGGCAAAATCATCTTATCGATATATTGCGTGGCTCACAGGCTGCAAAGGTATTGCAGTTTGGGCATGAAAAACTGAGTGTGTATGGGGTTGGTAAAGAGCATGCAAAAAAAGTCTGGGAGATGATAGTAGATAGGTTACATGAACTAGAGGCATTGGGTGTGGGAGAACATCGTTCTGTTATCATGACACAGGTAGGTGTAGAGATACTCAAGGGAGAAAAATCAGTTGATATAGATGAAGATAAGCTAGGCAATGAGAGTTATAAAATAGAAGAAGATGCGTATGAAGAGAGAGATGAGACATTTGAGAGTTTCCGTTCACTACGTATGAAGATAGCTACGGAGTCGGATGTACCAGCTTATATCGTTTTCTCAGATAAAACACTCAAAGATTTAGCGCAAAAACTACCTCAAAGTAGAGAAGAGATGTTAGATGTGCATGGTATAGGAGAGGTGAAATATGAGCGTTACGGAGAGGCTTTTTTAGCACTCTCACGTGAACTTGGTGAAGAGGTTTGAAATTTTAGAGGTGCCCTTTATTGTTTCAGCACGCTAGTCAAAACTATGCACTTTAGTGCAAGGCTTTAGCTTCTACAAATGTGTTAAAAGTTAGAATTGGGGTATGAGAAAAGGAAGTCACACAAAAAGTCAGATGCAAGCCGACATTGTATGGGTTACGAAATATCGCTATGAAGTCTTAAAGGGAGATATCCAGAAAAGATGTAGAGATATTATAGTGCAAATATGTGATGCAGAAGATATAAGAATACTCAAAGGAGTGGTTAGTAAAGATCACATTCATATGCATATAGAATATCCACCAAGCAAATCAATGAGCGATATAGTAAGAAAGCTAAAAGGAAGAAGTTCAAGAAAATTGCAAGAGGAATTTAAAGAACTATCAAAACAATATTGGGGAAAACACTTTTGGGCGATAGGTTATGGTGTGTAGAGCACAGGAAATGTTACTGAAGAGATAGTGCAAGAGTATCTTGAGCATCACCGAAATCCATCAAACCGTGACACAAACACAATGATATTGGAATAGGCGTAGCTCGGACTTTCAGTCCGAAAAGGAACCTATGCACTTTCAGTGCATAGTGGTTGCGTTTGAAATAGAAGTGTTACAAAGGTCTGCTTTGATATTGAGAGAAAAGTTGATAGCCACATCGTTCCATGTTTTTCCTTTATGTAAATCAAAGCAAGCCTTATTGATAGAAGAGAGTGCACGTGAGGCTTGAAAATCAAATAAATCAATGAATCCTTCTGCTTGCATCAGTCCCTTGTTATAGGTATATTTCATGGGAATATCCTTGCTGATACCATTCATCATGATAGAGGTAGTGATGATACCCTTTCTAGGTCTTTCATTTTTGGGACTTGTGGCTTTTATGTCAATGATTTTAGCCGTGATGGTTTCAGCACCTAAAAGTTTAAAAAATGAAGCAACAAGTTTTTTGTCACGTCCTTCATTTTTAGAGTTCACACTATTTGTGTTGATGAGTACGGAGGAGCCAACGAGTATCTCTTTGAAATTTTTCCCCTCTTTTTGTGCAGCGGTGTAAGTAACATCATCAAATACGCCACCTACGCCTAATTTAGCTGCAGTTTTATAGGCTTTCCAGCCCACACTTACGGTACCTTCTTGAGATAAAATGCAACCTGTTTTTAGGGTTGTTTGTTCAGCAAAGAGCGTAGTGGCGAGAATCAGACAAGTAAGTAACAATTTTTTCATAAGAAATCCTTTTATTTGTTTTCCTTATGATAGAATAATTTGGTTAACAGAAAATCTCGATGGAGTATTAAAATAAAAAAAGTTGAAAGTAAAGTTAAGAAGTTTAGCGATTTGGGCATTGCCCAAACTGCTCTTTAAATGGTGGCGGGAGACGGAATCGAACCGCCGACACGGTGATTTTCAGTCACCTGCTCTACCGACTGAGCTATCCAGCCTTTTAAAGGAAATAGAAGTATATCCTAAAATCTTAAAATCTACCTTAAACCTTTAATAAATTGTAAAAAGTCTTCACCTCTTTTAGCATATGAAGAAAATTGATCAAGACTTGCGGCGGCGGGAGAGAGTAGGGCGATAGCATCATTATGGTACTTTTTGTCTATCATGATAACGGCATTGTCAAGTGTCTTGGATAGGTGTACTGGCTTATGAATGGCTGTGGCGAAGGCACATAGTTTCTCAGCATTGCTTCCTATAGCAAATATCTCTACATTTAAATTTTTTAAAACTTCAAATAATGATGAAAGATCAGCCCCTTTGTCATCTCCACCTAGAATGAGTAAAATTTTTCTATCATGATAGGAAGAAAGTGCAGCGATAGCAGCATTCGCATTGGTTGCTTTTGAATCATTTATCCAAATTCTTCCTTTGGTGTCTATAAACTCTTCTACGCGGTGTGCGCCAATCTTGAAGTTATTTATCAAGGTATAGTCTGTCTCATCAAAAAGAATTTTTTGTGCTGCCATGGCAAGAAGAGCATCAGTTAGAAATGGCTCTTTAAAGTCAAGCCTCTCTATCTCAAAATCAAAATAATTTGCCAAATCCTCAGCACTCTCATAAGTGACTTTCATAGCAAGTGTGGGATAATCAGCATATTTTGCTGGGATGATAGCCACTTCTCCCTCTCTCATAGTATCGAGTGGTTTAAGTTTGGCTTTTTCATAATCTTCAAATTCTCCGTGCCAGGATACATGATCGGGTGTAATGGGTAGTAAGATATAAAGATTTGGTGAGGCGATGTTGGTATAGTGTAGGGTAAATGAACTGCTTTCTAGTATCCATATGGGGGCGTGAGTGTCAAGGTTTGCCAAAGGGGTTCCGATGTTGCCTCCAGCTATGCTTCCTCGTTTTTCTAAAAGTGCTTGTGTCATAGCTGTGGTGGTAGTTTTCCCATTTGTACCTGATATCCAGATAGAAAAAGGCATCTCAGGGGCAAATAGGTCGTATTCACTCACTAAATGTTTGGCCTTTTGGATGAGAGGATGTAAAGGGGGAATCCCTGGACTAGTGACTTCCAAGTCCATCACCTCAGGATCAAAATCCTCACTTGGATGAAAAGTGTTTCCTAGTTTGTCTGTGGTGAGTGCGCTAAACTTGTCATCATAAATCTTACAATTTCCAAATTTTTGTGCGATGGCTTTTGTAGTGATACCATAACCAAAAAGTGTCATTATCGTATCTTCAATGTAATCAATGCGATGAGATTAGAAATCAGTGCGATAATCCAAAAACGGACGATGATTTTATTTTCTGCCCACCCTTTTATCTCAAAGTGATGGTGGATAGGTGCCATATGGAAGATACGTTTTTTACGTGTTTTATAGCTTCCCACTTGCAAGATAACAGAAACTGTTTCTAGCACAAAAACAAAACCGATAGCGATGAGTAAAAATTCATTTTTGGTAATGATAGCCATATACGCGATAAATCCACCAAGTGCCAAAGAACCACTATCACCCATAAATATCTCAGCTGGATGGCAGTTATGCCATAAAAAGCCTATAAGTGCCCCTACTAGAGCGGTCGCGATAATAGTGACTTCTCCAATACCTTTGAAGTTGGGAACAAGTAAATAATCACTTAGTATTGCGTGTCCCATCACATAAACAAAGACGGAGAGTGACATGATAGAGAAGATAGAAGGGACAGTAGCGAGTCCATCTAGCCCATCTGTGAGATTGACAGCGTTACTTGTGGAGACAAAAACCATAGTCCAAAAAGCAACAGCAAAGATACCCATATCAAAAACGGGATATTTGTTAAAAGGAACATATAATTCCGTAGAGAAGTTTCCAAAATAGAGATAAAATCCCACAACAAGTGAAGCGATGATTTGCATAAAAAATTTAGACTTTGAGCTTAGTCCCGCTTCGTTATTTTTATGGTTGATTTTTGAGAGATCATCTTTAATTCCGATGATAGCAAAAGAGATAAGAGCTAGGAGCCCTCCTATGGCGTAAAAGTTGTTAAATTTTACCGTAAAGAAAACGGCTACAAGGGTAGAAGTGAGAAAAACGATACCACCCATTGTTGGTGTTTTACCCTTTGCTTGATGTCCCTCAGGTGCATGTTTATAGATAGGTTGGTTGGCATTTCTTGCTCTTGCCCATGCGATGAACTTTGGCATCAAAATCAATGTTAAAATAAATGCGATAAAAAATGATATACCTGCACGAATGGTGATGTATTGGAAGAGATTGATGTCGAAAAACTGATAAATCATATATAGCAATGAAAATCCTTAGAAAAGATGAAAGTTTATTGTAGTAGAATTTGACTTAGGATATGAGGGAAAAATAATGAAAACAAAAAAAGTACTTTTGGTCATCACAGATGGCATCGGACACCGTGAGAGTTGTCAAGATAACGCTTTTTGCCATGCGAAAAAATCGGCGTATGATTATCTATTTGAAAGTGTACCTTATAGTTATGTGAAAACATCAGGTTTGGCAGTTGGATTACCTGAAGGACAGATGGGAAATAGTGAAGTGGGGCATATGAGTATCGGTTCTGGTCGTGTGCTCTATCAAAACCTTGTAAAAATCTCTAAAGCGATAGAAGAGGACACCTTAAAGGACAACGCTGTATTAAAAGAGACTATCTCTAAAAGCAATGATATCCATGTGGTAGGACTTTTAAGTGATGGCGGAGTACATTCGCATATCAATCATCTCATTGCAGTGGCAAAAATAGCATCACAAAGTGCTAAAAAAGTGCATCTACATCTTATCACGGACGGGCGAGATGTGGCACCTGATTCGGCGCAAAAGTATATCGATATGATAGAAAAGAATTTGGATGACAATATCTCTATCGCCACGCTTTCAGGACGTTTTTATAGTATGTACAGAGATACACGTTGGGATAGGGTAGAAGAAGGTTACAAAGCTATTGCCAAGGGATATCCTCAAAGTGGTCTTAGTGCGACAGAGTATCTTAAAGTAGAATATCAAAAAGAGATATATGATGAGTTCATAGAACCTGTAGCACTTGGAGGATATAAAGGGTTTGGGGAGAATGATGGTGTGATTTTCATCAACTTTAGATCTGACAGGATGCGTGAACTTGTGGATGTGATTGGCAATAGTAGTTTTTCTGAATTTGAACGAAATCCAGTGAAGCTAAACCTTGCCACCATGACACAGTACAATAAGGATTTTCCTTATCCAGTTATCTTTGAAGAGAAACTTCCCGAGCACACCTTGGCACAAGTGATATCTGAAGCGGGACTTTCTCAACTACATACATCCGAGACAGAAAAGTATGCCCATGTGACATTCTTTTTAAATGGTGGTGTGGAAGAGCCATTTATCAATGAGACACGGGTGCTTGTGCCTAGTCCAGATGTCAAGACTTATGATATGAAGCCCGAGATGAGCGCACCTGAAGTGGGGCAAAATGTTCAAAAAGCGATGAGGGAAGGGTATGACTTTATCGTGGTAAACTTCGCCAATGGTGATATGGTCGGACACACAGGCAACTATGAAGCAGGGATTAAAGCAGTAGAAGCGGTGGATAAAGAGTTAGGGGCACTTATCGAAGTAGCCAAAGAGCAAGAGTATAGCTTGGTTATCACTAGTGATCATGGTAACTGTGAAGAGATGAAAAATCCTGGGGGTGATAGGCTCACTAATCATACACTAAATGAAGTTTTTTGTTTTGTGATGGCTGAGGATGTAAAAGAGGTGAAAAGTGGTGGCTTAAACAATATCGCTCCAACAGTCTTGAAATTGATGGGATTGAAAATCCCTAAAGAGATGGATGAACCTCTGATTTAGAGTTGTTCATCTATCATGGAAGTATCGACTTCATAGACATTGCCATCTTCGTCTACTAGTGCGGCGTAGGGTACACTACCGTCCCAAATTTGAAGATTTTGTAGAAACTTCATCAATTTGATATCGCTACCAAATGAAAGGATATCAAAGGTGTAGCCTACTTTTTTGGCATAAGCTCTAAGTGCCTTGTTGCCTATATTTTTGTAAGCATGTACGCCGATAATCTCTATTTTCGGATTTTTCATTAGTTTCTTGATTTGTGGTACTTTTCTCTGACAATGGGGACAATCTCTACCAAAGAGATAGAGGACTACATTTTTTTTATGATATTTTTTGTTGATAAAGTTTAAAATACCCTCCTCTTCATCAGCAATGATATATTCATTTTTGATAGTCTGAAGTGACATTCTCTCAGCAAATAGCGAGAGTGCTAGTAGTAAAAGTATTGAAACAATTTTTTTCATTAATCTTCCTTATCTGTTTAAAAGTTCAGCTATTGAAATATCTTGAACATTCCCTCCACTCTCTATGAGAAGGTGTGTTGGTGTCCCTCCATACCATAAGCCATTTTTCTTCAAGTATCTTATCATGATAATGTCATTTTTAAAAGATAAGATGTCAAAGTTGTAGCCTATCTGTCTAGCATAGGCTTTTAGAGCCTTATCTCCTATCATCTTTTGGGCGTGTAAACCAATGACTTTGATGTGTGGCTTTCGTGAAAGTGTTTTTATCTGTTTTATCTCTCTTACGCAATGAGGACAATCTCTCCCAAAGAGATAAAGAACGACTTCTTTGCCTTGGTATTGAGGATTTGTTACTTTTAGAAGGTTGTTATCTCCTTTGATGGTGATAATTTTACCATTTAGTGTTGGAAATTTCATCGTTTTTGCTTTGGCAAAGATGTTGCTTGCGCGTTGAACTACTATAGGCGTTACTTGGGTGGGCTGGATAGTGGATGGAGGACGCTGATGATTTGTTGAATTCTTCTGATAAACCACCTCTTCTTTTTCTGCGCACCCTGGCAGTAAAAGAAGAAGGGCTGATAGATAAAAAATCGTATGAGCCACTTGCAAATTCATAATTTCCAAACCCACAGATTTAACCTTCGGTAAATTCTCAGTTTAAAAAAATGCTCTGCACTACTCTTTTATAATTTCACTCCTTTTTTAGCTCATTTTCTCTAAAAAC
>JAJRSK010000027.1 GCA_024278835.1 Campylobacterales bacterium | reverse complement strand
TTCCTTTAAGTACATCTCTAGGGCATCTAACCCTTCATTTAAATCTACCTGATGAAAAACAAGATCAAAGCCATAAGCTTTGTATTTTGGTATGAGCACATCCCTATTTACTTCTCCCACCGCGAGGTTGCCACCGATGACAAAGGTGACATCTTTTAAGGCATACTTGCCTTTTAAGATAGGTAAATCCCGTGACCATCCTTCGGCTTCACCATTGAGAGAAGATATCAAGACTACATCCGCATCTGTCTCGACAACAGCGTCGATAAACTCTTCAAGATAAGTGTTTACCCCAAGGTTAAACACTTCAAAGCCTCTTTGATTTAATGAGATGTCGATGAGTCTATTGGCGACCACATGCACATCATTTCCCACGACTCCCGTAATTACTTTCACGTTTCATCCTCTTTTGATGCTATATTTTAGCGGATTTTTGGTTAAATACTTAAGGGCATCACAGATAAGCCCTTGTGCTTCGTTACTTACTTTTGAATTAGCTAAGGCTAGTCCTGCAAGTAAGTGCCTCGCACAAAAACTTATCTGTGATGTTATGAACGACTAGGGTTTTTAGAGGTGCCCTTAAAATAGAGCGCAAGGATGATGATGAAATTTTTTACTGCAGATTTATGTGACGCACATGGTGACAAGATAGACGTTTTAGAGCCTAAATTACAATCTTATGGTGGAGAGGAACATTTTTTTGGTCCCATCACCACGATAAAATTAGATGAAGACAACGCTGGGCTTATCTCGCTTTTAAAAACAGATGGCAAAGGACGCGTGGCTGTTGTCGATGCAGCTGGGGCATATTGTGCTATTGTTGGGGATACTTTGATGGGATTTGCTGCACAACATAACTGGGCTGGTATCATCATTAATGGGTATGTACGTGATGTGGTCAACACCAAGCATATCCGAGTGGGACTTTGGGCTCTAGGTACTTGTCCTATGAAGAGTCAGAAAAAATCTCCCTCTCATTCCCAGATAGATGTTAGCTTTTTAGGGGTTGATTTTAAAGAGGGTAACTATCTTTACGCGGATAGTGATGGTATCATCACCATCAAATTAAATCTACTATCATGATAGTAGATTTAATTTTAAGAGAGCCCCATAGACGATTGCAGAACTAAGCCCTGCAAAGATTCCGGCGATGATGTCATCACCCATGACACCAAGTCCACCCTTGACCTCTCTATCTATTCGCCCTATGATAGAGGGTTTCCAGATATCAAAAAGCCTAAAGAATGCGATACTAAGGATGATTTGTATCCACGTGCCAGAACTGAGTGTAAATGCCAGCCAAATACCCGCTACCTCATCGATAACAATAGAACTAGCATCATGGATACCACTCTCTTTCTCTTCTTTATCTATCTGGCGTATTGCCACAAGGGTAAGTAGTACTGTCAGTAAAAGAAGAGTACTAACAGGCGCAAAGCTTAAAATACCAACACCCACGATTGCACCTGCAAAAGTACCATAAGTACCCGGTGCTTTTGGAAGCAGACCACTGTAAAAAAATGTTAAAAAAAGTTTTCTCAAAAGAGTCCTTATTTTATAGGCTTGTTTTCAAGTGTAAACGTAGAGGCTCAGACCAACGGGAGGATTTGTCCTCGAAGTATGCACTTGAAAACAAGCCTATCATGTTAATGAAGATGTTTGATGTAAGTTCATCAACTCTAGATAAAACTTTTCATCCGTCATCTCTTCAATCAATCCATCACTAGGAAAGAAGTTTGTGTAGCGTTCCCTCAAGCTTTTAAAGCGATTGGGAAAGAGTGCGGTGAGGTAGATAGCAGAAATCTCTTTCCTGATAAGTACGGCTGGTGGCAGTACCCCCGCTTCTAAAAGCCCCTGCATAAACCCTGCTTTATACTTGATATGGTGGTGAGAACCGTGTGGGCACGTTTTGGTGCTGACTAGTGTTCTACAAACATTACAGTAGACATATTCAGAAACTATGTTGACTGTGGTTTCTGCCTCTTTGAACTTTTCAAGATAAAAATTTCTGCCATGTTGGTCATAGTAGATACCAATACCTGAGTGGTTCTCGCCTATAGTGAGAGAATCACAGCCAAAGTTTTTAGCAGCTATAGAATCTAAAACGATGTTATGGTAGCCTGCAAATATATAAGTGCTTTCAAAGGGGACGACTAAAACACGATTTTTAGGTTGGTAGTTATTGATATAATACTCTATTGCTTTGAGTCTCATCTCATAGTTAAAGATATCATCTCGATAGGGTTTGAGTAAAAAAAGAACAACTAAATCATTTGTTTCGAGTGCTGATCTTATCATCCTCTCATGTGCCCTGTGTAAGGGACGTGCACTAAGCATCATCGCTGTGACTTTAGTCGCGCCTATCTCTTTTTTTGCTGTTTCTATCTTTGTGAGAACTTCATGGGTACTTTCAAAGTGGATTTTAAACTCTCCACTGACTGCGTAATTGCCCAGACGATTAGAGATATCGATGACACCGGGATGATTGTTATCAGAAGTTGAAAATATCATTTCAACTCTTTTTTTCTTATCTATTGGAAAAATCTCTTCTACGATGAGTTCTCCGTTAAGTGCACCATCTACGACAAGATGAAGAATATCCCCTTTTTGTGAAGATTTAAGTACATTTTCATTACGTTTTCCTGAAGGTGCCAAGATAAATGAAAAGGGGAAATAGGCACCGTTAAAGCGAGATGTTTCATCAACTTTTTTAGACTCAAGGGCGTTCATGAGTTTGTTGACAGGGGAGAAAATCCCCTCTTTGAGCATGGAGAGTGTGGCTAAGGCTTCTTTATCAATAAAAAGGGTCTTATTTCTTTTTCGAGATTCCATATTTTTTGCGTTTTTCCCATAAGCTTTTTCTTGATATGCCTAGCTTTTTAGAGAGTTCTGTATCTGGAAATTTACTTTGATACTTGGTGATGATGTATTTTACATAGTTTTCTATAGAGAGAATATCTCCCTTTTCAAATACACCTTCTTCGTTTTTAATCTCCAGCACTTCCATCTCTTCAATACTTTCAGATAAATCAGTTGAAGAGAGTATAACACGTCTATTTTGAATAAGGGATAAAACCTTTGCTTTTTCACTCTTTTTGATGTTTTGGTACCCAATAAGATACACAAGTTCACTATCATGAATCTTTTTGAGTTGTTCAAGGGCATCAGCGTCTTCTAGGGAGACAAAAGAGAATGAATCATTATATGTTTTTGCATATTCAAAAACAATCGCATCGGCTATCTTTTGATAGCTGACTTTCAAAAGTAGTGGTAATTTTGTCTTATTGGTGATAGAGTGTGCTGAGTTTTTCTTTAAAAGATGTTCGATATAACTTTTATACGTTTCATTCTCTTTTTTAAAGACGATGTAATCTTGAAGATGGTTAAGTTTTCGTGCTAACTCTTCTATCATGAAAGGTTTTAAAATGTAGTCATTGGCTCCAGACTGTAAAGGTTTAGTCACCGTATCATTGGAGATGTAAGAGACCATTAAGATGATAATGGAGTTTTTATATTTTTCAATGATTGGATAAAAATCTTGCCCAGAAACATTGGTTGATAGTAATATAGCGTCAAATTCATCATGTTTGAGCGCATCCTTTACGGTCGCGGCACTTTCACAAATGTGACCTATCTCTGTAAGCTTTGTCGAAATACTCTGTGAAAGATATATCTCATTTTCTACAATTAATATTTTCATTTACTTAAATCCCATTTTCTATATTTTACTGAGGCAACTGCTTCTACAGCAACGCCTTCTTTTCGGCCTATAAAGCCTAATTTTTCTGTTGTGGTTGCTTTGATATTGACACGAACAGGTGCCAAATCTAAAATACCAGCAATCACTTGTCTCATCTGCTCTTTAAACGGTGAGACCTTTGGTGTTTGTGCCATAATCGTGATATCTACATTGTTGATAATAAAACCAACTCTTGTGATAAAACTTACCACTTCTGCCAACATCACTTTTGAATCTGCATCCTTATGTGTCATATCCGTATCAGGATAGAGTTCACCTATATCCCCCGCACCAATAGCACCTAAAAGAGCATCAATCAAAGCATGGAGTGCCACATCACCATCAGAGTGAGCCAAAAAGCCTTTATCATGAGGGATGTTTACACCAGCCAGCACCATCTTCTTATCCTCACAAAATTGATGTACATCAAATCCTGATCCGATAAAAACATCATCACTCGGCTGCTTCAAACACGCTAACGAACCTAAATCGTCAAATACAGTAATTTTTTTAGCTTTTATGGAGCCTTTTGTATAAAAGACCTTTCCTCCAATGGATTTAATGGCGGAAGAGTCGTCTGTATAGATGGTTTTTTGGGCTAAGGCTTTTTTTAAAATTTTTGTTTTTGAGAGCTGTGGTGTCTGAATCAACTTTACCGCATCTCTATCTATCGTACTCCCAGAATAGACAACTGTATCGCTGACATCTAAAAAAGGAACAATGATATCAGCCTTATCTCTTGCTCTGATAATTTCCTCTATCATGATAGAAGGGATACAAGCGCGTGCAACATCTGTGACCATGACATGTTCTGTTTTGACTTTTAAAAGTGCATTGCGTAAAGAGTCTTGCCTAGTTTCTCCGCCAACTATATATGTATAGGGTGCATGTTTTTTCATATAAAAAAGTTCATCTTCTCCTGCGGTGATAATAATCTCTTTAAAGGTGGCAACTTTTTCAAAGTTCTTGGCAACAAAGAGCCAAAGAGGATCATCTTCTATACGGATCCACTGCTTTTTTACGGATTGGTTAAAACGGGTAGAATTTCCAGCAGAGAGGATAATTAGGGTTAAATCGGGCAAATTTTGTCCTTTTTCTAAAAAGTGTTACGAAAGTATACACTTCTTATGCTTTTTTTTCTCTTTTACTCTCATAATTTCGGATAATTTCTGTATGATTATAAGGCAAACTGAAAAGAACATTTCAAAGGATAATATATATGTTAAATAGAGACTCAGTTAATGAAAAGTTACAAGAAGTCACCTATCCAGGATTTACAAAAAGTATTGTAGATTTTGGTTTTGTGAAAGATATAGATGTGAAAGATGATGTTGCTTATGTCGAGATAGAAATCTCTTCATCTGCTCCAGAAGTAGAAGCACAATTGAAAGATGACATTACAAAGAAGTTACAACTTTTAGTTGCTCGTGAAATCAATGTTGTGATTAAATCACCAAATATGCCTAAAGAGTCAAGCTCTCAAGGTAAAAATATCGTACCACATATCAGAAACTTTGTCATGGTAAGTTCAGGTAAGGGTGGGGTTGGTAAATCAACGACAACTACCAATCTTGCTATCGCTTTGGCAATGCAAGGCAAAAAGGTGGGTCTCTTAGATGCAGATATCTATGGACCAAATATTCCTCGAATGATGGGTGTAGATGGTGTACAACCTGAAATCGCAGGTAATAAAGTAAAACCTTTACTTTCTCATGGTGTGGAAGTCATGTCTATGGGCTCTTTGATGGAAGAGGGACAATCTCTTATCTGGAGAGGGGCGATGATCATGAAGGCGATTCAGCAACTGCTGCAAGATATCCTTTGGTCTGAACTGGATGTACTCATCATCGATATGCCACCTGGAACAGGTGATGCACAACTTACCCTTGCGCAGTCTGTACCTGTCACCGCGGGTGTTTGTGTCACAACGCCACAACAAGTAGCACTTGATGATACGGAGAGAAGTTTAGATATGTTTAAAAAACTTCACATTCCAATCGCAGGTATTGTTGAAAATATGAGTGGATTTATCTGCCCTGAGACAGGAAAAGAGTACGATATCTTTGGTAAAGGAACCACACAGCCTTTGGCAGATAAGTTTGAGACAATAGTACTTTCAGAGATACCTATCGAACCTGAAATTCGTGAAGGTGGAGATACAGGTAAACCAATCGTTTTTCATAATCCAGATAGCGAAACAGCTAAAAGATATATGAAGGCAGCCACGGCGCTTTGGAATACTATCGAGCAAATCAATGCGGATGGTGGTGTAGATAATGAAGCGGTACAACCTACTACTCCTCCAGGTGTGAGTGCCTGTTCAACAGGTGGCGCAGCGGCGGCACCTGAGAATAAAGAGCATAACCACGGTGGTGGTGGAGGATGTGGCTGTAACTAGCCTCATCCTTCTTTCAAGCTATCTATCATGATAGCTTGAAAATTGGGCATAAAAAAAGGGTTGACATCCAAAAGATATCAACCCTTTTTTAGTGCTTAAAATTAAACAGCTGCTGGAACTACAGAAACTTTATTTCTTTTTTTATCTTTTACTTGAAATTTGATGTGACCATCTACTAAAGCAAAAATAGTATGATCTTTTCCCATACCTACATTTTCACCCATGTGCACTTTTGTACCTCTTTGTCTAATGATGATGTTACCAGCTCTTACGAACTCTCCACCAAATTTTTTTACGCCTAGTCTACGTCCTGCTGAGTCTCTATTATTCTGGGTACTACCCTGACCTTTCTTATGTGCCATTATGAAATCCTTTAATATATTAAAATAAATTTTCGAGATTATAGCACTTTTTTCTTAAATATTCAAGTCTTTTAGTATATTTATTATTCTGATGTAAAAAATAGTGCATATCATTGACTTTAAACGTCAGATGTATTATAATAGCCGTATTAAATATATAAGGGATAGTGTATGGCAAAAGTTTTAATATTAGGTGGTGGTTTTGCTGGTGTGGAAGCAGCAATTTTTTTGCGCAAAGAGAATCATGAGGTAACTTTGATAAGTGATAGGGAATATATGTTTATATTTCCTACATCTATCTGGGTGCCAGTGGGGATAACAAGTTTTGATGATGTTTGTATACCATTAGATGAGTTAAGTACTGTACATGGGTTTACTTGGTATAAAGATGCGGTGACAAAGATAGATGTAGAAAATAAACAAGTGGTATGTGAAAATAAAACTTATGGGGATTATGACTATCTTGTTGTGGCAATGGGTGCACACAAAATGACGCATGAGGGGATAGAAAATACCCTCTCAATCTGTGGAAAACCAGAAGAATCACTGAAAATTAAAGAGAAATTAGATCAATTGGTAGAAAATAGACGAGGTAAAATTGCGATGGGCTTTGGTGGTAATCCCAAAGATAGCTCTTCTGTGAGAGGAGGACCAGGTTTTGAACTACTTTTCAATGTACACAATATGCTGAAAAAGAAAGGCATCAGAAACAATTTTGAATTAACATTTTTTGCACCTATGGATAAACCTGGGGCGAAGATGGGGGCACAAGCCTTGGATATGATGGATGTTTTTTTTAAAAAATTAAATATCAAAAAGCATGTGGGCAAGAAGATAAAACGCTTTGAAGAAGATGGTATCGTTTATGAAGATGATACCAAGACTGAGAGTGACTTTGTGATGTTTATCCCTGCCGGAAAAGGGCACAAGGTTGTGGTTGAGTCAGGGCTACCAGTGAGTGAATCAGGGTTTGTAAAAATCAATGATTATTCACAAGTCCAAGGATATGAAAATATCTTTGCTATTGGTGATACCGCTGAACTTGAAGGGCCAGAATGGAGGGCAAAACAGGGGCATGTAGCAGAAGTGATGGCTAGAAATACAGCAGCCAATATCACTAAGATGGAAAAAGGGGAGGGTGACTTTCAAGGCTACCAAAAGCATCTCAATATCCTCTGTGTGATGGATTCTGGGGATGGTGCTGCTTTTGTTTATCGAACGGATAAGCGCGGATGGATGATACCGATGCCATTTGTTGGGCATTGGCTGAAGCGTGGCTGGGGTTGGTACTGTCGTGCCTCTAAACTCAATAAGTTTCCGCGCCTTCCTGGTATGTAATAATCTATCATGATAGTGCGTTAGCCTATCATGATAGGACTCTCTTAAATAAATTCTCCTATAATATCACTTATAACAGATAAGGGATTAATATGAAAAATTTTCTTCAAGCCTCCAAGGAAGCTTCTTGTGTTGCAAGCACACTAAATTCAGGTCTGAAAAATACCATTTTACGCAAAATGGCAGATGCACTTGAATCACATGTAGAGCGTATCATCAACCAAAATAGAAAAGATATCACGTATGCCATAGACAATGATCTTAGTAGTGCTTTAGTAGATAGACTTTTATTGGATGAGAAGCGTATCGTAGCGATGGCAAACTCCCTGAGAGAGATAGCCGCACTCAAAGAGCCAGTGGGAAGAATTCTCGAGGCTGGCGTGTGGATAGTGGTTTGGAGATTCAAAAGGTCAGTGTGCCTATCGGTGTGATTGGCATCATTTATGAATCCCGCCCAAATGTCACCTCTGATACAGCGGCACTTTGTTTTAAGAGTGGTAATGTTTGTGTACTAAAAGGCGGTAAAGAAGCACAACACTCCAATGCTATCATCGCAGATATCTTGCAAGAGGTTTTGGTGGAAAATGATTTGCCAAAAGAGATGATTTCATTGTTACCTGATGCTTCTCGTGAGGGAGTTTCAAAACTCATCAAAATGGATAAGTTTGTTGATTTGATTATCCCAAGAGGAGGAGAGGGCTT
Organism: Campylobacterales bacterium; assembly: GCA_024278835.1. Lineage (GTDB taxonomy): Bacteria > Campylobacterota > Campylobacteria > Campylobacterales > QNZT01 > JANTGR01. Next base: position 22,903 of record JAJRSK010000027.1, on the reverse strand, counting down.
GATTCGCTATATCTCTGAAAACTCAACCGTGCCAGTAGTCAAACATGATAAAGGATTGTGCCATGTGTATATCGATAAAGATGCAGATATTGATAAAGCCATACCTATCATGATAAATGCAAAATGTCGTCGTGTGGGTATCTGTAATGCCATGGAAACTTTACTAGTGGATAAAGCCATCGCAGCTACGTTGCTTCCTAAAGTGCAAGTAGCCTTTGAAAAAGAAGGAACTGAGTTACGAGGGAGTAAAGAGACGCAAGAGATTATCACTATCAATGAAGCCACGCATGAAGATTTTGATACAGAATATCTCGATAATATTCTCTCTATCATGATAGTAGATGGGGTAGAAGAAGCTATGGCGCATATCAAAACCTATGGATCAGGGCACTCTGAAGCTATCATCACAGAAAATTATACCACAGGAGAGAAGTTTATGAATGGCATCGATGCGGCTTGTGTCTATATCAATGCTTCGACGCAATTTACCGATGGAGGTGAGTTTGGTTTTGGCGCGGAAGTAGGCATAAGCACCAACAAACTACACTCTCGAGGTCCCATGGGTATCAATGACTTGACCACCTATAAGTACAAAATCTACGGCAATGGACAAGTACGCGCGTGAGTGTTTTAGAGATAAAAAACATCTCCTTTGGGTATAGTAAGGAGCATCTTCTTTATGATAACTTTTCACTTAGTTTAAAGCGTGGAGAAATCATCTCTATCGTGGGAGAGAGTGGTTCTGGTAAAAGTACCCTTTTTGAACTCATCATTGGAGAGCAAAAGCCTTTTTCTGGGAGCATAAAAAGAGAAAAAATTGCCCAAGTTTTCCAAGACCCTTATAGCTCTTTTCATCCCTCTTATAACATTTTAAATCAAATAGAAGAAGTTGCGAGCACTTCAGACTTGGCATTTTATATGGAAAAGTTAAACTTAGAACACTATCTGCTAGATAAAAAGCCTCATGAACTTAGTGGCGGACAACTTCAGCGCTGTTCTATCCTACGCGCACTTTTGATGAAACCTGATATCATCTTGGCAGATGAGCCAACTTCCGCACTAGATAATGTCGTACAACTGGATGTCATGAAGCTTTTGGTGCAATTTTTAGATAGGGTAGGGATACTACTCATCACCCACGATGAAGATTTAGCAAAGTGGGCGAGTGATGAGATTATCAAGATTGGGTGAGTTATTCGCTGAGTCTTGTGATTTTTGCACCTAGTTGCTGTAACTTTTTCTCCAAAGCCACATATCCACGATCGAGGTGATAGATACGGTGTACACGGGTGGTGCCATTGGCAACTAGTGCCGCTAAAACCAAGGCAGAAGAGGCGCGTAAATCTGTTGCCATGACATCTGCTCCATTAAGAGGGACTTTTCCTGTCACAGAAGCGGTATTGTTGTTAAGTGTGATGTTGGCACCCATGCGCGTTAATTCACTCACATGCATAAAACGATTTTCAAAGAGTCTCTCTTCGATGATAGAAGTACCATCAGCCAAAAGAGCCAATGCCATAAATTGTGCTTGCATATCCGTTGGAAAACCTGGGTATTCAGTCGTACTGATACTCATATTTCGTATTTTTGGGCTAGGTTTAATAGTGATAGACTCTTCACGCAAATCAAAGTCAAATCCCATCTCTTGGAGTTTCAATATGATGGAGATAAGATGCGAATGATTAACTCGGTTGAGCGTGATAGTCGAGTTTGTGATAGCCCCTGCACAGAGGTAAGTACCTGCTTCAATTCTATCAGGGATAACAGTAATCTCTGGGATATTTAGCAAGGTTCTATCCCGTCCATGAATGATAAGTTCATCACTCCCGATACCTTTTATCAATACACCATGGTCATTCAGGATTTCACACAGTTGGACTACTTCAGGCTCTTTAGCAGCATTGATAATCTTGGTTTCACCTTTTGCCAATGCCGCTGCCATGACGATATTTTCCGTGCCCGTGACGGTGATTTTATCAAAGATGATGGTAGCCCCTTTGAGTCCATCAGGCGCAGTAGCAAGGACATAGCCTTGTTTTATCTCGATATTGGCACCCATCAACTCTAAAGCTTTAAGATGTAAATCAATCGGTCTCTGACCAATAGCACAACCACCAGGAAGAGAAACTTCACAGTGGCCAAAGCGCGCAAGTAGTGGACCAAGTGTCAAGATAGAAGCTCGCATTTTTCGGACTATATCATACTTGGCTTCGGTTTTATTGACTGTAGAGGCATTGACCCTAGCACAGTCGCCTTCAAAGGTGTAAGTTGCCCCAAGATTTTCTAAAAGTGTCAACATCGTTTTGATATCAAAAACAGGGGGAAGATTGCAAACCTCTACTTCATTTTCACAGAGTATCGTGAGTGCAAGGATAGGCAAAGCCGCATTTTTAGCACCTGCTATATCGATACTGCCTGAGAGTTTATGACCGCCTTCTATCTCTAAATAATCCAATATAACATCCTTTGACCTAAGTTAGATTGATTATAACAAGAAATAGTTTTTAGCTAGCATAGTTTCTGATACATGAGAAAAGCAGATGTACAATCACCTATGGATTGCAATTCTCCATATCACATAGCAAATAAACCACCAATGATAGCAAATAGTTCACTTGCTACTACGACCAATTCTGTCCCTTCTTTGACTTCATGAATTGTTGGTTTTAGTTTTGCAAGGTGTCGTTTTGGACTCTTTTTGAGCTTAGTTTCTATTTTTGATATGGAGGCTGAGGCTAAAGCCACAAATATTTCGCTTAATCATATCAAAAATGAGGTGATTAAGCTTGATAATTGTTGCTATACCACAACGCTCTTTTTCTCCTCTATCACACTTTTAAGCACACCTATTGGTACAATCTCGTCGATAGTGAGTTTTCCCTCTTCTAGCAGTTTTTGTCTTGTAGTAAGTATCTCCTCTTTATGAAAGTTTATCGCTTCTATACTCTCTTGGAAGCGTCTTTTTAGGAACTCTTTTTTACTCTTTTCTATCAAGCCTACATGGTTAAAACCAGCATCATAGAGTTTAGAAGAGAGTTGTTCTATCCTTTTTAAGTCATCCATCGCTCCCAAAGAGATGTTTTCCTCACCAAATATAGCACTCTCAGCTGCTAATCCACCATATAAATCAACTATCTTATCTTTAAACTCTGGCAGTATCATGATATCATCTTCATCAGGTTTAAAAAGAGCATACCCCAATGAGCCACCTTCTGATTTTTGTGCTCCTTGGATAGATATTTTGATGATGTCAGTCTCTTCTCGTGCTAGATATAAAATCCTCTCTTTCTCCTCTTTTGAGAGTTTCTCATACTCAGAAAGTGTCATCTTTTTCTCTTTTAGTACCTCTTTTAATGCAGCGTGAAAATGTGCAAAAAAGTGTCCTAACTCATGAGTTGCTATGTAGAGTGAATCTCTATCTTCTTTGTTTCGTTTGGTTTTTGTTGTTAGACCTACTACATCTCTCTCATAGGCATCAAGAAGAAGTTTTGTATCTACTTTTGTCTGATTTTCAGCTGCATTTGCTGCTGCTTCTTTGACGATGGCTGCTATCTTTGCTGGTGATAAATTATTTGCAATAGTTGCCAAATCATCATAATCAATCTCTGCCACATTTTTCTCATCTATCTGTTTTATATAGAACTCAAAGAGTGCAATTCTTTCATCTTTTATTGGCATTCTGAAGTTTATCTGCTTTTGAAATCTTCTCATCAAGGCTGGGTCAAGGTTTAGATTTGTGTCATCAAAGTTACTTGCCAAAATCCAGATGATATTATGCTCTTTGGTGCTTGATACACCATCTAGGACAGTTAAGAGTGTATTTGTTGTATCATCTGCCCATTTGTGTCTTGATTGTCCTCTTTTCATCAGTAGTGTTTGTGCTTCATCTAAAAAGACGACTGCATTTTTAGCCTTTTTTGCAAGTTTATCAAGTTTTTTTATCGCATTTGATCCTCCACCGACATAACCTGTCTCAAGATTTGATGCACTAGCATAGATGAGTGTAAAACCAAGAGATTTAGCAAAGTAACCAGCCATCTTCGTCTTACCAGTCCCTGGAGCTCCAGAAAATATCATATTTGTAGGTCTATCTATGCCGTAAGTTTTGTAGTAATCCTCTTTTTTTACCATGTCAGAGACGATTTTTAACTCTCTTTTTATCTCTTCTTGACCTACGATATCATCAAATGAACCCTCTATATCTTCTGGCTTGTAAGTATCTATCTTTTTTTCAAAAAGTCCCATAGAGTGTAAGATGTAAAAGGCAAAAATCGCCATATAAAGGAAAGTAGAGATGTTACTAAACCAACTTAAAAATTCTTCTTTGCTAAATGAGTGTTTCGCTACGGTAGAATCAGCTTTTTCTAAATCTACTCTACTCAACCATGTATAAGATTGATTGTGTTCATCTAAAAATGGAATAAGCGTTTTGCTCATGATATCGATAGGGGTGATGGCATATTTTGTAGCATTGTTATCTTTGACAATCATAGGTGTTACATTGGGCCATCCATGTATAAGGTATAGTTTGCTTTTATCATCAAGCTTTTTAAGTAACTCATCTTGTTTTAGAGTAACTGTATCTAGTTTGACAGCATTTTTATAGAGTTTTTTTATCTCCGTGAGATTCATATCATCTGCTGCAAAAAGAGAGAGTTGAAATAGCACACTTATTAGTAGAAAAAGCTTTGTTATCATGATAGACCTTTTTGTTTATTTTTATATATCGGATTGTTTTGGGTTTGGTTTAGAAGATGATACTGGTATAGATGATTTAAATCTATTTTCGTCAAAGTTAGATGCGTGCGAAATTAATTTTACCTCCCCATCGACTGATGAGGATACTTTCTCTTCAACAAGAGCGAACCTCGAAGATTTCGTCTCGAAATTACCTCCCCATCGACTGATGAGGATACGCAGTTCTGGACATGGTTTTGACGGGTGAAAGCAGTCTCGAAATTACCTCCCCATCGACTGATGAGGATACAGAGAAGAAATCATAGAAATGGTTGAGATAGTCGAAGAGTCTCGAAATTACCTCCCCATCGACTGATGAGGATACCGGCTACGGTAGAGATACCGTAGCTGCATTTAGTAGTGTCTCGAAATTACCTCCCCATCGACTGATGAGGATACTAAGTCCTGGTGAAAAAATAACTACTGACATTATGTCTCGAAATTACCTCTCCATCGACTGATGAGGATACTAAGCTATACAAAAAAAATCCAACAATTTCATACTAGTCTCGAAATTACCTCCCCATCGACTGATGAGGATACAGAAGACCATCTTGCATGGGATATATGCCCTAAAGATGGCTGTCTCGAAATTACCTCCCCATCGACTGATGAGGATACAGAGTAAGACTCTTGTGCGGAAAATGAAGAAAGGAGTCTCGAAATTACCTCCCCATCGACTGATGAGGATACAGGGTATGATGAATAAAGTAAATGAGATATTTAAGTCTCGAAATTACCTCCCCATCGACTGATGAGGATACACATTAATAGTAGTTTTAGTGTTATTCCTGACAATGTCAGGAGTCTCGAAATTACCTCCCCATCGACTGATGAGGATACCTTGTAGCTATCACAGCTCAAGCAGCAACAGCAAGTCTCGAAATTACCTCCCCATCGACTGATGAGGATACAGGCAAAGATATTAGAACTTTTGCCAGAGGACAGTTTAGGTCTCGAAATTACCTCCCCATCGACTGATGAGGATACTAAATATAAGTTTACTAGAGTCACTATTCTCTCGTCTCGAAATTACCTCCCCATCGACTGATGAGGATACCTATCAACTTTTTGAAAAAGAAGTTGACAGAAGCAAATATGTCTCGAAATTACCTCCCCATCGACTGATGAGGATACACGCCAAGAGTGTTGGTAAAGAGGTAAAGAAAGTCTCGAAATTACCTCCCCATCGACTGATGAGGATATACTATGACACAGATGAGCCAAAATCCTGCTCTATCAGAGTCTCGAAATTACCTCCCCATCGACTGATGAGGATACGGAAATAAAAATGTTGAAAACTTTAAGCTCCAGTAGTCTCGAAATTACCTCCCCATCGACTGATGAGGATACTTTAGATACGACTGATAAAACCATTAATACTCATCGTCTCGAAATTACCTCCCCATCGACTGATGAGGATACTTAATCGCGAACCTAGTTCAATCATAAGCATCTTCGCGTCTCGAAATTACCTCCCCATCGACTGATGAGGATACGAGAGGCGCGAACTTAGAAGGTGCGAACTTGAGAGTCTCGAAATTACCTCCCCATCGACTGATGAGGATACTGGTGTTTGCTACAAAACTCATGTATATGGAGCGCTTGAATTGTCTCGAAATTACCTCCCCATCGACTGATGAGGATACCCGATACCTACTTGAATCACTCGCACCTAAAAATAGGTCTCGAAATTACCTCCCCATCGACTGATGAGGATACAAAAAGAACTTTTAAAAAAGGAAATTCACGAAAAGAGAGTCTCGAAATTACCTCCCCATCGACTGATGAGGATACTTAACGCCTAACGTATCTACACTAAAGATACTAATCGTCTCGAAATTACCTCCCCATCGACTGATGAGGATACTCTCGATGAAGAGATAACGGCTCAGTTAATTAAGGAGGTCGTCTCGAAATTACCTCCCCATCGACTGATGAGGATACACTATCATTTGAGGAAATAGTAAATCAGATAAAGAGTCTCGAAATTACCTCCCCATCGACTGATGAGGATACCCGCATTAAGGATGGGTACGGTATCACAAAAAAGTCTCGAAATTACCTCCCCATCGACTGATGAGGATACCGGAAAATCAAAAGGGTATGATTATCTAGATTGGGCTGTCTCGAAATTACCTCCCCATCGACTGATGAGGATACTCCAAAAGGAAGACATGTTTGTTGGAGAATACATAGTCTCGAAATTACCTCCCCATCGACTGATGAGGATACCTTGGAGAGGACATAAAAAAATCTCCTTCCTACAGAGGGTCTCGAAATTACCTCCCCATCGACTGATGAGGATACACCTACCATATCGGCATTTGCATAGAACTAGTTTAATGCTTATCTATTTGACAGTACCAAGTTATAGAACTTTGCAAAAAAGTTCGCAAACCTCACTGACTTTACTAGTCAAATGAGTAGATAATTGTACTAGAAGAGTTCTGAAAGTCCTATTAAATGGGGGTTTTGAGCTTTTACAAAGTTCGCAAACCTATGGATGAAAAAATATATAACTATAGGTTTCCTAAATTTAAGCTCTTTTTTAGTTTTGGAAAGCCCATAAAATGGGGGTTTGAAACTTAAACTATCCTAAAAGTTCGCAAACCTATCAGCGAAGAGAAGAAAAATTGAGTTTTGCGAACTTTTCAAAACTTAATTTTTTATAAAAATCCCTAAATTTAGGGATTTGAGGTTTTTAAAAAGTTCGCAAATCGTTTTCTAAAAAAAATAGACCGCATTTTGATCAAATGGAGCGGGTTCATCTCCAAGACTCCAAGATTTTTTAATACAATTTTGACATAGACTATAAAACCTCAAAGAGTCAGATTTCGGTTTCAAAAGTTTTAAGAGTATATCTTCGAGTCTGTTTTGTTCACTTTTGCTTTTGATATGTATCTCAAAAACAGAGTAGTTAACTCTTTTTCCATAGGCTTCTAGAGCATCGCCTACTTTTTTTCTGCGCTTGTTATCTGATATATCATAGGCAACCACATAGTGTCCCATTAGTATTTCCCTATAAATGGCTTGTATTTTTCTTCACCACGAACATGTCTGGCTAGTAGATATGCTTGATCTTGGATTATTGTTTTTACCTGTTTAGACTCTTTTTTATGTTTTGTATATACACCCAATCTCTCTTTGACATTTTTTACGATAAGCTCTTTGGATTTATCGTCCAAGAAGCCTTTGCTATTGACTTTTATGGGTTCATTTTTATTTATCATAGATACTATCGCTCTATCCACTACAAAGGATCTAAACTCTTCAACCATATCATAGACAAGTGTTGGTTTTCCATCTTGCAAACTATGCAAAAATGATATATGAAGAGCTAACCCAGCTTTTAAAAGTGAATGTTGCACCGTAGCATATAAAAGAGCATAACCATAATTTAGAGCACTATTTACCAAATCTTTTGCACCTTTATTTATACGCCCTTGAAAATCACTTTTATCTTTGAGTATAAGCACCAATGCTTGCCAATATAGTGTACTTAACTCTCCCTCATAACCCATAAGTTGTGCTATAGTTGTTGAATTTTTGATATTTGTAGATATTTTTAGTTCCATCTTCTCTATCAACTCTTTAACATCATCATGATAACGATCTAGATACTTTAGATAGTTTAGTTGGTTTTTTGATTTGCCTTTTATAAACTCTTTTGCTAATTCTATATTTTTCTTTTTCTCTAGTAGCTCTAGTTGGAGTAGTGCCATCTTTGCATAGCTACCTCGAAACGATAGAAGTGATGCAAATGGCTTATCATGATTATCTACAAAATCTATAGCGATATTTTCTTGAGCACACAGATAGACAAGATTTGAGCTTAGGGATATTGCTTTTCCTGCTATGATGATATGCTCACACTGTTTTTTGGGGATTTTTGCAACGATGCGTCCTTTTACTTTTACAGAAATAGCATTTTTGCTAACACCTACATATGCAGCAAACTGGCTTACATAGAGTACCGATGAAGTTGCAAATGATTTTGCATACTTCTGTTTTTTGCGATTTATTTTACTTGTATCTTCTGTGTATGACTTGGAAGCTAAATACTTTTCAAAACCTTTAGACACGATACGCTCTATTGTCTCTTTTTTCTGCGTGATGGTCATCTCTTCGAGTAAATAAAGCTCATTAAATGGCTCTTTAAACGCTTTTTTGGTGGTAATGTTTCCTGATTTTTTTTGCAGATAGACAAATTGTGCTGATGCATCTATGAGTGCATTTTGCAGTTGTATAAATTGTGATGAATTTTCATCGAGAACTTTTAAATAATAACGCGTTAACCCATCTAGATAGAGATTTGTTTTTTTAACATATTTTTTAACAGTTTTACTCTCTCTAGCTATCTCAAAAAGTTTAGAAATCTTTTTTTGGAGCTTTTGATTGTCCATTTTTATCTGTTTATCTTTAAAAAAGATACCTAAAAAACTAAATCCCTCTTTAAAAAGATTGGCTTTGTAGCTTTTATCTTCTCCCATCTTGATAGAGAGGGTTTTTAAAAACTTGTCTAACGATGATACGATGCCATCAATCTGCTCTTGTTTTTGAAAAAAAAGTACAAAATCATCAGCATACCTTACAAACTCTACACCTTTTCGCTCCTAAAACATATCCATCTCAGTTAAATATATATTGCTTAAGGGCACCTCGAAAAACTCTAGTCGTTCATAACATCACAGATAAGTTTTTGAGCGAGGCACTTACTTGCAGGACTAGCCATAGCTAATTCAAAAGTAAGTAACGAAGCACAAAGGCTTATCTGTGATGCCCGCAGGGTGGGCTTTAAAAGTGCAATCTTTCACAAGATATTTGTTCAACTTAGCTACGGCTAGGTTTTCACAAATCTCTTGCAAAATCTTACACTTTTAAAGCCCATTATGAATGACTAGAGTTTTTCGAGGTGCCCTTAAGAGAGGAGAGAGTATATCCCCTTGATGCACTCCTTGTTCATGTTCGATATATTTTAAATTTTTAAATCCGCCATTTTGCAGATACAAGGAGATGAGCCTGATTACTCTTTTGTCTTGTATATCTCTATCTAGAAGGTTTAAAAGCGTATCATGATTAATAGTTTCAAAAAAATTATCTATATCGCTTTTATAGACCCAGAAGTAACCATGATTTATAAAATCTCTACATCTATTTACTGCTTTTAGTGGGCTTTTATCTCTTCTGTAACCGTAACTTTTATTGCTCATCTTCTTATCAAAAAACGGTTCTATTTCATTTACCAATGTCTTTTGTACTACTTTGTCGCGTATAGAAGCGATGGCGATAGGTCGTCTTTTGGTTTTGTCTTTTTCTATAGAAGTTTTTTTGATAGGTTGCGGGGTATAAGTTCCACTCATTAACTCATGATGAAGCCCTTGTAGGTTTTCTTTTGCATTGGTTTTAAATTCTTGTAAAATTTCTTTATCTATACCACTGCTTTTTGACTTGATGAGGCTTAGTGCCTCTTCAAGTGCAGAGAGTGAAAAGATATTTGCAAATGGCTGGGTGAACATTTAATGACCTAAAAGTTCATATACCTTAATAAGCCATTTTGTTTTTGCCTTTTTTTTATTTGCATCCGTATCCTTCGGTTTTGGGTCTAACACCTTTAATATTTCATCTTTTACCTCATTAACAATATTTTCATCTGCATCATTTAATAAGTCATGTATTTCTTTATTTGATTCAGCTTTATTAATTTGCATAATCAAAGCCTCTTTTGGAGGCAGAGAAGCAAGTTGTTCTTTCTCTTCTCTCTCTTTTTCTTCTCTCTCTTTTTCTTCTCTCTTTTTTTGTTGTACTTCCTTGATCTGTTCTTGTTGTCGTTTTAATTTCTCTATGGTAATAGAATCATCGAATTTTCCATACCCAACATTTGTTTTTGCACCTACTCCCAAATCATAAAGAATTTGACCAAATAAAAGACTCTTTGTATCTGCATCTATACTGCTATCGCTCAACTCAAAATCAAAACGAAATGTTACACCCGGCATCACTTTGATAAAGCGTAGAGGAATTGGATTTTTTAAAGCATCTTCTCCATGCGGTGTGATAAAATCATCTCCTAAAATCGCAGTAGCTTTTTTTTGGATAGTAGCATCAAAAAAAACATCTTTATTATCAAATATCTCTTTTTCTAGATTTGTTACATCAACATTTTCTTTACCTAAAACTTCTAATATTTCTTCGATATACTCAACATGTTTAAATGCACTTCTCAATACTCCTTTTATCGAAGAACCAGCGATAACAGGCAATCCAGAAGTATAATCAAATGAAAAACCTAAAATAGCTTGTCCATCAATATTTGGCAGTTCATGGGCATTTCCACTTCCTAAGATAAGACCTGGATAAGTCGTCTTTGCTTGAAACTGTATATTTCCTAAACTCTCACTCTCTTCTATTGCTACTGTATTTGAAGCTTTTATAAGATCTTCGATCTTCTTTTTAACACGTTCTTCATTATTACTGTCTTTAGACTCAAGCTCAGCATAATCAATATCTTTAAAATAATCTTTATAAAAAAGCCATCCTAAATTACTACTCATGGGTGCTACCTTTATCAAGTTTAAATGTTCTAATACTTAACTTTATAGCCACAGCAATATCTAAAATCTTATCTTTTAAAATATCCTCTTCCCTACTATCTAATACATATTTAAGCAGGGAGATATCATCATCCTTCTCTCTTAAAACTTGTAAAATAATATTGGTCAAATACTCTTTATTTTCTTTTGTATTAGCATTGGTATTTTCAAATAGAGCCAAAGTTGGCAACAATCCACTCTGAATAATACTCGCACCAAATTGAGAGATATAGCCATTATAAGCCGAAGGGATAACACCACTCCCAAACTCTTTTTCTAAAACCTTTAATGCTTTAGGAATATACTCCTCTATTCGTTTCTTACTCATTTTGAAACCTTTTTTACTTTTGAATATCCATATCCTATGGATTTATTACCACCAAATTGAACTCTTGATTGATTGTCAAAACGCTTTTCAAAGGCTTCTAATTTATCTTTTTTATCTTGTTCGTCAAGATTTGTCGGTTTTGCTATAACAAAATAGAAAATTGATTTTTTAGGAACCACCTCTTCATACCAAAGGTTTTTACTTATACCGTCTTCAAGATAGTTTCTAGCCAATACAGGCAGCTCTAATCTTTTAAAATCTTCATCACTAAAGAGTGCTATATTTTCACCTAATAAATCACTTAAAGCTGAAACATCTAAAGCTGAAGTTTCTGTTTCAAAATCTTCTAAAACTACTCCATTTAATTGTTCAAAAATAAGAGGTTTTCCACTCTGAACACTTTGTTTTTTAAGTTTTTCTAATTCTGATTTAATAGTTTCATCAAAATCTATCTCAAAATCTTCTATGATTTCTAAAAAGTTCTTAATAGCCCCAACAGAAGAAGCCATGTAGTATGGTTTTTCATTGCTTCTTACAGGACGACAAAGAAGAGAGGCTTCAAAAAAGTGAAATGCTCCAGTTTGATGGTTACTATTGTCTGTATTGCTTGGACCAAAAATATATGAAGTATAGTTGCTCTCTTCTCCTGATGCTTCTCTAAATGCTCCTTTAAGGCTAGAGCTATGAATAGTTGGCAGACCGGTAATGGCATCTCTTTGCACTTGATTGTCTATAATATCAAAGTTGATATCTCCACTTCCTACATGCAAATTACTTAGTGTTGTGATAGTATATAAATCTTTTTTCATTATTTTTCTCCTTGGGTATGGATGTTGTATCCGATTTTTTGTAAGTTTGTATTGTTTAAGTTCTTGAGTAGTTCATCTGATGGGTTTATAAAGATTGAACCTTTTTCATACAGATAGAGCGTTTTACTCTTTTCAAATTCACATGAGTAAAGCACTGATTTTTTTGATGTTAAATTTCTATGACTAATCTCACTTGTAATTGCAAAATCACAATGTTCTTTTATATCGATAGTGATATAACTATCACTTAAAAGCACTAAATAGCCTTTTGAATCACTATAAGTGAACGAAGTATTATCTTCAACTACTTCCATCATAAAAGCTGACCTATCAGCACCTAAATGCACCAAACTATTTTTAAGTTGATACTCTACATCGATATAAAAGGCAAAGACAATGTCATCTTCTAACAGATAAGAAGTTTTTTTAAATAGAGAGTTCTCCTCTCCACCTTTTTTGTTTCCAGTCTGTTCTATCGACTTGAAAATATTTTTAGACTTTAGTGCATTACCGCCATCAAGAGACACAAAATTATCATATATGTCATATTTTGGATTGTAATTTTCTAATTTTCCATCTATATAGGGATATGTATCTATATCAACTTTTTTAATATATCTTTTTTTATTTTGCATTAAAAAAATTGGAGATATAGCTTCTATCACTCCTAAGTCTTGTTCTTCATCTGATGAGAGATCAAACTTTTCAGTTCCAACATATTTTTTAGCATCATCAAATTTACTTTTATCTACCCATTCACCTTTTCGTTTACGGGTTAAAACTCCTGCTTGAATCATTATCTCTTTTTTAACCATTCCTAAGATTGCCGTCTGTTGAGGAAACTGTCGAGAAGTTACCAAGTATGTGCCTGCTTCTTTATCTCCCAATACCCCAAAAGTCTGCTCTCCACCAAATAAAAATGGCTCAAGAGGTCTTAGCTTGACTAAATATCTCATTATTTATCTCCTTGAACAAATTTTATAAACCGAAGAGTTGCATAGACAGTCTCTAAAGCATTTGAGTTATCTTTTTGTTGATAGGATTCATAGATAAAGTCAATCAGTTGAATAAAAAACTCCCGATAGTTCTCATCATGCACCTCTTTATTGAAGTAGTTATCAAAAAAGTTTTGCAATCTCTGTTTATCTTTTGCAATTTGAGATAAAATATTTTTATTGGTTTCTATCTTATGGTGAATAGAGTGTAAAAAGTTATCCATACCTTATCCTCCCTTAATGTTGGAGGAGAAAAGTTTAAAGTTTTCATACAACTCACGCTCACCTTTTCTAATAACACTCTTAAATGTCTGTCCACTATGTTTTGTCACAGAAAAAGCAATACCATTTTTAGCATCATTTTTAGCATCATCAAAGAGTAAGCTTCGACTCTTGTTTAAAGCTTCATAAAGAGGATATTTATGATACTGCATCGCAACACCAAAAGAGAGTGTGGCATCAGTTCCTTTAAACTCTTTGTTAAAATCATTTGAAATATCATCACAGAGTTCAAAAATTGTCTTATCTCCACTCACAACAGGAGCAAAAAATAGCAAATCATCTCCTCCTGCAAAGATAGTCTCTCCTCCAAAATCTTTGATAAGTTTTGAAGAGTTTATGCAGTAGTTAAAGAGTTTTTTAGAAAAATCTTGAAAATCTTCTTTTGACTTTAAACTTTCAACCACTTTTCCCATACTGTCTCCATCAGCATGAACAATTGCATAGTATTTGTGGTAGTTTTTAATCTCTTTTTTTAGCTCCTTGTCATCATAAATCTCCAATTCATCATCTTTGAGCATAGATTTAATATTGAATCTCTCTTTTAAGTCATGAAGTGCTATTTCAGGAAGTGATGGAAATGATTTTTTCTCTCCAAAAGCATCTTTAGCTAAGAAAACATTACCTCCTTGCAGGACTTTTGTTAAAGGGTTATCATGATATTGTGCGGTACTATAAAAAAGCTCTAAAGCATCAAGATAAGGAGTCATCTCTATGATAGGATTTGCACCATCTTTTAACTCTTTTTCTACAATGTTTATCTGTAAGTATGCCTTTAAAAAGTCATAGTTTGTTTTCATATCAGCAGATAATTTTTTCAAAACCTCATCAATAACATCGTTTAGCTTTTCTCTATCTCCCTCTTTGGCTTCAAAAATAAATCTATCATGAAAAAGTCCTACTTCCTTACCTGCATCAAAAATAGTCTCATCTTTAATATAAGGAACAACAAATTCACGCTCTTTAAACTGCATAATAATCTGTTTCATAATGTAAGAAAACAGGTAAGAACCACCCCAAAGCTCACGGGTTTTTTTAGCATTTGAAAGAGTTTTATAGATTGGTCCTATGGTTAGTGCTATGTAAGTCATTTGGACTCCTTTATCTCTTTGAATATTTTTACAAGTTTTGCATATTGTTCATTATCATGATATTCTGAATCTATATGCTTAGAAAGGTCTAAAGAAAAGGCAAACTCAAAAAACTCATCAAAAGTAAATGATGTTGGAGTTTTTAAGTTCAATTTATTCTTTCCATCAAACTTAATAATAAACTCTTTATTTAACATCTTCTCTACACTTTTATCTGCCCAAAAATAAATTTTGTTATCTATGAATTTAAAAGTAATTGGAGATTTAAATCTATCTATTGTTTTCTTTTGATCTTGTTCATTATGCTCTTTATCAACAGTAGCGTTATAAGACATCCAGCTTTGACTAGAAGAGAGGCCAAATAAATCTCTCATAAGTTTTTCATTTTCTATATTTTTATTCTTATCCAAATAAAAGTTTTTAATCGCTTTTTGATCCCAAGTAATGTTTTTACTTTTAGCATAAGCAAAAATAACGGCTTTAGCATAAATACCTCCAAAGTTTGCTGTATTTATTCCTGCTCGTAAAAACGCATAGAAAAATTTTATATCTTCTTGCCACTTTTTTTTACTAGAGCTAAAACTATAAACTTTATGTTTTATCAAACTTTTATTAAATGGTTTTTCTAGATAAAATCCACCAAAGCCCTTACTCTGTCGTGTTCCAAAGTTTGTATTGGCTAAAAAAGATTCAAAGTTCTTTTCAATAGCCTCTCGAATTTTTGCATCAAAAGAGAAAAATTCTATCTTTATAGTAGAAGCCATAGAGAAACGTTTTTTATCTCCATCTCCCATATTTCCAAAAAAGAGTGGATTTGGTGTTTGTTTATTATTTTTTGGATTTATACCTTCAATATCAGATATCTCTGTTTTTGCCTCTATCTTCACCTTATAATCCAAAGACTTATGCCCATTTGCATTCTCTTTAAAAGGAATACCCTCTACCTGCTCCAACAAAAACCTATCTAACTTAGGCTTCAACTCCGTAGCTCTTAATGTTGCCCCACTCTGTTCACTCTGAAAGTGAATGATGGGGGTATGTTGCTTGAGTTGGAACTCAAGCTTAAATTTACTCATTTTTTCTCCTTTTATTAGATTTAATCCCTAAAAATTCTAAAGTATCGATACCATGATGTTTTGTAAGAGAGTAAGTTATGATAGCTATAAATAAAAATGCAATTATAAGCATACACCAATTGTTTATTAAGTTATCTGGAAAGACATTCATACCCAACAAACCAGCTATAAAGGTACCTGGTAGAAAAATTGTTCCAAGTTTGGTTAGTTTTTGCATCTCTTCATTCTCTTTTTTCTCTTGTTCCAATGATGCATACTCGTTCAATGAAGCAATCTCTTGACGCAAATCTTCCATGTCTCTTGTAATATTCAGTACATCTTGTGCCTTGTCGTAGAGTTCTATGCCTTGGTCTTGGGCTGTTATCTCTTTAAAATAGAGCTTGTTAACAAATCGAAGATAATTTTTATATAAAATAGAGATATTTTCTAAGATATATTGCTCATCCTTAACATCGGAAATAGCTGTAATCTCATCAGAAAATCTTAAAAGTGATGCTCTTTGTGCAAGAAGAAGTATGACCATTTGAAAATAGATAGTTTTCATATGAGGTAGAGGCAAAACATCTCTTGTAAATGCACTATTTTGGCTAAGAGACACAAATGAGTAACGCGTTACTCCAAAAAATGTACCATATCCTTTCCATCGAGTATAACTAGACTTCTCTATCAATTTTTTTTGCATATCTTTATCTTGAACTGTTATATCCTTGCCATCTACAAAAATATATTTATACCAATCATCATACATCAAATCTTTTTTAGTGCATTGCGAGAAACTGTCATTCCCATACCATGATAATACAAACATTCGATCATCTATGATAGGTTGTATAAAGTATTTATCTTCTACATTTTGCTGTGTCGTGAAAGTATCACCTAAAATCTCAGTTATGTATTTTGCTATTTTTATCTCTTTGTACAAATCACAAAAATGCTCTTCTATACCATTAACAGTGGTACTCTCAGGTAAAAATGTTTCTTTGGTAACTTTTGTGCTAAAGTTTTCGCCCAAAAACTGTGGATAGACTCTTCTTCCATACTCGTTGATATTTAAGATATCTTGCACATCACTATATTTTCTATTTTCTACTTCAAAGCTAAGTATCGCAACGCCTGTATCAAAGATGCGTAAAGTTACCCCTTTTAGGTCTAGTGCATACGCTTCTTTGTTTAATATTTTTAATACAAAACTAGCATCCTCTGCAATCTCTTTTTTAAAAAAGTATGAAGTTGCACCCTCTTTAAACTCTTGCTTGTTAAATAAAGAATCCTTGACAAAGTCATGGAAATAGACAAGCTCATTATAATCGAGACTATTTTTAACTGCAAAATGTTCATATCTCCACTTGTTATTTTCAAGGTCGGATTTAAACGACTCATCTAACTTTACTCTATCATCAAAACTATGCTTTTTATAAAAATCATGTCTATCATCAAACGATTTTACAACTTTATCAAACCGAAATGGAAACATAAAGTTATGATAACTATAAAGCACATCACTATTCATATCTATTATCTTCTGTAGCAATACATCTATACCTTGAGATTCTACATACTTCGTCTCAAATCCAAAATAGCCTCTACCATGATAAGCTTTACGATTCTTTATCTCATCTTTATACTCTTCTGTTAAGTCTAAAATATTTCCATAAAATGTTAAAGCATTATTACTATAAATCAGCAGTGGCCTTTTCTCAAATTTATCAATAATAGGTGAAAAATTTTTCAATGATGTTTCGATGAGATATAAACTATTTTTTTGTTGAACTTTTTTTATATCTTCTTCTGCTTGTTTTTCATCTTCTTTACTTACACCTTGTGCCTTTCTATCTCTTTTGCGTATATCTTCTGTCTCTTCTTTACTCGCACCCAAGCACTTCATCGCTTCTATATGACCAACATCATTTGCAGCGATAAGGGTATGTTCTCGTGTTGGTTCAGTCTCAAGTAGTTTTAAGACTTGAATAATGCTAGCTTCATTATCAGAAAGATCATTGTGATGGTCTATGCGTTTGTAATTTTTTGGAAAAGTTATATCTTCTATTAGTTCTATTCCATAGATAGTCTTATCATGATAGGTCTCTAGCTCATTTTTATAGCTACTTAGCTTAGCACCCCAAGATAATTTTTGATCAAATAGTGTTTTACCCTCTTCAAAACCCTTTTCTATAAGAATAGTTTTAATGGCTTGCATCTCTAAATCATAACCACCTAATAAAAATACACTATCTTTCAAATTTTCTCCAAATTATTAAATTATTAAATTATTTTACTAATTTAACTTTAATTTAATATTAATCAAATTCCCCAAGTAGTGACTAAAGAGAAAAGAGTTGCCTGTGATGGCTTGCGGATACTCGAAATCAAGAGATCGCTAATTTGTTTTAGGAGGAATATCGATGCATATAACCTATCATGCAGGTGAACGATTTTTGCAACGCGTTTTTGACTATACATCCTATGGAAAAAAAGAGGTTTTTCATGCTATGGAGCTTTTAAAGCGTGATTTGCACAACTTGCAGTTACGCAATAAGAGCCGCGTTGTACTACCATCTTTCCCAGATTTCTATGGGGTATTTAGGCAAAATACACTTGTAACTATTATTCCAAAAGATACTAACGTTTCTTTATAGTCTCACTATTTTCCCAAGTAGTGACTAAAGAAAAAAGAGTTGCCTGAGATGGCTTACGGATACTCGAACACAAGAGTCCAAAATATATTTAACAAAAGGAGAAATAATGATTCCAATTCCAATATGCGCACAAGTTATTGTAGCTGTTGCTGCTGTCGCGTCAGGAAAGAAATTGCTTGAGGACTAATTCCCAAGTAGTGACTAAAGAGAAAGAGTTGCCTGAGATGGCTTGCGGATACTCGAACACAAGAGTCCAAAATATATTTAACAAAAGGAGAAACTATGGGCATATGTATTTGCTTCCCAAAAATAGGATAGTAACATATAGTAAACATTTCTGTGGCTGAAATGCTTAGAATCACTCGAATAGAAAGAGCTTCAAAAATACAAATTTTAAAATAAGGAAAAATAATGATAACAGATTACCCTAATAGGAATTATCTCGAGACAATCTTCTTGCCACCGTTAAACTGGTTGGATTAAGAAGGTTGCTCTTCTTGGCTTGGCTGTGATGCCTTGAAAGAAACCAAAACGAAGGTTCTTTTTAACAAAAAAAATATTCAGATTTTAAAACATCTTTTAAATTAAATCCCTCTTTATCTACATAAGGGGTCTTTTTTTCATTTACATCAAAATTCTCTTTTGCATACAATTTAAAATCTTCCAAAATCTCTTTTTTATGAAGTTCTATAAACATCTCTCTTAATGTTAATGACATTTTACCAACATCATTAGCATGAGTAGCAAAAGAGTCATGTACAGTTACTATATCAGTCACTCCTTTTTTTGCCAAATTATTAACAGCTACCATAAGATGAGAGGCATCAAGTGAGTGAATAAAATTAGGGGATAGTCCTTTTTGGTGTCCATTTTTATCTATCTCATTACTATAGATTTTAAAAGTGACATCTCGTCTGTTTCCAATGGGAACTTTAACTTTTTTGGCTTTAAAATCAACCTGTTTAACCTCCATACCTAAAGGAGTATCCCACCTAATCGCACTCTTTTTAGCCATGTTTTGAGCATAACTTTTCATCCACTTCTTGTATATTCCAGGAGAGCTAGAGACAATGGTTAAAGCCTCTTCGAGCAGTTTGGTAATTTCCATAGCAATCTTATAACGCAAAGCTTCATCAAAATGGCTCACAACACCATTAGATTCGATATCTTCAAGTATCTTTTTAGCTTTTCCTGCACTACTTGAACCATACGATTCGGTCATAACAGGCTTTTTGACAAAATTTCGATTAATTAAATTGTTTTCTAAAAAATTTTTATAAAGAGAAGGAACTATTAAAATATCCTTGATTTCAGGTTTTAAAACCTTTCCATCTTTTTCTCTTGTTTTGTTTGATTTTAGATGGCGATTTGCTCTTTTAAAAACCTTTTCTATCTCTTCTATCATAGAGAACTTTATCTCTTCTAAATCATCGTCACCCACATCTTTACGAACTCTCCTTTCAATTTTGAGAAGTTCATCTTTAACAGGTTCAATCTCTTTTTTGCTTAAGGTTGATTTTTTAAAAATATTATCTATATCCTCATTTAAAACAGTACTATAATATAAACCATTCTTTAACTGACCACTATCAAATTCTTCTAATGGCTTAATAAAGGCTTCTAAGTGATAGTTAACATCAATGCTAAAAAACTCTTTCTTTTCATAAAACACCCCATCTTTTTCAAAGTAGTCCTCTTTCTTACTTTGAAAAGAGTCATACGATTTTTGAAGTAACTTTTTTAGTTCTTGAGCAACATCTGCATAAAAATCAGCCACCACAAGCTCATTGTTTTCATCGTAAAAAGGTAAAACATTAACCTTTTTTGCTCCTTGGGTATCTTTTAATAGTGCTGTAATATGCTGAAATCCATTGTTAGATCCATCAATTGCCACAGGAATAGCTGTTTGAAAATTATCAGGTTTTTCTTTATATCTAGCATACTCAAAACACCATGCCAAAAATTTAAATGGATCTCCTGCTTTTTTCCAAAAATCTTCATCTCTGTAATCTTTAGCACATGATAATATCTGTTTTTCATGATTTTTTACCCATGCTATACGATTATCATAACTCTCTTTGTCAACCTCCCCATAGCAGTTTGCACCATGTATGTAAAACCATCTATATCCTTCTTCTGTTAAAGATTTTTTTTCGGTAAAAAGTAGTAACGATTTTGGTAAATCTCCAGCTTGAGGATTGAGTAAAGTTTGCTCAGGATAGACTCTTCCTCTAAAGTCCATACGCCAAACAAAATGGAACTTTTTATACGCTTTCATCTTTTGGGCAATCTGGACGATAGAATCAAACCCCTGTTTGTATTTGGCAATATCATAATAAATATTCGCAGTATACTTATACGCTTCAATATCTTTTATCTTATCAAGCGATTTTAACCCCTTGTCTATCCTCCTTTTATCAGTAGCACTCAATTCTCCTTTAGAAACTTTAATAAACTTAGTATTTTTAAAATGTTTATGAATCTCTTTTATACTCTTCTTATAAATATTTGAATTTAAAATCTCTCTCAATATCCGATAATAAGAAAAATCGACGCGGTTCTCTTTTTTTAGATAGTTAATATCATTATGATAATCAAGCAATACTTCTAACATCTTTTCATTTATACTAAATGCTGTTTTTTGAAGATGATTAATGCTCTCTAATATATTTGAAGGAATCATTTTCCCCTTGAGGGCTTCTCTATCTTTTTTACTAGATGTTTTAATCAGTGACAAATCAAAACGACGCTCTCCCTCTTCGTCATCAGGTAAAAAAC
Source organism: Campylobacterales bacterium (assembly GCA_024278835.1). Taxonomy (GTDB): domain Bacteria; phylum Campylobacterota; class Campylobacteria; order Campylobacterales; family QNZT01; genus JANTGR01. The sequence goes on along the minus strand of JAJRSK010000027.1, from coordinate 1,581 downwards.
CTCCTCCATACAATCCTTTCCAGTCTAATGGTTCAATGACCATTGGTTGATAAATCATTGAAGCAGCAAGCGTGATCTTTTTATCATTTTGGTTCATCTTCTCCAAGAAACTTTTATCCAACTTTAGATAGTTAAAATTCCCTTCATCATTTGGTTTTCTGTACTCATTGATGATGTTGGCTTTAATGGCTAAATCTATAAGCTTTTGTCCAATCTCATTTTCAATAACTGTAGACCATAGTGGTATTGAGAGTTGTGTTATGTTCTCCAAATTTTCATTTATATACTCTCTATGAAGCTCTTTTAGCTTCTTCTCTTCTACCTCTTCAATCTCTCGTAAAAAACGCCAAGCCAGTTGAAAATGAAGCTTTTCTCCCATGTGAGAGCCAAATGTTTGTCGGGTATTTCCTGTGTTCTCCACATCATCATTATCGATATTTTTTAAAGAGAGAAGCGAACTCATAAATGTTACTATTAAAGAATTTGAATCAAATAAATGTAGAGCCAAAGCTACTCTGTGCGGCATATCTTTAAACTCTTTTTCTATATCATCTTTTCCTAAAAGTGCATAAATATCCCTCCCCAATCCAATACGCTCTAAAAGATACTTCTTTGTCTCATCTAAACGTTTTTTTAAGACTTCTGGTGATAGTTCTTCAAACTTCTTTTTGCTCTTATGTAATTCTTCTAACTCTAGGTCAGTTATCTTCTTTTCTAAAACCATTATCGCTAGAGGTTTAGCAAGAACATCATCAATATTTTTATACTCAACTCCCATTTTTTTACAAAAAATTGACTCATCTTGACGAATAATTTTGCCAATAACCTCTTGAAGCATCTCTCTCTTAAATTCATCAACCAATTCTGTTAGTTTTTGAATATAACTCAACATATTTGAGGCTTTAGCTAACTCATTGGTTTGACCTTTTTGTAAAGAGTCTATTTTCTCTTTAAGTAGTGTATAGGACTCTCTTTGTAATTTTTTCTGCTTTTCTCTTAAATCTATCATCAACAAATCCTTTTCATTAAATTATATATACTCTTTTTTCAATCTCACATAAACGCAACTTGGACTTTTTCTATTTTTTTATCGTGCACAATAGTTAAAATTTTAATATCTTGATAAAAACTTTTATTTTATATCTAATACAATATCGTAATAAATATAACTTTTTTATAAAAGTATTTACAATATAATGTCCCTAGAAAAAATAACCAAATAATAAAAAAATATTATTCCTAAAATGATAAAATCATAGACAGTTAGATTGGAGAAATATAATGAGCAGAAAAAGAACAACATATAGTGCAGATTTTAAAGCTAAAATAGTACTCGAAGTTTTAGAAGGTGAAAAAACTATCAATGAGATAGCTAGTAAATATAGTTTATTGCCGAAAAATATACAGAACTGGAAGAAACAGTTTTTAGAAAACGCATCTTTGGCATTTGATAAGAGTGCAGTTGTTAAAGAGTATAAGGAGGAGATACAATCTCTTAAAAAACAAAAGGATGAGATGGCAAAAACATTGGGTGAAGTAACTATTGAAAGAAACTGGGCAGTGGGAAAGCTAAAGAGCTTG
>JAJRSK010000026.1 GCA_024278835.1 Campylobacterales bacterium | reverse complement strand
CCTATCATGATACGTCTCTTTACCTCTTCACCAAAGCCTTCACTACGACTTTTGATATAAGATTCTTTAAGGTTTTTAGGATCTGGTGTTCTGTATCCGTAGCGTATACCATCGTAGCGGCTTAAGTTTGCGCTGGCTTCTGCTGAGGCGGTAATGTAGTAAGCAGCTATCTCATACTTGGAATTTACCATCTCTTTGTAGATGATTTTGTGTCCCGCATTTTCTAGTGCGTTTATCGCCTCTTGCATGGTATCTTGTACCTCTTGGCTAGCTTCTTCGAGATGGCTTTTGATGACAGCGATGGTGAGTTTTCGCTCACTATCTAACTTGTCACTGACTTTGACGTGGGCTTCTTCTATGATTGTTGAGTCTTTGGCTTCGTGTCCTGCGATGATGTCATATAAAATAGCAGCATCTTCAACGTTTTGTGTGATTGGTCCTATCTGGTCAAGTGAAGATGAATAGGCATTTAATCCATAACGGCTCACTTTCCCATAAGTAGGTTTCATTCCTACACAGCCACAATATGCGGCAGGTTGACGGATACTTCCACCCGTATCAGATCCAAGTGCCGCGATAGCAAGCCCCGCACCAACTGCTGCAGCAGATCCCCCTGAACTTCCATCGGGTACGCGTGAAGCGTCATGCGGGTTTTTTGTGATGCCATAACATGAGTTTTCAGTAGAACTTCCCATGGCAAATTCATCCATGTTGGTACGTCCAAAGGCACAAAGTCCATTTTCAAGCATCTTGTCGATAACGGTAGCATTGTAGGGTGAGATATAAGCTGTTAAAATTTTGGAAGAGCAGGTAACATTCCAGCCATCTACTTGGATATTGTCTTTGATTGCGATAGGTACACCATCACCATAGGTGTTGAGTGCTTCGCCCGTAAATTGTTCTATATAGGCACCCAAGTCTCTATTTTCTTCAATCTTTTTTACTAAACCTTCTTTAAATGCAGATAATTCATCTGCTGAAAGTTGTAATGCTTCTTTAAGTGTAATCAAGTGTCCGCCTCATGGTAAAATTGGAGAGATTTTACCATAAAGATACTTTTTTATTTATTGGATTTTATCTTCGAAAAAAGTTCTTTGACTGTTTTCTCTCCAAAATCACTTTGTAAGAATGCAGGTTTATGGGAATTTGAAAATCTTATATAAAAATAATGGTCATCTATCGGGAGAAGATAAAGTACAGAGTAGTAAGGTGTGATTTCGTTTTCCATCTCAAAAATCGTACGTTGAGCTGGATGTGTTTTATCTATCATGATAGTCTCCTCTTTGAGAATTTTAGCCTCTTTTAACACTCCCTCTTTTTTCATATAAGAGATGCTCGATAAAATATCGTGATAATGTGCCGTAAGATTTGTATCTTTGCCTTGGGGGTAGATGTGACAGTCAAGATATGAGGTGGTTTGTTTGGTGTTTAAATAGCGTATCATGACACCTTGTGTTTTGTTTTTAAGGGTTTGTTTGTTTTGCAATTTATAATCGCCTATCTTACTTGGATAAGTAAGTTTTGAGAGGTTAAGATGTACAACTTTTGTTTTCTTTATTGGAGGGTTAACTTCTTTTGTAGCACAAGCAGTGAGTAAAATCATAGTCACGAGAAAGCCACCAAGGTAAATATATTTCATTTAAAAATCCTTTTTTGTAAATTATTTCTTAATTTTAGCATAAACTTACTATTAGCTATAATAAGGGTAGTGAAAAGGGTGATTTTAGGAGGAAAAAATGATAATGAAAATTCTTTTTTTAGTGTTGCTGAGTGGCTCTTTTTTAGGGGCAAAAGAGTTTAAAAGTCATATGGCTGAATATGAGATAAGTTATGGTGTTTTGGGTGAAGTGGGGAGTGGAACGGCAACTTTGCTGGTAGATAAAAATCATTATAAAATAGAGATAAAAGCGCAGACAGCTGGACTGGCTAAATTTTTGAGTCAAGGACGTAAAGATTGGATGCTGAGTGAGGGGAGTATCGTGGAGGGGAAGTTAGTACCTAAACATTTTAAAAAGGTGATTTCGACACTTTATAAGACAAAAACTAAAAGTTATACTTTCTATCATGAAAGAGAAGAAATAGTGATGCATGAGCACCTTGTTCGGCGTGTGAAACAGTTGACGTCCATGGATATTGTGATGGGTCGAAAGAAGAAAGATGTGGCTTTTAAGGAGAATATAAGTGAAAAAACACAAATAGTTCCTTTTTTTGCTGCTAATGATATCCTCTCTCTTTTTGCCAACCTCAAAGTTTATCTTGGTGGAAGTTTTGAACAGGTAGAACCTATAACACTTTTTGCTTTAGGTGGTGATAGAAAAGATGGTAGCATAGAGGTTTATACACCTAAAAATAATGCCATAGAAAGTGAGCTTGGGTCTGATGGACATATCCTTGTAGTAGTGATTAATCAAGCGATATTTTCTAGTAAAAAAGGAGAACTTTTTATCAAACTCAATGATGATGGTGTTGCCTTGGATGCGATACTTAAAGATGTGGTTTTATTTGGGGATGTGGGGATGAGGCTGAAAAAATTAAAGATATATTAACTATTTGAAAGTATAATGATAAAAAGTTATATCATGATAGGAAAATAATGCAACAGATAGATATGAATTCACCAGAATTTCAAGCTGAGCTTGAAAAAACAGAAAGGTTTGCTGACAAGGTAAATAAGCAGTTTGGTTTTGTCTATAACCCCAATGAAGAAGTCAATGAAGGTGTCATCATGGGCTTAGCACGTAATAAAATCATCTATGGAAAGAGATTTTGTCCTTGTTTTATGGTGTTGGGGAAGACCAAAGAGGAGCAAAAAGAGGCAGATAATCGTATCTGTCCCTGTAAGCCAGCACTTGAAAAAGAGATTCCTGAGGATGGCTTGTGCCATTGTGGAATTTTTTGTACGCCTGAATATGCGGCGTCCCAAGCTAAAGAACAAAGGATAGAAGAGGTTGTACATCAACATTCTCGTGGGCTTAAAAAAGAAGAAGCTGAAATATTACTTCAAAAAGAGCAATTGGATGGAGATGAGTTAGAAGCTTTGATAGAAGCTAAAGAGTTAGGTATGGTAGAGTTTACTTTGGTAGATGTACGAGAGCCAATGGAGTATGAACTGATGCGAATTAAGGGAACCGATGCACTTGTACCAACATCGCAGTTTTATGCGCAAGTAGAAGAACTTTTAGGTTCTAAAAAACAGGAACAGTTAGTACTTTATTGTCACTCTGGAAGCCGTAGTTATCAAGTACAGCATGCGATGAAAGGGTTGGGATTTGAAAAGATAGGGAATTTATCTCATGGAATCATCTCTTATTCTGGGGAGACGATAAGAGGGCATTAGTGTTTTTTTAGTTTTACCAAGGCTATTCCTATCGCGGTGATGAGCAAAATCACCCCGATAGTGGCAAAGATAAAGTTAAGTGTCACTGGCTGAGAAAAATCAGGCATTAGTTAATCACCCCAGCACATCGTTCACATAAACTCTCTTCATCAGCACTCTTTTGTTTCCAACATCGTGGGCATTTTGCGCTATTATTGAGTATGATTTGGTAGCTATCTCCTGCAACTTCAAACGTGGCTAATTTTTCTCCCTCCACACTTGTTGCAATTTGGCTGACAGTAAACCAATCTTCTGTATCGATCCCATCTAGTGTAGTCATCTTTTTGCTACTTGTTTGTAGTGAAAGTTCTAATGTTGATTTTATCTTTTTATCTTTTTTCAGCACATCTACTGCCTCAAAAAACTGTTCTCTTGCTTCTTTGAAGTAGTCTGCATCAAAGTCAGTCTCTATCGTCTCTAGTGGCGCATAAACTAAGTCAAACACATCCTCTGCATCTCCTTTGATAACCGTGGGTGCATACTCTAGCACTTCATCAATGGTATAAGTGAGAATTGGTGCAGTCAAGGTTAATATTTGTTGTGCTATCAGAGCCATGGCTGATTGTGCAGAAACTCTGAGAGAGTCATTTTGCGCATTACAGTAGAGTCTATCTTTGGAGATGTCAAGATAGATACCACTGAGTTCTACAGTGATAAAGTGGTTAAGGGCTGAGAGTCCTTTGGAAAAGTCGTAGTTTTTAAAGTGGGCTTCTACTTCGTCAAAAACTGATTTTGCCTCTTTGAGTATCCACTTGTCTAGTGTGTCCATATCCTCTGCTATCATGATAGTCTCTAAATCATCTACATTTGCCAGTAAGAAGCGTAGGGTATTTCTCAGCTTTCTATACTGTTCTCCTACTTGCTTGAGTATTTCATCTGAAATTTTTTGGTCATTTTGATAATCACTAAGGGCTACCCAGAGTCTGAGAATTTCGACACCATACTGTTTTGCGATGTCATTTGGTGCGACAACATTACCTTTGGATTTGGACATTTTCTCGCCCTTTTTGTCCATTGTAAAACCATGTGTAATGACATTTTTGTAAGGGGCTATGCCGTTGACTGCGGATGAAATGAGCAAAGAACTTTGAAACCAACCACGATGTTGATCACTTCCCTCAAGGTACATGTCAGCTGGGTAGTTGCCTGCATCGTATTGGTCAGACTCTAGGACGGCTTTCCATGTGGAACCACTATCAAACCAGACATCTAAGATATCCATCACTTTTTCAAGATTGTTTGCGTCATAGCCACTTTCAGGGTCGAGTAAATCTTTTACTTCTAAATCCCACCAAGCGTCAGAACCTTTTTCTTGGAAGATAGCTGCGATATACGCTAAGACATTTTTATCAAAGATGACTTCGTCAGTAGTTTTATCTCTAAAAAAGGCTATCGGTACACCCCAGTCACGCTGTCTTGAGATACACCAGTCAGGGCGATTTTCTACCATAGAGCCTAGTCTGTTGATACCGCTTTCAGGGTAGAATTTGACACTTTTCATGTTTTTTGTAGCATTTTCCCTGAGCGTTGTGCCATCATTTTCTTTATCCATCATGATAAACCATTGTCTCGTTGCTCTATAGATAACAGGCTTGTGTGTTCTCCAACAAAATGGATAAGGGTGTCTAAACTTGCTCATTTTTAATAGTGCGTCGCCCAAGAGCTCTAAGATAGGTTCGTTGGACTTGAAGATGTGCATACCGACAAATTCTTCAGGCGTTGGTAAGAGTTTTTCTCTTACGACTGTTTCATCAAAAAGTCCACTATCATCGACTGGCATTACCACTTCTAAATCATACTTGAGTCCTACACGATAATCATCTTCACCATGTCCCGGAGCCGTATGCACACAACCAGAACCTCCATCCATGAGGACATGCTCTCCTAGAATGATTTGTGAGTTTCTGCTATTTAGCGGGTTAATGGCTTTTAAATTTTCAAGTTCTGTGGAAGCAAAAGTTTTGACGATGTCGCCTTTGACAACTTCTTCTTCTTTCATCGCTTCATAACGTACCTTTGCCACGATGAGTCCATCAGATGTGAGTACATAGTCTTCTTCAGGGTTAAGGGAGATACCGACATTTGATGGGAGTGTCCAAGGTGTGGTCGTCCAGATAACCATCGCAGCTTTATCTACAGAGAGCTTGGCTTTGGCCGCTTCATCGAGTTCAAAGGCTACATAGATAGAGTAATCCTCTTTATCTTGGTATTCAACTTCTGCTTCTGCAAGGGCTGTTTTTGCTGCCCACGACCAGTATACAGGCTTAGAGCGTTCAAGTAAAAGTCCTTTATCTGCTATGTTACAAAGCGTTCGATAGATATCCGCTTCAAATTCAAACTTGAGCGTTTTATAAGGATTTTTCCAATCTGCTACGATACCCAGCGCTTGAAACTCTTTGCTTTGTACATTTACAAACTTTTCCGCATGTTCACGACAAAGTCTTCTGATAGTCGTGATAGGAATCGTTTTTTTCTTTTCCCCAAGCTTTTTCTCCACTTGTTGCTCGATAGGTAGACCATGACAATCCCAGCCCGGTACAAAACGGACATCTTCACCACGAAAGTAGTGAGACTTCACGATGACATCTTTGAGGATTTTGTTAAGGGCGTGTCCGATGTGGATGTTACCGTTGGCATAAGGGGGACCATCGTGCAGGGTAAATGTTTTTATTGCGCCTTTGTGCGCTGTTGTCATTTTCTTGTAAACATCTTTCTCTTCAAACCAGACTTTATAGCGTTTTGGCTCTTTTTCAGGAAGATTTCCACGCATCGGGAAAGCGGTATTGGGTAGAAGTAGGGTATCTTTGTAGTTCATCTGTTTTGATTCCTTATACATAATTGTCGCGGAGTTTAGCAAAAAGGGGCTTATATGGTGCTAAAGTCCTATGATTGTATAATGTGTGTGAAGGAGTTATCATGATAAATGCATTGATTGTTGTGGGAAAAAATATCAAATATAACCATCTTTTTATGGACTACTTGGAGAGAAAAGTATGTGAAAAACTTGGCCATTTAGATGCGATTTATCACTTGGATAAAAATGACCCAGATCTTTTTTTATCCTTGGAAGAAATCATCGTAAAAAGTAAAAATGTTATCATTGCTACACGCGATGCTTATAGTTTAGTGAGTAAAATTATTTCTACGTTAACTGATGATAGCATGGTTGTTAAAGATGGAATTTTAGCTCCTTCTAAAGCGATAAAATATCATCATGATAGTTATCTTTTAATGGATCAAAAAAGTGCTATTAATGTAATAAAGATAAAAGAACATATGGATATTCCTCCTATCATGATAGCCCCTTCCATGCAGACGATTAGTTTTTTTCTTATTGATGCTGAGAATCAGTTGGAGAAGGAACAGTTAAAAAATATTGTCAAGATAAATGATGTCACTGTTAGTATGACGGCATTGGTGAAAGGTGTGTTATTTGTCAAAGCATATGGATTTAAACATGGTCAGTATGATGGATTTATTCAAGCTTTAGCGTTTGGATTTAAAGATAAAGTACTCTTTGGGGAAGATTTATCACATATCATTTCTGAGCGATTGATGGCAAGTGGGGTGAAGGTTACTTGTGCGGAGAGTTGCACAGGAGGTTTGATAGCAAGTGAAATAGTAAAAAATGCTGGTGTCTCTGCGATATTTAATGGCTCTGTGGTTTCTTATGCCAATGAGATCAAAATGAAAACCTTAGGTGTACAGGTATCAACGCTAACTTCACATGGGGCTGTAAGCGTACAAACTGTGTATGAAATGCTAGAAGGTGCACTTTCTTTGATGGATGCAGATATGGCTATAGCCGTGAGTGGCATTGCTGGACCAACTGGTGGAAGTAAAGAAAAACCTGTTGGAACTATCTATATTGGAGCAAAAAGTAGGCAAGGAGAGACATTTGTAGAAAAATTGTCATTGAAAGGTGATAGAATTTATATACAGCAACAGTCGGTATTTTGGGGCTTGAAGCTATTATTGCTAAGTGATAAAAAACTTTTTTTCAATTTTATTCCAAAAAAGCTTGACAAATAAATCTTTTTTGATTATAATTTCACCTCACTTGTCAAACTAGACAAGCGAAAATGACTCGTTAGCTCAGTAGGTAGAGCATTTCCCTTTTAAGGAAGTGGTCGTTGGTTCGAATCCAACACGGGTCACCATTTTCATTGTTTTTAAAATTTAAAGTCAATGAGGTTTAACTGAGAAATCAGTCTATATGACCCCATCGTCTAGTGGCCCAGGACCCCGCCCTTTCACGGCGGTAACAGGGGTTCAAATCCCCTTGGGGTCGCCATAAAGTTTTGATTTGAGTCCTGGAAAATCAAAACACTTTTTATACATTTTACATATATCGGTCGCTTAGCAAGTAAGACCTTAAAAACTTGCAGTTTTCAAGGAAACCCTTGGTCGCTTAGCTCAGTTGGTAGAGCGCTACCCTTACAAGGTAGATGTCACAAGTTCGAGTCTTGTAGCGACCACCATTTTTAAATGCGCGGCGGTAGTTTAGTTGGTTAGAATGCTGGCCTGTCACGCCGGAGGTCGCGAGTTCGAGTCTCGTCCGCCGCGCCATTTAAAACTTCATTTTAGATACTTCCAAAACTTAGATTTTATTATGTTAAATTCAAAACAACCATAGTATTGATTTTGAACTATGATTGGATATCACTCACCCGTGATATCTTCACCCGCCGAGAGAATTTCTATGATATTGCCATCATCATCTTTGATGAGTACATTTTTCCAAGCGATGGTACGCTCCTGTCCATCTTTGGTAACTATTTTATTTTGATGTTCTAGAGGATAATCAACGCTTTTCTCTAGCACTTGTGAAAAGACAAGATGTATTTCATTTTGTAACTTTTCAGGAATACAGGTATCAATCCAATTTTCCCCCAATAATTCTTTTTGCGTATAACCAAGGATTTCACATGCTTTTTGGTTGACTCGAATGACATTGGCACCTTTATCTAAGGCAAGAATCATGATAGGTACGATATCTAGATAGTGTCTTGTCTGTTTGGCTGTGCGATGCATCTTTTGTTTCATAAGTTCTTGTTCCGTGATATTGCGTATCACAACGACTACACCAGTAATATCACCACTCTCATTGATATAGGGTGAGAAATTTGCCTCTTCAAATATCTCCTCATAGATGGTATCTTCACTATTGGGATGTTGATAAGAACCCTTTGTGGTAAAACTTTCTCCTTCAAGTGCTCTGTCTAATAGTATCTTTATGTGGGAAAAATTCTCTTCTCCTATGACATCGGATACTTTTTTATCAATGATGTTAGCTTCTTTTTGTTGGTGAAATATTCTATATGCTTTATTTGTAGCGATGTAACGGTATTGGGTATCTATATAAGCGACCATGTCTTTGGTGCTATCTAGTATCTGTTTGTAGTGACTTAAGGTGATTTGTGCTTTTTTTTCTGCGCTAATATCTTTGACGAGTCCTACACCGGCTATAATCATACCTACTTCATTATATATAGCTTGAAATGTGATATGTAGATAAGATGCGTGATATCCATTTATGGGTTGATAGAAACCTTCATAAGCTGCTTCTCCATGTGTTAAAACATCACGGATACTTTGTATAAGTTGTTGATTTGTTAAATGTTTGAGTAGATTTAAGCTTAGAAATTCTTCTTTTGTTCTACCAAAAATATGTGTTGCCTGCCTATTGCTGTCCGTTATAGCACCCGTAGTATTAAAATAGATAATTCCTATGGGCATATTTTCAAAAATATTTTGATACTTAAGTTTACTCATGAGTGCTTGATACTCGCCTACTTGATCATTCATTTAGTTGATTTACTTTATATATTATTTCTAATATTATATAATATATTTAATTAAATTTATTTAAAGTTTTAGAGAGATTTGATGAAAATTTCAAAATACTTTTTTTCTATCTCACTTAATGCTATTTGCCAAGTCACAGAGTCAAGCCCAAAAGTTCTATCATGATAGGAAATATTTTGTGTATTAAAATAGTGTTCATAACGTTTTGTAAGTGTATAGGGTGTTGTAAAAGTGATACTTTGTTTTGTCATGTAGGGAATAAGTTTGCTTTGTGCGATTACTTCTTTGGCACTCTGGGTGTAGGCTCTGACCATACCTCCCGTTCCTAGCTTCGTTCCACCAAAATAACGTACCGTCAAGATAGCACTATTAATCAGTGCTTTGCCTCTTAAAACATTAAGTGTGGGTGTTCCTGCAACACCTTTGGGCTCTCCATCATCGCTTGCACGTTCTTGGATTTGATTGTGTTCATTGAGCATACGATAAGCAAAAACAATGTGATTGGCTTTTGGGTGTTCTTGTTTTAATCTATCATGATAGTGATGAAAGTCAGAGTAGGGGATGAGATATGAAGTGAAAGTAGACTTTTTCACTTCATATTTGTTGAAGAAAGGTTCTTTGACGGTAAGCATTTAGCTACGTTTTTTGTCTCTCTTAAAGGATGCTGCTACGATGAGTGCTAAGACAGCAGCGATAGTAACATAGAGATAGTTTGGTATCGGTACAGGATCGCCAGCTGCGTAAGAGTGCATGCCTGAGAGGTAGTAGTTTACTCCGACAAAGGTCATGATGATGGAGCTATATGCGACGGTTGAAGCGACGGCATAGTTGTACTCGTAGTTTTTGTTAAACCATGGGATGAAACGTATATGTAGTACTGCTACATATACCAAGATAGAAATCCAAGCCCAAGTCTCTTTTGGATCCCAACCCCAGTAGCGTCCCCATGATTCATTTGCCCAAACACCACCAAGAAAGTTACCGACTGTAAGCATAAAAAGACCTACGATTGCAGTCATTTCATTGATACGTGTGGCTTCTGTGATACTATGGTCTATATATTTATTATTGGGATTTCTCAGGATGAAAAGTACCAAGGTAAATAAGCCTAATATCATACTTAATCCTAAAAATCCATACGAAGCTGTAATCATGGAAACATGGATGTTTAGCCAATAAGATTTAAGCACGGGCACAAGGTTTGTAATCTGTGGATTCATTTCATTGAAAAAAGTCGCAGCAAGGGTACTTCCTGCAATGATGGAAGTGAGAGAAGGCACCATCGGTGAATATTTCATAAATATTACCCCTGAAAGTGCCATAGACCATGATACATAAAGCATCGCTTCATAAGCATTACTCCATGGAGCATGTCCACCGATATACCATCTAGCAGCAAGTACTAGCGTATGGATTGCAAATGCTAAAAGAAAGACACCTTGTACTATTTTGGTGATTTTAGTGATATCTAAATCGACTTTAATCATCTTTATCATGACAAGAGCAAGTAAGAGAAGTCCTGTAAAGATATAGACAAGAATAAGTTTGTTAGTAATTGAGTATCTTTTGAAGAATTTTTCAGCTTTTAATTTACTCTCACTTGGGATGATATCAGCGGATGTTTTGTGTTGATAGGCTAGAAGAGCAGCAACGTTTGTATCTGCCTCGCTCCAGTCTCCATTTTTTCTTGCTTTATCTATAGAGCTAAAATAATTGATAAAAAGTTTTTGAATATCTTTTACTTCAGCAGATGGAAATGTAGTCAATGCTTCTTTCACTGAATACCATTTTTGCATCTCATCATCTATCTTTGGCACTAGTTTTAAAAGTTCACCTGTAAATATCATGTAAGCGATGTTTAGTTTTTCATCTATTTTGATGATACTTCTATCAAATTCATTTCTTTTAATTGGGCGTTTTTGCATAGATTCATTGGCATAATCTGCCAGTTTGTATTGGTTGCCATTGACAAAAAAGTCATTGAAAGAGGCATACTTCTCCCCTTTAGCGATACCAAGTATTTTTCTTATCTTTGTATGTTTAGCACGGATGAGCTTTATCTCTTGCCATGCATTTGGTGCTGTTAACATCCCGAGGATGACTTGGTTGGCATTGAGTCCATCTACCGTTGTTTTTGAGTGAATCTTGGTGAGTACTTCATTGGCGAAGGTATCCATCGGCTTGATGCGACCATCTACCGTTTGTATGAGGATATCTCCAAATTTATCAGCATGTGTTTTTTGATAAGAGTGGACGATATCATTTGCTTCACTAGCAACAAGTGGTTGCGAGGAGAAAAAGAAAGTAAAGGCAAGGAAAAAGAGTGCTGATTTGAGCATAGTATCTTTTTTTACAGCATTAGCTAGTTTTCTAAAACGACTTTTAGGATTAAATATAGTCAGTATAAAGCCTATGGCAAGCATCAAATATCCAAGGTATGTAGGATTTTTACCTGGATCATTGTTTACAGAAAGTATGGTTCCTTTTTCATCTCTGTCATAAGAAGATTGAAAAAATCTATACCCTCTATGGTCTAATATATGGTTCATATAAATCCTAAAAGGTTTTTCGACGTTTTGTTCTTTATCAATGAGAACGACTTCACTAGCATAAGAAGAAGGAGACATGGATCCAGGATAACGATCGAGTTGAAAGTCTAAGACTTTGATGCTAAAAGGGAGTGTTACTAGTTTTGCACCCCATTGAAGATTGAAAGTGGCACCACCTACTTGGGTTGTGACAGGTATGCCTCTTGAGCCTTTTCCATAGCCTATCATAACAACATCTTTGTTTTCGCCATTATAAGAGACATTGGCAATGATGGCAGACTTTGTGTCTGTATTCATCTTCCTACCACCTTCTTGGGCATCACCATCTAAGTATTTTAGGGTTGCTTTGGCATGAATTGCTCGTGGCACAAACTTGATATTGCCTAGGGCATAAAGTCGACCTTTGGTGAATGGATACTCTTTGTTTGCTTCAAAATCACCTTGAGATTTATCTGACATAACAAACCAAGTCATTGCTTTGTTGCTTTTGAAAAAGAAATCATTACCTCTGTTATAGATATGCACATAGTCTCTATTTGTAGCATTACTATTTTTATTGAGTGTGATATCAAGGTTGTTATCATGATAGGTTCCTTTATCTTCCAGTGTGGTAGCTTCTGGTTTGGCTCCCTCTTTTAAAACTAACATATGTATCATTGCTTTACCATTTTCATCTGGTACTACTTTTTCCATAGCGTTGGAGAGATACTGTTTGTATCTGACTACTGCTTCTTTACCATCAACATCAAGTTTTAAAGTAAAGTCATTGGAAGAGATTTTAGAGATAAGAATCTTTTGGCTATCACTGAAGTGTTTTCCCTCTTTTGTAGCATCTACTTGTATGTAAGAGTTACTTGTAGCGATTTGATTTTCTGTGGCTCCCTCACGGATATGCATCATGCCTTCAAATCCGATGTATCGTGTGGTGGCAGCACCTACGAGGATTATTAAAAATCCAGCATGGAAGAGTAGTGCTGGGATTTTATCCTTTTTATAAAGTTTAAAACGGAAGATGTTTCCCACCAGGTTTATCGCCAAAAGTAACATGAGTATTTCAAACCACCGTGTACCATAAACTACAGCCCACGCTGTCTCCGTTCCGTGGTCGTTTTCGATAAATGTTGCTATCGCACAAGCCGCCGCAAAGATAAGTGTAAGTGCTACCATTGTTTTCATAGAAATGAATAAATTAACTAATTTTTTCATAAGATTCCCCTCTTGGTTTTATCCAAAAAGTATAGCGTAAAAACGATAATGTAAAGTTAATAAATCATGAGTAAAATTTAAATAGAAGGAGTTTTTGATAGTCTTCGCCTCCGCAAGCGAAAACTATCAAACATTGAATATAAAAGAGACTTTCAAGACCCGCATCTCTCTAGTCTCTTTCTTCTCAGAGTATCTCACTCTGCTATTCAAAAGGAGTGTTGAATGAATTTGTTTACCCTGAAAGTATAGGACAATAAAGTAAACGGACGGTTAACATTTAGAGTAAATACTAAAAAGTATTGATTTTTTCTTCAATTGCTTCGCGTATGTTGTGATTTCTCTTTTTATGTTTGATATATTTTTTCTTTTGTGGGGCTATTAAGCTGTTTTTATCATGATAGGGTGTTGCGTTGATGAGATAATTGTCTAAAACATCTATCTTGAGTAAGTTAGCACTTGAATAGTTAAGTTTTTGATTGTAGTAAAAAATCACCTCTTCTTTTTCTGGCTCTGAAATAAAGGTATAAAGATAGAGTTTAAGACCAGAATCATATGTAGTTGAAATGATGCGACCAGTTTTCTTGATGTTCACAGATGTTGGCTCTATAGTATTAGTTACTGTATCTGCGGGCTCTTTTATGATTGGTGTAGCATCGCTACCAGTGGCACTTTTGTAGTTTTTAGAAGTGGGTTTGAGAATTTTTACATCTGTGTAGAGATCTTCAAATGAATTCATACTGTTCGTGTAGCTACAGGCCGTTAAGAGCCAAGAGAGAGCGAAGATGAAAAGTAATTTAAGTGTCATTTATATTCCTTTATACCATGTGATGGTGTTATGTTTATTTTGTATGCATTGTAGAGGTGTAAAATTTTTATCAATTTGAATCGTTTTCCCTTTTTTATATGAAGAGGAGTTAAAGATACAGTACCAATCAACAAGGGAATCGCTCAATTTCATGAGTGACTGTGTGCCCTCTATCATGATAAATCGATAATTTTTTATTCTATCAAAATTTTCTTCTATAAAAACTTTTCTACCAGCAACAGAAAAAAGAGGTATGCTTCTATCAAACTCTTTATGACGAGAGATGATGAGCACATCAGGTGCTTTTCCTCCAACAAGTCTGCTATCAAGTGTGGGTCTATCAGACCGTACCGTTTCTCCACCAATCACTAAAAAATCGATATTATCACGCATAGCATGTACTAAAGTGCGTGACTCTAATGAGGTGATAGTACCTCCATCATAGACACCATTGGCTGAAAGTGCGAGTTTAAAGAAAACAAATGGTCTGTTTTCTTGCCACGCTTTAAAAGGTGTCATAAGTGTATCACAGTCAGCTTTTAAGATATCTGTGATGACGGTGACTCCTGCCTTTTCTAGTTGGATGATGCCACCGCTTGCCTCTTGGTTTGGATCAATAGAGCCACAGATAAGGGTTTTAAATCCACAATTTTTAATCAACAGAGAGCAGGGTGGTGTTTTCCCATGGTGTGTACAAGGCTCCAATGTCACATAGATGCTCGCGTCTTTAAGTTGTCTATCATGATAGGATAAGATATAAGCATGTTTTTGAGAAGCAGTTTGGAGAGAGGAGATATGTGTATCACCAAGTGTGATAAGGGCTTCTTCTATAGCTTTGAGTTCTGCGTGTTCTTTGCCTGCTGCTTGTGTGGCTGCTATGGAGAGGATTTTGCCATGCTTATCGAGGATAAGTGCTCCTACGACAGGATTTGGATAAGTGAGACCTTGCCTTTTCCAAGCCTCTTTAAGGGCAAGTGACATATAAAAACTGTGGTTGATTACCATTGAAAGTAGGTTCTTGCCTTTAAAACTTCTGGGAGTGTGAATGATATGTCTTCTTGTCTCTCTTTATCATAAAGAGTGATAGTATTGTCTTTAACTTGCATCAACTTTCCTTTGATGTTGGTGTTGACCTCTTCACCCTCTAGTTTGACTTTAACATTTTCACCGATGGATTGCTTGAAGTGCGAGAGTGTATTAAGATTTCTCTCGATACCAGGAGAACTAACTTCCAAGGCATATTTACCACTCATAGGTGGGTCTAAATCAAGGATTGGAGATATGATACGTGTAATTTCAGCACATTTATCTAGTGTTACCCCACCTTCCATAGTGATAAAGATACGGTAAATCTTTTGTTCGTTTTCTATATTAGTTTCTGTGTCATAAAGTTTTACACCACAATCTTCGATAACTTTTTTTAGTGTTTGAATATCCATAATTATTTATTTAACTCTTTATTGATTTGTGCAAAAAGATCTTCCATCTTGTTTATTTTTTCAAGATTATGATCAAAGATAAATTTTAGCTTTGGACAGCGATACCATCCTTCGGCTTGTTTACAGTAGTTTTCTATATGCGCAGAAGCTTGAGAGAGATGCTTGACGATATACTTCTCTTCTTCAGGAGTTGAAAAAGAGGGGTCAAGATAAACTTCAGCGTCATACTTACCCCGAGAACATCGTACCTCTAAAACAGGTGTACCATTGATCTTTGCATCAGAAAGTGTAGAGATAGCCTCCGGAATCAATTCTCTTAAAACAGACTCTACTCTTTTTAATTTGATACTTTTATCCATGAAGGGTCCTATTTAAGTGTTGCTTTCTCTTCCACTTCGTGGAAACTCTCAAAGAAATCGCCTGGCTTAACGTCGTTATATCCAACAACACCTATACCACACTCATATCCTTTAGAAACCTCTTTAACATCATCTTTAAATCTCTTAAGTGATGATATTTCACCTTCGTATATGACTACACCATCACGAATAACTCTTACTTTGGCCCCTCTATTGATAACGCCATCTGTCACGATAGAACCAGCAATAGCACCAAGTTTTGGTACGTTAAAGACTTCTCTGACTTCTGCTTGACCAAGTGCTTCTTCTCTAATGATTGGTGAAAGTAGTCCACCTAGTAGTCCCTCAACATCATCAAGTAAATCATAGATAACATTGTAAGTGTTAATTTCGATACCGAGCTTTTTGGCTTTTTCTTTCACCCCACCTGTAGGTCTTACATTAAATCCTAAGATAACAGCGTTTTCACTTGCTTCTGCAAGAGAAAGATCACTTTCAGTCACACCACCAACACCAGAGCTAATGATTTGTACTTTTACTTCATCATTTCTTAGTTTTGCTAAAGAACCTTTTAATGCTTCTAATGAACCAGCAACATCTGCTTTCAAAATGACTGGTAAGTTTTTGATTTGACCTTCAGCAATTTTTGCTGATAAATCGTCTAATGTTACTTTAGTAGAACGTGAAAGTTCTTTTTGTCTGATATACTCAGCACGCTTGTTGGCAAATGCTTTTGCCTCTTTATCGCTATCCACAGAGACTAAAACATCACCCGCATCAGCAACTTCACTCAGCCCAAGTACAACGGCCGGTTCACCTGGATAAACAACTTTCATATTTTTATTGTTTTCATCCATAAGTGCTCTTACTTTTCCATAAGCGATACCACATACGATTGTATCACCAACAGTTAAAGAACCGTTTTTCATGATGATAGTCGCTACAGGACCTCTCCCTTTTTCAACAGAACTTTCGACAACAACTGCTTTTGCTTTAAGGTTTTTATTTGCTTTAAGCTCTAAAATCTCAGCTTGAAGAAGTAATACTTCTAGTAATTCATCGATACCTTCACCTGTCTTTGCTGAAACATTGATAAACTCATGCTCTCCACCCCAGTCAGTAGGTGTTACACCTAGTTCTGCTAAACCTGCTTTGGCAAGATCTGGATTTGCACCCTCTTTATCTATCTTATTAATAGCAATGATAAAGGGTACCCCCGCAGCTTGTGCATGTTCTACTGACTCTTTTGTTTGTGGTTTTACGCCATCATCAGCCGCGACAACGATGATAACGATATCTGTGGCTTGTGCCCCACGTGAACGCATCTCTGTAAAGGCTTCATGCCCTGGTGTATCAATAAAAGTGATTTTATGGCCATCTTTCTCTACCATATAAGCACCTACGTGCTGTGTGATGCCACCATGCTCACCTGCAGCAACTTTGGCTGAACGGATCTTGTCTAGTAGGGATGTTTTACCGTGATCAACATGACCCATGATAGTGATGACAGGAGGTCGAATCTCTGCATCTGTGTCCTCTCCTTCACCACCACCTTCATACTCTTTCTCATAATCAAATTCATCGAGAGGATTGATGGTAGTTACTTCCACTTCAAACTCTTCAGCTAAGATTTCGATGGCATCTTTATCAAGAAAGTCATTTTTAGTTACCATCATACCAAGTGTAAAGAGTACTTTAATGATGTCACTAGTCTGTTTACCAATTTTTTCTGCAAATTCATAAACCCTGATATCTTCTGGAATTTCAATATTACTGATGATTTCCTCACTCTCTTCTGGTTTTCTTTTTCTTCTTTTTGAAGATTTACGACTGATACCTCTTTGTCTCACAAATGAACTATTTTTTGTAGAACGCATCTTTGTAGGGTCAAACTTCTTTTTGGTTTGTCCCTTATCTTCTTTCTCTTCACCAACAAGAAGATTCATGTCGTGTAATACGACCATTTCATTATCGCCCATTACATCGATAGCATTGATGTCTCCACCGGCAAAAATATCAATTCTCTTAGAATCGTTACTTCTAACGGCACCTGTCTTTTTGATTTTTCTCTTCTTTTTTACGCCATCAGCAAGTGCAGGCATAGCCATCTCTCTTTTTGAGGTAGATTCTCTCAGAGGTTTTCTCTTCTTAACGATGACTAAACCTCTACGTTTCTTAAGATTCGAAGTTGCTGTAACTACTTTTTTTACCTCTTCAACTTTTACCTCTTTTGGCGCTTCAGTCTTCTCTGGTATTTTTTCTTCTTCTTTAGGTACTTCTGGTTTTTTCTCTTCTACCACTACTTCTGGTGTAACTTTTGCTACAGGCTCTTCTAGAGCAGGTTTTTCAACGCTTACAACCTCTTTTACTATCTCAGGCTCAGGTGTACTTTCTACTACTGGAGCTGGAGCCTCTTCCTTAGATTGAATATTTACTTTAGTGATTTTTCTTGGAGCCGGCTTGGGTTTTTTGGCCACGACTTTAGGTTTTTGAGGTTCACTCTTGGGTGCAGGAGCTTCTTTTTTAGGCTCTTCTTGAGGTGCTTCTTCTACTACGGCTGTTTTTTCAACTTTAGGAGTAACTTCTCTTTTAACTTCTTTTACAACTGGGTTTTTCCCTGTCATGATAAAATCCATAAGTGTACCTGCCTCTTCTATCGTAACAGAACTATTGGCTGCTTTTACACTTAAATCCATCTCTATCGCTTTTGAAAGAATGACTTTAGTCTCCATTCCAAGTTCTTGAGCAATTTCGCTGATTTTTACTTTATCCATATATCAAACTCTCCAAATCCGTGATTTTTATATTTTTCTTACATTGACTAGAGAGTGATTTTTGCAATCTCTTGTCTTTACTTTTTACACATGTCTTACATAGATAAAAGCTTCTGCCACTTGACGTATAGGGTACAAGACTTTTTTCGATACATTGCAATCTCATCAATAATTTTTGTGGGATTTTTTTCCTGCAACATATACACATTCTGATAGGATTTGACATATGTCTTTCGTTCGCTAACTCTATTATATTATACCTTAAAATAAGCCGCTATTTTTCGATTAAATAGCCGCTATTATTGAAATTATAGACTTCTACACGAAATCTAGGAAATTCTGTCTTTAATCTCTCTGCAATCAAGGGTGCATCATCTTGATAGGCTAAATTAAAAAAAGAGGAACCACTACCGGAAAGTGTACTCATCAAAGCACCATTTAAGAGAGCCGTTTTTTGTACCTGATAAAGTTCTCTCATACCATTCATTCTCAAGTTTTGATGCATCTTGTCTTCTGAAGCAAAACGCAAAACAGACCAATCTTCATTAAAACATGCAGCTGTTAAAACGGCTGCATGGGTCAGATTGAAAACAGCTTTTTGCATAGAGACATTTCTAGCCATCTTAGCACGAGATCTTGCTGTGGACATTGACTTGTTTGGGATGACCATGACGGCTTTTAGATAACTGGGGAGCGCTTTCTTTTGTGTATAAACGTGTTCCCCCTTCATCGTCATGGAAGCGGTAAAGCCACCATGAACTGCTGGGGCGATGTTATCAGGATGTGCCTCATAAAAGAGTGCCTTATCAAGTATGGCTTCTTTGGACAGGGGTACTTCCGCCATTTCATAAGCTGCTGCAATGGCAGAGACGATAACTGCTGAAGAGGAGCCTAGTCCACGTGAAAAAGGGATGTGGTTATTAAATTCAAAGCGAAAGTTATCACGTCTTCCTACTAACTTTACATAAAAGTTGTAAAAGATATTGACAAATTGGTTATTTGTTTTAATCCCCGGTTTATTTGCACCTTCTCCTTTTATGGAGACAGAGATAAAATCTGTAGGTTTGATGGTGATGATGTTGTTGAGCTCAATAGCAAGACCTAGTGAATCAAAACCTGGTCCTAAGTTTGCGCTGGTTGCTGGTACTTTTATAATCAACTATTTTCCTCTATTTTGAAACGGCTGGCAAAACATACAGAGGCTCAACATCACTTGAAAAATGTGTCGGCTTCAATGTCTGTGGCAGAGTGAAATCGTATGGAACCAATGGAGCATCGATTTTTTTTGTGTGAATTTTACCATTTTCTTTCATAAAATAAAGAGCCCCTGTTGCTTTTATAGGTTTATTGTCGTTGAAAGTGAAACCTTCTGTAGCATATAATGGGATATTTTTTGTGATTGAGAGGGTACGTAAAAAGATATAAGTGACTTTTATCGCCATAAAGCTTCCCGGACCCTTGGCAAAGTAGAGTCCATTTATCGTGTACAGTTTAAGTATCTTATCAAATAGTCGGGGTAGGGCATCACTGGTTTTATCTTTACTTTGTATAGCCTCTATAAGTCTGTTATCATGATAGACACCTATTTGGAGTGGTGGCGTCAAAGAGATGACAAGTAAATCTACGTTTTTTATACGTATGCCTTTGAAAAAGTTTTATCTCTCACATCTTGTAAATCTGTGATGATATAGTTTGCAGGATCTTTTAAAATCTCTAAAGTAAGTTTGTGGTTCAAGTCATGACTACCGGCATGCGATTCATAATGTCCAAGATATGACATCTCTAAGAGTGCTAAATCACCAATGGCATCTAAAATCTTATGTCGTACAAACTCGTTAGAAAATCTTAATCCGTCACTATTTATCACTTTCTTTTCATCTAGGACAACAGCATTATCTAGTGACGCACCAAGGGCTAGGTTTCTATTTCTTAGCATTTGGAAATCTTTTAAAAAACCAAAGGTACGTGCACGGGATATCTGCTCTAGATAATTTTCTTTAGAAAAATTGAGATGAAACTTTTGAAATCCGATAGAAGGATGATTAAAATCTATAGAAAAGGTAAATTCACTATTGGCAGAGGGAGAAATCTTGGCATACTTGTTGCCTTCTCTTATCTCAACTTCTTTTTTGAGTATCATGATCTTTTTGTTTGCTTCTTGCTCGACGATGCCACTTTCATTAAACATCATACAAAAGCTAGCAGACGAGCCATCAAGTACGGGTGCTTCAGGTGCATCTATATGTATGAGAACATTATCGATACCATAGGCGTATGTTGCGGAGAGAAGGTGCTCAATCGTGGAGATAGACTCTCCCTCTTGTCCGATGACCGTTGCCATCTGTGTATCTATAACGTTGGAAGGTTTCGCCTCGATATAAGTGTTAGTGTCAGAGCGATAAAAAACGATACCTGCATTGGCATCTAGGGGTGAGAGTGAAAAGTGTATAGGTTCACCCTTGTGAAGTCCTACACCAACACCCTCAACCTTCTTTTTCAGCGTCAATTGTCTCAAAAAATATCCTTTATAACGGCTCCTGTCTCAGAGCGTGTTACCTTCTTGAGTTTTCCATCAAAAAGTTCTTTTTCTAAAATATCACCATTAAAGACGACATATCCCTTGCCGATCTCTTTAACAATCATATATTCTCCGTCACATTGAACCAATCCATCTATCCGACCATAGATTTCCACATTGCCCTCAGCTAGCACCTTTGCTGCGCTATTAACACGCCCAAATACTGTAACATCTCCATTATGAATCACTTCTTCACCTGAGCGAACTGGTTTTTCAAAAAGCAGAGTTTCTACAACTTCAGGTTTAGCACTAACCTCTACATACTTGACTACTTCCTGTGGTTCTTGTTTCTCTTGTTCTATTATAGCACTCTTATTACTTGTGTCTGGCTTAGATGTGAGTTTTAAATTGCAAGTATCAGCCTCTTTAAAGCAGGTGCCTTTATCTTCAAGATATTCTCGCATCTTAGGTGTCAGAGAACCATTGATAAGTAAAAAATAGTCTTTAAGAAGAATGATGTTTTTATCCATATAGTCAAAAAAATGACTCTCTTCATCTACCTCTAGTTCAAAAATCCGTATGCTTTTTTGTTTCGCTTTGATGTGAACTTCTCCTTGGTTTATTTATCTATCATTTTTTTTGCACCCTCGATAACATCGCTGATGTTGGCTTGCATCCATTTGCTATCCATCCATTCCGCTGGGCGGACAAATATACCTTGGATAAGGATAGAAAAGTGTAAGTGATCTCCAAGAGCAAGTCCTGTCGCACCTGTTTTTGCACCCACTTCCCATGCATTTAAGATATCTCCCTTTTGTACTGCCAAGTAAGAACAGTGTCCATATAGTGAGTAGAGCCCTAATCCATGGTAAACTATCAAATTATTTCCATAGATACCGTTATAATTTGCAAATACTACCACCCCGGGGTTGGTAATAAGTATATCGGCTCTTTTGACGCTGGCAAGATCGATGCCTAAGTGGTAGGCTTCAGAAACAATTTTGCCTTTATACTTGTAATAACGATGATCTCCATGACTTGCCACAACTTTTCCATTTTTGAGTGGATAAAAGGGTTGGAGTTTAAAATTTTCTAGGGTGTTATGATCAACCTTTGAGGTCACTTCTCTGATGACTCCATTGTTTTCATCTCTATACGTGGCATTAATATAGTTAAGTTTTTCTGCTGGACTTAAGTCTTTGGTATCATTGGGTCTATCTTCTGCTAAATCAGCTATCTTGCCATTGACGAAATTTTCACTCGCTTTGATAGTGGAGGTGCGATATTTTTTATTTTTAAGAAAAAAGCTTAAACGTGATCGTGTTTTATTGCCTGCTTTATCTGTTGCAACTATCTTGGCAGAAAAGCGCTTTTCTGTAAGCGGCCAAGCGACTAAAACTGCATAATAGCCTTTTTTATAAAAAGGAGTTGGTTTAAACTCTTTGCCAAAATTGGTTTCGATAATAAGCTTTTCGAGATTCTCATCTGTGGCTTTAAAGATGGCAAGTCCAGCGCCACCTTTTGTGATGGAATAAGAGGAGATGAGGGGAAAGACTTCTGGTTTTTTATCATCTATGTTGATGATGGCTTGTTTTAGGGCAGTGTTACCTGTAAAAAAGTTCCACTTGCTGATATCAGTCGCTTTAATGGTGAGTTTTAAGATACCATTTTTGCGACTGAGTCCTAGTTTTGGAAAATCAACATTTGCAAGAAATGACTTTACTGGAGATTTAAATGCTTTTTGTGGAATCTCAATAGATTTTTCACCATCACTCAAAATTACTTGTAGTGATTTTAAACCAGTATCATCAGATATAGGCACTTGTAGAGGTGCTTGTAAATTCCAAAAAAGTCTCTCTTTGAGTGTTATCACAGGAGGATTTGTTTCAAATAGTGGTGATTTAAAAAGCTTTTGTATCCCATATATAATACCTGCAATTACCATAAGAAGAAGTACTGCTCTTATGTATCCCTTACCTTGTCGTCTTTGTCTCATTTACTTACCTCTTTAATTATCTCTGTTAAAATCGTCTCTTTTTCTTCTTTAAGTACACGCAATCCTGCTGCGTGATGATGACCACCACCACCTAGCTTACTTGCTATTTTTGATATATCTATGCCTTTGCTCCTAAGAGAAAGTTTATAGTTTCCATCGGGTAAAGTTAGTATAAATATAGCCACTTCAACGGTGCTCATATCGTGTAACGTGTCTACGAGTTCTGTGGTATCGTAACGCAAGGCACCTGTCTTTTTAAACATCTCTTCACTCACTTCGCCTATGGCAATACGCCCATCATTAACTAACTCAATAGTTTCGATAAAAAGCGCATGTAAACGTACCTTAGCAAGAGAATTTCTCTGCTGTAGCTTCTGGGCCACTAAAGCTGGATTTGCACCTAATGAAGTAAGTGTGGATGCCAAAGTAAATACTTTTTCGTTCACATTTTTTGTGGTGAAAAAGTTCGTATCCTCTGCTAAAGCTGTGTAGATGCAAGTGGCGATATCTGCATCCATATCTATGCCAAAAGATTGTAGCACAGAAAAGACAACAGATGAAGCACTTGCTTGGCTAGGCTCTATGATATTGATATCCCCATAGCTAGTGTTGCTTTTGTGGTGGTCGATGTTGATGAGTGTAAAATCTTCTTTTTCTATACCAAGCCTGTCAAAACTACCACAATCAAAAGAGATGACTAAGTCACAGTTTTTAGGAAAAATATGGGTGATTTTAGAAAATGAGGGTAAAAAGTCGTAACGCTGAGCAAGGGTTCTTGTAGCGTTAAATATCTTAACATTCTTACCCATTTTTTTGAGAGCTAGATAAAAGGCAAGAGAGCTTCCTAGTGCATCACCATCCGGGGTGGTGTGTGAGACAAGGGTGATTTTTTGTGATTTTTCTATCAATGCGGATGTATCATGATACATAAAAATCCTCCCCCTTGTTAAATTAGGGGGATTTTAGTCAATTTTTACTAACAATATGTTGAGAAATATTATTTAAATTTCCTGAGAGCGTTGTCTCTTTAAAATTCATACTTTAAACCCGTGGTAAAATAACGTGCCGTAGTTCCTTTATCTTGTTTATAATAATTGGCTGAAAAATTGACTGAGATATGCTTCTTGACTTTATAATCCACAGATAGTGAGAGATTAATGGCGTTAAAATCTCCTAGTCTCTCATCCGATGAAGCATAATCTTCATCTGTAAAATGGTCAAACGATTTGGAAAAAAAGTAAGCTGCGTCTTGGGTATAATAGCGTAAGCCTGTACCAAGAGTCGTGTCAGTATTTAGTTCATAATAGAGGTCATTATTGAGTGTGTGTGAGTTGATTTCCCAATCATCATGATAGTAGCGATAAGAACTATGCCAAGCCGTTTTCTCACCAATAGCCTTGGTATACTCGAGTACGCCACCATATCCACGACGATTGTGAGGACGGGTTTCATTGGTGATAGTTGGGTTGGTATTGTAGTGACGCAAGACATTCATAAAAGGATTGCTAAGGTAGCCATCTTCATTGTTAAAAAAGAGTGACCCTTTAAGCGTTGATGTGCTGTCTATATTTTGGGCGATGCCTGCTTCTGCAAAAAAAGCATCTGCACGTAACTTTTTACTTGCGCCTGAAGTGGCATCGCAGATACTGTTTTCTTCACAATCTACCAAAATGACATTACGTTGAAAAGCCACACCTATGGAAAAAGCTTGATTTTTTCCCTCATCCATCCAGTGAAGTACTTCGGCTGAGAGTTCTGTAGAACGGTAGTCATATTCATTTGAAAATGAAGCTCCCAAGGTGATTTCATCACGGTTTTCAAAACGCTTTGTGCCTCTAACTGTACCTTGCATCCTTTTGGTCTCGTCATACTCTACACCGGCATATCGTACATCTTCTTTCGTCGTTTGCCCTCTGCTATAAGCCGATGCACCAGAAGTGGCATCATAAAAAATAGGACTAGCACCTGAGATAGAGTCTAAGGTATACTTCCCATTGATGGTATAATCTGCTCCTAAATCATAATTGAGTTCAACAGAAGGAGCGGTGATGGAGGCGCGTCCATCGTGTTCGTTATATTGTAGGACTTGGATATGGATATAATCTTCAGCTTGAAGGACGGAGAGAAGTAGGGCGGTGCCAAGGGAAAGTTTGATTAGTTGCATCCACAACCTCCACCACCGATACCTGTGCCACCTTTTGTCGCTTCTTTTGAGTAATAGACATGCTCTTGGTAAGCTTTAAGTAGGGCATTGCTACCTCCCTTTTGCATACTTTCTTTGGCGAGTTTGTCTTTCTCCCAAGATTTGACATTTTGTACACAACCGCTTAGGAAAAGTGAGGATAGACCCACTATCATGATAAGAACTTTCATAAACACTCCAAAAATAATATGTACTATATCTTAATAAAACATAAATAAATATAAATAATTTTAATATTTATGATATTTATAAATATTTCTCTTTCTAGAATATATCTCTGCTAAATCAGAAAAATGCTATAATTATAAGAATTTCAAATATAAAGGATTAGCTATGAAATTGATTTCAAAGTCATTAATAGTCTGTTTAGGCTTAGCCCTCTCTTCTTCTGCTCTCTTGGCAGATCACATCTGGGTAGGAATTTCTGCAAAAAATACGGGATTAACAGATCAGCGCTATGAGAGTAGAAAATATCTTCATAATTTTGTAAACTTTGTAGAAAAAGAGTGGAGAGAGGGATATAGCTTGATAGATGTGGAGTATGGTTATCACAAGTGGCTAGGTCTCTTTGCCAAAGGCAAGGTGGCATCTACACAGGGGTATACTACAAGACGTGATTTTAAAAAGTTTTTGGCAGTGGTCAAAGAGCGTCGAAAGCAAGGTTATACACTTAGTGATGTGGAATATGGTGATGCAAAGTGGTTAGGAATATTCTCAAAAGATGCCTCAATTACTGATGAAATATACGAAACTAAAGAGACCTTGGAGGAGTTTCAAGCGGCAGTAAAGTCGGCATGGTCCAAAGGCTACTATCTGAGTAATTTAGAGTATGGTGATTCTATTTGGTTTGGTGTGTTTACAAAAAGTAAAAAAGAGATGAGTCAGGGGATGGCAATATCAGATGACTGGGAAGATATACAGCTAGATATCGAAAGTTATTGGAATAGTGGATATATGTTGACTAACTTGGAGTATGGATATGGAAAGTGGTTTGCGCTATTTGAGACCAATACCGGCTATAGTACCCAAGGCTATAATAGCATCGATGATATAGAAGATTTTGCACCTATCGCGACGAAGAGATGGAAAGATGGATATAGGTTGATAGGCTTTGCTGAGGGGCGAGATTGAGATTGTACATAAATTATAATTTACTGCTATCATGATAAGTCTGTTAAACTCTTAGGGACAAGGCGATATAACGCAGTGAGGATTTGATTTTTTATTGAACTGGTTTTGGAAGATAAAATCTCAGAATTTTTGTAGTATAGCCTTGTTCGATTTCTACGATTTCTCAGATGCTTGCCTTATTAATGTTTACCTAGATAGTATGCGCCCTGTAGTTACCCTTATGAGATTGGGCTATGACATTTTGTTTTATGCTTGTTGATGAAGTTTGTGGGTTGTAATTGACTTGTACAATCTTTTTTCCTTTTGATTTTAGATATTTTTCCACTGCTATATTGTGTGGTTTATCTCCCCAATCTTCTCCAATTACAAATATATCGACATCTAGTTCTTTACAAGCTGATACATATTCAAGTTCATGATATGCTCGAACATCATCGACACATCGTAAAGATTTAAGCATTTCTATTCTCTGATTTAAAGGAATGACTGGAACATTTGGTTTATAAGAATTTACTACTTTATCAGAGGCTACCCCGACTATAAAAGTATCCCCTAATGTTTTACAATATTCTAACAGAGCCAAATGCCCAACATGCAACAAATCAAAAGTACCTACAGTATATACTATCATAAGCTAATCTCCTTCTATGATATTTGTGCTAGAGTACTCTCTTTATACCTTGTTCTTGCCATATTAAAAAAAATTATTAAATATAAGGATTTAATTTATGTTAAAAAAAGACTCTAAATCTATAGAAACTGCACAACCGACAATTCTTTCTTATGTGAGAGACCTTCCCAATATTCTGTCACTTTCGGGACTAGCTTGTACAGTTTTAGCTATTTATTTTAGTATCACAGGTCACTATGGGATTGCCATGATTGGAATGGTTTGGGCTGTCGCTTTTGATTGGGCTGATGGATTGGTTGCTAGAAAACTTAAGGGACGAACCCCCACAGATGCGAAGTTTGGTGGACAACTAGATGTTGTGATAGATATAGTAAGTTATGGGGTTACTCCTGCCATTTTACTTCTAAGTTATGGGGAATTTGAGCCTATTTATTTGATAGGCGCGTTTATCATGTTAGCTGCTGCTGCTATCAGGCTTAGTTATTTTAGTACTTACGGATTAGCCGGTGGAACAAAATATACAGGACTTGCTCTTGATAACAATAGTTTGATTTTAGTTTTTATATTTTTATTTGAAAGTCTATTTACGCATGGAACTTTTTCTGTCATTTTATATATAAGTGGTGTTTTGCTTGCAATTTTAAATGTATCTGAGATTAAAACACCAAAACTTTCAGGAAATCCGAGAAATGTTTATCTGCTTGTGATTTATACACTGACGATAACAGCTATTTATGGCTTTAAGCTTATATAAAATCAATTTAAAATAAAAGGAAAATTATGAATAAAAAAGAAAATATTTTTAGATTTTTTTCTTTGTAAACTATACTTTTTTACGCTTTGTCTGATAGACAAAAGCCAAGACTTCTGCGACTGCTTTGTCGTAGTATCGATGTCATGAGAACTAACCCATTTATATAACAAACTTCAATCATTTTCAGATTTTGCAGCTTCATGCATGACTGCAAAAAATGGAGCAAATCGGCCACTTATCACGAAATCATCCGACCACTAAAAACGGTGAGTATTCGGCCATTTTTTATAAAGCCCACTTTTTAGTCCTGAAAAAAAGTATCCACTTGGGGCTGTGTATTTTAGTGGATTGTTTTTTACATAGCTGTATCTGTGATGGTATCTACTGAATTTAGAGCATCATAATGTAGATATCTTGTTATGAAGTCTCCGTCACTTCCATCTGTATGGATTGCTTGGACTTTCCCCTCTGCGTATCTACAAATTATAGTAAGTAAAGTTAAAAGTAAAGTCTTGCCCCTTCAATGCCATTAAGCTAAGCCAAATCCTGCCATAATTATACCTCTTAATTCCCAATATTTTTCTTCTTTCTTTAGAGGAAATTTATAGCATTGGTTGCAATAGTGGATTTTTGTTTCTCTTTATCCAGTCTTGGTTTTCACGGCCTGTCAGAACGAATAGGTACAGGATTAATGGCAAAGAGTTTTTCTAATAGTTTCATCTGTTTT
>JAJRSK010000025.1 GCA_024278835.1 Campylobacterales bacterium | reverse complement strand
TTCTTCAAGACTGAGATGTTTATATGACATTTTTACCCCTTAACTTTAGTAGTTGATTGTTTTTGGGTATCTTAGTCTTGTTGGACTTAAATACACAATCAATTTTTAGTTAGGGTATTCGCTTGGTATGCGAATCCGCCACATATAAATAAGTGGCGAAAAGAGTTTATAAAACCTCATACATCTACGGAGATAAAAGCACTTTTGTCTCTGTCTCTAGCTATAGATAAACTTTGGCAAGAACATACCAGACACATGGATGATATGAAGAAAAAAACGACCGACACAATCCATGTATGGGGGCAAAAAAAAGCCCAAAAGCATGAGACAAAGATAGAGTATAAAGATACCGTTTTTGCTCAAGAGAAACTCTCAGCAGATGTAAAAAACTCTTCACCCTACACGCGACTAAAGATAGTGATGGACTACTGGTGTAGTTTATGGTTTTGGCCTATAGATGAAGCAGATAAACTTCCAACAAGGTCTGAGTTTTTAGAAGATATATCAAAGTTGGTAGAAAAACGAGCAGATATCATCATGGAGCTTGATGCAAACAAATCTCTCTTTAGTGATACGATGGATGAAGATATACGACAAATACAATTAGATGAATTAGGCTTTATAGATGTTAATGAACTTATAGCGAAAAGTGATAGGCTTCAAGTGGTGCAAGAGGTAAGTGCAAAGCAGAAGTTTTTGCATTGGGAGTTGGAGTTTGCTGATGTGTTTGCGAAGAAAGGTGGGTTTGATTTGATTCTTGGGAATCCTCCGTGGATTAAAGTTGTTTGGAATGAATCTGGAATAATGGGTGAATCAAATCCACTTTTTGATATACGACAATTTAGTGCAAGTAAACTTAATGAGTTAAGGTCTAATACATTTGAAAATTATCCTAGTCTACTAAAAGAATATACAAAAGAATATACAAATGCATCATCCACTCAAAACTTTTTAGGATCCAATACTAATTATCCACTGCTTGAGGGGAAAGCCAATCTGTACAAGTGCTTTTTACCTAAGGCATGGGGGATTTCTAATAGTAAAGGGATAAGTGGTTTTATTCATCCAGAAGGAGTTTATGATGATCCAAAAGGTGGTTTGTTGAGAACAGAGATATATAGAAGACTAAGGTATCATTTTCAATATAAAAATGAACTCTCACTTTTTCAAGAAGTTAGTCATACTAGAAAATATAGTGTGAATATTTTTAAAAATAAAAATTCTAATATAGATTTTCTTCATATTTCAAATTTATTTTCACCTCAAACTATTGATGCCTGCTTTGAGCATGATAGTGATGAAGAAGTTGGTGGAATAAAAAATAATGTCAATAAATGGAATACAAATGGGCACAAAAGTAGAGTTGTGTCTATAGGTAAAAAAAACTTAGAACTTTTTGCAAAGTTATATGATAAGGAAGGTACATCATATTTGCAAGCAAGACTTCCATCTATCCATGTAGAGGAATTTATGAGTGTTATTCAAAAGTTTGTAAACTACTCAAAAAGACTGGGAGACATAAAGAGTACATACTATTCTACAGATATGTGGAATGAAACAACAGACCAATCAAATGGAATAATAGAACGAAATACAACTTTTCCAGATTCTTCAAAAGAATTAATTTTATCAGGACCTCATTTTATGGTAGGGAATCCACTCTATAAAACACCAAGAAAGCTCTGCCCACAAAGTAGTTATTATGATGTTTTAGATTTGACTATTATTGATGATGAATATTTACCACGAACAAATTATACTCCATCAGTAAGTGATTATGATAATAGAATTCCCATAGTTAATTTTAAGGGTGATAGAAAAAAAATAACAAATTTCTATAGATATTTTCATAGAAGAAGAATAGATTCTTCTGTTGAAAGAACATTAATCCCTATAATATCATCTAAAGGTATTAGTCATATAAATGCTGTTATAAGTTTTGTATTTGAAGATACTAATAATTTAATCTCTCTACAAACTGCGATGCAATCAATAGTTTTTGATTTTATTGTAAAAAGCTCTGGTAAAGAGGACTTAATGGCTGAAATTATTTCAATTTTTCCTTTAATTGAGACAACTGATAACATGAAAAGTAGAACTTTATTATTAACTTGTCTAACTACTCACTACAAAGAACTCTACGAAGAGCAATACAACAAAAAGTTCACATCAGACAGCTGGACAAAAAAAGATGACCCAAGACTAAACCATAACTTTTTTACAAATCTAACACCAAATTGGCAAAGAGATGTAGCCCTAAGGACAGACTATGAAAGAAGACAGGCATTAGTAGAGATAGATGTACTTGTAGCTCAGGAGTTGAAACTAACCCTAGAAGAGCTAAAAACCATCTACCGCATACAGTTCCCAGTACTAAAACAAAATGAAAATGAAACCTTTTACGATATTAACGGACGAATAGTATTTACAGTAAGCAAAGGCTTAACAGGAGTAGGATTACCAAGAAAAGCAGATAAAACAGCAACACCATACAAGATAGTAATAGATGGGGAAATAGTCGAAGAAAAACCACTAGGATGGGAAGATATAATAAACATGCGAACAGGAGAAATCCACAGAACCATCATAGACGACACCATGCCAAATGGACCGATTGAGAGAACCATAATCTATGTAGCACCTTTTGCTAAGTGTGATAGGGAGAAAGATTATGAAGTTGCATGGGCGGAGTTTGAGAGGAGAGGGAATGTATAATCTTTTAGTTTCTGCCGATGATGAAAGTTGGAATGGTGAAGAATTCTTTTTGGAAACAAGTCGTTGTGTTCGTGAACATACCGATAAAAAACTTGTAGATAAGTATAGTGATTTGAGTAAGTCAGCTATTAAAGAACTATTACAATGCCCGTGTATATTTGCATATGAAAAACCTTGTAAAAAAGATCCTAAATTTGGTTTTATCACAAATATCACTATTCGCCAAGGTCAGGTCAGAGTTGAGTATGAAATTATTGAAGTGGAAAGTTTTTTAAGCTATAAAAATATAGAAGAATTACTATTTGAACTTGATATAAATAAATCTGAATTAAATAGAACTCATTGGGCTATTAAAGATGTGGATTTAGAAGAAGAACTGAGCAAAAAAGATATTACACTTCCCAAACTAGCAAAAACTGATTTTATTGATATTGCAAACCATGATTTTGAAGTAGCCCTTTCGTTTCCAGGAGAAGTAAGAGATTATGTAAAAGAAGTGGCATTTGCACTAAAAAGCATATTTGGTGAACATACTTGTTTTTATGATAATAATTATAAGGCACAACTTGCAAGACCATCTCTTGATATTTTATTGCAAAATATTTATAGAAATCACTCTAAATTAGTTGTTGTCTTTATATGTGAAAAATATCAAGAAAAAGATTGGTGTGGTTTGGAGTTTAGAGCGATTAAAGAAATTATTATGAAACGCCAAAATGAAAAGATAATGTTCGTAAAAATGGATGATGGAGCAGTTGCTGGAGTATTTGATACCGATGGATATATAGATGGTCGTTCGCATAGTCCAGAAGAAATAGCAAAATATATCCAAGAGAGAGTTAGTTTGCTTTCGAAAGCAGAAGAGTGATTTGATGTTGATAAGGACAAGATTGTGAAAATAAAAAGTATAAAAATAAAAAATTTTAAGAGATTTAATAATTTAACTATCAATGGATTAGAACATGCAAAGTTGGTTTTAGTTGTTGGTACAAATGGAAGTGGAAAATCATCACTACTTGAAGCGTGTAATTATTGGTATAAAGGAAATTGTGGACATGGCTGGTTTGGTGATGATAGTTATTATAAAAAATTAAAAGATAAACCATTTAATTATAATGATGATATTGGTATAGAGTTTAATACTTCAAATCAAGCCATTATAAAACATAAAAGAGCTATGTATTTTAGAACTGCATATAGAAATGATCCTGATTTTAATATTAGTAATTTTAATAAAGTGGGAATTCCTTATGAGCAAAATAGAATTGATAAAATCATACAAAATGATCAAACGGTTTCACAAAACTTTCAAAGACTTATAAGTGAAACTTTAAAAGGAATATATAGTGAAAGTAACGATGAAAAGGGTGTTAAGGATTTAAGGGAAGAACTTATAGGCAGAATAAAAACTTCGATGAATAATGTTTTTGATGACTTGATGCTAAATAATTTAGGTGACCCTTTAAGCGAAGGTTCATTTTATTTTAAAAAAGGGGTTGTTGATTCATTTCATTATAAAAACTTATCAGGAGGAGAAAAGTCAGCTTTTGATTTACTTTTGGATTTGATTTTAAAAATACAACATTATGACAATACAGTTTTTTTTATTGATGAGCCTGAAACACATATGCATACAAGTTTACAAGGCAAGTTGGTAGAAGAGATGTATTTTATTATTCCTGATAATTGTCAATTATGGTTAACGACTCATTCATTAGGAGTAATGCAAAGTGCTAGAAAATTATTAAAAGAAGAACCTAATAGTGTAGCAATTTTAGATTTTTCTGGTTATGACTTTGATGAAGCAACCATCATGGAACCAACTAAAGTAGATAAAGTAATATGGGAAAAATTTCTAACAATAGCTTTAGATGAATTTTCTGAACTTATAGCACCTGAGTATATAGTTTTATGTGAAGGCAACTTAAATGGTAGGAAAAGAAAAGATTTTGATGCAAGTATTTACAATAAAATATTTAGCAATGAACATCCTAATATCACATTTATATCTGGTGGAAGCAGTAATGATTTAGAAAAAGAAGACCATATGGGACATGCCCTACTAGCACATACTTTGAAAAAGACCAAGATAGTTAAGCTATTGGATAGAGATGATAAAAGTGCTGAAGAGGTAGATGAACTAATTGAAAGTAATATAATAGTTTTAGATAGAAGACATTTAGAATCATACTTATTTGATGATGAAGTTTTAACTAAATTTTGTGAACAGCAAAATGTCATAGAAAAAATTGATAGTATTTTAGAAAAAAAAGTAGAGATTTTAAAGAAGTCTCATGAAGAACAAAGTAAGCCACTAGATGATATAAAGTCATCATCTGGTCTAATTTATAATATGTTAAAAGCTGAATTATCATTAACACAATGTGGTAATAATGCAGATAGTTTTATGAGAGATACATTAGCACCATTGGTTAGTAAAGATATGACAATATATCAAGAACTAAAAACAAATATTATAGATAAATTATTGAGCGAGTAAATCATGAACCTAAAAGACTTCAAATCAGGAACATACCAACAACAGTACAAATATAAAAGCTTCCTACCAAACAAGATAAACCACACTTTTACATGGGATGTGCCTAGGATAAATGTTTTACTTGAAGATGCTACAAGGGCTTTGGGTGAGTTAAATGCATATACCATGATAGTGCCAAATGTAGATATATTTATACAGATGCACATCACAAAAGAGGCAAATACCTCAAGTAAGATAGAGGGTACAAAAACCCAGATGGATGAAGTGCTTATCTCTAAAGAGCAGATAGACCCTGAAAAACGAGATGATTGGCAAGAGGTAAGAAACTATATAGATGCCATGAACTACTCTATAAATGAGCTCGATAGATTGCCTTTAAGTAACAGACTCATCAAAAAAATCCACCAGATACTTTTAGATAGTGTTCGAGGGGCTAGTAAGCAACCTGGAGAGTTTAGAAAGTCTCAAAACTGGATAGGTGGGGCTAGTCTGGCAAGTGCCTACTTTATACCTCCTCATCATGAAGATGTTGTTGCGTTGATGAGTGATTTAGAAGAGTTCATACACAATGAAAATATTTTTGTTCCACATCTTATCAAGATAGCGATAGTGCATTATCAGTTTGAGACGATACATCCATTTTTAGATGGAAATGGCAGAATAGGAAGGCTTTTGATTCCTCTATATCTTGTGAGTAATGGACTTCTTAAAAAACCATCTTTATATCTATCCGATTTTATAGAGAAAAATAAGAGTGCTTATTATGAGGCATTGACACGAGTTAGAACAGATGATGATATCATCCATTGGATAAAGTTTTTTTTAGAAGCGGTTATAGCGACTGCAAATAGTGGAGTAGAAACATTTGAAACTATTTTAGTGTTAAAGCAAGATATGGATAAAAAAGTCATGAAGTTTGGAAAGAAAGCTCAAAATGCTAGCAAGTTGGTAGAGTATCTTTATCAAAAACCTATACTAAATGCAACAGAAGTTGTGCAGGTTTTAAATATCGCAAAATCTACGGCAAGTTCTCTTATCAGAGAGTTTGAAGAAAAAGGTATATTGCAAGAGATAACAGGTTATCAAAGAAACAAAAATTATGCTTTTACTAAGTATTTAGATATCTATAGTAAAAGTTAGATTATTAACTCGAACTACAATTTTTTTTAGTTCGAGTTGTAGAGGTAAGTCAAACTAAGGTTATTTATAGTTTGAGTTAAAGTTTAAAAAATTAACTAAGCAACATAGATAATAGAAGTTTTTTCTATTGTCTATGTTAAAAGGAGAAGATTTGATACCATCAGTTTTAGCTTCACAGCTCATAAAGGGTACAAAAGATTTTCTAATGACCTCTTTTCCTAGCACAACTTCTGCATTTTTTGGCATAATGGATAGATTTGTAAATGAAGATGGAAAGCTCTTTAAGGGACCTTATATCTCCATAGCACTTCCGTTCAAAAAAGGTATAAGTCAAAAGAGCTATTTCCCAGATATCTTGGATGATAACTTCAAGCCATACTATCATCAAGAGTTAGCCTTTAAGCGACTTAGTGGAGCCATTGCGAAGCCTACACTAGTAGCTACTGGTACAGGCTCAGGTAAGACCGAGGCATTTATGTTTCCTATCCTTGAACATTGCCATAAAAATAGAGAGCAAAAAGGTATCAAGGCTATCATCATCTACCCTATGAATGCTCTAGCAACAGATCAAGCCAAAAGATTTGCAAAAACCATCTCAAAAGCTTCTGTGCTAAAAGGCACAAGAGTTGGTCTATATATAGGGAGTAACGAACAAAACCCTCGAAAGATGATGAGTGCAGATTATGTCATCACCGATAAAAATATTTTACAGGACAATCCACCAGATATACTTTTGACAAACTATAAGATGCTAGATTTTATGCTTATGCGACCTCGTGACCAAAAGATATGGAGTCACAATATCGATAGTGATGTCCTCAAGTTCATAGCTGTCGATGAGATACATACATTTGATGGTGCTCAGGGGACTGACTTGGCATCTCTTATCAGAAGGCTTAGATATAAGCTAAAAGTTAAAAATGGTCACTTAGCTTGTATTGGAACTTCTGCAACACTTGGTGGTGATGGTACAGAATCTATTAGAGAGTTTGCTTCAAACATATTTAGTGAAGTTTTTGATGAAGATTCTGTTGTAAGAGAGTATAGGATAGATGCTGATGAGTTTTTTGAAGAGGGGGATGATGATATACTCTTTTTCCCGCAATTATCTCAGTTAGCTGAACTTGATTTTAAAAACTATACAAATGTAGAAGATTATATAAAAGCTCAATATAGCCTATGGTTTAATGAAACAGTTCAAGATGTAACAAGTGATGCGCTTAAAGTAGAGCTTGGAGTCAAGCTAAAAAAGTTACATTTTTTCAAATTGCTACTTAAAACTTTGGATGGACAGATAAAATCAAGAGATAGAATTGTAGATGCATTTGTACGAAAGATTCCTATAAAGAGCAACGATAATTACTTTATATATATGATTAACTCTCTTCTTGCTCTTACTTCATGGGCACAAAATGAAAAGCTAGGGGGTAGTTATCCTCCATTTTTGTTTGTAAGGATTCAGGTTTGGATTCGAGAATTGGCTCGTATGGTAGCTAGTCTTGATGAACATCCTTCACTTATTTATTCGCATGATTTAAAAACTGAAGAGGAGCAAAAGCATTACCCTGTTATGCATTGTCGTGATTGTCATGCTACTGGATGGGGTGGAGTTAAAAAGGAAGGAACTGGAGAGTTTCAAAGTGATTTGGATCTCTTTTATCAGGCATTTTTCTCCCAAGATAGCCGTGTAAAATATATATTTCCTATAGATAAAAGTGGTAAACAATTTGGGAATTTAACAGGACGAGTTTACTATATCAGCAAACATGGAAATGAAATCGTTGATAAAGAAGATGAAGAAAATGGTATAAAAGTTTATGAACCTGATAACATAGATACAAAAGGTAAAAACCATAGTAATTGCCCTTTTTGCCATGCTAAAAACTCTCTTACTATTTTGGGGTCTCGTGCAACTAGTCTCACGAGTGTACTGATAGGGCAAAACTTTACGAGTTATTACAATGATGACAAAAAACTTATCGCTTTTAGTGATAGTGTTCAAGACTCAGCACAAAGGGCTGGATTTTTTGGAGCTAGAAGTTATCAGTTCACTTTGAGAAGTGCTTTGCAACAGGCACTTGATGCTTATGGTGGCAAGGTAGCTTTAAATGACTTTGGTTCTATCATCAGTAAGTATTGGCAAGATAGGTTTGCCGATGATAAACAGTATGTATCCACACTTATAGCTCCAGATATGGAGTGGCTTAGGGACTATGATACATTAGTTAAAACAGATAAGCTTCAAAATGCAAAAGAGTTGATAGAACTTATCGATAAGAGAATTGACTGGATGGCACATAGTGAGTATGGATTTAAGTCTCATATAGGTAGAACACTAGAGCGAAGTAATGCTTCTGTGATGTATGTAGATGGATTTGAGAGTACCGTTGATACTATGTTATCACTTCTTGAAAATAGTATAGAGAGTTTAAGGGGCATTACAAAAGAGAGCTTAGAGAAGTTTTTGTTTGGGATCTTAACCTATATGAAAAATATAGGTGCTATTTTTAGTTTTCATATAGAGCCTTTTGTATCAACTGGGGGAGAAAGTGTATGGGAGATTAATCAACAATACCCCCGAAATCTTTATATGGCAAAGTTTAGTCCAAATTCAAGAAATCCAAAATTTTTAACAAATGGTAAGTTTAAAGATTTTGAAAAGATCTCAAATAAAACACAAACCACATGGCTTGATAGATGGGTGATGTTTAACTTTGTAGAGCAAAACACACTGCTACCTGATACTAGAGAGATTATGCAGATAGTTTTGAGTGTTTTGGTGAAAGAGAAAATCATTTTAGAGCAAGATGTAAAAGATAGTTTGGTTTGGGGGTTAAATCCTGAAAAGCTTTTTATAGATAATGAAACCAAACAACTTAGATGCTCACAGTGTAATCATATCTTGTGTGTTAGTGCAAACCACGAAGAGATAGCTTTGCAGTTGCCTTGTCTTAGAAAAGAGTGTGGAGGAAACTATGCATCTTATCATAGTGGGGATAGTTACTAAGCTCTTATACACAGATGGAGATCTTCAAAGAGTGGTTGCTAGGGAACATACAGGGCTTTTAAATAGAGGTGATAGAGAAAAGGTTGAAAATGATTTTATAAATCGTAAATCTACAGAGCCTTGGAAGACAAATCTTTTAAGTGCAACTCCCACTTTAGAGATGGGTATAGATATAGGAGATCTCAGCTCAGTTGTCTTATGTTCAGTACCACCAAATGGAGCTAACTATCTACAAAGAATAGGTCGAGCAGGAAGAAGTGATGGAAATGCTTTTAATGCAACCATAGCAAATGCAAGCAATCATGACTTATATTTTTACGAAGAACCAAATGAAATCATGCAAGGTAGTATAGATGCCCCTGGAGTTTATATAGATGCATCTGCGATACTGCAAAGACAGTTTTTGGCATTTTGTATAGATAGCTGGGTGAGTGATGAGAACATCAAACCACAAGAGCTACCACATAGACTAAGTAAAGTTTTAACCAACATAAATAAAAATGAAAATAATAAATTCCCTTATACACTTTTTCAATACATAGAGACAAATCGTACAAACTTACTAAATGATTTTTTTACTTTATATGAAGGTAAACTACAAGAAAACTCTCAAAAAAGGCTTAAAGAGTTTGTTGAAGGTTCAGACGATTCAACTGGTTTAGTTTATCTGATACTTAACAGATTGAAACTTATCACACAAGAGCAAAGCTCACTTTCAAATCAAATCAAAGTTTTAAAAAAGAGGCTTAAAGAGCATAAAAAACAAGAAGCCAAAGATAAAAATCATGAGGATATAACAAAAGAGATAAGTTCTGAACTAAGTGGGCTAAAGTCTATACTTGGGCTTTTAAGAAAGAAGAGGACATTTGAATTTTTTGCAGATGAGGGGCTTTTACCTAACTATGCTTTTCCTGAGAGTGGAGTTATTTTAAAGTCAATCATCTATAGAAGAAAAGAGAATGTAGCAGATGAAAGTGGCAGCAAGTATGAAAAATATACTTACGAGTATGAGAGAGCAGGGAGTAGTGCTATAAGTGAGTTAGCTCCAAACAATAGCTTTTATGCAGGTGGTAGAAAAGTTAGGATAGACCAGATAGATATGAGTGTCTCAGAAGTAGAGAGTTGGATATTTTGTGATAAGTGTTCATTTACAATGCAAGTAAAAGATGAAAGAGTAAATGAATGTCCAAAATGTGCTAGTGAAATGTTTGGAGATGATGGTCAGAGAAAAGAGATTTTACGGATGAGACAAGTTTTGGCTACATCTGATGATAAAAGTAGCAGACTCAAAGATGATAAAGACCAAAGAGATATAAAGTTTTTTAACAAACAACTGCTTATAAATTTTGAAGAAAAGTATATAGAAGATGCTTATGCTGTGATGAGTGATGAGACATCATTTGGTTTTGAGTTTATAGAAAAAGTCAATTTTAAAGAGATCAATTTTGGTGAAACAACTTTGATAGGAAATGATGTGAGCATAGCTGGCAGGTCAGTACCTAGAAGAGGTTTTGTTATCTGTAAAAGTTGTGGCAAAGTTCAGTTTGGAAAACCTAGAGATGAAAAATTTAAGCCCAAGCATGCTTTTTCATGTGAGTTAGAAGACCCAAGTGCCCCAACCAATTATTTTGAGTCTTTGTACCTTTATAGAGAGTTTAACTCAGAAGCTATCAGGCTTATGTTGCCAGTATCTTCCCTCAATATAGATGATGAAAAACTACATTCATTGATAGCATCGTTTCAGATGGGATTAAAAGAGTATTTTAGAGGTTCAGTCGAACATCTAAAAGTTGGTATATATGATGAAGTAGATACGAAAGATGAGTATGCAAAAAGATATCTTATCCTTTATGATACAGTTCCAGGAGGGACGGGCTATCTAAAACAGCTGATGAGAGATGAAAAACCACTATTTGAAGTATTGGAAGTAGCACTTAAAAAACTAAATAGTTGTAGTTGCAATAATGACTCTACAAAAGATGGATGTTATAGATGTATCTATGCCTATAAAAATAACTTTGATAGACCACTTATATCAAAACGAAAAGCTATAGAAATCATTGAAAATATCCTTGACTCAAGAGATAGTATCAAAAAAGTTGAAACTGTTAGTGCTGTAAATTCGGATAGTTTGAGTGAGAGTGTTTTAGAAGAGTTATTTTTAGCAAAGTTAAAGAGCATCAGCACTAGTTGGAAAAAAAGAATAACATCAAGAGGACAAGCAGGCTATCTTTTTGAAGTTGAAAATGATAAAAAAGAGAAATACTCTTATGAGATAGAACATCAAGTAGAGATGAAATCAGCAGATGGTGTACAAGTCTATTCAAAAGCAGACTTTGTAATTTATCCTATAAAGAACCCTGATATGAAGCCTATAGTAGTATTTACTGATGGCTTTGCATATCATGAAAATAGAGTAGCAATAGATAGTGCTCAAAGAATGGCTATAGTAAAGAGTAATGCATTTAATATGTGGTCTCTTACTTGGGAAGATTTAGAAGAGTTTCAAAAGAAAAAACCTAGTTACAAATATGAAAACTATCTAAATGAACCTTATATAAATATAGAAATGTTTAAAAAACTCTATACAGGAAATAAAGATTTTTTACATAGAACTAGTTTTGAGTGGCTTATAGAATTACTAAGTCACAATAACATAGATATATGGAATAAACGAGCCAAGTTTTTATCTGCATCTTTTATAAAAGGACCAATGGATATAAAAAATGGTTCATTACTTAAAATGTTAAGTGATGAGATGGTTGAAGCTGTACTAGAAGATAAGCAAGAGTATTTTGGTGCAGAACTTATCAATAGCGAGGTTTCTATATTTGCACTTGCACAAAAAGTACAGCTTGTTAAAAATGATTTTAATGACAATATATTTATACTCAATGTAAATGATAGACTTGGTAAATTAGAGTTTAAATCATGGGCTGGATTACTTCGACTTTATAATGTAACGCAGTTTTTGGAAAATAGTTTTTTTACAACAACAAAAGGAATAAATGAAAATCTTTATGATGATATACCTTTTGGTAAAAAAGATGATACAAATGAAGAGTGGGGGTTTGTTTATGAAGAAGTTCAAGCTATAGCCAAAGAACTTGTCAAACAGCTCTCTAAAAATATAAATATCCCAGTTCCTTTAGTTGGTGAGGAACTTGAAAATGAAGAAGAAGCAGAGTTGATATGGAAAGAACTAAACATCGCTATCACAATAAAGCCCGATATCAAACTAGATGGTTGGGATATATTTCACATACAAGAAAGTGATAAAATTATAAAAACTATAGAGCAAAGGATACAAACATGAAAGTAGCTATCTCATCAGACTTTTTTACAGCACTTGCAAAACTTCCAAGAACACAATTAAATAAAACTATAAGGTTAGTAGAGAAGTTTAAAAACAATCCTAAATCAACAGGATTAAATTATGAAAAATTGCACTTTGCTCCAAACATGCACTCTATAAGGGTAGATAGTGCGTATAGATGCATAGTTATGAGCCCTCAAAAAGATGATGTTTATATTTTACTTTGGGTAGATAATCATGATGAAGCATACGATTGGGCAAAGAAACATAAATGTATGGTAAATCCCGAAACAGGTAGCTTGCAGATTATTCAAGTAGAAAAAGAGATAGAAAAAATTTCAGTTAATGTCACAGAGAAAAAAGAGACATTTTTTACAAAATTTAAAGATAAAGAGTTATTAAAAATAGGTGTTCTAGATGAGATGCTTGAGCATGTTAGAAGTATTGATAATGAGGCTGATTTAGATGCCATAAGAGAGTATCTTCCTGAAGAAGTTTATGAGGGGTTATTTTATCTGTTAGCAGGAGATGACTTTGAAGAGGTGTATAATTATATTTATACTGCAAGTTCAGAAGCAGTAGATACAGATAACTTTACCAAAGCATTGGATAATGATAGTTCTAAAAGACATTTTTATGTTGTAGAAGAGAATGATACAGAGCTTATAAATATGCTTAATGCTCCACTAGAGAAGTGGAGAGTTTTTCTACATCCAACACAAAGAAAACTTGTTGAGAGAGACTATAATGGACCAGTCAGAGTGTTAGGAGGTGCTGGAACAGGTAAAACAGTCGTTGCCATGCACAGAGCAAAATATCTTGCACAAAAAGCAAGTTTATTTGATGCAAAAAAGATACTCTTTACTACTTACACTAAAAATTTAGCGATTGATATATATGAGAATTTGAGAAAAATATGTGATGAAGAGACTCTAAATAAAATCGAAGTAAAGAATTTAGACCAATGGGTATATGAGTTTTTGTCTAAAAATGGATATCAAAATGAGATAGTATATAATGATAAAACAAAGGCTATATGGGAAAAAGCACTAGTGTCTAAACCAAGTGAGCTGGATTTACCTGATAGCTTTTTTAAAGAGGAGTGGGAGCGTGTTATACAGCCACAATCTGTTAATACTATAAATGACTACATAGGTGCATCAAGAGTAGGTAGAGGTACGAGGCTAAATAGAAAGCAACGAAAATTAATATGGGAAGTTTTTGAAGAGTATAGATTACTATTATCAGCTAAAAATTATAAAGAGCCAAGCGATGCAATGAGAGATGCTAGGATCTTGATAGATAATGAGAAAATGAAAGAAAAGTATTCTTCAATTATAGTGGATGAGGCACAAGACTTAACAGCACAATCTTTTATGCTATTAAGAGAAATGGTAGAAGAGGCAAAAAATGATATATTCGTTGTAGGTGATGCACATCAAAGAATTTATGGGCACAAAGTAGTACTTGGACAATGTGGCATAAAAATAGTAGGAAGAAGTAAAAAACTAAAACTTAATTATAGAACAACAGACGAGATACGAAAGTGGGCAGTATCACTTTTGGAGGGTGAAACTTTTGACAACTTGGATGATGGAGTCGATAGTAGTGGGGATTATAAATCGCTATACCATGGACCAGAACCAAAACTTGAATTTTTTGAAAGCTATGAAGAAGAGGTAGAGTTTATAAATCAATACATTAAAAGTATCAAAGATGAGCATAAAGAGAGCCGAATTTGTATAGTTGTAAGAACTCAAAAACTAGTAAATAGTTACGATAGTTATTTTGCAGAAAATAGTATCGATACACTTAAAATCTCAAGAAATTCAAAAGATAATTTATCCAATGATGCTATAAGACTAGCGACTATGCATAGAGTTAAAGGGCTTGATTTTGACCATGTGATAATAGCAAGTATGAATGATAGGGTAGTACCACTAGAAATAGGTGAAAAATCAGAAGAAACTCAAATAGAAGATGAAAGACTACTAAAAGAAAAATCTTTAGTTTTTGTAGCAGCTACAAGGGCGAAGAAGTCTCTTTTGATTACATCGTATGGTGAGCGTTCTGTGTTGTTGTGAGTTTTATAACAATAAT
Organism: Campylobacterales bacterium; assembly: GCA_024278835.1. Taxonomy (GTDB): domain Bacteria; phylum Campylobacterota; class Campylobacteria; order Campylobacterales; family QNZT01; genus JANTGR01. The sequence goes on along the minus strand of JAJRSK010000025.1, from coordinate 103,413 downwards.
CTCAAAAGAGATTTAGCATTGTTCAACATGCAACTTGTTATGGATAGTGTAATATGAAAAGTGTAAATAAATATAGTAAATGTTACTGAGGAAGGTGGTTTATTTACACTTTTTATTATATCAAGATAATAAAGTTCGATATCTTAGGTGTTCATGAGGCTATTTACATTTTTTGTTACACATAATATTTTTTAATCTCAAGGGCACCTCTAAAAACATAAAAAGCTTCTCTTTGCTATACTAATGTAAAAGAGAGGATTTTTATGGCAAAACCAAGCAAAGAGCAGCGAAAAGAGTCTATCATGATAGGGGCACTCAAGCTTTTTTCTGCAGATGGTTTTTATTCGACGACGATTCCTGATATCGCTAAAGCCCTCAACATGAGTGTGGGCAATATGTACAACTACTTCAAATCCAAAGATATTTTAGCCAAGGAAATTATCAAATATATCTCTACCTATCTTGGAAAAGAGCTTAGAAAAATCAATGAACAAGAGTTATCTTGAAAAGAGAAAATTCACGCTTTTGTTACGACCTATTTTACTATCGCGCAAAAAGAGCCAGAGATGATTGAGTATTTTTTGCGTGTCTATCTCTCAAATCGTGAAGTCTTTAAAGATGGTTGTGAGGGGATGATTTGTGTGAGTGATTTTGTGACAGAAATTATGATATTTTTTGAAGAGGGTGTGGAGAAAGGGGAGCTTAGAGATCAAGATTTTTTCTCTGCATTTGGGCTCTTTATGGGCTATCTTGGTGGCATGGTTTTTCTAAAAGGTGAAGAGATATTGCCTAAAAGTTTAGATAACTATGTTGATGATATCGCAAATAATATCTACCAAGCGTTGCGCTCTTATGAAACCTAAACTTTTCTGGCTACAAGGCATTGCCTGCAATGGCAATACACACTCATTTTTAAATTATCCACATCTTGAAAAATTTTTAGAAGATTTTAGCTTTGTGCATCATCCTCTCTTTGATAGTGCTTATAGCTTAGAAGAGATGGTAAGAAGCTATCATGATAGTGATATATTGCTCATCGAAGGTTCTATCTCTTCGGAGTTTAAACGGGCAGGAGAGTCAATCGTTGATATCATCAACCTTTATGCCCCACATGTCAAAAAGATTGTGACGGTTGGGACTTGTTCTACTTTTGGCGGAATCTTTAAAGAGAGTCCCTATCATGATAGTGGTGGATTACTCTTTACAGAAGAGGTGCGTAGGGAGTTTGCCTATCATGATAAGGTAGTGAGTATCTCTGGCTGTCCTATCCATCCTGATCTCTTGGCAAATACGCTCTATATGATACGCGATGAAATCACCCTAAATTTAGATAAGTATCACCGTCCTAAAGAGTTTTTTTCTTACACCGTACATAATGGCTGCACGAGAAATGAATATTTTGAATACAAGATAGATGACCACAGTTTTGGTAAAAAAGAGGGGTGTATGTTTTATGACCATGGCTGCCAAGCACCATATACCCATGGGAGTTGCAATAAGATTTTATGGAATGAAGTAAACTCCAAAACCAGAGCAGGGCAACCATGTATGGGATGTACGGAGCCCTCTTTCCCAAAACAAAATCTTTTTACTACGAAGAAAAACATGGGTATCCCGCACACTTTGCCACTAGGTGTACCCAAGCGGGCGTATCTGACTTTGAGTGGTGTGACAAAAGCTTTTAAGATAGAGAGACTTGAAAAGGATCTGTTTGATGAGTAAAAAGATTGCGGTAAAAAAGTTGATAGAGAAGATTGAAGGGGAGGCGACACTCAATTTTCATTTTGAAGAGGATAAAATCTCTTTTGTGGATATCGCGTTTCTTTCGGGTCGTGGGATGGAAGAGATACTCAAATCAAAACCAGCACTCGATGCCTTGACGATTACCCCACGCGTGTGTGGTATCTGTGGACATGCCCATCTGCAAGCCTCTGTCAAAGCACTAGAAGCCTGTTATCCCTCTATCATGATAAGCAACAAGGCAAAGATATTACGCGAATTAACACTCAATTTTGAACTCATTCAAAACCATTTTAAGTGGTTTTATCTCACGCTTTTGCCACTTTTAGGTGAGAAACAGAAGATTATGCATGCTGCTAAGCCTAGTGGATTGATGTCCAAAGCCATCGCACATCTAGCAGGGCAGTATCCACACAACTCTTATGCCATCGTGGGTGGTGTGGTTTGTGAACCGACTGGCTTAGAGATATTGCAAGTGAAAAATATCCTTGAAGAGACTTTGCAATTTTTTGAAACGCATATCGTTGTGGCAGAGAGTGAGAAGTTACTCTCTTGTGAAAATATTGAGACACTACTCTCCAAAGAGGGGGATTTGCCCTATATGCTCAATACAATTATCAAAAATGGTTGGGAAGATTTGGGGAAAAGTTTTGATAGATTTATCGTTTTTGGGGAAAGTTCCTATTTTAAAAGAGGAAAATCACTCAAAACACGCGTGCAAGAACGCATCGATGAATCCCACCTGCAACTCTTTGACAATGTGGACTCCCTTGCTAAAAATGTCATGTATAAAGGAAAATACTACGAAGTAGGCCCCCTCAGCCGTGCGATGCTCTTAAAAACCCCACTCATCAAAGCATCACATAGACGACATGGGGATAGTCTCTTTTCTCGTATCATAGCACGAACTTGTGAGATACTGCAACTACTACACCACTCTTTGACACTTTTAAAAGAGATAGATTTGAGTGAGCCTTCGTACATCAAGCCAGAGGTAGATATCAAAAAACTAAGTGGATTTGGGGTGGGAGCAGTCGAAGCAGCGCGAGGTTCACTTATCCATAAAGTCACACTAGAGGAGGGGATTATCAGAAACTATCAGATGATAACACCCACACAATGGAATCTAAGCAATGGCGATAGAGAAACACCAGGTATCTCTCAACAAGCGATGTTAGGCTTAAGCGATGAAAAACTAGCAGAGTTTGTTTTCAAAACCTTTGATGTTTGCTCTGTTTGTACGACGCACTAATTCAGACTAAAATAGTCCTATTATAACTTTTTATTATATTTTACCTTGAATTAAGAAAAAATCCTTTACAATATGAATGATTATTCATTTATAAAAACAAGGAGCGTTTCATGAGCGATAAGCGGTTTGAATCAGTTAAAAAACTTTTCACCTCTCAGAGTGCAAAAGTAGATACCAACAGAGGTGAGGCGTATTATGATGCGCTTTATGCACAGTGTAGAGCGAGACTTGATGAATTAAAAGCACTTCCTGTGATGAACAACAGAATCGATTTTAAACAAGCGATTTCCGATGAGGGTCTTGATCGTCGTGATTTTTTAAAGTGGGTCTCTGCAACAACAGCGATGTTGATGCTACCTGCTTCTTTCTCTCCACTTGTCGCAGAAGCGGCTGTATTGATGAATCGTGTGCCTGTGATATGGATGGAGCTTTCTGATTGTGCTGGAAACTCTGAAGCACTACTAAGAAGTGATGGACCAAAGATTGATGAAATCGTTCTTGACATCATCTCACTAGAGTTTCACGAAACACTACAAGCCGCTTCTGGACACCAAGCAGAAAAGCAGATGGAAGAGGCGATAGAACACTTTAAAGGGAAGTATCTCCTTTTTGTTGAAGGTGCGATTCCATTGGGTATAGATGGGCAGTTTGGAACTATCGGTGCAAAAGCTGAAACATTTAAAGATCATCTTGAGAGAGTAGCAAAAGATGCAGCGGCTGTTGTGGCTGTTGGAAGTTGTGCGACTTATGGTGGTATCCCTGCTGCTGCTCCAAATCCAACAGACGCTGTTGGTGTGATGGACATCGTTCAAGGCAAACCACTTATCAATATACCAGCTTGTCCTGCCAATCCATCCAATATGGTGGGTGTGATTTTACACTTTGTTCTTACTGGTCAAGTACCTGAACTTGACTCACTACTTCGTCCTAAGTTTGCATTTGGGTATAGAATCCATGACAACTGTGAAAGAAGAGCACACTTTGATGCGGGTGAATTTGTAGAAGAGTGGGGCGATGAAGGTGCGAAAAACAATTTCTGTCTTTATAAGATGGGTTGTAAAGGTCCTATGACATTTAATAACTGCTCAATTGTCCGTTATAACGAAGGGGTTAACTGGCCTATCGGTGTAGGACGAGGTTGTATCGGTTGTTCTGAGCCTGATTTTTGGGACAAATATGCCTATGAGAGACCGATGGCAAATGCCAATATCAAAGCACCTACGGGTGGTGTCGAAAAAACAGTTGATGAGTTTGGTTTAGGACTCTTAACCGCAGCGGGTATCGGTATCGGTATCCATGCAGCAGCAAGTATCGTAGCTGGTAAAAAAAGTCATGTAGAAGAAGAGGAGGCGTAAAATGAGTGAAAACAATACAACACAAGCAGTAGAAGCAACAAAAGAGCAAGCACATGGTGCAGATGGAAACTTTCACAAGGCGGATAGCAGTGGGAAAAAGCATATCATCGTAGATCCAATCACGCGTATCGAAGGGCATCTTCGTATCGAAGCAGTTATCGACGAAAATAATAAAATTGTCGATGCATTCTCTTCTTCTACGATGTTTAGAGGGATTGAGACTATCGTTAAAAACAGAGATCCTAGAGATGTCGGTTTGATGACGATGCGAATCTGTGGTGTTTGTACTGGTACTCACTACCAAAGAAGTATCGAAGCAGTAGAAGATGCTTTTAATATCACTATCCCTAAAAATGCAAGAATCGTAAGAAACTTGATTCAGGGTGCATTGTATGTGCATGATCACTTGGTACACTTTTATCATCTTCATGCACTTGACTTTGTTGATATCCTTTCAGCGACAAAAGCAGATCCTGCTAAAACAGCAGCTGAAGCAGTTAAATGGGCTAAGGTGGCAGGGCATAAGCCATATATCTCGGCTGAGGCAGATTTTAAAGCGATTCAAGATAGGGTTGTTAAGTTTGCTAAAGAGGGAAGACTTGGTATCTTTGGAAATGGTTACTGGGGTAACAACAACTATAAACTAACACCAGAACAAAACCTTATCGGTGTAGCACATTATCTTAAAGCACTTGATGTTCAAAGAGAGATGGCAAAGATGCAAGCAATCTTTGGTGGTAAAAATCCACATCCACAATCTATCGTTGTTGGTGGTGTCACATGTGTACAAGATATCCAAAATCCTGCAAGAATAGCACTCTTTAAACAACTACTCAAAGAGACAAATGAGTTTATCAAAGGTGCATATCTTCCAGATGTCTATATGGCTGGTACGATGTATAAAGCAGAGGCAACAGATGGTGCAGCAACTTTTCATGCATCAAGTCACAAAGGCGCACTTGGTAAAGAAGTGGGTGGTACTGGTGGTGGTATCCTCTCGTATATGACTTATGGTGACTTTAGACTAGATGATACTGGTTTTTATAAGGCAAAAACACTGTTTGGAAGAGGTTTAGTGCTTGGTGGAGATATCACTAAAGTGCATGAACTTGATGAGTCAAAAATCACAGAAGATGTGACACACTCTTGGTATGAAGGAACAGGTGCACCTGAACATCCTTATGATGGTACAACAATTCCTAAATATACAGGACTTGATAAAAAAGATGATGGTTATGCTTATCTGAAAACAGATGAGAAATATTCTTGGATTAAATCACCTCTTTATGATGGTCAAAAAGTAGAGGTTGGGCCTCTTGCGCGTATCGTCGTTGGATATGTTGCTGGTGATGAGAGAATAAAAAAATATGCTGGTAACTTCCTTGAGAGTTCAGGTCTGCCTTTGACTGTACTATTTTCAACGGTTGGTAGAACAGCAGCTCGCGCTATCGAAACGGAGATGATGGGTGATATAATGGTTGAGTGGGTAGATGAGTTGGCGGCAAATGCAGCTGGTGGAGATTTAAGTACTTGGACTGAGTTTGATTTTGATGCTGTTTCTGCTGATTGTAAAGGTCGTGGACTTGCAGAAGCGCCTCGTGGTGCACTTGGTCACTGGGTAAGAGTCAAGGATGGTCTTGTTTCTAACTACCAAGCTATCGTTCCTTCTACTTGGAATGCAGGACCTCGTGGACCAAATGGTGAAGTAGGGGCGTATGAAGCAGCGATTATCGGAACAGTTGTTGCAAACCCAGAAGAGCCACTAGAAATCATCAGAACAGTACATAGTTTTGATCCATGTATCGCCTGTGCTGTGCACGTGGTAGATACCAAAGGTAAGGAGTTAGCTGTTTATAAAGTTGACCCTACTTGTACTTTTTAGGAGTCTATCATGGATACTAAAGGATATAAAAAAGTAGAGAGAATGACCGGTGCGATGCGTATCATCCACTGGGTCAATGTTATCTCTATGATTGTAGCAGTTATCACAGGACTCTATATCGCAGCGCCTTACTATCAGACATTGATAGCTGAGGGTGCGGTGGATAAATATGTGATGGCATGGAATAGATGGGGGCACTTTATCGTGGCTATTATCTTTGATGTGACTTCTATCATCGTGGCGTATCTCTTCTTTTTCTCGCGTTTTGAACAGCCGTGGAAAAAGATATTGCCAACGCCAACAAATATAAAAGAGTTTTTTGAAGTTCTCTTAAATCTAATCACGCTAAATCGTAGAAAGAACTTTGACTCTTCACATGCAGATAGTTTCAATACGGTCTATTTTACGATTTTTCATCTGCTCCTTGCTTGGATGCTTTTTACAGGGCTTCAACTTTATGTGCATGGATTAGCTAGTGGAGAGAGTAGCATCGGTACTTGGTGGCCTTGGATGTTGCATGCGGTGACGGATTGGACATTGCCTGTGAGTTCATCATTGGTTGGTTCAACAGCAACAGGAACAAACATCATGGATGTGCGTATCGTACATCACTATACGATGTGGTTTATCATCACTTGGGTGGCTTTTCATATCTATTATCAAGTATGGAGAACTATCTTTTGGAAAGAGGGTGATATCGCTATCGTTGTAGGTGGTAGTAAGTTTGTCAAAGAGGATTCTAAAAAGAAGTTATAACTGTTGTTACACACTATTTTCTCGAAAAGTACTACTTTTCGTAGCTTTAGGGGGTCGTAGGGACATTTTGTCCCTGCCGCTATAATGGGCTTTGCTCATTATAGTGTGTAAAATCAGTTCATAAAGTAAGTTGTGCTGATGGTATGACATCAGCACAATGTTTTGAAAGTATTAAGATGTGGTGCTAGCAAGAGCTCTATTTTTTAGTATTTTCCTCCTTTAGTAAATATGTAAAAAGAGGTTATGTGTGAAGAGAGTTGCACTCATTGGGATAGGAAACATCATGTTTAATGATGACGGACTAGGTGTCTATGCTACCAGCTATATAGAAAAGAACTTCATACTTCCCAAAAATGTAGATGTTATGGATGGCGGGACATTTGGTTTTAGCCTAATGCCCTATTTCCAAGAGTATGACTATGTCTTGCTTGTTAGTACCACTTCTGTTGGAGAGAGTTCTGGTGCTGTGTCGCATTTTTCAGTAGAAGAGATGATGAGCCTTGGAAATACTAGACAAAGCCCTAATGAAGTAGAACTTTTGATGATGTTAGAAATCTGTTCATTTTTAGATGATGCTATGGCTGAGGTGGATATCGTATCGATGAAACCTGATGATATACTCCCAGTAGATGCCAATTTAACTGAGGTTGTTAAAGATGCTTTCCCTTCTCTTGTGGATAAAATCATAGAAGTCTTAGCCTATCATGATATACAAGTAGAGTCAAAGTCTTCTAAAGTCTCACTAGAGGAGATTATAGAAGATTTTGCCAACCCCACGATGGCGACACATGACCACCGAAATTTATAAGGAAGTCGATGTTTATATTTACTTTAGATTTTAAGAGCAACAAGGCGTATATCGCAACTATTATCAAAGCTTTGGCACAAGAGCATGGTGTCAAGTTAGAGCTAGGTCATAGTAAAGAGAAGCTTATCATGATAATGGATGAAGAGGATGAACATATAGAGCGTTATCTTCTTGCCCTTGAGTCTGCTTTGCCAGCTTCTATCTACTTGTCTGGAAGTTCACATCAAATCACAGATGAAAAACCAGCATTTGAGCCACTCTTGGAAAATGACTTGCCTATCGACATCTCCTTATGTCCTACTTGTCAAAAAGAGATGTTTGATGTTAGTAGCCGACGCTATTATTATCCTTTTACCTCTTGTAATGCTTGTGGCAGTCAGCATACATTTTTAGAGAAGCATCCTATGCTTCGTGAAAATTCAAGTATGAAGTTTTTGGTGCCATGTGAGCGTTGTCAAGAGGAGCTAAAGAGCAATCCTTTACGAAAAGATTTTCCACTTATCTCTTGTATAGAGTGTGGTATCGCTATCAAGATGGTCGATAAAAAATCTGAGAGATATGCCAATGACAAAGGAAGTTATCGCACCCTTTTTGAAGTGGCAGCAAGGGCTATCGCAAAAGGTAAAACAGTATTGATGCAAACCACACATGGGTATCGTAAGTTTTTTGTACCAAAGCCAGAAAATCTCTTAAAAAACTCTATCATGATGGTGACTGAAGTTGCGAGTTTAAACAAGCACCTGATGATGGTTACCCAAGAGTTCAATGCACTTTTGAGTATCGAACGACCGCTTGTGAGAGTCGCCACCAAGAGCGATGAGATAAAAGCCCTCTATGGCAGTAGCACATGGGTTAAGTATCCTGATGATGGGATGAGTATGTTATTGGCAAAAGAGCTTAGCAATGCGGGTGTTTCATATCTGAGTTATGAGGAGTGTGATGAGGATGAAGAGGCGGATTTTTTGATTGATTTTGATATCCCTATCAAGCCTCAAGAGGATTTTAAACTCTTTATCAATCAAGATACAAAACTTTTACAATCTGGTGAGAGAGCTATCTTTCCTACGCTGTTAGAAAATGATAAAAACCGTGTCGCTATCGCTGATGGTAGAGCATCTGTGATGGTCGATGGTAGGCGAATTATCGATAGTGTGGATAGATTTTCAGAGATTTTGACGACGGAAGTTTATATTGAGGAGCGTGAAAACATCACACTCACTATCGAAAATCAGAAAAGATTTCCAGCGTTTAAAGCAGCCATGTTATCTGTATTAGCTGAGCATGATAAATTGGGCGAGACTGCTATCGGTGTGCATTTTGATAGTCGTCTGCACTTTTTGTACTACAACAAAAAAGAGGTCATCGATGTCGTGCCACCCAATAGCTTTGATACCCAAAATCTTTTTGAAAATATTTCCAAGCTTCGAGAGGGTTCGGATAGATTGGTAGAGAACTTTAAAGCAAAATATCCAGACAGGTACAAAAGATTAGACAATCTAAGCGGCGAAGTGGATATCTTTGAAGTGGTGGCTATCATGATAGGTTTGGAAGATGAGAGTTTTGATGGTATCTCTTCTGAAGCGTTAAGTTTCTTGGGTAAAGGGGGTATGCTTATCGATACGAAAGTCAAGGATAATCGTTTCAATGATTATGCCTTTTTGGCTTCGCTGATGAGCTTTAAACTTAGTGGTGCCCAAAATCCAATCCTCTGTTATAGCATCTATGAGAGTTTTGGAGATTATATCGCTGATATCGTTACCCAACTAAGTGACAAGACAAAAGCCACGACGCTGACACTCTCAGGTGCGACATTTGCCAATCAGTCACTTTGGGGTAGAATAGAGCGAAATATGAGAGTGAGAAATCCACTCTTAAATAAATCCTACCCGATAGGAAAAGAGAGTGTCGTCTATGGAGCAAACTACTTATAAGATTCGTATCACGGGCGTGGTACAAGGGGTGGGGTTTCGCCCCTTTATCTACAATCTAGCGACAAAGTATCAACTCAAAGGCGAGGTAAGCAACGACTCTTTGGGGGTGCTTATCATGATAGATAGTGATAAAAAAACTTTAGAGAGATTTGTCAAAGAGATAGAGTCAGATGCGCCACCACTCTCTTGCATAGAGTCTATCATGATAGAAGAGATTGAGAAAAAATCATTTGATGCTTTTATGATTATCCAAAGCAGTTATCATGATAAGACAAACACTCTCATCCCTCCAGATATCTCCATCTGCCAAGCGTGCCAAAGAGAGCTTTTTGACAAAGATAACAGACGCTATCTCTACCCTTTTATCACTTGCACAAATTGTGGTGTACGATACTCTATCATCAAAACCCTTCCCTATGATAGAGAAAACACCTCCATGGATAAGTTTAAGATGTGTAACGCTTGTGAGAAAGAGTACCACGACCCGACAAATCGCCGTTACCATGCCCAACCCATAGGGTGCTGGGAGTGTGGTCCTACAACGAACATGCGTATCGATGAAGCCGTCAAAATCTTAGAAGAGGGGAAGATTCTGGCACTCAAAGGGGTAGGGGGTTATCATCTGCTCTGCGATGCGACAAATGATGAAGCTGTGAAACTTTTAAGAGAGAGAAAACATCGCCCGAGCAAACCCTTTGCTATCATGGTAAAAACATTAGAAGAAGCGAAAAAGTTAGCCAAAATCAACCCTAAAGAGCAAACACTCCTCACCTCCAACAAACGCCCCATCGTCCTTTTACAAGCAAAACCAAACACCCTCTCAAAATATGTCGCTCCACATATCTCAAAAATCGGCATTTTCCTACCCTACACACCACTGCATCTACTTGTGTTGGAAAAATGTAACAGACCCTTAGTCGCAACCAGTGCCAATGTCACCGACGAGCCCATTGCCACCAATTTAGAATCGATGCAAAAATTAGAGGGTGTTTATGATGCTTTACTTGACCACGATAGAGAGATAGTCAATGGTTGCGATGATAGTGTCACGATGGTGGTCAAAAACCAGACTATCATGATACGCCGTGCCAGAGGATACGCCCCTAGTGCGATAAAACTTCCCTTTAAACTCGATAAAAAAGTATTAGCCCTTGGAGCAAATCAAAAAAATACAATCGCCATAGGATTTGATAACCATGTCATACTCTCCCCTCATATCGGCGACCTCGATACGATAGAGTCGGTGGGGTATTTTGAGAAAAATATAGAGATACTAAAGAGAGTCTATGCATTTACACCCGATATCGTAGCCTGCGACAAACACCCAAACTATGAATCGACCAAATACGCCAAAGCCAACTTCACAAACATCAAAGAGATACAACACCACTACGCACATATACTAAGCGTCATGGCTGAAAAAGGGATAAAAGAGAAGGTGCTTGGCGTGGCATTTGACGGCACAGGATATGGCGATGACGGCACACTGTGGGGTGGGGAGTTTTTGGTTTGTGATTATACAGGGTATGAAAGGGTAGCCCATCTAAAACCTTTTAGACTTTTAGGCGGAGCCAGAGCGATAAAAGAGCCTCGTCGTGTCGCTTTGAGTCTGCTGTTTGATCTCTATAGCGAAAAAGTGTTGCAGATACAAAACCCCACCACAAAAGCCTTTAGCCAAAAGGAACTCGCAATCCACTACAAAGCATGGCAAAAAGGACTCAACGCCCCACTAAGCTCATCCATGGGCAGACTCTTCGATGCCGTCGCTTCACTCACAGGCATTTGTCAAGAGATGAGTTTCGAGGGCGAGAGCGGTATGTTGTTAGAAGAGATGTACGATAAAAACATCACCGAAAGCTACCCCATAGCCATCTACGATGATGAGATAGACTTTTTACCTATGATAGAAGATATAGTAAACGACAAACCCAAAGAGGCAATCTCAAAGTTTTTCAACACCATCGTCGAAATCATCATAGCCATAGCAGGCGAGTATGATCTACTCCTCGTGCTAAGTGGCGGTGTGTTTCAAAATAGGGTTTTGGTAGAGCTGATTTTAGAGAAGATTCCTGACGCGATATTTCCAAATGAGATACCACCAAATGACGGAGGAGTGGCGTTGGGGCAGGTTGTGGCTAATAAACCTCTTTTCTATGTGCGATTCGGATGATAGTGATAAGCACAATTTTGTTTTCCTTAAGATAGATGATACGATAATTTCCCGCTCTTTTTCGGTACTTTCCTTTGTGTTTTCCTTGGAGTGTTTTATCGTTTTTAAAAATGCAATCTTGTAATTCTAGTATCTTTGTAGAGACTAGCTCTTGTGCCGATTTTTCAAGTTTTAAAAACTCTTTTTGAGCATGTTTATCAAATGCTACTTTATACACTCAAACCTGCTTTTTGAAAAACCTCTTCGAGTGAAACTGGGGTGGAATTGCCATTTTTAATCTCATCGATTCTTTGGTCGGCTATCATTTCATCGAGTGTATCGAAGTATGCAGTAACTGCTTTTTCTATGATGTAAGTTCTTGTTCTGTCAAGTTCTTTGGCATAATTATCCAAATCACCAAGCAGGGATTCGTCAAGTCGTATATTGATAGCTTTTTTCATTGTATGCCTTTGTGTATATTTGTAGATACATTATACTACATCGGCATATGTTTGTCAACTTGTTGTTGACCGATACAATGTATTGACAATTCTAAATATTTTCTATATAATTATAGTAAATATATGAGGTAATTTTTTGACTATTGAATGGAGTGAAGAAAAAAATAGGCTACTTTTACGAGAACGGGGTATAAGTTTTGAGATGGTTGTTCAAAAGATACAAAACTCAGAGATATTGAGTGATACTAAACATCCAAACTTTGAAAAGTATCCAAGTCAGTCTATTTTTATCATAGAGTTTGATGGGTATTGTTATGTTATTCCTTATGTGCAAGGAGATACAAAGATTTTTCTAAAGACGATATATCCAAGTAGAGCTGCAACTAAAAAATACCTAAAAAAGGATAAGTAAATGAAAAAATTAGACGAAAAAGAGTTCATGCCTATGGATGAGTATGAAAAAGATTTGATAGAGGCTATTGAGAGTAGTGATATGGTTTTTGAAAAACCAAGTCAAGAGAGATTGGATATGTTAAAAAATAGTGCAAAACAGACGCTTGATCTATTGGAGTCTAAAAAGCAGATTAGCATAAAATTTAAAGAAAAAGATTTACTCATCATCAAACAAAAAGCAAAAGATATCAGCATTCCATATCAAAATATTATCCAAGCTTTGGTTCATAACTATGCTACTGGTAAGATAAAATTAGAGATATAATCTCATATGGTATGATTAAAACTACTTCTTAAATCTCCTAAACACCCTCTCAAAATCAAGCTCTACATCACACTCAAAGCCATCAAATAGAAACTTCTCTTTTGAAAAATCTCCCTGTTTGTCATACTGTTTGCCATCTATTTTGAAGATTTTTGCTATCAAGTCATCTGGATAGACAAGGACATAATAGGATACTTTTTCAGATTCGTATAGGGTGTATTTGTACTCTTCGTCTCTTTTTGCAGAGGTGTTTGAGACTATCTCAAAGATAATTTTTGGTGCTTTTGTGAGGTAGTGTTCTCCCTCTTCATTGCAAGTGACGACGACATCTGGTCTGACAACAGTATCGTTGCTTATCTTGTAATCAACTTCGCCGAGTACTTCGCACTCTATGCACTCTTCGAGCTGTTCTAAAAGATGATGGATGATAAGGCTGGCGATACTTTGATGTTTTTTCATAGGAGCAGGAGCCATAGCAAGTGGAAAACCGTTAATCAACTCCCAATCTCCCTCCCAAGTTTTATATTCATTGTAGGTATAGCGGACATCATCAATCTTTAAAGTGGCACTCATGATAAACTCCTTATTTGCCATATTGTACCATAAAAGTAAAATCAAGAGGCTTATTGACTCTTTTTCAAACTACCTAAAAGATAAATAGTGTACAATAAGTGAATGTTCATTCAAATAGGGGCTAAAGATGGAATTTTCACTATTATTGATTTTTTGGTATGGGATACTTCATGCTTTTGGTCCTGATCATTTGACGGCTATTGCTGATTTTTCTATCGGTAAGCAAAAGAGAAAGACGCTTATGATTACGACTCTTTTTGCTATCGGTCATGGCTTGAGTCTTTTTGTTTTTGCGAAGATTTTGCAAAGTGTGACGATTTCAGATGAGATATTAGGATATGGGGATATCATCTCTGCTACGGTTATTATCATGATGGGTTTGTATCTGCTTTTTATGGTTGTAAGCAATCGCATACATCTAAGAAAACACTATCATGATAACAAAGAGCATATCCATATCTGGTTTGGAAAGTCCCATGAACATAGCGAAGTCGATACCACTTCTTCTTTTACCATGGGGCTTTTGATGGGGATAGGTGGCGTGAGAGGGATGCTTATCACTTTGGGAGCTGTTGCTGGAGGGGATGTTAGCATGAGTATGGTGCTTGCATTTACTTTGGGGGTGATGGTGATATTTGTTGGATTTGGGTTTTTGATACTCTTTTTAAATCAAAACTTTTTAGGTAATATTCAAAATGTTAGAAGAGCTTTTACAGTAGCAGGTGTTACATCGCTTGTTGTTGGTACAAATATATTAGTAGGATAAGGGGAAAATATGTGTAAAGATTGCGGTTGTAGTATCACAGAACATTCACACACGCACGATGAAGGACATAGTCACGACCACCAAAAGGCACATGAGCATCTGCATCATAATCCACAGTTAAACGATGCCAAAACTATCTCAGTGATACAGAAGATATTGGACAAAAATGACCATGAAGCTGAACACAATAGAGCACATTTTGACTCTCACGGAGTGCTTGGTATCAATCTGATGAGTTCTCCTGGAAGTGGTAAAACGACACTTTTGGAGTATCTAGCTGATATCGCACCATTTAAGTTTGGTGTGGTTGAGGGGGATTTGGAGACTAGCAAAGATGCAGATAGATTAAAAGCAAAAGGGATAGTTGCCCATCAGATACAAACAGGTTCAGCCTGTCACTTGGATGCGTTTATGGTGCATAAAGGGCTTCATGATATGCCACTTGATGAGCTTGATGTCTGTTTTGTAGAAAATGTAGGAAATCTCGTCTGTCCAGCCTCTTATGATGTGGGAACACACTTAAATATCGTGCTTGTTTCTGTGCCAGAGGGTGAAGATAAGATAGCAAAATATCCAGTGATGTTTCGCCAAGCTGATTTAGTGCTTATCACTAAAACGGATTTATTGCCTCATTTTAAGTATGATATAGAAGCTGAAAAAGCGACCGCTAGACGCATTAAACCAAATGTTGATATCTTAGAAGTTAATATCAACGATATAGAGTCAGTCAAAGCAGTAGCAGACTGGATAGCATTTAAACAAAAGATGAGAAGCTAAGATGTGCCTTTCGATTCCTAGTAAAGTGGTAGAAGTCAGCGATGACAAGATGATGTGTAAAGTCGATACCATGGGTGTCAAAAGAGAAGCAAATCTTTTGATGATGCAAGAAGGTGATGTCAATGTAGGGGATTATGTCCTACTTCATATCGGTTTTGTGATGAACAAGATAGATGAAAAAGAGGCTCTCTCTTCCATAGAGACTTATAGAGAGATATTAGAAGCGATGGATGAAGAGGAGCGAAAGAGGGCAATACTAGAAGATGATGAATGCCCAAATCGAGAGCCAAATGGGACTTGAACTCAAAAATCTTTATGATGATTTTCGTGATGGCGATACACTCAAAGCCTATGCTAAAATCATCGCAAATGATGCTAAAAAACTAAAACATCCTATCAATATCATGGAAGTGTGCGGTGGACATACCCACTCTATCATGAAGTTTGGACTCCCTCAGCTGATGCCTGAAAATATCAACTTTATTCACGGTCCTGGATGTCCTGTATGTGTTATGCCAAAAGAGAGAATAGACCATGCCTATGTCTTAGCCTTACAAGAAGATGTGATACTTGTCACACTTGGAGATATGATAAAAGTACCAGGAAGCAAGGGAAGTTTACAAGATGCCAGAAGCAAAGGGGCAGATGTAAGATTTGTCTATTCTCCGATGGAGTGTATCAAGATAGCCAAAGAAAATAGCGATAAAAAAGTGATATTTTTTGCTATAGGGTTTGAGACGACTACACCCATGACAGCGGTGCTTATCGAACAAGTTATCAAACAAGATATCAAAAATATCTATTTTCATATAAACCATGTGACAGTGCCTGAAGTGATGGTAGAATTAATAGACAGCCGTGATGTCCATGTGGATAGTTATAACAACAAGATAGATGCTTTTATAGGACCTAGCCATGTGAGTGTGATAGCAGGGGCTAAGATATATGAAAAGTTTCCAAAAGATTTTGGCAGACCTGTGGTGGTGAGTGGATTTGAGCCTGTGGATGTGATGCAGGGGATATCTATGATTGTCAAGCAGTTTGTAGAAAATCGCTGTGAACTAGAAATCCAGTACAAAAGAGTAGTGACCCATGAAGGCAATCTAAATGCACAAAAACTAATCGATACCTATTTTGAAAAAGTGGATTTATTTCGCTGGAGGGGACTTGGTAATGTCCCTGAAAGTGGGTTGAAACTAAAAGATAAGTTTAAAGCGTATGATGCAGAAGTGATCTATCATGATATCCTTCCCATTGCCCAGATAGAAGACCACAAACTCTGTATCTGTGGCGATATCCTAAGAGGCATGGCAAAACCACCAGAGTGTACGATATTTGGCACAGCGTGTAAGCCAAGTACGCCTATTGGTTCTTGCATGGTTAGTAGTGAGGGTGCATGTGCGGCATATTATAAGTATGGAAATTTGCTTTAAAATCTGCTATACTTATCCTATATGAATATAGGAGATACAAATATGAAAACAATTTCAATTTCAGATATAGCCAAAAAACCCTCTGTATTAGACAATGTAGATGATGTCATAGAGATAGTCAACAAAAAGACAAATGAAGTCAAAGGCATCTTTATAGGGGCAGATGATATTCCATATATCAAAGAGATGATAGAAGAGATTGAGTATAGAAAGTGGTTGAAGCGAAATAAAAAAGGGTTAGAAGCTTCAGCGAAAGAGTTTGAAGGATTATTCGATGAAGCCATAAAAGAGCTTGGAGATAGGCTGGTGTATGATGATTAGGCAAAGAGAGGTATATTTAGTTGATTTTGGAGAAAAGTACAACTCTGAGATTGGTAAAATTAGACCAGCTGTTGTGATGCAAAATAATTTCTTTAACAAAGCGATTAAACAAAATATTTACAAGCAGGTTGTTGTTGTACCTTTTTCAACATTACCGATAGAGGATGATTATCGTATAGCTATAAAAGCTAGAGATAATCTCAAAAAAGATAGTTTTATGATAGCAAACTGGATATGCACACTTGACTTTGAGCATGTGTTGGTAGATAGAGGCTTGATAACAAAACTAGACGATAAAGAGTTTGCTTTTTTAAAAGAGAAAATTTGCGATTTGATGTAAGGATATAGATGAACAAAACAGTCACCATAGCCCATGGAAACGGTGGGCAAGAGAATAATGAACTTATAAGCCAGATATTTTACAAGCATTTTGAAAATGATATCTTAGCACGCAGTGAAGATGCGGCGGTTATCGAAGATGGAAAGCTTGCTTTTACTACCGATAGTTTTACTGTTTCGCCTCTCTTTTTTCCTGGTGGAGATATCGGGAAGTTAGCCGTTTGTGGCACTTGTAATGATTTAGCCATGATGGGAGCGAAGCCAAAGTATCTGACATGTTCGGTTATCATCGAAGAGGGATTTTCAACAAGAGAGCTTGAAAAGATAGTGCGAAGCATGAAAAAAGAGCTTGAGATAAATGGTGCAAAAGTAGTCAGCGGCGATACAAAAGTGGTACCAAAAGGGAGTGTTGATAAGCTTTTTATAAACACAACGGGTATCGGAGTAATAGAGAAAAAGGGCATCTCCGCTTCAAGCTTGGAAGAGGGGATGAGTATCCTTGTAAGTCGTGATGTTGGAGCCCATGGAGCGACGATATTTGCCGCGCGAGAGGGAATGGATTTGGAGAGTGAGCTTAAAACGGACTGTGCTTCACTCTATCCAGAGATAAAAGCTCTCATGGATGCAAATATCGATATCGTAGCCCTAAGAGATGCGACGCGTGGTGGCGTGGCAGCAGTACTTAACGAGTGGGCAAAAGCTTCAGAAGTCTGTATTGAGATAGAGGAGGCTTCTGTGCCAGTACAAGATGAGGTGCAGGGTATATGTGAGCTTCTTGGATTTGAAGCGATGAGCTTGGCAAATGAGGGGACTTTTGTATTGGCTGTGCCTAAGATGCATGCGATGTTAGCCCTTGAAGTGATGCGAAGCTATCATGATAGTGCCACAATCATTGGCACAGTCACAAAAGAGCACATCGCAAAAGTAGTGCTTAACTCGTCATGGGGTACGAAGAGGTTTTTAGACTTGCCGACTGGGGAGTTGTTGCCGAGGATTTGTTAGCGTTGCTCTTTACTTCCTAAATCTCTTAAAGACTTTTTTGAAGTCAAGCGTGGGTTTACAGGAAGCTTCATCAAAAGTGTAGCTTGTATCTAAAAAGATAGAAAAAAGGTTAAGATTTTGTTTGGTTTGGAAGGTGTAGGTACACATAAATAACATATCAATTTTTCGCTATAATTTAAAAAATATGACTAAGGAGAAGTTATGAGCCTACCTGAGATAATAGAAGAGGCTTTGTATCGTAGTTGTATTTGTTGTATATTGAAGAAGAAAACCTTGTTATTGAATAAGTAAGAAAAAGTAAAATAGATTGAAAATCCTTCTCCTAACCACCACTTTCAACTCCCTTACACAAGCTGTTTACACAAAGCTAAAAGATGGCTATCATGATATAGGTGTGGTTTATGCCATTGATGAAGCACAGATGTTAAAAGAGATAGGGGATTTTGAGCCTGAGCTGATACTTTGTCCCTATCTTAAAAAGTATATTCCACCTACCATCTATGAGAAGTATTCGACCTTTATCTTTCATCCGGGTCCCGTTGGGGATAGGGGTGCTTTTTCGTTGGAGTATGCTTTGGATTCGAAAAAGTGGGGTGTGGTGATACTAAGAGCCTCTGAGGAGTTGGATGCTGGGGATATCATCTCTTGTGTGGATTTTGAGGTGCGAGATAGTTATAAGGCTTCTTTGTATCGCCAAGAGGTGACGAGGAGTTTTTTAAAGGCGTTGGATCAGTTTTTTGAAAATCCTTTGGATATGAAGCAAGTTTTAAATCCTCTGCACAAGCCTTTTACCCAAGATATGCGAAGTATCGACTGGTATCATGATAGCACGGAAGTGATATTGAAAAAGATTTATCAAGCAGATAGTTTTCCTGGTGTGTTGGATGAGATATTGGGTGTGGTGTGTTATCTCTTTGGCGGTTGGAGAGAGGAGAAGCTTGTGGGTAAGCCCAAAGAGATTTTAGCCAAGCGAGATGGGGCAATTTGTCTAGGGACGGTGGATGGGGCGGTGTGGATAACACATCTCAAAGAGCCTCAGCATTTTAAACTTCCTGCTACTTATCTGCTCAAAGATAGGTTGGCAGGGGTGAGGGAGGATAGATTGCCACTGTTGTTTGATAAATCTTATGCGACTTTTTATGAGACGAGTGTCCAGATGCGAGATGAGGTGGCATATCTGTGCTTTAACTTTCACAATGGTGCGATGAGTGACGCACAATGCACACGGCTGAAATATTGTGTTGATTATCTCAAAGAGCATTGCAAGGTGTTGGTTTTAGTGGGTGGGATGGATTTTTTTTCCAACGGCATACACTTAAACATCCTCGAAGATAGTCAAAAACAGGGCGAAGATGGCTGGGCAAATATCAATGCCATGAATGACCTCATAAGCTCCATACTCTATGCTGATGAGATAGTCACCATCGCAAGCCTCGCTAGAAATGCAGGTGCTGGAGGGGTTTTCATGGCATTAGCTTGTGATTATGTAGTAGGCAAAGAGGGTGTAGTTTTAAATCCTCACTATAAAACTTTGGGGCTTAGTGGGAGTGAGTATCACAGCTACACTTTACCAAAAAGAGTGGGAGAGCAGAAGGCAAAAGAGTTATTAGAATCGTGCCTGCCGATATCGGTGAGTGAAGCTAAAAAGATAGGCATGGTGGATGAAGTCTATCATGATAGCAACTATTATGAAGAGTTGAATAGCTTTTGTCTATCAAAAATGGATGATGATTTTATCTGGGATAAGCAGGATTTTTTAGAGCAAAACCGTGAAAAAATAGAAGCTTTAAAAGAGAGAGAACTAGAAGTGATGCATCCAGAGTTTTGGGATGAAGGGAGTGTGTTTCATAAGCTAAGATATGAATTTGTGTATAAAGTGTGTCCGACTGCGACACCTAAAAGATTTAACAAAGTATAATAACTGAATAACTATTCAGGAAGATAAATGCATGAGTACAGTGTCGTTCAAGCCCTTTTAAATCAATGCGAAGAGATAGCCCAGCAAAATAGTGCTACAAAGATTACCAAAGTCATCTGCAAGATAGGTGTGATGAGTGGGATTGAGATACATCTGCTTCAAGTGGCGTTTGATACTTTCAAAGAGGGGACACTCTGTGATGGGGCGGAGTTTGTGATAAATGAACAGAAACTCAAAGTCAAATGCCGTGAATGTCAAGAAGAGTATGAGATAGATGAGATAAATTATAAGTGCAGAAACTGTGGGCATCTTGGCATGGATACGACTGATGGGGAAGATATGTATCTGATGAGTTTGGAGATGGAGTAATGAACATTCAACGACGTAAAAGCGTTAATATAATTTAGGAAAGGTATAAATGCAAGAGTATTGGGAAATTTATATGAAAAATGTGGATGGTCATCCTGCCTCCATACAGTTTAATGCAGGTATCTCGATGGAGATTGAAAATCAAAAGTTTATCCATCCCAATGTGGCATTTGTCAAGGTGACATTAAAAGAGCCCAATGAAAAGGGACTTTTATCTGAAAGTGAAGAGCCTGAGATACTCTACTTGGAGGATAAGTTAGAAGCTTCACTTATCAAGTTTCGTATCGGAAAGTATGTGGGGAGGGTTATCTCCAATGGCACGGTAACATTTATCTATTATCTTCAGTTTACCTACAATTGGCAAGACTTTTTAGACTATGCACTAGATGAATTTTCACACTATGAAGTGAGTAGTGGTTACCAAGAAGACCATGAGTGGAACTATTATCAACATCTTCTTTTCCCCACAGCAGCCGAGTGGCAAATCATCCAAAATCATAAAGTATGCCAAAGCTTAGCCGAGCAGGGCGATGCCCTACATCAAAAACGGGCTATTGAACATAAGGTCTATTTCCCTGAAGGTGGCGATAGAAGTGGTTTTGTCCAGATGCTAGAAGAGGAGGGGTTTTCTTTTCAAGAAGATATCGAAAATGAAGAGGGAGTCAAGGGAGTGAAGTTTTATAGAATAGACAAGCCTTTCTATCATGATATCGATGCGTTGACACTCTGGCTTATCGAAAAGTCAGAGCAGTTTGGTGGGGCGTATGATGGCTGGGAGACAAGTCTGGTTAAACTCTAAAAGAGGCAGGGTCTTTAAACTTGTTTATGATTTTTTCTAGAGAGATATCATCATGCTTTGTTGCTTCAAAGCCTTTGGATTGTAAATCTGCCAAGATGACCTTGATATAGCCATCAAATGCTTCTGTAAGTCTCTCACTGAGAGCAAATTCAAAAGTGATTTCTTGAGGGATGATACCGATGATATTGGCTTTTGGTCTCTTTTTTGCTTGCATATCGAGCATATCAAGACATTGTAGTACACCTATCTCATGGGCACTGCCACTGTTTAAACCATAGCCGCCTAGCTTTTGGGCGGGGATGTTGTAGATGGAGGCAGGAGTATCCTCTATCATGATAGTGTCTATGATGATGATTTCTTCATACTCTATAAACAAATCAAGTAGCTTGATGCCTTCTACACCACCATTGATGATGGATAAGTGAGGGGTAAAAGTGTAGTTGTGTAGTAGATACTCCGCAGCATAAACGCCGATGCCGTCATCTTTTTGGAGGACATTTCCGATACCAAGTAGGAGTGTGTTATTTTTTTTCATGAGGGTTATCTTACCTAAAGGCGACTTCTAAATCCTTTTTCGTTACTATAATCTTATGAAAAATTTCCTATTAGCGCTGACGCATGGCATCAAGGTCGCAGATATACCTGCTGAATTTGAAGAGTTGGTACAAAAACTTACTTTACAAAAAGCACTCAAAACAAAGATGGGTGTGATGAAGCTCGATTCAAAGTACCGTGTGGGTATCTTGGATGTCTCACGCAATGGTACAGGCTATCTCGATGCCTTTGGTAATGAGCGCTCTAAAGATTTGACCATTGATGATTTTAATCTCAATAACGCCTATAAAGGTGATATCGTTTTGGTGAAGAGACTCTTTTCCAAAAAGGGTGCCAAAGCAAAAGTTATCCTCATATTAAAACGCGCCAATGCTGTGAGTGTGGCATATACAGAAGAGGCACAAGGGCAAATCTTGGTGAAAAATATCAAGACAGAGTTGCCGATGACTATCGCCTCTTCACAAAAAGCACTAAGAGAGTTGCCTTTGGGTACGGTCTTAAAGATAGATAACTATACCTCTTCCATCATGGAAGTGCTAGGTGTTTTGAGTGACCCAAAAGTGGATGAAAAGATTTCGCTAGGGCTTTACAATAAGTCAGAGTTTTTCTCCTCGCAGGCTGAAGCAGATGCCAAGGCGCATGGCGATAGTGTTTATAAGGATGAATACCCTGATAGAGTGGATTTGACACATCTGCCTTTTTGTACTATTGATCCTCCTGATGCGAAGGATTTTGATGATGCTATCTATTTTGATGTGGAGACGACGACGCTTTATGTGGCTATTGCAGATGTGAGTACCTATGTGGTGGAGGATTCTGAACTTGACAAAGAGGCAAAGGCACGGGGATTTTCTATCTATTTCCCGCATAAGTCTATCCCGATGTTACCACGCAGTCTGAGTGAAAATATCTGTTCATTAAAACCAGATGTCGATAGACTCGCCTTTACTTTTAAAATCACTCTTGACCCTGTCAGTTTAGAGCCGATAAAAGAAGAGGTGATGAATGCGCTTATCCACTCACAGCGTCGTTACACGTATGATGAAATCGACGCATTTTTGGCGGGGGATTTCTCGAAAAAAAGAGAGATAGATGCCTTGATATGGGGTTATTTAGAACCCCTGCAAAAGTTTTTACTCAAGGTCAAAAAGAAACGTTTAGCCAATGGTTGTGAATTTGCCTCCGAGGAGGTACGCATGATACTTGATGAAAATCAAAATCTCATCGCTACACGTGTAGAGAGTGAGACACCTTCTCATGCTCTGATAGAAGATGCGATGCTCTTAGCCAACAAAGCAGCCGCTAACAAGTATGAAAAAGGGATGTTTAGAACGCATGGTGTGCCAACGTATGAAAAAATAGATGAGTTACTAAACTCCCTGGAAGAGATAGGAATTTTTGCGCAGAGTTATGATGATATCTATAAAACTATCCGAGAATTACAGAAAAAATCGGATGAAAAAGGACTTCGTAAAGAGGTAGACCAACTCATCATTCGAACCCAAAAACAGGCACAGTACACAGCGGAAAATGATGGTGGACACTTTGGTTTGGGGTTTGCTACGTACACGCACTTTACTTCACCAATCAGACGATATAGTGATTTGATAGTGCATCGTCTCATCAAAGCTATCATGATAGGTAACAAAGAACAAATCGCTTATATCGTGGGCAATGCAGATGTCATCGCACTGCGTGTGAGCGAACTTGAGCGAGAGAGTGCCAAGTGTGCTTGGGATTATTCAGATAGAAAGTATGCGAGATGGGCAAAAGAGAATATCGGTAAAACTTTTGTAGCGATGGTGACAGATGTGAGTTCATCCGTGCCAACAGCGTATATAGAAGGTGATATTTCAGGGGCAAGAGTCTTTTTGCTAGGGGCTGAGGTAGAACTTTTTGATAAGGTCAAAGTAGAGATAGTTGAAGCGCATATCACCACAACTAAAATCATCGCTAGTGTTGTGGGGAAGATAGAAGATGTATAAACGCGAACTCGACTCTATGATAGGTGCGGGTAATCTTCCTAAATCCCTGCTACTTTATGGGGAGGACTTTGCTTCATCAACTTATGCAAAGTTTATCGCAAATAAGATAGGTGAAAAAGAGAATATATTGTCATTTTATTTTGAAGAGTACCATTTTGAAAGTGCCAAAAACTATATCTCTCAACCCTCTCTTTTTGGGGATATCTCTGTGCTGTATATCAAAGGCAATAAAAAAATCCCTAAAAAAGAGATAGACACCTTGGTCGGATTTTGTGAGAAAAATGCTAATAGCTTTTTTGTTTATGAATTTTCGGGAGAGGATAAGATTGCTAAAGATATCACCAAGTCATTCTCTAAAAAGAAAAAGGCAGACTTTGTCCGTTTTTTCAAGCCAAATCTTTCAGAAGCGGTGGCCATCCTTGCTAAACGTGCTGGAAAAATAGGACTTGGGATAGATAACTTTGCTCTGCAACACCTCTTTATGGTCCAAAATGAAGATATCGCACTCTCTGCCAATGAACTAGAAAAACTTCTTCTTTTAGATAAAAAAGTCGAAGTACAAGATATAGATACGCATGTTTTTGGCATGGGTGCTATGAGTATGGATAATTTCATCAAACATTTTTTAGCCGGTGAAGAGATAAAAGAGGATTTAAAACAACTTCTTGATGCAGGGAGTTCTGATGAGATACGTATCATCAACGCCATGCAAGCCTATATCGTACAACTGATGATGTTTAGAACCTATATCACCGTGCATGGTAGGTATGATGCTATCGAGATACTAGGATTTCCTCTGCCGCCTGCCCTTGTGCAAGAACGTGCCACGCAGAGCACCAAGATAAAGTTAGAAGTCTATCAAGCGATGTTAACACACCTCTTAGAAGCAGAATTCCAACTCAAAACTTCCTCAAATCTAGATAAAAATACTTATTTATATTCTGCTTTAATAAAACTTCAAACATTTTTATAGTACTATCGCGAACTTATCTGTAATAACAGCTAAGAACCTTGCTCAACTTATAAGGCTTGAGCTAGAAAAACCAAAAGGAAATGTATGAAACATTATGAACTACTATTTGTAGTAAAACCTACACTGACTGAAGAGGAAGTACAAGGTAGATTAGAGTTTTTTAAAGACGTTTTAACAAAAAACGGTGCTGAAATTAAGATTGTTGATGAGATGGGTGTAAGAAAACTTGCTTACGAAATCGAAAAAGCTGAGAGAGGTTATTACTTTGTAATTTACTTTATAGCACCTCCAGCTGCTATGGAAGAGGTACTCAGAAATCTTAGACTTGATGAAAATGTTCTTAGATTTTTAAATATCAAATTTGAAAGTAAAAAAGAAGTTACTCAATGGGATAAATTGGTAGCCAATGTTAGTAAGAAATCAGCAGCAAAAGCAGCAAAGGCAGAAGTGAAAACAGAAGCTCCAGCGGCAGAAGAAAAAACTGAAGTAAAAGCAGAAACTCCAGCAGCGCAACCAAAAGCTGAGAGTGCTGAATAAGATAAAGGCAGATTGATATGTTCAATAAAGTGATAATAGTCGGAAATTTAACAAGAGATATAGAACTAAAGTATGCACCTAGTGGTACAGCTATCGGTAGTACTGGTATCGCATCTACAAGAAAGTTCAAAGGTGGTGATGGTCAGATGAAAGAAGAAGTTCTTTTTGTAGACATCACAGCATTTGGGCGTACGGCAGAAGTGATGAATCAGTATCTTAGAAAAGGGTCTAAACTCCTTGTTGAAGGAAGATTAAAACTTGACTCTTGGACAGATCAAAATGGTGGCAAAAGAAGCAAGCATTCTGTGACTATAGAAAATATGACGATGCTTGATTCTAAAGGTGACAACCCTGGTGGTGGCGGTGGAAACTATAACCAAGCACCAAGTAGTGCGCCACAACAACAAGCAGCGCCACAGCAGCAACAGCAAGCGTATCAAGCACCATCAAATGATGTCCCATCGATAGACATTAATGATGATGAAATACCATTTTAAAGACGCATTTTGAGCAAAGCCCAAAATGGCTACGCTAACGCTTTGTTCTGCTCAGCGCAGGGCTCACGCGACTAGTCGCTTTAAGCAAAAAAATGATAACAATTTAAGGAAAAATTATGGCAGAAAGAAGAAAATATTCAAAGAAATATTGTAGATATTGTGAAGGAAAAGTGGATTTTTTAGATTATAAAAATCCTAGCGCATTTAAATTTTCTCTCTCAGAGAGATATAAAATCATGCCTAGACGTTTAACGGGAAACTGTAAAAAACATCAAGTAATGGTTGAAAATGCAATCAAACGTGCAAGACACGCAGCGATCATTCCATATGTAGCATCAAGAACTAAACTTATCGACAATCCTTTCGCGGATTTTAGATAACTCTTATGTGCAAGCTTTTTAGCTTGTACATTACAAACCCTCCTATTTTTTTACCTTCCCTTTAGTATAATACCCTCAAAAGAGCTATCATGATAAACAAATCACAAGGCAATATTGCCATCCTCTGTTCCGGCGGTGACGTCTCAGGTATGAATCCTGCTATCAAACATTTTGTTGAGTATGCTAAAGAAAAAAATCTCACACCTTTTTTTATCTATGATGGATTTGAAGGCTTGATAGATGATAACATCCATGAAGCGAGTTATTGTAATGTGCAGGGAATCATCTTTCGTGGTGGCACCAAGATAGGTTCGGCAAGGTCTAAGCGTTTTTTAGAGGTAAGCTATCGGCGCAAAGCAAAAGAGAATTTGGATAAACATGGTATAGATAAATTGCTTGTATTAGGTGGGGATGGAAGTTTTCGTGGGATGGATATCTTTTACAAAGAACATGGTATTGCTTTTGCGGGAGTTCCTTCTACTATTGACAATGATATCGTGGGCACGGAGTATTGCTTAGGCGTGGATACAGCGCTTAATAGTATACGAACATCACTAGATCATATACGTGATACGGCATCTTCTTTTAAACGGGCTTTTGTGGTAGAGACGATGGGCAGAGATTGCGGGTATCTGGCTTTGGTCTCAGCGCTGACTTCTGGTGCGGAGCTCTGTTTGATTCCTGAAGTGACTTATGATTTAACTTTTTATGAAGAGAGATTTAAAGATGCGCTAAAAAAAGGTAGGGGATATTTTTTAGCAGTTGTTTCTGAGGGGATAAAAGAGGAACCTATCATGATAGCCAAGTGGTTTGAAGAAAAGATAGGTATCGAGGCGAGGGTGACGGTGCTAGGTCACACCCAAAGAGGGGGAAATCCTACATCAAGAGATAGACTGATGGCATATCGTTTTGTGCACTTTGGGATAGATGGATTGTTAGAGGGAAAAAAGGATGCCATTGTCTGTTATAACAATGGCTTTTTTAACCACAAATCTATAAAAGAGGTGGCGAATAAGCGCTATCAATTGGATAGCACTTTGGTTGATTTATTTTTTAAGAACAGATCCTAACATTCCCTTGATAGCACCTTGTAAATCCGCAGGATAGACGACAAATTTAGAGTTAGGACTCATAGTCATCTTCTCTAAGGTATTGATATATCTATCCCCGAGTAAAAACATTGTTGGGAGCTCTTTATCTTCTATGGCTTCTGAGACATTCTTGATAGCTTGCGCAGAGGCTTCTGATAGGGCTACTTGGGCTGTTGCTTCTAGTCTAGCAGCTTCTAGTTTACCTTGAGATTCTAAAATCATCGCATTTTTTGTTCCCTCTGCCCGTGTCTCTACAGCGCGTCGTTCACGCTCTGCGGCTGCTTGTTGCTCCATAGCATCTTGCATAGAACCAGAAGGTGTGATATCTTGTATCTCCACAGACTTGACGGTGACTCCCCAGTCTGCCGCGTCATCTATGATTTGGTCTTTTAGTCTAGCTTTGATGAGATCACGGTTAGAGAGGGCTTCATCAAGTTTCATCTCACCGATGATAGAACGCAAGGTTGTCATGATAAGGTTTTGAATAGCGCGTTTAAAATCTTCTATACCATACACAGCATCACGGGGATTAGTAACACGCACAAAGGCGATGGCATTTGTCAAGATGACAGCGTTGTCTTTGGTGATCACCTCTTGTTGTGGGATATCCAAGATGATATCACGTGTGGAGACTTTTTGGCGTATTGTATCCATATAGGGGATGATGATATTTAGTCCAGGATTCAGGGTTTTTCTATATTTTCCCAAACGTTCAACGACCCACTCTTCCCCCTGTGGTACGATTTTTATCCCTGCAAAGAGGGTGATGATGACGGCAAATAGTAGTACTATTAAAATTTCCATTTTTTATCCTTGTTTTATTTTATGACGCTTTAGCGACTTTGATTAGCTGACCATTGACTTCTACGATATGGACTATTGTATCAACTTCTAGATTTTCTTCACTTGTGGCATGCCACTCTGAACTGCCTAGTACTGGAGCTTCAAAACGCACTTTTCCACGCTCGCCATGAGGAATCTTTTCGATAACGATACCTTTGGTTTTGAGTCTAAAGTCTGATTGACCACTTTTGCTGATACTTTTCTCCTTGAAATATCGAAACCAAAGAAAAAGTAAAATTACTGAGAGTATCGTCCAAATCGCAATCTCAAGAGTGAATGGAGTGTCAAAAAGAAGATCGATAAAACCAACAATGATAGCAGCTAAACCAAACCAAATGATGACAAAAAGAGGCACCATGATTTCGCTAACTACCAAGATTATTCCAAAGATTATCCAGTGCCACCATAGCATATTGCCTATCAAAAAATCTATCATGATAATCCTTTTTGTTTCATTATAGGAGAGAATAACTAATAAAAAATGAAATATATTTATTAGTTATATTAATTCAAAGTTATTTAATATTCTTATCATGATAGATATTGTAAACTAGTATCCAGAATAAAGGAAGTCGATGGAAAGTAAAAAACCAAATGAAATAAGCAGCGAAAATCATACACTTTTTGTAAAACAAGTACCTGAATTTAGACGCACCTTAGACCGTCATAAAAACATAGTTGAGATAAGAGCTAAACACAAAATTTATACGATTTACATAGAGAGATTTAAGGAGTTAAAAAGAGGGCTTCACTCCGTCTTAAATGAACTTAGAACAGCAGGAGTCGATGATAGACTTGTTATCCGAATTAACTCTGGTGGTGGTTTTGTCAATGAGGGGAAACAGTTTTATAACCTTATGAATGAAAAGTTTCATAACCGCACGACAACATATCTTGATAACCATGGATATAGTATGGGAGCATTACTCTTTTGTATGGGAGATAAAAGAGTAATCTATCCCTATTCGGACTTGATGTTTCATAACTACTCTTCAGGTGTGGGTGGTAAAGGTGGTGAAATCATCTCTAGGGTGGAACATACGGATGCACATATCAAAGCATTTTTTAGAAAAATCATCGTAGACCAGGGATTTTTATCAGATAAAGAGTTTGAAAAGATGCTAATAGGGCAGGATTTTTGGATGGGTGCCCAAGAACTCTGTGAGAGAAAGATAGCAACCCATGTTGTTTATAAAGGCAAAGAGATGAAAGCAAAAAAATATTTGAAAATCTTAGGTAAAAAAGAGGCACCCAAAGAACATTAGTCTTCCTTCAATTTTGTGAGGGAAAAGTGTGTGTACATGATAAGTTGCAACACGTAAAGTAGTACACCTACAAAAGGGATGAGTAACAAAGAAGCAGAAACTAGTGTGATAAATCTCAGTCCGCTTTTGTGCTTTTTTTGTATCTGTTTATATTGTAATTTTGTCGCATAGAAGGCGCAGGCATCATAATACATCGGTGCTTTTAACATCACCATCCATAGCAGTATATGTAAAAGTATATTAACAAGTGGGATTAAGAGTAGGGGTGAGGTTATGATGAAAAGTATCAAGAAAATAGCATTGGATTTTAGGGCTATCATGATAGAACCAGTTGCAGAACCAAAGCCATTTTTTTCTAATTGGTAATATTTAATATTGATAAAATCAACCACTTTTTCAGAGATAAGACCCACAAAGACTAAAGAGAGCATAATCCAAAACTCGTAAAAGAGAAAAACTCCTAAAAAAGATTCAGATATTTTTTGTACCCATTCAGCTGAGACAAAAGGGATATAGCTGGCAATGGTGATGAAATAACCTTCTATATGCGTATGTAGAAGGTAAAACAGTCCTCCTAGTACTAAAGCAGCTAAAAAAAGTGGGATAAGAGAATAGAGTAATATTTTGGGGTGCATAAAATCTTTAAATGACTTTAATAAGAGTGCTATCATGATAGTTCCTTTAGTATAGATTTATTGTATCTAAAGTTTTTTTTAACTCTATATTTTCCTAGAATTGTAACGAATGACGAAAAAACTAGATAATTATTTATTTTCTTTTCAATTCAGTTGACATTGCTAAAATATTGGATACAATTTCCATCACATTTAATTATAAAGGAACTGCATGAGCAAGGAACAAGATATCAAAAAAATGGTCGACATGGTTGGCGATGAATTAAGAAAGCATGGCGTTTCAAGAAGAGAAGCTATGAAGATGGCCGCAGTGGGTTCAACGGCATTTCTTTTAGGTGCTGGCACAGAAGCGGAGGCGGCGACGGAAGCAAGAGCTAGTTCTGCAAATGGTAAAATCCTTATCATTGGTGGCGGACTTGCAGGTATGTCAACAGCGGCGAGATTGTCAAATACACTTTCTAATCCTGATATTACAGTACTTGAACCGGGTGAAACTGCTACATCATATCAACCAGGACAAACACTAGTTGGTGGTGGTTTGTGGACAGGCGATGATGTTACTTACAAAACAGACGATTTTGTACCAAGTGGCGTTACTTTGATTAAAGAGAAGGCTGTGGAGTTTGATCCTACAAATAATTCGGTTACAACAAGTGGCGGTAAAACAATCAAATATGATTTTATGATTATAGCTGCTGGTTTGAAACTTGATTTCTCAAAAATCGAAGGTCTTGGTATCTCTGAATCGATTACAACACGTGGTGATGATAGCGCTGTAAGACATGTTATCGGTAAAAATGGTCTTGCTTCAATCTATTTTGCTAATGGTGCTGTGGACACATGGACACAGATGCAAAAATTTATTGAAGAAGCAAAAAGTGGCAAGAAAGTAAAAGGTGTATTTACACATCCAAACACA
The DNA here is from genome assembly GCA_024278835.1 of Campylobacterales bacterium. Classification (GTDB taxonomy): domain Bacteria; phylum Campylobacterota; class Campylobacteria; order Campylobacterales; family QNZT01; genus JANTGR01. The sequence continues at coordinate 72,384 of JAJRSK010000025.1, read as the reverse complement.
CCAGTAAAATGTGGTGGTGCTCCTAAGAAAATCATGTATCTGACAGATGCAAGACTGAGAGAAGCAGGTGTTAGAGCAAATGCAGATCTTACTTTCTATCCAAACGGTAGTAAAATGTTTGGTGTAACTGAGTATCATAATGCGATTCAAAAACAATTTGAAGCAAGAGATATGAAGTGGAACTATAGGCATAATCTTATCAAAGTAAACCCAGAGAAAAAGATTGCTACATTCAACAGACATTGGAAAGAAAAAGGTGCTTGGGATGAGGATCTTGAAGAGTATGGTGTTGAGATGAAAAGTAAAGAGGTAGAAGTAGAGTACGATTTTATGCATATTACACCTCCTATGGTTGCAGCAGAAGAGATCGGAAAATCTCCAGTTGGTTCTGGTAAAGGCTGGGTTCCTGTAAATAAAGAGACATTACAACATGTAAAATTTGATAATATTTTTGCACTTGGTGATATCGCTGCTGTACCTATGGGTAAAACAGGTGGATCTGCAAGAAAGCAGTATAAAGTAGTGGTAGATAATCTTATCTCTAGAATGGAAGGCAAAGAGTTGACGGCAAAATATGCTGGTTATACGGTTTGTCCACTTATCACTAGTATCGGTACTGTTATGTTGGCTGAGTTTAACTGGACTAAAAAACCAACACCTTCATTCCCTCTAGACCCTACACAAGAGAGATATATCTGGTGGTTATTAAAAGTATACGCACTTAAACCAATGACACAATATGGTATGCTTTCGGGCCGTGCATAAGAAACAAGTACAAGAAAAAAGGATAAAAATAATGAAAAAAACGAATATAATATTAATCTCTGTTGCTGCTCTCTTGACATTTTCGGGCTGTACACAAACGCCTAATGCTGGTGAAAAAGTTACATATAGTAAATCGCCAAAAGAGGTCTACGATAGTTCATGTGTGAAATGCCATGGTGCTGATGGTGCTGGTATCACTGAGAAAAAGGCACCTGCACTCAATGATAGACAAGCTGCTGAGTTAGAACTTGATCTGTATGATGTTAAAAATGGTGGAACAAACCAGTCTTCTGGGACAGAACACGATGTGATGGAACATAACATGAAAAAGCTTCTAGACAAAGGGTATAACTATGATCCTAAAGCAATGGCAGAATTTATAGAAAAAAGTTTTTATAAAAAACCTGAATAATAGTTTTATAATATAATCAAGGGAAAGTTTTCTCTTGGTTATAGCTATATCAAATATTTCTCTCTTTATCTTACGCTCCTTTTATCCTCAAAAATGACGAAAATTGTCTCATTTAAGTTTTATTACTGCGTCAACAAAACTATGCTACACTTCCACTTAATTTAAATATATGGGACGAACTATGAACAAAAAGCCCGGATACGTATTTGTATGGCCTATAGGCACACGTATCATCCACTGGATGATGGCATTCTCTTTTACTGCAGCATTTGTCACTTCATTTTATGCTTATTTGTTACATAGTCATGTTGCACTTGGTTTTATCTTTTTAACAATTATTATATATAGGGTTATTTGGGGGATTATTGGACCAAAATACGCCACATTTAATACATTTAAACTCAGTTTGCCTCAATTAAAAGAGTATTTTGTTCTAAAAGTAACCAATAGATGGAGAAAGATTCCTGCGGGACATAATCCCGCCTCTTCTTGGTTCACAGTATGGGCATTGATGGTGGGAACTGTTATTGTTATTTCAGGGCTGTTACTTTATGGTGTACAAGAAGGTAAGGGGCTTTTTATGCATTTAAACGATGATTATAGTCACTATATGGGAATGCTAGATGGGATACACAGATATGCATCCTATCTTTTTTTAGTTTGGGTCATTATCCACATAGCGGGGGTTATGGTAGAACAGTTTTGGCACAAGACAGGCATGGTGTTTGCTATGATAAATGGATATAAGAAAACAGATGGTGAAGATACATCGGTGAAGCCAATCCTGAATTTTTTTGCCTACTCCATGATATTGGTTGCCATTGCAAGTTACTTTTTTATCATCAGTTCTAATTATAACTTTTTAACAATGCGTAAATTTACTCCTATTGATTATGCTACAGAACATCCAGTATTTTTTAAAGAGTGTGGTGATTGTCACAAAATCTATCCACCATTTTTGCTGCCCGAGAAATCATGGAAACGTGTCATGGATGATTTAGATAATCATTTTGGTGTAAAAATCACAGATGCCAATATATCAATGTCCAAACAAGCCTCTATACGAGAATTTTTATATCAAAACAGTGCAGAACACTCCACTAGAGAAGCAGCAGTAAAGATAATGGATTCTCTTGGAGAGAGAAGACCAAAAGCAATTACAAAAACGCCATATTGGAGAGTAACACATAGCCATATTCCACGAAGTGCCTATAGAGATAAAAAAATTAAAGATAAGTCAAATTGCGCTGCATGTCATAAAGATTTTGAATCTGGTGTTTTGGATGATATGGAAATAATGTATCGTAAAAAATAAGCCTTTCTTATAGCTGACGATAAAAGTAAGCAAAAATTGTAAAAAAAACACAATTTCTTGATTTAAATCATCGAATTTTATTGTTTTTAGTGATATAATTTATAAGATAAACTAATGATTAAGATAAATATTGTCTTAATTAAGGCAGTGCATCTAATAAACTCAAGGAGAAATGCTGATGAAGGTTGAAGTTTCAAGAAGAAAATTCCTTCAAGGTAGTGTTGCTTTATCGGTGGCGGGTGGTACAGCCCTGACCGCTACAAACCTCTTTTCTAATAGTGAAGAGAAGCGAAAGATAGAAGCAACGACCAAGACGGGTACAGGAAAAGCAGAGGAGATTGCAACGCTTTGCGAGATGTGTGTTAATAAATGCGCAGCTATTGCAAGAGTTGAAGATGGTGTTGTTACCAAACTCAATCCAAACCCACTGTTCCCTAAATCTAAAAATATGTTATGTGCAAGAGGGAATGCTGGACTACAGGCATTGTATGATCCAGATCGTCTTAAGTACCCAATGATTAGAGATGGTGAAAAAGGAAGTGGCAAGTTTAAAAAAGTTACGTGGGATGAGGCAAATGAATATATCAAAGAGAAGATGTTAAAGATTCTCGATGAAGAAGAAGACAATAGATCTTCATTTTTATTTTGTGCAGGGGAAGGTATGGCTGAGCATACTTTTAAGCAATTTTATGAAGCATTTGGTTCAGCAAACTGGTTAAATCATGCCTCTATCTGTCTTCAAACAGTTGCTTCTGGTTATGGTGTGACGATAGGTGCTTATCCTCAAGCAGATTTGGATAATGCAGAGTATATCATCATGGCAGGAGCCAATAGAGCGGAAGCGATAGTCACTCCTGATACGATGGATGCCTTTAAACGTACTAAAGGCAGAGGTGCAAAGATGATTTGTATCGACCCTCGCTTTACCAATACCGCAGCAAAAGCAGATAAATGGTTGGCAATCAATCCAGGTACCGATTTAGCATTTGTTTTAGCATTAACGTATATTGTTTTAGATGAAGAGTTGTATGATACAACATATGTGGAGAAGTTTTTTAATGGTTTTGATGAGTATAAAGCACATGTACTTTCTAGTAAGTATACAGCGGCATGGGCATCAAAAATCACAGGTATCAGAGCCAAAGATATAGAGACTATTGCTAGAGAATTTATGGCGCATGCTCCAAAAGCTGTTTACTATCCAGGAAGAAGATCTACATTTGCTAAAAATGACTTTCAATTGCGTCGTGCTATGGCGATATTTCAAGCCTTAGGTGGTGGTATCGATACCAAGGGTGGTCTTGTTTTTGGTAGTAAACTCAAACTCAAAGGGCACGAAGGTCTTTTACCTATGTATGATAGAGCGCAAGCTAGGGCAGTTTTAAAGAAAAAAGATGCCAAAAAAGGTGAAGCTGGCTATGATGACTGTGCTGTTGTCAGTGGTGGTGGTTCATGGCTCGGGTGGAGAAATAGATTTTTAGAAGATAAAATGCCTTATAAAGTGCGTGGAATGTTCTGTTATAAACACAATCCAATGATGAACATGCCAAACTCCGCTAAAACAGCCCAAATGCTACAAAGAATGGAACTTGTAGTTTGTATCGATACGATGCCAAGTGATACAGTGATGTATGCAGATGTCGTATTGCCAGAGTGTACCTACTTAGAACGTACTGATCCTGTAAAGACATTTGGTGGTGTTGAACCTTCGATAGCAGTGAGAAACAAAGTTGTTGAGCCTATGTTTGAGAGTAAACCCGTGATGGAGATTTTAAGAGGCTTGACTGAAAAGATTTCTAAACCAATATTTGAAAATACTAAAAAACATGATGAAGAGGTACAAAGTGAAATAGCCGATTCGGATGAAGCGACGGTATTTGCTGAATTTGATATTTCACTACCATTTAAGCATGATCAAGAAATCTTAAATGAACATGCCGTGGCTGACTATCCAGGTGCACATGAAGCATTAAAAGAACATGGTGTTTTCTATCCAAATATAGATAAATACTATAAACAGCTCGCGCTTAATAAGTTTCAATACTATCCTGAAAAGAAAAAGTATTATTCTGTAGCTGGCGGTAAGCCAAAAACCAACTCTGGGAAAATAGAGTGTAATTTAAAATCTCTTGCAAATAAAGGTGTTGATGCAATGCCTACTTGGAGAGATGAATATAACTTTGTCGTACCTAAAGGAAAATTTAGACTCCTTACAGGACGTCATGCACAATTTACACAGAGTGGGACAGGTAATAATATGATGTTGAGGGACTTAATGCCTGAAAACTACATATGGATTAATAAAAGAGTGGCTAAAGAGATGGGAATCTCATTTGGTGATAAAGTGGAAGTTTCAAGTAGGATTGGAAAGGTCGAGATTAAAGCATATCCAACTGAAAAAATTGCACCGAATCAAACTTTCTTTATCCATGGCTTTGGGCAAGAGAGTGAAGAGTTAACATGGGCTTACAAAAATGGTGCCAATGATAATACTATCATTGAAGATATCAAAGAGCCAGTCTATGGTGCTGCTGCGATGCATGAAACAAATGTAGAAATAAGGAAGGTGTAATCATGGCAAGATATGGAATGGCATTAGATTATAAAAATTGTATTAATTGCAAGGCATGTGAAGTGGCTTGTAAAGAGGAAAATGGGATACTACTAGGTGCAGATAAGCATAGAATCTGGGTAGGTGTGAAAGAGATAGATGGTGAATGGCCAAATCTATCTATTGTATCGAGTACTTTTGTGCCTAGTCAGTGTCAGCAGTGTGATGATGCACCTTGTCAAGATGTTTGTCCAACGGAGGCAACTTATTATGATGTTAATGGTGTTGTGCAGGTGGACGCAGATAAGTGTATTCTTTGTAGTTACTGTATGGAAGCGTGTCCTTATGATGCGAGATATGTAGATGATAGAACGATGACGGTGGATAAATGTACTTTCTGTACAGATACAAGACTTGCACGTGGTGAGGTGACGACTGCTTGTCAAAATACCTGCCCAACAAAAGTAAGAACCTTTGGTGATTTGGATGATCCAGAGAGTGAAATTAGTCAGTTGTTGATAACCAGAGATCACTTTACACTCAAAGCGCATCTTGGTACTAAACCAAAACTTTTCTATCTAACATAAGGAGATTGATATGAGTATTATTGAAAAAGGTAAAGAATTTATATCAACAATTCCTTTTAATAAGATAGGGATTAAAGATTTATTGAGTTTTGAAAAGACGCCTAGAAATATGCTATTAGCAGGGTTAACAGTACTATTTTTGGGGCTGTTTGTAGTAGGTGCTATTCTTTATTTGGTGCATGGACATCACGCTTACAATGTAACAAGACAGCATCCTTGGGGGCTTCTACTTGCAGTATATATTTTCTTTGTGGTCTCTTCCACAGGGCTTTGTATCATAGGTTCGCTTGGGGATGTGTTTAAATTTGAAGATTATGAACTTATCTCAAAAAGAGCTATTTTTGGATCTATAGTAACTATTTTAGCGGGATTTGCTGTTATATTATTAGAGATAGGGCATCCTGTGACAATGATTATTTACAATATATTAAGTCCGGGACTCACTTCAGCTATTTGGTGGATGGGTACACTTTATGGACTTTATCTAACTTTTATGATCATTGAGTTTATTTTTTTATTAAAACATGATATGAAAATGGCGAGAATATTTGGTCTTACTGGTCTTATGGTTGGTCTTGCAGCGCACTCAAATCTTGGGTCTGTGTTTGGTTTTTTAAATACCAGACCGATTTCAAATGGTGTGTTCTATCCAACTTATTTCATCTTGACGGCATTTATAACAGGTGTTTTTATCGCCTTTATTATCATGGGTCTTAGATATAGATTGGAATTTCCAGAGAAAGTGAAAACGATGTTGACAGGTTTGGCAAAGATACAAGCACTCTTGATTTCTATCTTGATTTTCTTTGTCACATGGAAGACATTAACAGATATTTATGGAGGTATGCCAGATCGTGCTGAAGTGGCACTGCATATACTTGGTTCGTGGACATTCTGGGCTGAGGTTATCCTTGCCATGTTGATTCCATTGATTGTGATTTTAAAAGATATGGGTAAATCTCATGTTCTTCTCTTTTGGGTTTCACTAAGTGGTATGGTAGGTATCATGTTTATGAGATATAATCTTGTACATGATACACAGTTAAAACCACTACATATGTTAAAAAATGCAGAGTATCAACTTGCCCCTGAGTGGATACATTATATACCTAGTTCGACTGAGGTGATGATATCTCTAGGTGGACTTGGTATCTGTATGGCACTTTACTGGGTCGGTACTAAAATGTTTAATCTTGATGAAGAAGAAGCACACTAAGCATTCTATTTCTCCTTTTGGCTTGTTATTCGCAAGTCAAAAGGAATCTTTTAATATCATTAACCTTCAAAAGGATTTATGTGAAGAAAGAATTAGTTATTTATGGCATTGTTTTAGTGGTCTTGGCACTTGTCTTGCATCCTGATTTATTAACTTCTCCTATAGAGAGATTTTCAGAACTTCCACATGCTGGAGCCTATGGCATTGGTGCTTTGCATCCATTGGTATTTGCTTTGGTAGGGTATCTTGGTTTATGGATTTTTAGGGGAGTTTGGAAAGGCTTTTCTAAAATCTTTTCTAAAAAAGAGGTCTAAAAGCTGGGCGGTTGCTCAGCTTTTAATTTAAGCATTTTTTTCTATCTTTTCTATACTGGCTAGTTGTTGGTTTAATGCTCTTATTTTTGTGGCATACTTATCCATTTCTTCTTGAATCATCGCTTCTTCCCACTCATCATCTGCCCATTCAATCTTCTCTTTTTCTGCTTTATACTTTTTTTTAAGTGCTGCTACTTCTGTGATGTAATCATCTTTTTTAGTGATATCAATATCGTTATTTTCTTCCATAAAATCTCCCATTAGCTTGATGGTATATTATAGCAAGAAAAAGTGAATGATATATGAAGCTAGATTTTTATCTTATGTACACTTGCATAAAGAAGTGGTAAAAAGAAGAGGTTGAGTACCGTAGCCCACGCGATACCAAATCCTAGTGAGACTGCCATAGGTTGTAAGATGACAGATTGCCCTGCGGCAAAAAAGATGAGTGTAGAGAGTCCTAGTATCGTGGTGATAGAAGTGAGCAATATCGGTCGTAGTCTTAAAGAGGCATTTTTGATAAAACTCTCATAACTCTCCGCGCGTCTGATAAAGTCTATCATGATGATGCCATCATTGACCACTACGCCCGCAAGTCCCACGATACCAAGCATACCAGGCATCGTAAGATTGAGTGACATGATGATGTGTCCAAGCAGTACTCCAAAGAGGGAGAGTGGGATGGTCGAGAGTACAAAAAGTGAAAGAGAGATAGAGTCAAACATCCAAATAAGTGCGATAAAGATAAGAAAAATCGCGATAATTGCTGCCTGCATCATCTCTTTTTGTATCTTTTTGTTCTCTTTCTCTTCCCCTTTTATCTCTATATGCACAGCAGAATTTTTGATACTCTCTAACGTTGGTTTTATTTGGCTTAAAAATTCGCTAGAGGTCAATAACTCTTTATTTAAAGAGGCAAGGACAGAGTAGAGCTTTTCACCATCTTCTTTAAAGATAGAGGCGTAGGAAGGCGTGATGATAAACGCTGCTACTTCTGAGAGGAGGATGCTTTGGCTGGTGTTAGGGATAGTGACAGTAATATTTTGTAAGGTGGAAAAGTCATCTTTATGGAGGCTTTGGGATTTTATCCTAGTAAGTTTGCCCTCATAAAACATTTTAGAGATTTCTGATTTTAAAAAGAGGGGTCGTAAGGTACTAGCAAGGGAGTTTTCTGTAAATCCTAGAGACTCCCCATAGCGATTGACTTTGAGTTTTAACTCTTTTTCTCCCTCGACTAAATCATCAGAGATATTGTATACACCCTCTATCGTTTGCATCTTGGCTTTTAACTTTTCGATACTTTCAATCACCTTTGCCTCATCGCCTGAAAATGCGATATCGATATCACTCTCTACGATACCCGCACCTGGAACGACAACAGAGAACTCTTCAAAATCTTTATCGTCATTGAAACTTCTTGTGAGCTCTTTTATCTCATCCGCTATCTGTTGGGCAGTATGGGAGCGCAGCATATCGCTATCATCATACTCAGGCGAGAGGATAGGATTGATGAGGCGATTGTAAAAATTTTCTGGGATATGTTCATGCAAGTTGATAAAGATATGAAAGAGATTATCACCTATCTCTGCTTTGTATTTGGCATCTAGTTTCATTCCTGAGATAGAGGTGACGGAGCTGACGTCTCCTTTGTCAAGATTTTCTAGTAAGATTTTTTCTACTTTGGTGACAAGTTCTTGGGTCTGTTCTAGGGAAAAGTTTTTGTTGACTTTACCGCTGACATAAATCTGCGTGGTATCAAAGGTAGGAAAGAGTTGAAACTTACTATTTTTTAGCATCAAGGCAGTACCACCTAGGACTGTGATGACAAAAACAGCCATCATGATAAAACGATAAGAGAGTAAGAAGTGTAAAATTTTGATGTATGTTTTCTTCATCTTTTCCCATAAGTTATCGTTTCTATGTACCCCTTTATGGGCTTTGAGTAACTCTTTTGCATGCAGAGGTAGAAAGTAAAAAGCTTCAAACAAAGAGGAGAGTAGTAGTATAGATATCATGATAGGAAGAATTTTGATAAACACACCCATCTCTCCACTCATAATCAAAAGTGGTAAAAAGGCAAATATCGTGGTAGCTGTCGCGGTAAGTACGGCTGGAAACATTTCACTAGCCCCATTGATAGCAGCCGTTTTGGCATCATCTCCCTCTTCGATGTGGCGTTGGATATTTTCAGCGACGACGATGGCTTCATCGACAAGCATACCAAGGGCGATGAGCGCGCCTAATAAAGAGAGCATATTGAGTGAGTAACCTAGCATTTCAGTAGCGATGAGCCCGATGAGAAAACTTGTCGGGATACCGATAGCAACAACAAAAGAGATACGCGCATTGACAAATATATAGATAGAGAGGGTGACGAGAATGAGCCCAAAAAGGATGTTTGAGATAACGGTATTGAGGCGGTTTCGTATCCAGATAGAAGAGTCCGTATAGACATCAAACTTATAGGCACTATATTTTTGCTCATAAGTTTTAAGAATGGCTCTTATCTCTTTTACTAGTGTGATAGCGTTACCTGTTTTTGCTTTGTTGATATTGACAGAGATATTGGGTAGGGCGTTAAAATGAGAGATTTCTGTGGCATCGGCTAGGGCAAAATCGACTTTTGCGATATCCCCTATGCGTACCTTTTTGTTGCCCACTGTGATGATGCTTTGGCGAATGGCTTTAATATCCTTTAAACCATTGTAGGTACTTAAAGTGAGGTGATTGCCACGCTCTTTGATGCTCCCCACAGGAAAGATAGTGCTTAGAGAAGAGAGGGCTTGGATAATGGCTGTGCTGTCTAATCCAAGGGCTGCAATCTTTTTCTCTTCTAATGAAAAAAGCAACTCCTCATCTGCATCACCACGAATATCAATCTCACTTAAATCCCCTATAGAAGAGAGCTCTTTTTTGAGAGCCTCAGCGACAACAAGTAGTTTTTTTGTCTCTTCATTCGAGGCGATGGCGATGGTCACGAGTGGGTAAGCATTTTTGATGACTTTGGCAGTTGGTTCATCCATATCACTAGGTAAATCACGCCTGATATTGGAGATGATATCTTTGGCATCACTAAGGGTATCATCTAAGTCCTCGCCATCTTTGAGATTGGCTTTTATCCTAAAAAAACCATTTTTGATAGTGCTCTCTATGCTACTTATCTCTGAGAGATTTTTGAGTTCATCTTCGATGGTACTGACTGCCATCTTGTCTAAGATATCTGGACTAGCCCCTGCATAAGAGCCAGAGATAGCGATAGCATCAAGGTTGGTAGGGGGAAAAATCTCTTTGGGTATGTTGAGATAAGCAAAGCTTCCAAGCAGGAGTAAAAAAAGAAAAAATATATGGTTAAGTATCGACTTCTCTATAGAAAACGCAATAAACTTTTTTATCATCTCTCATCTCCCTTGGCTCTTCTACTTATTGTATCATGATAGGGTTATTTTAAGGGTGTTAAAAAGCTCTCTTTTATCAAACAATCTACAATATCTTTAAAAACAGGAACCGCACTCGTAGAAGCATAATGCCCGATACCATCTGGGTCTGGTTCAATCACCGTGACACCTATGGTATAGCGATGAGAGCCATCATTGGCATAGCCAAAAAATGAGTTATTGTATATCTCTTCATAGTGACCGCGCACTGATATCTGGGCGGTACCCGTTTTGCCACCGACCATGACACCCTTTGTGATAGCATTCTTACCAGTTCCCTCTTGGACAGTTTTAAAAAGAATCTTTTGCATCTTTAGGGCGACACTAGCTGGGAGGACTTGTGTCGCTTTTTTATGAAATATTGCCTGCTTTTTGGAGCCAGATTGTAAAAACTCTCCTATAGATGGATGGACTAGTTTTCCCTCGTTGTTAAAGACATTGTACGCTTGAAGTAGGTGAAAAAAATTAACTTTGATACCATATCCATAAGAGGCAGTAGCGCGATAGATAGAGTTTTTCAGACGATGGATATCAGGCATAGAGCCAGAGAGTTCATAAGAGAGGTCTATCCCCGTAGGACGACCAAATCCAAAATCTCTCAAGCCTTGGAAGTAGTTGAGTGGGTCTAGTCGTTGGGAGAGTTGTGCCATACCGATGTTGCTTGAGTGTACGATAACATTTTCAGCGCTAAGATAGGGGTATCTATGCTCATCTGTAATCTCTTTTTTACCAAGCATAAAACGCCCATTGTAGGTTCGGATGATATCATCGTTTTTAACAAGATTCTCTTTTAGTAGCAAGGAGTAGACGATAGGCTTCATGACAGAACCAGGCTCATAAATGTGGCGAATAGCAGATATCGTCAGTGCATCTGCATCTTTGATGCGACCAGGGATAAAGCGACGAGAAGAAGCCACAGCTAAAAGATTGCCACTTTTACTCTCCATGACAGCTACCATAATCTCTTTTGCTCCAAGCTTCTCTTTGTGAGAAAGAAGGAGTTTTTCGATACTTTTTTGAAGTTTAAGAGAGATGCTGGTGACAACGTTATAGCCATCATATCGATTCTTGACTTCACTTTCATTATCAAGGATGATATTGTTTCTTACATCCCGTCGTCCTGTGATTTGTGTACTTTGAAGTCCTTCTAACTCCTTGGCATAATACTTCTCAAGACCATATTTGCCTTTGATAGTGGTATATCTATCTTTTTCAAACTTTTGGACATATCCGATGATAGGGGTGAGTGTCTCTCCTAATGGATAAAAACGCTGTTCCCCACTCTCTGTTATCTCCAATCCATGCAAAAAATTTTGATTTTTTTCTACATTGATATAGCGTTTTATCACCCCTAGTTCAAAAAGCCTTTTTGAGAGTTTACTTACATAACGGGCAGCTTTGGAATCGAGCTTATAGGTGAGGGTAACAAAGCCAAATTTTGACGCTATCTTTTGGCGTATCTCTTCTTGGGGGATATTAGAAAATGTTGAAAATAAGGTGATAAAAAGTTCTTTTTTTGTGGGGTCAATATTTCTAGTATCGACAGCGGCTTTATAAAGTTTTTTACTAGAAGAGATTGTAAAATGATTACGTGAGAGTATATCCCCGTGGATGGCTTTATCCGTCTCCGAGATAGTTAATCTAGGCAATCTTTTATCACTCGTAGCGATGTGGACAAGCGCGCCAATCAAGAGAAGAAAAAAGAAAAGGATAATGAAAAAAATAAAGGTGATTTTAAATTTTTTGCTTTCGTTCTGGTTCATAGATTGATTATATTCAATCTATGATTAAATATGGGTACCCTAAAAATCCTAGCGCTAAATCTGCGTTTTGAGTAACTCTTTATAGGCATTTATTGCTTTATTTCGCACTTCTAGCATCACTTTCATACTGATCTCTGCTTTATCGATAGCGATGGCAGCTTGGTGGAGGTCTTTGACTTGACCTGTGGCTATTTGCCCTAGCGCGTTGTCTGCAGTTTTTTGCTTTTCGTTGACTTCCCCGATAGTGCTTTGAAGGATAGAGAAAAAGTCATTTCCTTCAGGTTGCACATCTTTGCTGTGTGTCACCGCATCTGTCATGGAGAGGGGTGAAATACTCTGTAATGCTGTTGCCATTTATCTATCCTTTCATCATATCTATCGCACTTTGGGCGATGCTTTTTGTACTTTGAAATGCCGCCACATTGGCTTGGTACGCCCTGGTTGCTTCTATTAAATCGGCCATCTCGATGACAGGGTTAATGTTTGGTAAGGAAATGTAGCCATTTTCATCGGCATCTGGATGAGATGGGTCAAATCGTAATTTAAAGGGACTATCATCTCGCACTATTTTATCTACAACTACCGAAGAGAGTGCAGTATTTGGAAATTCTTTGGCACTTGGGTCATTGATATAGTTCTCATTTTGTACCAAGTTACTGTTTTTTGCGATAGCACTATTTAACTGATTTTCAAAACTTATCTCTTTAAATATCGCCTCTTTACGCCTATAGGGACCACCTTCTGCTGTTCTTGTGGTGTTAGCGTTGGCGATATTGGCGGAGACTAAGTTGATACGAAGTCTCTGCGCTGAAAGTCCATATCCGCTGATATCAAAACTACTCATAAATGCCATTGTTTTTCCTATTTAATTGTTTTCTTTTTGAGAGGCAAAGCCTCCCAAAAATTCATTGCAACTAAAGCACAATGCTGCGCATCGTATTTCTTTAATTGTTTTCTTGAGAGGCAAAGCCTTTCAAAAATTCATTGCAACTAAAGCACAATGCTGCGCATCGTATTTCTTTAATTGTTTTCTTGAGAGGCAAAGCCTTTCAAAAATTCATTGCGACTAAAACACAATGCTACACATCGCATCGCTTTAATTGTTTTTTCTATCATGATACTCTCGATGAAGTATCTATCATGCTTTTAAAGAGCATAGATTTCTTTTTGAGTGCTGCTGCAATCGCGTTTATCATGATAGCATTTTTACTCATCTCTGTCGTTTCTACATCCAAGTCCACACTATTGCCATCGTTGCGCGTGCCGTGGTTTGGACGAAAAAAGATATCTGCCTTGTGGGCACTCGTCTCCTCTGCTGGGGAGAGATGCATACCGTCTGTTTTTGCCATTTTTAACCTTGGTTCTTTCTCCTCTAAGAGAGAGGCACTCTTGGCAAGCATCTCTTCAAAGCCTATATCTTTTGCTTTATAAAAGGGAGTATCAACATTGGCAATATTGCCAGCAATCATATCTTGTCTGATACCACGATACTTTAAAGCATCTTCCGCGATAGAAGCATATTTACTAATTTCGATTCCCATTTTACCCTTTCATAAACTTATAGTTCAGACATAGCAAAGAGTATGCCAAAGTTATTTAAAAATTAAACTATTTTAATTATTTTAGCTAAATTGTATTTTAATCAAGATTAATGTAATATATTTCATAGAACCCTCTGATAAACTCCCTCAGCCGAACAACCTCTGCAACGGAAGGGTCAAAATTTCTCTGAAATTTTGGGGTACCCACCGTGAAGCCGTTTGAGGTGAGGGAGTTTATCAGAGGGTTCTATTACTTTAAGGATGATGCATTGGCAGTAGATAAAACACTTTTCTATATTAGTATTGCCTTGATAACCATAGGCATTGTTTTTACCTTTTCATTAACAACCTATGTCTCTGTACTACAAGATGTATCACAGTTTTACTTTTTTAAAAAGCAGTTGATAGCAGGCTTGCTGGCTATCACTTTGATGTGGTTGATTTCTCGTATGAATCCTGAGCATGGTTTTACTTTTTTAGGGTTTTTATTTTTTGGGTTGTTTCTCTTTTTGATGACAATCATGCATTTTTTACCTCCCACTTTTGTCACAGAAGTGGGAGGTGCGAAAAGATGGATTAAAGTACCAGGGTTTTCTATCGCACCGGTTGAGTTTTTCAAGGTGGGGTTTGTCTTTTTCTTGGCATGGAGTTTTTCACGAAAGATTCAACATGATGCCCAGAGTCTAAAAGAGGAGTTAATCACCTTTTTGCCTTATGTCGCGGCATTTTCCGTGGTGGTCTATCTCATCGCTATCATGCAAAATGATTTAGGGCAAGTAATCGTATTGGGGCTTAGTTTGGTCATCATGGCTTCTATGGCAGGAACGAGTGCGCGTTTTTTTATGCTCGCTATCTTTTCGGCTATTGCCGTGTTTGTGGTGACGATTGTCACTTCTGATCACCGAATACTACGCATCAAGAGTTGGTGGAGCACTATCCAAGACTTTATCCTCTCATTTTTGCCTGACTCTTTAGCGGACACTTTACGGGTCAAAGATACGATAGAAGCCTATCAGATATCCAACTCCTTTTATGCTATCAAAAATGGTGGTTTTTTGGGAGAGGGATTGGGAAATGGTACGATAAAACTAGGCTATCTTACTGAAGTACATACAGACTTTGTATTAGCAGGTATTGCAGAGGAGATAGGTGTTGTGGGGCTTAGTCTCATCATCGGGCTCTTTTTCTGGATGGTGTTTCGTATATTTAGAATTGCCAATAGATTGGAAAATCGTATGGAATCGCTCTTTGTTTTGGGGGTGGGGCTTCTGCTCTCTTTAGCATTTTTTATTAATTCTTATGGCATTACGGGGATTACGCCTATCAAAGGCATCGCGGTACCACTTTTAAGTTATGGTGGCTCCTCACTCTTGGCACATGCAATAGCGATAGGGATGGTTTTGATGCTCTCTAAAAAGGTACGCTTATGAATATTGCTATCACAGGTGGTGGTACTGGTGGACACCTCACCATCGCCAAAGCTATCAAAGAAGAACTTAATAAGAGAGGTATCAAACCACTCTTTATAGGTTCAACATACGGACAAGATAGAGCATGGTTTCAAGAGGATGAAGGCTGGGAGGATAAGTACTTTTTAGAGACTTCAGGTGTGGTCAACAAAAAGGGCTTTGCTAAAATAGGTGCTTTGCTAGATATCTTTAAAGCTACGGTGGAGGTGCGTCATATCTTTAAGACTCACAAGGTTGAGGCTGTTTTCTCTGTGGGTGGCTACTCCGCTGCTCCCGCATCATTTGCCGCTATTATGAGTGAAAAAAAGTTTTATATGCATGAACAAAATGCTATCATGGGCAGGCTCAACAAACTCTTCGCCCCCAAAGCCATGATGCTCTTTTCTTCTTATCATGATAGTGAGATAAAAGATTACCCTGTGAGAGATATTTACTTTGACAATGCAAGGGTGAGAAAAGAGATAAAGACAATCATCTTTTTAGGAGGGAGTCAGGGAGCAAGTGCGATAAATGACTTTGCCCTGAGCGTGGCAAAAAAACTGAGAGATAGAGGGATAAACATCATCCACCAATGCGGAAAGAGAGATTTAGAGAAGTGCAAAAAGTTCTATCATGATAATGCGATAGAGGTAGATTTATTTGATTTTTCCAAGCACTTAGCAGAGAAGATAAAAGAGGCTGACTTTGCTATATGTCGTGCTGGGGCAAGCACAGTCTGGGAACTCACCGCCTCGCAGTTACCCGCACTCTTCATTCCCTATCCATACGCTGCCGGAAATCATCAGTATCATAACGCAAAGTTTTTAGCTGACAAGGGCTTGGCGATGGTGGTGGCACAGGAAGCGTTGGAACCTATCATGATAGATGAAATCTTGGCGTTAGATATAGAAGCGATGAGCAAGGGATTGACTATCATGATAGAGAGAGATGGGGCTAAGAAAATTGTAGATGCTATCATAGCCCAAGCCACCACATCCGAAGTTTAATCCCCCAAGTCGAAGTATAACCTACCTCGGAAAATGCTACCTTGCCATCTTTATCAAAGATAAATGTGGTGGGATAAGCACTAATAGCAAACTTTTTAGCTAACACGCCATTTCTATCATTGATAAGGGGGAATGTTAATTCCTTCTCTTTCATGAATTTTTTAAGCGCTTCATTCTCTCCTGATTGCACAGCTATAGTGATGAGATTATATTCATTTGCAATGGTATTGAAGTTGGAAATCTCTAGTTTACAAGTCGGGCACCATGTTGCCCAAAAGTGAACGATAAGGGGCTTATCATGATAGGCATCACTATGAAATTCTTTACCATTTACCATCGGTATCGTCATAGAAGGAAGAGTGTCAAATGTGAGCTGGGGTCTTTTAAAATAGCTGATAACATTGACAAGAATAAAGGCTAAAATCAGGGTAATAATGCCCTCTTTGAGAAATCTTTTCATTCCTTACTTTAGCAGAAGTACCATTTTTAGTCAAATTTGGATAAAATATCTCCATTTTATGTTTAAGGACACGTTGACATGGATATCCGCCAAGAATTTGTAAACGTTTGTGAACAAAAAGGGAATGCAAGAAAAGAGAGTGCTCCACTAGTACCCGATGATGCGACATTACTATTTACCAATGCCGGTATGGTGCCGTTTAAGACGGTTTTTACGGGAGAGATACCTGCACCTACGCCACCGCGTGCAACCTCTTCACAAACCTGTATCCGCGCAGGGGGAAAACACAATGATTTGGAAAATGTTGGGTTTACTAATCGTCATCACACCTTTTTTGAGATGCTAGGCAACTTCTCTTTTGGAGACTATTTTAAAGAAGAGGCGATTGCGTATGCTTGGGAATTTATTACTGAGGTGCTCAAACTCCCTGTCGATAAGCTCTGGGTAACGGTGCATGATAGTGATGATGAAGCCCAAGAGATATGGGAAAAACATATCGCCGCTGACCGTATCATGCGTCTTGGTGATGCGGATAACTTTTGGCAGATGGGTGATACGGGACCTTGTGGTCCATGTTCTGAAATCTTTTATGATCAAGGCGCAGAGCACTTTAACTCCCTTGAAGATAAGATGGGTGGCGAGGGTGATAGATTTTTAGAGATTTGGAATCTTGTCTTTATGCAGTATGAGAGAGATGCAAGTGGCACGCTCAATCCACTTCCTAAACCCTCTATCGATACAGGGATGGGACTAGAGCGTGTGGTTGCTGTGATGGAAGGGAAGATTTCAAACTATGACTCTTCTTACTTTATGCCACTTATTGATGAAGTCTCTACACTTTCTGGAAAAAAATATGTTTATGATGAGGGGGCGAGTTTTCGTGTTATCGCTGATCATATCAGAGCGGTCTCTTTCCTCATCGCACAGGGGGTAAACTTTGATAAAGAAGGGCGTGGATATGTACTTCGTCGAATTCTTCGTCGTGCCGTGAGACATGGATATCTACTAGGGATAAAAGAGCCATTTATGTTTAAACTCGTGGATACACTGGGTGATATCATGGGCAAGCAGTATCCCTACTTGATAGAAAAATCAGACAATATCAAAGAAATTATCCGCCTAGAAGAGCAACGCTTTTTCAAAACTATTGCCTCAGGATTGGAGCTTTTTTCAAAAGAGTTAGTTAATACCAAAGAGGTTTTCTCTGGTGAAGTAGCCTTTAAACTCTATGATACTTTTGGTTTTCCACTCGATTTGACAGAAGATATGCTAAAAGAGGAAGGAAAACGGGTAGATATCGATGCCTTTGATGCGCTGATGAAGAGCCAAAGAGAGCGAGCAAAAGCTGCCTGGAAAGGCTCTGGAGATGACGCAGTGAGTGGTGATTTTAAAGCACTTTTAGAGCAGTTTGGTCATAATGAATTTATCGGTTATACAACACTTAACGCGCATGTAGAAGTATTGGCACTCTTGGATGAGCGTTATCAGCGTGTCGATGTGTTAAATGCTGGTGATAAAGGGTGGATTTTTCTAGATAAGACGCCATTTTATGCCCAGAGTGGTGGACAGGTAGGAGATAGTGGTGAGATAGTTGGCAAGGCAAAGATTTTGGATACAAAGAAGTTTTTTGAACTCAATCTTTCAGAAGTAGAAGTATATGATAGTCTCAAAGTAGGGGAGCGTGTAGAGGTAGCAGTCTCAGCAACAAGAAAAGAGATTCAGCGTCATCACTCCGCGACACACCTTTTGCATTCGGCGTTAAAAGAGATTTTGGGAAGTCATGTCTCACAAGCGGGCTCACTCAATGATGATAAAAGGTTGCGATTTGATTTTTCCCATCCAAAAGCTCTCAGTGTAGAGGAGCTAGAAAAGATAGAAGTTTTTGTCAATGATGCCATTGCCAATGGGCTAGAAGCCAAGACAGAAATCATGAGCATTCAAGAGGCGAAAAACTCTGGTGCAATGGCGCTCTTTGGTGAAAAGTATGGGGATGAAGTGCGGGTTGTTTCTGTGGGTGAAGTGAGTAAAGAACTTTGTGGTGGAACCCATGTCAATAATGCAGCAGAAATAGGTGCCTTTTTTATCACCAAAGAGTCAGGGGTGAGTGCAGGGGTGAGACGCATCGAAGCCGTCTGTTCACGCGCGGCGTATGCCTATGCCAAAGAGATAAGAGAGAACTTTTTAAAAGTGGCAAGTGAAGTGAAAAATACTGACCCGCTCTTGGGTGTCAATCGTCTCAAATCTGAGATAAAAACACTCAAAAGTGAGATACAAAGCCTGCAATCCTCAACAAAAGCAGAACTTACATTTGCCAATATCGCTGGTGTGGATGTGGCAGTTGAAGTAGTAGAGAGCGGGGATATCAAAACGATGATTGATGAACTTAAAAACCAGAAAGAGTCTTTGGCAGTATTGTTGCTTCAGAAAAAAGGTGACAAGGTGATGATGGCAGCAGGGGTGAAAAATGCGCCTGCTAAAGCGGGTGCTTGGATAAAAGAGGTCGCTCCGATAGTAGGTGGTGGTGGGGGAGGTCGTGATGACTTTGCCCAAGCGGGTGGAAAAGATGCTTCAAAAATCAATGAGGCTAAAGCCAAGGCATTAGCGTTTATAAAAGCGACACTTTCTTGATAAAATCATTTTATGAAGAGTTTGCTTTTATCATCTTGCCCCTACACAATATTGCCTCTATGGTTTGGATAGGGGGGATGGTGATGTTCATCGTGGCGGTTTATCCATCACTCAAGCAGATTCCTAATGAAAAGGTGATGATTCGCACTTCTCTTCGTACCTTTAGACGCTATTTTAATTTTCTCTTTCCTTTTATCATCATCTTGGCCATTACAGGTGCTATCATGGAGATAGGGCAGGGCTATGAGACTAAAGATCCTACGCTTGGGGCGATAGTAGGGAGTAAAGAGGCGATTTGGGTCTTGATGTTTTTAAATTTTCTTCTTGGGTATTATAAAATCATTGAGGCTAAAAAGCGCTGTTTGGCGAGTGATTCGCCACAGGCAAAAGATAACATCCGACTCATTGCACACTATCTCTTTACGATTAATATCTTTTTGGGACTTACCGCACTCTATTTTGGGATGATATTATCATGATAGTGCTGGCGTCAAATTCAGATTCACGTGCAAAGATATTACGAGATTTTGGCATCTCTTTTAGACAAAAAGGGTGTGATTTTGATGAAGATGCTATCATCGCAACAACACCTAAAAACTTTGTCTATCAAGCGACGATGGGTAAGTACAAAGCGTGTAAAAAAGAGATGGGTTTAGAGATACCACTTTTAGTAGCTGATACGGTAGTCACTTCAGCTGGAGAGATTTTACGAAAAGCCAAAGATAGAGATGATGCAAAAAGGATACTCACACTTCAAAGTGGGTCTGTGACTTCTATCGTTACCTGTATGATTTATGAGTCAAAATCTCTCTTTTTTCTGGATATCTCTTCGACGGATTATATTTTTGATATCTTTGATGAAGAGGCTTTGGAAGCATATCTAGATTCTGGTGAGTGGCAAGGCAAGGCAGGAGCATGCATGGTAGAGGGTTTTTGTAAACCTTATATTAAGGAAGTTAAGGGATTGGAGTCAAATGCAATGGGACTGGGAATAGAGAAACTACTCCCTTTTATCTAATGTATCAAAAAGAGTTAAAAGCCCTCAAAAAAGTAAATCTCTATCGAAGTCGAGAACTCTATCATGATAACTTGATAGACTTGGCATCCAATGATTATCTAGGCTTGGCTGAAGATTTTGAGATATTTGATAAAGCGGTTGAAGTAGTGAGAGGATATCGCACACACGCTCCTAAGGCTTCACAACTTGTTAATGGTTACCATCCTATACATCAAGAGTTTGAAAACTACCTCAAATGGCGCAATGGTTTTGAAGCAGCGATGGTGGTAGGAAGTGGTTTTTTAGCCAATCTCTCTCTCATAGAAGCCTTGCCTCGTAAAAAAGATATTTTGATTTTAGATGAAGAGTATCACGCATCTGGAATTTTAGCCTCTAAGCTTTTACAATGTGCAGTGGTTTTTTTCAAGCATAATGATGCAGAGGATTTAAAGCGTATTTTGCAAAATAGAACTTATCAGCGCGCTATTGTAGCGGTGGAGGGGATTTACTCTATGGCCGGGGATGTGCTAGAGAAGGAGATATTTACTATTTGTGATGCATTTGATGCTATCATGATAGTGGATGAGGCGCATAGCTCTGGTGTGCTTGGTGAGGATTTCTTGGGTGTCTTTACCTATCATGATATCAGTCCAAAACCTAATCATATCAAGATGGGCACACTTGGAAAAGCGATGGGCTCTTATGGAGCGTATATCTTGGCAAGTCAAGAAATCATCGATTTTTTACAAAATAGAGCCAAGGCGATAGTCTATGCGACGGCGCCTTCTCTTTTTGATATCGCTTTAGCACATCAAGCTTTATTGCAGATTGAGGAGAAGCTTGAAGATTTTTCTCTTGCGAAAAAGCAGCGACAGTTGATAGTCAGAGAGATTTTTGACACAAAGATAGAAGGCTTGATTTTAAAGATAGACGTAGGGGATACTCAGAAGGTGATGGCGTTAAAAGCTTTTGCTAAAGAAGAGGGATTTTTGATAGGGGCGATTCGTCCACCTACGGTGAAGTCGGCGATATTGCGTATTATCTTGCGTCTCAATGTAGAGGAGAGAGTGATGAGAGATTTTTTAATGAAATTAAAAGAGAAGTTATCATGATAGTCAATAAACTAGAGATAAAATCCGATGATAAGATCTTAGTCGATATCGCATTTGAGATAAAAAACTCTTTGGCTTTAGTGGGGCAGAGTGGTAGTGGTAAATCACTAACCTTAAAAGCGCTTTTGGGGATGTTGCCTCAGAGTTTGGATGTGGTACTTGATGTGAAGAGCGACTTCTCCTTAACGCGTGGAAAAAATGTGGCTATTGTGGTGCAAAATCCCTTTACGGCGCTCTCCCCACTGACCAAGATCAATGAACAGTTTTTTATCCCCCAAGAGGAAGCGATGCGCTTTTTGGAGATGGTGGAATTGGAAGGGGATTTACTCTTTCGTTACCCCTCAGAACTAAGTGGTGGACAACTCCAGCGTGCCGTCATCGCCATGGCACTTAGTTCCCATCCAAAGCTTTTACTTTTAGATGAGCCAACCACCGCGCTTGACTCCCAGACAAAAAAGGCTATCATGATACTCTTAAAAAGGTTACAAAAAGAGATGGGATATAAGATACTTTTTGTAACCCATGAAGTGGAGATAACGCGGATGTTATGTGAAGATATCGCAATCTTAAAAGATGGTCTGATAGTCGAGCGTGGTAAGATTAGCGACGTGTTAGAACATCCACGACATGATTATTCTAAGGCCTTGATAAGGTCAAATTTTACACATAGAGGATTTAGAGAATGAAGATATTGTTACGGCTGATTGGTCTCTTTTTTATACTGATGATAGCGGGTGTGATAGCTGGATATTGTTATATCTCTAAAGAGTTAAAGTACGATGTAGATAAATTACTCAACTACAATCCAAATCTCACCACCAAGATATATGATAGAAACGGAGAACTTATCTCCAATATCTTTGGCGAAAAACATCGTACCTATGTCCCTTTTAAAGAGATTCCTCCTCGTTTGGTTGAGGCACTTGTCGCGATAGAAGATACGGCATTTTTTGAGCATCATGGTATCAATCCTGAGGCGATTATGCGTGCGGTGATGAAAGATATCAAACATATGAAACTCAAAGAGGGGGCTAGTACGCTTACACAGCAGTTGGTCAAATTGACACTTCTTTCTAACGAAAAAAAATTAAAGCGTAAAATCAATGAAGCGATTTTAGCGATAAAACTTGAGACAAAACTTAGCAAAGAAGAGATACTAGAGCGCTACTTAAATGAAGTCTTTTATGGACATCACTACTATGGTGTAAAAACAGCAGCGCAGGGCTATTTTAGAAAAGATTTGAGTGATTTAAATCTTAAAGAGATAGCGATTTTGGCTGGGATTCCCCAACGCCCCTCTGCCTTTGATCCTACACGGCATTTAGAGGCTTCTTTTTCACGTGCTAATACGGTTTTGCATCGTATGCATGCCTTGGGTTGGATAAGCAAGGAAGAACTTGTAAAGTATCAAGAAGCACGTCCAAAGATTTATGATGATACCTTGACGAAAAATAGAGCACCTTATATCGCCAATGAAGTCTTAAAGCGTTTACAAAAAGAGTATCCTGACATCAAAACAGCGGGCTATGAGATACATACAACGATTGACTTAGAAGCGCAAGAGATAGCACAAAAAGCACTCATTGACGCGTATCAGGGTATTTTGGAGAGAGGAGATAAGTACAATGCCAAAGCTAAAAGTGATGAAATGGTGGATTATAGTGATTTAAATGGTGCGATGGTAGTGATGGAGAGTAAAACTGGAGAGGTTTTGGCACTAGTAGGTGGGGTGGATTATAGTAAAAGTGTTTTTAATCGCGCGGTACAGGGCAAGCGTCAACCAGGGTCTAGTTTCAAACCTTTTCTTTACCTCACAGCGCTCAATGCAGGATACTCAACGCAGAGTAAATTGACTGATATTTCACGCTCTTTTTCCTACAAAGACCAAGATGAAGATAAAGAGTGGCGTCCAAAAAATTATGAGAAAAATTTTGAAGGCTTAATCACCCTGCGTGAGTCATTGGTACACTCGCGTAACTTGGCGACTATCAACATGGTCAATGAACTAGGGCTCTCCAATGTGTATGCGAAGATAAAGAGGATGGGGTTTAAGAACCTTCCTTCTGATCTCTCTATCTCTTTAGGGACTTTTTCTATCTCTCCTTGGGATTTTGCTTCAGAGTGGAGTATATTTGCCAATGCTGGGACAAAAGTAGAACCTATGCTGGTTAAAAAAGTAGTCTCTAGTGATGGAGGTGTGAAGATATATGAAACCCAGGAAGAAAATGTCACAACACCAGAACAAGCCTTTTTAATTACTTCTATCTTGGAAGATGTCGTAAAAAGAGGTACGGGGCGTAGAGCAAGGGTAGAAGGTTTAGCTGTAGCAGGTAAGACTGGTACCACCAATGGCTATAAAGATGCATGGTTTTGTGGATACTCCCCAGAGATAGAGACGCTTGTCTGGTTTGGAAAAGACAATAATGCAAGAATGGGTAAAGAGACGGGTGGTAAAGCAGCTGGACCTGCATTTGCTGCGTTTTATCGTGAGTATATCAAGCTTCATCCTGAAACTAAAAGAGAGTTTGATATCCCTGAGGGGGTAAGGGAAGTGAAACTAACAGCGAAAAAGAGTGAGTACTTTACCGATACCTCCCCACCACCAAATGATGCAAAGAGTGCAGCGGAAGAGTTGGAACAAGAACTTTTATTTTAATCTTGATACGCAATATGAGCAAAGCCCATATTGCTACGCTAACGCTGCGTTCTCCTCAGCGGAAGGCTCACGTGCAGTGAACCGCACCTCTCTCTAGCTATACCTACCAGCCAAAAAATGAGAAGAGGCTTGTGGATTTTTTTGTATCGCAGGCTGGGGCTTGGTATACTCTATTTTTTCTATTTTTGGCATCTAAGTCAAAGTTATAGACAAATCCCACTTTCATAAGTGAGTAGGTTTTGTCAAAGGCACTTTGTGTTTGGGTGTTGTAAAGATAAGGGATGATGCCATTGAATTGATTAAGCATAATTTTTGTCCCTATAAAGATAAGAAAGTTTTCACTAAAGGCGCGTGAGAGATTGAGGTTGATAAGATGATTACTTTTATTGTCAGCCAAAGCATTTTCTCGTCCAAACATTCTCATATATTCATAGTTGGCATCAAGGATATAGTTGGACATCTCTAGGGTATAGCTAATTCCTGCCATCAATGCTCTTTCATCTCTATCTAAGTCTATTGCATTGTGTGTTGTGCTGATAGAAGAGTATTTAAATCCACCATAAAAGTTAAGTAAAGAAGAGTTAAACCTACTTCCTAGTAGTAGACGTATATAATAGGAGTTATCGCTTAAATCAGAAAGCGTATTGAAGTCATCTGCACTATTTCTGATATAGCCTAAATCCATAGAGAAGTCATCAAAGCTATAGTGTGGCGTATCATAAAAATTAATTCTCGCAAAGAGTTCATTTTTTATGTTTTTTACCTTACCCCCTGCATAATGGATATTGAGTGCTTCAAAATTATAGTAGAGCGAAGCAAACTGATGGGCACCATAGCCAAGAGAAAAATCTATACCAGAACTATCTCCAATCGCACTATAGATGTCACCTGCATCTGCTTTGTCATTGAGATTTAACATATCGATAGCATCATTAGCGCGTAGATATGAACCACGGATGGTGAGTGTATCTACTGGCAGTACAAAAGCACGGATATTTTGCGTGGTAGCTGAGATATCTGCTTGTGAGAGTGTACTAAGAGTGAGGAGTAAAAGAAGTGGTTTTATGCTGTTTTTCATGATTGTTCCTTGTGTGTTATCTGTTTAGAGGGGCCCTTTATCTATAAAGCAAAAAGCTAAAATGACATTTCGCTTTCTCTCTCTTTTTCTTCATATTCTTCTTTTCCATTCTCTTTAGAGTTTTTCAAAAATTCCCCAAAAAAGACCATAAATATACCCAATATAATAGACGTGATAAATGCCACGACAATTATCAAGCCTCTTTTAGGTTTAGTTTTATCTTTGATATAGGCGACTTCTGGTTTGGTCAACTGTTTGACCATATAAAATTCTCCCGCTTGTGAGAGGACTTTCTTTTTGACTAAGGCGGAGATAAGTTCTGTAAGATTGGATTTTAAGTCTAGACTTGTCGTATCGGCTAACTCATTTTCATAATAAACCTTTTGCTCATCTATCTCTTTTAAATCCAATCTCTTGATATAATCGCTCATCTCTTTGAGATAGGTATTGACTAACTCTTTAGCCAAAACACGATCTTCTAGTGTCGCAGAAAGAGTGATAGCTCCTGACTCTTTATCTGTAGAAATAGAGAGGATATCTTTCATCTTTTTGAAGGTGTCAAATAGCATCTCTTCTTTATCTTTATCTTCTTTCTTAGATCCAAAAAATTTTGCGATATCTCTTTTCATCTCTTGACCATTGAGGACATAGACTCTTTCACTCTCCATCGCTTCATCTGAGAGTTTTTGTACGAGATGATTGCGCGTTAAAACATCTCTATTAAAAGCATAATCATTGATAAGATTTTTAAACAGTGCTCCTACATCGATGCTTGAACCACTTCCCCCGAGGCTGATACCTGCCATAGAAGCCAGCGCGGCAGCACCTCCACCCAGACTAGGCTTACTCTGCTCTTTTAAAATTAAAATAGTATTTGAGGCATAAGAGTTTGGCTTAGTCAGTGCATAGACAAGTGCCAAAGAAGTAATCAAGATAGAGAGAAAAATGATTTTCCATTTATTCCCCCATATCGTACTAAAGAGTTCTCTTAAATCAATCTCATCCTCTTCTATATAAGGTGGTTGGTACTGTTCTTGCATCTATATCGCTCCTACTGTATGTGCCGCTGCCACAGTGAGTGAGAGCTTATAGAAGATATCTGCTAAATCTTTGGTCAAATCCATGCCTCTTGTATCAAGATAGTATTCCTTAGGCACCATGATAACATCTCCCCTTTTAATCTCTACATCATTGGATGAGAAGAGGAATGAACCAAGGTTTGCTTTTCTCGCTTCCCCATTGGCATGAATTACATAGATATGCTCAGAATCAGCTAAGTGCGTTAAACCACCACTTCTATCTATATAATCTTTGATATTGTCTCCTTGGTAGGTGAGGGCAGTTGGTAACATCACTTCGCCATTGACAACAATTGTATCATTAAATGATGGAATATCTAATGTATCTTTATCTTTCAAGACAAGATTGCTAGGACTTTGCTCAAAGCCATACATATCATCTTCAAGATTGATAGTGATTCTTCCCTTTGGCTCTATCTTTTTTGCTGCCTCTACCAATGAATCCACAGCAGCAACAATCCCCGTGATATCGGCTGGTTGTTTTCTTCTATCTGAACTATTTCGCACATTGATGAGAATGACTTGCTCTTTTAGCCGAGCTAAACCTTTTTGTAAACTCTCTTTTTGTAGCTTTTTGACACTCTCTCTCGTAAAAACAGCCCCGTAAAGAAAGGCTTCTTTAGTAAAACCACCAGCACGGGCTATAACAGAAGAGAGCTTTTCTCCAGAGTGGATGACATAGGTGCCTGGGAATTTCACCTCTCCAGTGAGTGTGATAGTTTTTCTCTCATTCCAGTAAGGAATACGCTTCACTTGAATCTCATCATGGCGCTGTACTAAAAATGAAGTTGCTTCCTCTGGCGTGATAGTAAATATCTTTTTCATTCTCTCACCATTTTCTATGTGATATCGGATGACTTCATACTCTTTTGGATAAGCCTTTTCACTCAATCCTCCAGCCCCTTCAATAAACTCAGTCAAACTCATCCCATCTGCCACGACATAAGTACCAGGTTTGACGACTTCTCCACTGATGTTGGCTGTATGTAATGGATGGGTCTCATCTAAATCAAAAAGCGTTACAGCATCCAAAGCGTGGAGTGGATGTTCAGGGTTATTTTCTACATCTATCATGATGACCGTAGATTTCCCCTCTTCATTTTGTTTTGAAACGAGTTTGACCTTATGTTTATCATAAGGGGATTTTACACCCGCTTGATTGATAAGGTCTGAGATATTCATCCCATCATGATAGATATATTTTCCCTCTTTGATAAGGGATTTACCCGAGATAGTGACATAGGGTGCTGTTCCTGTATCAAGGGCATTGAAGATATAGAGTTCATCTCTATTTTGTAGGAGAAAATCAGCTTGTCCATCTAAGACATTTTGCAAGTTGATGTTGAACACCTTCACCTGTAAGTCTGCATCTACACGCTTAATCATCGCATAATCAAAACGGGTATTTTCCAAGAAAAATGAATCAAGCCTTCCACCTCTCAGTTCATTGTGTAAAAGCGTAGAGAGTTTCATACCTCCACGGTTCATCTCACGTTTGCCTTCACGTACGATATTTCCCGTGATGAGGACGTAGTAGTCATTGGTCGCATTTAAACCATCTACATATATCTCATCCCCATCTTTTAGGATGAAGTTTCGAGCTTCGCGCATGGTGAGTGTTAAGTTTTGGATGCTTCTATTGTGAGAGTAGCGTTTGACTTGGATACTGTAGCCATCTGCTTCGGCCTTTAAACCCCCTGCAAACTTTAAGATATGCGCCAAACTCTCCCTAGGTTCTATCTCATAGATAGCCTCTTTATAGACAGCACCTTCGATAGTGACCAAGCCATGTGCTCGAGGTACATATATGGTGTCGTTGGGTTTTAAAACCACATCGCCATCCGAGAGACCGTTGGAGAGGAGATGATAGTAGTCGATGTTGGCGATGACGGCACCAGCTCTCTTGACATAGATATTTCTTACAGAACCTACTGCACCTACACCTTGTGCCTCTATCAGTATGTCTTTGACACTAGAAACAGAAGTGGTGTTATAAATGCCCGGCGCATTGATGAATCCAGTCACTGTGATTTGTGCATTGGAGAAAGCATCCAAGCTGACAACAACTTTAGAATTTTTATAAGAACTAGAGAGATAATTGGTAAGCAACTCTTTTACTTCCCCAAACTGTTCACCAGCAACCCGTACAGGTCCCACTTCAGGAATTTCGATATTGCCTTCATTGTTAACTGTCAGAGTAAAATTCTTTTCTGTCTTTCCATATATCCAAAAAGTGAGTATATCACCACGTGAGAGTGTGTAGTCTCTTGGCGTGCTGATATTTTTTTGGGATATTTTGTTTTTATTACGGAAAAACTCTTTGGAAAAACGCTCAAGATTTTTTCTATGGATACGAGGGGTTTGGACAGATTTGATTCTTTTTATCTGTTCATCGTCACTTTTATATTGTAAGGGGGAAAGTCTGAGAGAACCGTCTTTAAGTAAGTTCTCTTTTTTTGCTTTATTGATAAGGACATTTTCATCTGTCTTTTGAGTCTCTTCTGGCATGGTATCGTCCATGATGACAGTTGTTGATATGTCATTTTCTACTTTGGGGAGGTTTCTAGTTGGTTTTTTAGCCTTTTGTAAACTTCCTCCTTGTTTAGCCATATAAGCTTTGGCTTGTGGTGAGTCTAAGAGCGCGGGGTTCTTAGAGACCATCTGTGCTATCTGGTCTTGCGAAAGCGCATGTGCGGAGATACTCAAAAAGAGTATCATCATGATAGAGAGTAAATTTTTCATCATTGTAAACATTCCTCAAAAATATAATTGTAGATGATTGTAGAGAAAATCCCATAAGAGAGAGACAAAAAGATAAATATAGATGAGATATTTAAGAATATTCAATATATTTATTTTTTTCATCAAATAATATATTTATTTTTAAAAATATAAATTAATAATATTTACCCATAAAAATTAAACTATTTTAATTTTTATGGGCTTTTAAAGCCTATTTTGACTTATTTGATAGATTTTATTAAAGTCTTGAGTATATTGGTCGATATAGCTTTATATTAAATTAATATTAGATTTGATATTATCTGGTTAAGTTTAAAATATAACAAAAATTAAGGAGATTTTAATGAGAAAAAATGTGATTTTAAGTACAGTTGCTGCGACTGTAGTAACAGGTGTTTTAATGATGAGTGGTTGTGGTAGTAGTAGCAGTCCTGAGCAAGCTGATCAAGGTTATACAGGTATAGAGACTGTAGATGTTGCTATTGTTGATGGTAAGGTGGATTCTGTTGTTACTGTAGAGGGTACGCCGACTGCAGTCTCTCAAGCTTCTACAGTTAAAACTACAGTGAGTGTTCGTGGAATTAGTGATTGTGTGGATGCAAATCAGCAACCAGCTCCATGTGTAGAAGTGTGTACACCAGCATCGCCTTGTTCTGTAACCGTGGAAGCAAAGTGTCCGTCAAACTTGAATTATGCAAATGACACAGATGCTATCGGTGCTTGGCATGCTTACAATAACACAGGTAATGCTGATGTTGTTGCTGAAAGAAATGATGATTCAACGTATCCTACATTCTCTGGTGTAGCGATTATATCTCAAGCTGGTGGTATTGGTGCTTGTGGCTTTGATTTTAGTACGTTTATCGTATGTGCAGTTACTAAAGATGGAGATCACTACTGGAATACAAGTACAAACTCTGCTGGATATGTGATGGTACTTGTTGAGTATGCAGATGGATCAAGTGAGTGGGTTAAAGTTGATGTCACTCGTAAGAGCAATGGTGTTGAAGATGATCAGCCTTTTATTGAATTGACAGGTTTAAATGGTAAAGTTCCAGCTAAATTGACAGTATTTTCAATCTTAAAAACTGGTGCACCTGCGACAGGTTCAACAGGTTCAACAGGAACTACAGGTGCTGGTGACTAAGTCATCATCTCTTTTAACTTGCAGCTTTTAAGCTGCAAGTTAAACCTCTCTATACATTAAATCTAAAATGCATCACATCGCCATCGTTAACGATATACTCTTTTCCCTCTAGTCTCATTTTCCCTGCCTCTTTTGCGCCATTTTCACCTTTATAGTTTATAAAGTCCTCATAAGCAATCACTTCTGCACGGATAAATCCTTTTTCAAAGTCATTGTGTATGACAGAAGCAGCTTTTGGCGCAGCCCATCCCTTGGTGATAGTCCACGCACGCACTTCCATGACACCTGCGGTAAAGTAAGAGATGAGATTGAGTTTTGCAAAAGCCGTATGGATGATTTTTTCCAATCCCGACTCTTCCACGCCCAAGTCTGTTAAAAATTCTTTGGCTTCCTCCTCTTCTAGTTCCACTAACTCTTCTTCTATCTTGGCACAAAGGGTGATGACTTCAAAGCCACTTTTAGCCGCATGCGCTTTGATGGCTTTGACATAGTCATTATCTTCAAGTAAACCATCTTCATCGGTATTGGCACCATAGATGATCTCTTTGTTGGATAAAAAGCGAAGTTCTTTATTGAGTTCGATAAAGATTTCATTCTCTTTATCTTCATAAGTAGAGATAGGTTGTATCTCATCAAGGTGTGCTTTGAGTGCTTGGGCAACTTCTAGCTTAGCAAGGGCATCTTTTTTAAACTTGCTATCTTTTTTGAGTTTTTCTATCTTTTTATCTAGTTGTTCTATATCAGCAAAGATAAGTTCACTTTCGATGATTTCTATATCTCTGATAGGATTGATTTCACCCTCAACATGGGTGATATTTTCATCATCAAAACAGCGCACCATATGGAGGATGACTTCAACATCACGGATATTGGAGAGAAATTTATTGCCTAGTCCCTCACCCTTACTTGCTCCCTTGACCAATCCTGCGATATCGACAAAGTCGATAACAGAGTATTGGATTTTTTCTGGATTGACTATCTTTGCAAGCTCTGCCAATCTCTTATCGGGCACGGGTACAACGGCTTTGTTTGGCTCAATCGTACAGAAAGGGTAGTTGGCTGACTCTGCATTTTGTGCTTTAGTCAAGGCATTAAAGGTGGTGGATTTCCCGATATTTGGTAATCCTACGATTCCGACACTAAGACCCATTATTTCTCCTCATCTTTATCATGATAGTTTGCTATTTTATATTCGTGCTCTTTTAGCCAATAAAGAGACATACGCACACCCGCACCACTAGCACCAGATTGGTTATATCCCCAATCTTTTTCTAGATAAGCGGGACCTGCGATATCAAGGTGCAGCCAATTCTCTTTGACATCCTCATGCACAAAGTTATCCAAAAACAATCCAGCCGTGATAGCTCCACCATAACGAGAAGAGGCGATGTTTGAGATATCTGCGATGTCACTTTTGATGAGTTTTTTTAGATAACGGTTAAATTGTAAAGTACTAGAGAGCTCACCACTTTTTGAAGCAGCTGAGAGCATACTATGTTTAAGGGTGCTGTTGTGTCCCATGATGCCTGTGGTGTATTCACCCACAGCCACGACACAAGCGCCCGTCAAGGTAGCCATGTCGACTAGGTAGTCAGGCTTTAAATCACTAGCATAACAAAGACAGTCAGCTAGAACGAGTCTCCCTTCTGCATCGGTATTTCTCACTTCTATCGTAACACCATTTTTAGCAACAAGCACATCATCAGGTTTAAAGGCATTGCCACCTATCATATTTTCACAAGCACCTATGATAGTATGTACTTCAAAAGGCACTTCTAGTTGGGCTGATCCTTTGAGTATCGCTAGTGCTGCGGCAGCGCCACTCTTATCAGACTTCATACTTACCATGTGCTCACTTGGTTTAAGACTTAAGCCACCACTATCATAGGTCAAGCCTTTACCTACAAAGACAAACTTTGCTTGAGGATTTTGAGGTTTGTATGTCAGGTGGATAAAACGAGGCTTATGGACAGATGCACGCGCAACAGCGGCAAAAGCACCCATCTTTTGCTCCTCTAAAAATGTCTCATCCCCGATAAAACATTCAACATTTTCTAAAGAGTTGGCTACTTTTTGTGCTTCATCTGCTAGTTGCTCAGGCGTCATATCATCTGGTACGGAATTGACGATATCTTTTGCAAAGTTTGTGGCATCCGCGATGATAACAGCTTCACCAACCGCTTTTTGCGCAGATTCAATCTTTAACTCCTTATCATGATACTCCTCTAATGAGATGATTAATTCTCTTTGAACCTTTTCTTCTTTTTTAGATTTGTATTTATCAAAAACATATGAGCCTAGAAGTGTTCCTTCTACAATAGCTTTAGTGTAAATAGCAGGGCATGTTTTTACATAAGAACCTATTTTAATACTCTTATAGTTAGTTTTAGCGATAGCTTTCATAGCATAAGAAAGTGCCAGTCTTACTTCATCACGATCAAGTGAGTCAACGCCAACATATACTCTATGTTGATGTGGTAAAAAAGCAGATTCTTCTAGCTCACCTATAAAGTTAAGTGTCTCTAAATCTTCTTTGTCTTGCACCCATTTATGCTCTTTTTGTTTCCCCACAACGAGTACAAATTCACAATCAGCTTGTATATTTTCTAATTTTTCTGTTGATACTGTAATTTTCATAGTTTCCCCTATAGTTTTTTATTTATTTATCAAAGTCAAGCAATGATTTTGCTTGTATCATATCTTTATCACCTCGACCTGAAAGATTCACAATGATGAGTTTATCTTTTATGGCATCTTTATCTAATTTTTTAAGATATGCGATAGCATGAGAACTTTCAAATGCAGGAATGATACCCTCTTTTTGGGAGAGCCAGACAAAAGCATGTAAGGCTTCATCGTCTGTGATAGACTCATATTGTGCTGCACCAATTTCCTTAAGATAGGCATGTTCTGGTCCAATCCCTGGATAATCGAGCCCTGCCGAGATAGAGTGCGCCTCTAAAATCTGCCCATCATCATCTTGTAAGAGATAAGACATTTGCCCATGTAGTACACCAGGGCTACCTTTGGCGAGTGAAGCACCATGTTTAGAATCTAATCCAAGTCCGCCTGCTTCGACACCGATACAGGTAGTCTCTTTATCTTCCAAAAAGTGGTTAAACATCCCCATCGCGTTACTGCCCCCACCAATACAAGCGACGACAAAGTCTGGTAATTTATTTTCTACTTCGAGTATTTGTGCGCGTGCTTCCCATGAGATGATAGATTGAATGTCACGTATCATCATAGGATAGGGATGAGGTCCTGCTACAGTACCGATGATATAGTAAGTATCTCTGGCATTGGTGACCCAGTGTCGAATGGCGTCATTCATGGCGTCTTTGAGCGTGCGAGAGCCACTTTTAACGGCATGTACTTTAGCCCCTAAAAGTTTCATCCGAAAGACATTGAGTTCTTGTCTCTTAACATCTTTTTCACCCATAAATACTTCACATTCCAAGCCAAATAGTGCGGCAACAGTCGCGGTTGCTACGCCATGTTGACCTGCACCTGTTTCAGCGATAACTTTCTTTTTTCCAAGTCTCTTTGCAAGGATGGCTTGGGCAATAGTATGATTTATCTTATGGGCACCTGTGTGATTTAAATCTTCTCGTTTTAAGTAGACTTTCGCCCCTAATTCTTTGGAGATATTTTCTGCAAAGTAGAGTGGACTAGGGCGACCGACATATTGCTTGTAGTAGTAATCTACCTCTTTCCAAAAATCTTCATCAAAGCGTACTTTGGCGTAACTTTTGTCTAGTTCTAAAAGTGCTGGCATCAAAGTTTCAGGGACATAGCGCCCCCCAAAGATACCGAAGTGTCCATTCTCATCTGGATCGTGCGGAGAGGGTGAAGGTATATACATCATTGTACATCCAGTACCGAATAGACGGGAGTAATGGCTTCTATCTTTTTCTTGCCATCTAAAAAAGTAAGATTAATAAGCATACAAGCTTCCACACAATCGGCACCTGCTTTGTTGATGAGTGATGCGGCTGCCTCCGCTGTCCCACCTGTGGCTATCAAATCATCTACTAGAAGGACTTTAGCCTTTTCTCTATCACATTCAAAAGCATCAAGATGAATTTCAACTTCATCAAAACCATACTCTAAAGCATACTTTTCACTGATAGTTGTATAAGGGAGTTTCCCTGCTTTTCTGATAGGTACAAAGCCTTTATGTAGTCTATCCGCAAGGGCTGCGCCAAAGATAAAACCACGACTATCTATGCCTGCAACAAAGTCGATGTCCATCTCTTTATAACGACGTTCCAAGTGATCCATAAGAAGTCTAAAGGCATCTTTATTATTTAAAAGGGTTGTAATATCCTTAAATACGATACCTGGCTTTGGAAAATCTTTGATATCCCTTATCGTGCCTAAGAGATAGGCTTTATCTTCTGAACTTAATACTTCCATCATCTCTCCTAATCTTTAAACATAAAATGTTTTAATGCCATGAAGCCTGCCACCATAACGCCTACCGATAAATAAGCAATTGTTTCTGAACCCATTATTTCTCCTTAAATAAGTGCGTCTATACGCTCTTCAAGTTCTTTCACTTTTTGTGAAAGTTGTGTTTTTTCTAGTCGTGTTTGTGAATTTTTTGCGCGTAGTGACTTGATGTCATTGCGCACAGCATTTAACTCTTCGGTTAAGATATCAATATTTCCAATGGAGCGTTGTAGTTGTGTGCGATACTTTCTGATAAGTAATTGCGCATCTTTTATCGCCTCTTTTTGTTTGTTGGATATTTTTAACTCTTTTTCATACAAGGATTTTGTATAGTTTAACTTGACTATCAAAAAGATGATAGCAAAGATAAAAACAGTATAAAACATCCAAGAAAAAAACATTAAAACTCTATTTTTCCCACACGAGTAGCATGTCTACCACCTTCAAAGTCATACTTAGACCATGCTTCACAGATAGACTCAATCGTCCCAAGACCGACAACGCGTTGACCAAAACAGAGCACATTGGCATCATTGTGTTGACGTGCCATCTGCGCTGTGTAGCTATCATGACAAAGTGCCGCACGGATACCTTGGTGCTTGTTTGCTGCCAAGCTCATCCCGATACCCGTACCACAGATAAGTACGCCAAAAGAACCCTCAGCAGCCAATACAGCGTTGCAAAGCTTGTGAGCAAAATCAGGATAATCCACACGAGTATCATTTTGTGGACCCAAGTCAATCACCTCATTGCCTAAATCAGTTAATATTTTTTTCACATCCTCTTTGATGCAAAATGCCGCGTGATCTGTCGCGATATAAAGTTTCATGCCCATACCTATGTAGTTTATTTTGAGATATTATAGCTAAATGAAAATGAAAGTTATCATGATAGGTAATGTAAGAGGTATAGCATAAGCCGAGTTCTGTTTTAGATGATTATTTATCTCTAAAGTATCTTACGATACTCCTCTAGCGAAGTGCAAAAATTATAAGAGTTTTACCATGCACTTCTTGCTGCAGATTGGGTTTACCTAGCTGTTATGATTACTCAAAACACTGGTGGTCTCTTAAGCCACCCTTTCACTATGACTGTCTCCTTGATGCGGAGCAAAAGCCCCACATCAATTCCCCTCAGCTAAAGCTACGCCTAAGGCGAGAATAGTGAGGTTTGGAGATTAGCTACCTTCTCTCTGTTGCACTAGCCCTTGGGTTACCCCAGCCATCCGTTAGATGGAATCCTCTCTTATTGCAGCCCGGACTTTCCTCTGACTATCATGATAATAGCCAGCAATCATCTGCTATACCTCAAGGGGATTATAGCAGATTTATTTGGATTTTTTCTTTTGATCTATTTTGATGTAGATATGTAAGATATCTATGGCTGCTGGTGTGACCCCCTGAATCTCAGAGGCAGCAAAAAGTGTAGGGGGATTAAAGGTTTCAAACTTTTCGATGATTTCGTTACTAAGCCCTCGTACTTTCTTAAACTCAAAGTTCTCTGGTATCTTGACAGAAATATGGTTCTTCATCTTGTCAATTTGGGCTTGTTGCTTTTTAATGTAGTTAGCGTACTTTGCCTCTATCATGATAAGTTCTTTTGTTTCCATGAAAAAATCGCTAATTTGAGGGGCTAAAGCTTCTAAAGCCTCTATAGTACATTCACTTCTAGCAATCAAGCTTTTGAGGGTGACTTTGTCAGAGATTTTGTTTTGTCCTAAAGCGGCTAAAATAGTGTTATTTTCTTTAGAAGGTGTCATGAAGTTCTCTTCCAAAAAGCACAAAGCTTCTTTAAGTTCTCTCTCTTTTTGCGCTACTTTTTCATAGCTTTCATCGTCCACCAACCCTAGCTCATTGCCATAGTTACTCAGTCTGATATCGGCATTATCTTCTCGTAAAAGTAGGCGAAATTCCGCCCGTGAAGTGAACATTCGATAGGGCTCTTTTGTCCCTTTTGTCACTAAATCATCGATAAGCACCCCGATATAGGCTTCATCTCGGCGCAATATAAGTGGCTCTTTTTCATCGAGATTTAAGACAGCATTAATCCCTGCTATCAAGCCTTGTGCGGCGGCTTCTTCATAGCCAGTTGTTCCGTTGATTTGCCCCGCTAGATAAAGTCCAGAAATCTTTTTTGTCTCTAATGTATGTTTGAGTTCTGTTGGATTGACATAGTCATACTCGATAGCATAACCAAAACGGACGATTTTGGCATTTTCCATCCCTTTGATAGAGTGAATTATCTCTTTTTGTACATCGACAGGCAGGGAGGTTGTTAAGCCATTGATATAGTATTCGGTCGCTTCTATGGTTTGGGGTTCTATAAAAAGATGGTGTCTGTCTTTCTGGGAAAAACGGTTTACTTTATCTTCGATACTAGGACAATATCTAGGTCCCGTTCCCTCTATCTGTCCGGTAAAAAGTGGTGCACGGTAGAAGTTATCTGAAATGATGGAGTGTGTGTCTACATTGGTATAGGTGATAAAGCAGGGGAGTTGGGTCGGGTTAAAGGTCGCTTTGTCGCTTGAAAAAGAGAAAGGGATAGGGTTTTCATCTCCACCTTGCTCCTCCATCACGGAAAAGTCGATGCTCTTGGCGTCAATTCTTGGACAGGTTCCTGTTTTGAGTCGTCCTACATCTAGGCCAAGTTTTTTGATACTCTCACTCAGTTCATAAGAGGCAAATTCCCCTTGGCGTCCCGCTTGTTGTTGCTTCTCTCCGATATGGATGAGTCCTGCTAAAAATGTGCCTGAAGTGATGATAACTTTTGAAGCACTATAATGATTGCCTAGTTGGGTGATGACCCCTGTGATAGTCTTATCTTTTACGACAAGTTCATCCGCTATCTCTTGAATTACGGTGAGATTAGGGGTGTTTAGACAGATATCACGCATATAAATGGCGTATCTATCCATGTCTATTTGCGCACGTGAACCGCGTACAGCTGGTCCTTTTGATGCGTTTAAGATACGAAATTGTATCCCCGTAGCGTCAGTAGCTTTACCCATCTCTCCACCAAGGGCATCTACTTCTTTGACCAAGTGTCCTTTAGCAAGTCCCCCGATGGCTGGGTTACAACTCGCTGCACCAATGCGCTCCACAAGTATGGTTAAAAGGAGGGTTTTTTTACCCATGCGAGCTGCTGCTAAAGACGCTTCTATCCCAGCGTGACCACCGCCTATGACGATGACATCGTAATCTATCATGATATGCCTATCTTATAATTTTTTAGACATTATAACAGACTAAGGTTAAATGGCATCTTCTAAGGTTTTTTCTTCGATGAGGTAAGGTTTTGGTTCATAAAAATAGAATCCTTGGTACTCTTTGATGCCCAGAGATTGTAGGATGTTGAGGATATGTTCAGAGTGGACAAACTCTGCGATAACACTGATGCCTAACTCTTGTGAAAATTGGATAATCGCCTTGACGATAGTCAGTGAACTCAAATCTGTATCGATATCTTTGATGAGGGAACCATCTATCTTGATATAGTCTGGTGACGTTTGCACGATATGCTGAAAGGAGGAAAAACCTGAACCAAAATCATCGATGGCGATGCGCACACCATAACTTCTAAACTTATCGATAAAGTTTTTAAGTAGTTCATAATCACCCATATTATCACTTTCAACGATTTCAAATATCAATCTATTCCCGATATCATGTTGGCTGAGTTTATTACTCAACAAATCAATGATTTCTGGATTTGTAAAGTCATTGTAAGTTAAGTTGATAGAGAGTGTGTGATCTCCTTTTATCAAACTCTCCAATGCAGCAGAGATGATGATATAGGAGAGTTGCGGATAGAGCTTTGTTTTGATAGCGGTATCTAAAAAGAAGTAGGGAGAGATAAGTTTCTCCTTACCTGTTTCTATAGTTCTCATGCGCATGAGAGTTTCATACTTGAGTATCTTGCCGTGTTTGTCTACAATGGGCTGAAAAACAGGGATGATATTGTTCTCAGAAATGGCTATTTCGATTTTGTTTTTCCACTCTACGATTTCTTGCATTTTCTGCAAGGAGTTGAGGGCATTGTTATAGATAACGTATTGGTGGTGATTATTTTTTGCATGTTTGAGTGCGATATCGGCGTGGGTGAGGATATTTTCATCTTCTAAGGCTAGACCGATAGTGGTATCAACATTGACCTCTTGTTGTATCTCTTCCATAAATAGATGCATATTTGTAGTGATACTACTGAGTCTGTCGATAAAAGCAAAAGAGTCTTCATAACGCATATTTTGATGTGTCAGCGCAAATTCGTCACCAGAAGTACGATAGACTTTACATCCCGTTTCTCTTGCATATTTGGACAATATGTTGGCGACTTTGATGATGACTTGATTTCCGATCTCTGGACCATAAATATCATTGACAAATTGTAAACGATCGATATCGACTAAGGCTAACATCGTCAACTTTTCATTTTTTAAGTCTTGACCTAAGAGATGACGATTGTAGAGTCCTGTTAAGGTGTCAAATGAGAGTTGGTGTTCTAGCTGCTGGGTTCTCTCCTTGACTTGTTGTTCTAAGAGTTCTGTCATATTGGCTAGCTTATCATGATACTCATCTGAGAGTTTTTCATTGTAGATATCTTTTGATTTTTTATAAAGGGCTTGAACTA
The DNA here is from genome assembly GCA_024278835.1 of Campylobacterales bacterium. GTDB lineage: Bacteria > Campylobacterota > Campylobacteria > Campylobacterales > QNZT01 > JANTGR01. The sequence continues at coordinate 33,051 of JAJRSK010000025.1, read as the reverse complement.
GTTGTTTTGTTTGTAGTGGTTTAATGAGAAATTTATCTACACCCATGTTGATGAGTTTTGTGAGGTAGTGTGGTTCGTTATAGGCCGAAACGACAAAGATACTCTGTCGAGGGTTAAGATCCATGATGGCATCAGACATATCAATACCATTCATGATAGGCATATTGATATCCGTAATGACGATATCAAAATAGTGTCCAGAATGTTTATAAAATGTTTTATAACTTTCTAACCCTTCTGCCCCATCACTACAAGCCTCTACGCTAGCAAAAAAATCTTCTAATATTTCAACTGTTTCTTCTCTTAAATTTGCATCATCTTCCACGTAGAGTAGGTTTAAGTTCTTTGTAAATTTATATAAATTTTTAAAATTCATCGTCTCTATCATCCCATTATTAATTCAGTGTCACTTTATATCTATGAAGCAATATCGACATTTTTAAAAAAGAGTTAAGAGGTGCCCTTAAACCAATGTTATTTTAAAGGCGGCTCCTCCATTGAAATTACTGACTTCAAGTCTACCATTACAGTGATCTTCTATCATGGTCTTTGTCATATAGAGTCCTAATCCTGTCCCATTTTTATCATCTTTTGTAGAAAAGTAGGGGTCAAAAATCTTATCTATGATTTTTTCAGGGATACCACCGCCATTGTCGCATATCCGGATGATAAAGTTACGTTTTTCTTCATAGCCTTTTATGTTGATATAGGGAGATTCTATATTTGTTGTTTCAAAATGATCGATAGCATTTTTGAGGATATTTAAAAGTGCTTGTAAAATCTCATTGCTGTAGGTTTCTATATCATTTTCGAAGTGAATATTTTTTTCTATCTTTATGTGATTGTCAAGAATCCCTGGATGTACGATATTTAAAGCTTTGGTGATAACCTCTTCTAAATTTACAGTTGTTTTTTCTTTGTTGGGTTTAAAAAAGTTTCTAAAATCTTCGATAGTGGTACTGAGATGTTCGACATAGGTACCCATTTTATCTAGTTTTTTCATGAGATACTGCTCTTGTTCCACTCTTCCTTCTGATGAAGTCAAATCAAATTTTTGCATCTGAATTTTTGTTTTGATACCGATAACAGAGGCAGATATCGCTCCCAAAGGTTGACGCCATTGGTGGGCAATCATAGAGATCATCTCTCCCATCTGTGCTAGGCGAGATTGGTCGTAGAGTTGTTTCTCTTTCTCTTTGATATCTGTGAGATCTATAAAAGTGACGATACGAGCCAATTTTCCCCTGTAAGTTATGTTGGACCCTGAAACAAAAGCAGGGAACGTAGAACCATCTTTTCTGCTGAGTGTCCATTCAGACTTGGCGTGTTCTTCTTGATTTAAAGTGAGTAATTTGTTATGGTCTTTTTGAGCAATCACAGTAAATATATGTTTGCCCAACCCCTCTTCATATGTATAACCAAATTTTTCCAAAGCAGATTTATTGATTTCAATACAGCTGAGACTCTCATCAAATAATGCCAATCCTTCACTCATGGTGTCGATAAGTGTTTTAAAGTTAATGAAGTTTTCTCTATTTCTTTCTGCTTGTATACTGGTAGTCAGTGCATTGGCAAACTTTTTACATACAGGTTGCAAGGCTTTGGCTACGGTAGAGGTAAAAGGTTGTGTATTGCGCAGGAGGATGAGAAACCCAAATCCTTCAAGAGGGAAGATATGATAATAAATATGGTGATCTTCTTTGAGTTGATATTGTTGTAGCCTTGAATCGTCATTAGTCGTTTTACAAAAAGTTTCTAAAAAAGTTTTTGTTTTTTCTTGGAAAAGAGATTTTTAGGCACCATATAGTAATTTTTATGCTCCGGTGAGAAATCTTCTTTTTTGCAAAGAATAGCACCTGAACAGTTAAGCTGACGTATATAACTAGAGATAGCATCTTTGGCTAAAGTCTTTGAATCGGTACTGGTTCCTATATGCATGGAGATTTCGTAAAGAGTGGTTTGGAGTTGGATACTGTTAAGCATCGGCTATCTTTGCTACTACAGCTGTCGCGTTATATAGTTCTAAGTAGTGATCTTTGTTATTGGCTATCTCGCCAACTGAGAGTGCACCCACCATCAATTCACCGTCTTTATAAATAGCTTCTATTTCCTTATGAAAATTTTTACCCATCACGATGAGCCTTGCTAAGCACCCGATATAAAGTTTAAAACTTTTGTGATATGTTTTGTTTTGACTGAGCATTGAAGCTTTTTTGGCAGCTTCTATCAACTCTGCATCTTCGGCATGTAGAATCTGGATATAAGAATTTTCTGGGATATCTCCCGAACAAATAAGAGAATCTTCCTCTCCCTCTCCCATGGCAACACGTACGATACTATCTCCTGTGAGCCTGGTGATACCTAGTGGGTAAGATTTGGCTGCTTGAAAAAAATTTATTTCATGTAATCTTTTTTTGAGGTGTTTTTTAACAATCTCTTTATAAACTTTAAATGCTGATTGATAGTCTATTTCATAGATGACATTGCCCTCTGATTTTGTCACTTGGTGTGTGATAGTCTCTATAGATTCCCAACCATGCTTCACCCCGATAGTACTCTCTGCCGTTGAGGTAGCAAATATAGCAACATCTTCTAATAATCCTTCATTGGAAAAAAGGATAGGCTTTTTAGAAAAATTCTTACCCGCGGCAGAACCTCCTACATAGTTGATGCTAAGTCCAAAGTTATTAAATATCGCTTGGATAATGGTGTCGATATTTTGACTAACACCATCAAAAAAGAGAAACATAGTGTTGATGTCATCATGTAATGGCCCCATGTTCTTTTCTATAATATCTTCATAATCTCTATCGTGGGAGATATTATGTATCGTGGTGACAGTAAAAGTGTTATTTAGCCCTAGGAGGATTGTACCTTCATCATATTGTCTATTTTTATAGACGATTGCGGGGAAGATGCCTCCTATGATAGGAAGGGTGGATTTTTGCAGTATAGGGTCAAGTATCTCTTTTGAAAAGTCATTTTCATCACAGGCCAAGATGATGATAGCCTGCGAACTTTCTTGTAATGAAAGTAATGCTTTTTCAAAACTGGAGATACTTTTATCTTCAAGTAGTATACTTGTCATGATAATAATCCTTACAAAGATGATTGTTAATTATAACATAAAGGACGAAAATATGACTAAAAAATTATTACTTATCATGATAGCAGCACTTTTAACCTTTTCTGGGTTTACTTTTAGTAAAAATGGTGATAAATCAGCCCAAAAAAACTTTGCTAAAGTCTCTACAGATAATCTCCTCGCCATCTCTTGGCAAAATGCCTTCTGTGAAACACATCGAAATAAGAGAGAGTGCCGCAATGTCAAACCAACAGCGTCTTCAGCCACACGTTTTACCTTGCATGGACTATGGCCACAACCTCGCCATAAAGTTGATTGTCGTGGCAGTCGAAAGGTCCATCTGGAGAAAAAACTCTATAACGAATTATTAGAGATTATGCCAGCAGCAAAAAGTGGACTACAAAACCATGAGTGGAAAAAACATGGGACGTGTTATGGTAAAAGTGCGGATGATTATTTTGAAGATTCTATTGCTTTAGTAAGGCAAATTAACAATTCAGCAGTAAGAGATTTGTTTGCCAAAAATATTGGTAAAACCCTCAGCAAGAAGTCTATCATGATGGCATTTGATAAGGCCTATGGTAAAGGGACTGGGCGTAAAGTGAAGATGATGTGTAAAAAAGGACTCATTACGGAGTTACAAATCAACTTAAGTGGTGCGATAGATCCAAAAACGCCTCTAGAGAAACTCCTCAAAAAAGCAAAAAATGCTAGAGGTGGTTGCAATAGTGGTAAAGTAGATGCAGTAGGATTTAAGCGTTAGTTTACGATGTGATTTGGTGTAACAGTTCTTCTAGTAGGACTGTTGCATACGAACCTTTGGGTAGGGAGAAGTTAAGTTCCACCTGCCACTCATCTTCTTTATACTTCATCTCCAAATCCTCCGCCCAAATCCACGCAAAACGTCGTGTACCATTCATCTGTGATTCAAAGGGTTCCGCTTCTTTAGAGAAGTCTTTTTCAAAGTTTGCAGCGATGCCGGTTGAAAGTGTAGCTTTTTTCCCCGCCAATAATCCTGTCACTGTAATATCTCTATCAAAAAATCTTTGCGCTTCTGTTGCTAAATCTTCAGCGATAAAGACGCGTCCGTGAGGGTAATGGTGCATCAACTCTCCTGGAAGCATCTTAAAAAAATGTGGCTGTGTTTTTATCTGTTTGACTGTTTCTAGTGGAAAGTTAAATAACGTATCCAGCTCTTTTTCATCAAAGCCATCAAAAAGTTTAGAAATTTCTACCCTCTTTGAGAGCCAGAGGTTAAAAAGATGACTTTGATAGGCAGAGATAAGAAACTTTTTCACTTTTTTGTTACGCTCTTTTATCTTGCCTTCAAGTACTTGTGTGGCATACGCAAAGTTGTCTCCATCTTTGCCAAATCTCTGATAACCAAAGTAGTTAGGGAAGCCCATTTTTTTGATGGTTTTAACGGCTTCTTTTAGTTTTTTGGCATCAGTTGGGTTGACTTTTTTGAGACGGATAACAAAGTGATTGCCTTTTAAATGTCCGATTTTGAGTTTATTCTTGTGATAGGCACGGTCGATGATTTTTATCTTATCATGATGGAAGTTTTCTAGGGTGTGTTCTTTGTTTTTAGGCATAGAGATAAACTGAATAGTCATGCCATCTTTGTCTTTGAGTCCCGCATAACCAAAGTCACGCTCTTTCAGACCCGTTACACCAGAAAGATACTTGAGCATCTGCCAAGTGGTCATATCTTTTTTTCGGATGTGCAAGATGAGGTGTTCGCCTTCGCCACTCCAGGCATAAAGGGGATTTTCACTCACCACAAAATCTTTAGAGTTTTTTGCAAAATGGGCATTTATCGGCGTGTGGTTGAGGTAAAACAGTCTATTCAAAATGGTTCTCCTTGCAGACACTCTCATACAAGCCCTCTGTGACTTTCGCAAAAAAGGTGATAGGCGTGTTTGTCTGTTTTGCTATATCTCTAATTGTATCACAATCTTTTTCTTTACAGACAAAAAGTATCTCATACTCTTCTCCAGAGCACAAAATAGTTTCATCCAAGTTACGAAAAAACGCAAATCCTTTATGATTAAGCACAGAGAGACGCGATAAATCTTTGCTCAAACCATCGGAGATATCCATACCTGCGACTAAAAAGGGAGCCGCTTTATAGAGAAAATCTGATTTAAGTTGTGGTGTGATGAACTTTGAATCAGGCAAAATTTTTCTGCCTTGAAAAAGCAAATCCAAATCTTTGTTCACACTACCTAACTCTCCCGTAAAGCCTACGATATCTCCTACCTCTAGCCCTGTGCGACGTAGTGGATTTTCACTATGAGAGATAAGGGTGATGGAGATATCGAGTGTATCGCCTGCTACGGTATCCCCACCGATGATACGGAAGTTAAACTCTTTGGAGGCTTTTAAAAAGCCTTGTGAGAGCTCTTTTAGTTGGGGCTTGTTAAAGCTAGAGGGGATTTTGATGCCGATAAGGGCGTAACGAGGGGTGGCGTTCATCGCGATGGCATCAGAGATATTGACCAGCATACTTTTGTAAGCAATTTGCTCCAAACTCATCCATGCGCGTTTAAAATGGATACCTTCACAAAAGAGGTCTTTGGAGTAAACACTCTCCCCGACAACAGCACCATCATCCCCGATGTGTGTGTCTGGAAAAAGGGAGATAAAGTAGGATTCTTTGTCTATCATGATAGCACCTTTAATTTTTTTATCTTATCGAAAAAGTGTTTATCTTTCTTTCAAAACATTCAAAAAGTCAAATATATTAATTATTTAAACATTTTAAGTTTTTCTTAAGAGAGAGAGTTATTATGCTCCTTAATAAAAAAATAGGAGAAAATATATGAAATTTTTTATCAGTCTGTTTTTTATCAGTCTCTGTGGTGCAAATGCTATGGATGGATATAGGGCTATTTATGGTACGGCTTATAATGGGTATGTTCAAGGTATAGACGAGAAAAAACTCTACTACAATGTTCCAGCTGGATATAAGACGACATTGAGGTATCAAACGACTGTCCGTAGCGGTAATGAAGAAACCAAGCTTCATTATCTACCTCCTGGCACTATCAGTATTAATGGAGGAGGTTTTCGTGTTTTAGCAAATAATAGTTCATCTGATTATTATGGATCTTGTACGTAGCAGAGTCAAATTTTTATGATTGTTAAAGGTAATCAGTATTCTAAACATAATCATTTTAGTCTAAGCTTTAGCACTACTCCTAATGCAAATTGTGAGCAAACTAAACCAGATAAACCAAAACCCAAACCAGAAGATCTTTTACCAAAACTGCATGTTGATGGACAAAGTATCTCTTCGAGTGTTACAAAGGGCGCGTTTAAAAAATATAAACTACAAGGACAAAGAAGTGGAAAAGTTGATATCGTTATAGACAACTTGTCTGATGATGTAGACTTATATGTGAGGAAAAATGGTATGGTTGGGAAAAAGAAGAGATACTATAACTGTAGACCATACTATGGAGGAACAAGAAGTGAAGTGTGTACTATAGACTACGCAAAAGGAAAAACTGTAACGATTGGTGTTTTTGGTTATCGTGCAGGGAACTATCGTCTTCAAGCATATTATAATGAACTTACGGATATCTCTGTTTCAGCTGAGTTGTCAGGACAAGTTCGTTCAAAGACTTGGAGGCACTATGTCGTAAAAAATCATCAAGCAGGACAAAAACTTATAGCGCAGATAAAAAACTTGAGCGCAGATGTAGATTTGTATGTAAAAAAGGATAGTCAACCAACACTTAGATCCTATGACTGTAGACCTTATCATGGAGGAACAAGAGATGAGATGTGTAAGATAAAAGTAAACTCTAGCAGTGAGAAGATATATATTTCTGTGCATGGTTATAGGGCAGGGAGTTATAAACTGAGTCTTAAGAAAGCACCTATAAAAACAGCAACGATTTTATTGCATGGGTTGGCAAGTTCATCCGATACATGGAAAGAATTGAACATTAAAAAGTATGATAGAAGATGTGTTTCTATACCTCTTAGTGGGTCTTTGAGGTATGACTTGAAGATAAAAGGAAGAGAAGAGTACTGTTACACACTAGATTTTGGTAAGTATGATAGAAATTCAGGGTTGAAAGACTTACTAGATGCTCCATGTCTAAGGAATCAAGGTTGTAGAGGTGATTATTCTACTTTTGATACTCTTGGTCGAGAGGTTTCTGATGCTGTTTCAAAAGTGCGTGCTAGATTAGGCTCTGATGTTGCAATCACTTTGGTAGGGCATAGTCGAGGAGGGCTAGCTGCAAGTGCTTATCTTGGAGGGGACTATCCTTACAAAAGTAGTGTTAAAGCATTACTAACAACAGGGACACCATTTTTAGGGTCGCCTCTAGGAAAAATTCATCCTTATTTGAAAAAAAATTGCATATCAAATCACCAATTATCAAATACTGCTACTTGTAAACAGGACTGGCTTGCAAGAACTTTTATAAAAGATCAGCCTCATAAGGATGAGGGGTTGGATGTAATTGTGCCTAGTGTGAGATTCCTCGTGAAATACTCTTCTGCCTTCAATGAGATATATACGGCTGAAAGGATTCAAGCGATGCAACGAGGAAAACGATTTTATCATAACTTGGTTTATTCGGATGTAAAGCTTGGGGATTTACTGAATATAGGTGATATAGCATTTAATCCTTTTCCTTCTATTCCAAGTGTACTAGCTTCAACGATAGGAGAAAACTTTTCACTTGCTGCAGAATCTTCTATATTGGGAGCATGGTTAGCTCCAAATGATAGTGCTCTTCGTCTTATAGGAGATGGTATTGTTCCTACCAATAATCAAGATATTTCAAGGATAAGAAGTTTTAAATCAAATGGTTTCGCCCTTGGAGCAGCAACAGGAATGAGTATGGTAAATTTTAGATATCTAGGTTTTAATCCTAAAAATCGTAAGCTTACCAAATTTAGGACTAACACAGTACATATAGCAGAGCCAAAACAAGTTGGTGATTTATCGCGAGCATTGGACTATATAAATCAGATAACAACGCGTGGCACAGCACCAAGTCTTCATGGAGCATCCATGCACAACAATCCTGTTATGTGGTAAAATATAGAAAGGAAAATTATGAAAAATGCAACAATAGCAGGTTTAGTGATACTCATGGGTTTTGGAGTTTACTACTTTTTAAACCCCAATGTGCAAAGAGAGCAAATATCTAGTAAACCAAAAGAACAAAATATTAGTTTGTTGGATAAAGATAGTTATGTAAAAAAAACTGATGAAAAAAAAAGAGAGTCTGAAAAGAAAGTATTGAAAAGTAATCCAAAAGATGTTGTAGGAATAAAAACAAAAATTATAACAGACTCTAAGGTATTACAATCACTTGCAGATGCTCTGTATAGAAGAGATTGGGATACTTTTGATAAAGTGTATGATGCAAAAAAGAAAGAGTTAAGAAGCGAGGGTGACCATAGTCTATTTTATGAACAATTTAAAAAATTATTTTTAGATAATAATTTTCCAATAGCTGAAGCAGATGGATTACTATGTTTACTTACTGATACAGGTACTAAAGAGTCCATACAGCTCCTTTTTGAGATGTTTGAGGATGGTACCATTTCCAACGAAGAAGTACAATCGAGACAATCAGTCTATTTTTTAGATAGCACAAGAAGGATATTGGAAAATCCCATGATTAAAGTCAATAAACAAGAGTTGATAGAAACTTTGAAAGAAGAATATAGAAAAACAGAAAATGAACATTTAAAAGGCAAGGCAGCAAAACTGACAGCATGGTTTGACTCAACACCACAAACCCAAGTGATGCTTTTTCAGGACTATATGCAAGAAGAAGATAGTGCCAAAAAAAGTGCTGCCAAAAGAGGACTGATGAATCTTCATGGTGAGGCACTACTGCCTGAGTTGCATGACAATCTAAGGTCTGATTATAAAGAAGTCCACCAAACGGCAGGCATGGTTTTGGCAAATATGGGAACAGATAAAGCAGTAGAGACTCTTACTGAATGGACGATGGAAAAGGCGACGATAGAGAATGTTACAGAGTTAAAAGAGTGGTATGCAAAGATAATACAGACAAATGGTATTTATAAAGTCACTAAAAATATCGAGATGGGGAAGATACGAGATGAAGAGCTTAGAATGGAATTGGAAAGGTTTTTTGAAGAAGAGTTAGAGAAAGAGAAGCATAGGGAGATAAAGTAGGATTCTTTGTCTATCATGATTGCACCTTTATGTGCGATTTATTCGTCTGTATCGCAACTCTCTTCTACTTTTGATATGTCAAAAAATCCACATCCACCCTCTTTTTGTGAGCCATCACCGATGCTCACAGCTGCTGGGGCTTTATCACTCTCTTGTGGCGTTTGAAAAGAAGCTAAAATCGCCTCATCACCATTGATAATCTCTATATGTTCTCCCTCTTTGACTATCATGATAGGAATGGTGCTAAAGTTTAAAAAAGTGGCAAAGTTCTTTGCTTCAGGGGTGTTGATATCTAGTTTTTTATAGTCGATATCATACTCTTTAAAATATGCTTTTACCTTTTTGCAGTGTGGGCATGTAGGCGATTGAATCAAGTAGCGACCATCTTCCACCGTATAAGCTTGGGTCTTTGGGATGCCTAAAAAACTTAGTGCAAGCAGAGGTGCGATAAGAAGAGGTAAAAGAAACAAGATATAGCTTCTTGATGCAGCTATCATCATGGCAAATAAAAATCCCCATATACCCATGCAAAATTTGCACATCATCGGTGCTGCGTAGTATTGGTAGCCTAGCATGATACTCTCAAAGAGTAAAGAAGCGGCAATCAAGACAATAAAAAATTTCTTATCTATCTTTTGCTTATAGGTGAGAAAGCCTACTATCATGATAAGAAGGGCAGAAGCGACACCGAGATAATTAAGATAAAGACTATCAAATCGTAGCAAATTTCCAGCAAAAAGACATCCCGTACTTTCACAAAAAGAAGCACCCATGAGTTTGCCGACAGTCTCTGTTGTATTGTAGATAAAAAATAAGATTGGTAAAATAAGATATGCCAAGATATTCATTTGAGATAAATCCTTTATGTTTTGATGAGCAAATAGTAGCGTGCAAATCTTAAAACTTGATAAGTATTTAAACAAAAATGCTATCATGATAGAAAATAGTCGAGGGGTTGACAAGATGCAGATGAAACAAGCTTTAGAAGAATTAATAGAAAATATTGAGAACGCACGCTATTATGATGGGCATGAAGATTTAGAGACATATTGGCATACGATACGAAAGACAGATGAACCACTAAAAAATCTCATCAAGGGGTTTATCAATGGCGTGACAGCCTATGAACTCGTACGACGCAATCGTATGGACGCAGCACATCGAGTCTGGAAAGCACATGTCAAGTGGCGCGAGAGGCTGATGAAGGAGGGTATAGAAAATTACGATCTTTTCGTGAAGGCAGATCGCTTGCTAGAGAAGTTACACGATGAACAGTTATCATGATAAGACCAAACACTCTTATGATTCTGTCAGAACAAATGCCTCACACATGGACTGGAGTACCCAGCCTTCGCAGTACAAAGTCTATCCAGAGCACTACAAACGCATAAAGCTAGAAGAGAGGCATGTAGAGCATAAATTTATCTATCTTATTGGAGGCATTTCGGCGAAAAAGTCTTATGCAGGTGGGGAGTATTTTTTGCGGACAAACCCCAGTGCGGGGGCGCTCTATCCTAATGAACTCTATTTTCAAGTACGGGGTGTGGAAGGCTTTGAAGATGGGGTGTATCACTTTGAGGTTAAAAGTTCTTCGGTAACACTTTTATATGCCTTGCAAGATGATGGTATAGAAGCAAACTTAAACCTTAAAAAGCCTATTAAAGGGTTTGTTTTTTTACTCTCAGCAGTCTATTTTCGCTCATCATGGAAGTATAAAGACAGGGCATTTCGCTATTGTCTTTTGGATGGTGGACATCTGCTAGGTCAGATGGAAGCGAGTGCTTATTTGAAAGATTTTGCCGTGCGTCATCTGTATGATTTTGATAAAATAGCATTAAATAGCATGTTTGGATTTGAGAGCAGAGAGTTTTTTTTAAGTGCATCTATCGTTGGGGTACCAAACGCTGAAGAAGCGCCAAAGGCACTAGATTTGAACCTGCCAAGAGTAGATGCTACGGGAACTTTTTTTGAAAATAGAGTGATAGAAGATGCCTATCATGATACGCTTGTTGTGCACGACAAAAAGCGCTCAACTAGGGCATCGAAATTTACTTTTAGAAAAGATGTGTTTGAAGAGACGATGTTTAAAAGACGCTCAATTCGAGAGATGTCTAAAGCGGGAATTTCTAGGAGGGCATTTGAGTTTATCATGGATGTGGCACAAGAGAGTGTGATGAGTGATTGTGATGAAAAAGTAGAGATGTATGTTGTCTTAAATCGTGTAATAGATATGCCTTTGGGACTCTATCATGATGGTCGGTTTATTAAGTATGGAGACTTTTCTAAAAAGGTGGGCTATCTCTCTCTTGAGCAGTATCATTTGGGTGAAAACTCGGCATTTACTCTCTTTTTGGCGAGTAAATCAGAAAACTATCAAGCGATGTATCAAAAGGCAGGTATCATAGGAAATCGACTCTATTTAGCAGCGAATTATCTGCAAATTGGCTGCTCGGGAATAGGGGCGTACTATGATGATGAAGTGGCCAAATTTTTAGAATTGGATGAGCGTTATATGATACTTTATGGGATATGTGTGGGGAATTAATGTAACAGTTCTTTGATAATCATGATAGATGGTATGGTTCTTTTTGGAGAATTTCAGCGATATTCAACTATAATCTATGCAAATATCTAAATCTTCAAAAGGACAATCTTCATGGGTATACCAATTCGCGAATATGATGCCGTTGTAGTAGGCGCCGGACTGGCGGGACTAGCAGCAGCAAGAGAGTTAAAAAAAGCAGGCAAAAGTGTTATCATGATAACCAAGTTACACCCACTACGTAGTCACTCAGGTGCGGCGCAAGGTGGTATCAACGCGGCATTTGCTGAGGAAGATAGTATCGATCTTCACATGTTTGATACGATTAAAGGGAGTGATTATCTTGCCGATCAAGATGCTGTGGAGTTTATGTGTTCAACGGCACCAGAGTTAGTAAGATGGTTTGAGAGTATGGGAGCTGTTTTTTCAAGAAATGAAAATGGTACTATAGCCCAACGTCCTTTTGGTGGGCAGTCACATCCCCGTGCCTGTTATGCCAAGGATAGGACAGGGTTGACACTACTTCAAACAATGTTTGAACAGACAAATCGTTTGGGTGTTGATTTTTTAGATGAGTGGTATGTTTCTGATATCATCTATAAAAACGGCGTTGTTTGTGGTGTCTGTGCCTATGATATCAAAACAAGTGAGCCTGTGATTTTTAACTCCAAAGTTGTGATGTTCGCCACAGGTGGATATGGTAGAGCTTTTAAAATAAACTCAAATGCCCATGCCAATACTGGTGATGCCCTCTCTATCGTAGCGCGTCATGGATTGCCACTAGAAGATATGGAGTTTGTACAGTTTCATCCAACGGGTCTTGCAGGTACAGGTATCTTGATGTCTGAAGCAGCTCGGGGTGAAGGTGGAAAACTCTTAAACTCTAAGGGTGAGCGTTTCATGGAGAAGTATGCACCCTCTAAGATGGAACTAGGTCCTCGTGACTTGGTGAGTCGTTCTATCACGCAGGAAGTATTAGAAGGTAGAGGTGTTGGCCCTGATAAAGATGCAGTATATTTAGATTTAACGCACCTTGGTGAAGAGAAGATTATGGAGAGATTGCCAGAACTTAGAGACTTGGCAATTACTTTCCTTGGTCAAGACATGGTCACTGAACCTGTCATGATAGCTGCTACTGCGCACTACTCGATGGGTGGTATCCCTGTGACCATTGAGGGGCGTGCTAAGAAAAATACAAAAGATTTAGTGACTGGTTTTTATGCCGCTGGTGAGTGTGCTTGTGTGAGTGTGCATGGGGCAAATCGTCTTGGGGCAAACTCAGTACTTGAAGCACCACTATTTGGAAGACATGTTGGTAAGACAATGGCAGAAGATATCGATAAGATTGAACTTACGCCGGTTGATGAGTCTGTAGCAGATGCGATGCTTGCAGAGATGAAGATGCTTACTGAAAACAATGGTGATGAAAGAGTAGTAGGTCTAAGAAGTGAACTTCAAGCTTCTATGACGGAAAATGCTGGTGTTTTTAGAACCAAAGAATCTTTAGAAAAAGAGAAGAAAATTATCAAAGAGTTACGCGAGCGTTTTAAAAATGTACGTATCGATGATAAGAGCCCGATTTACAATACCGACCTGCAAGAAGCTATCGAGCTTGGGCATATGTTGGAGTATTCGGCGTTTATCGTCGAGGGTGCATTGGCTAGAAATGAGAGCCGAGGGGCGCACTTTAGAAATGACTTTGAAGTAAGAGATGATGACAATTTCTTAAAACATACTTACGCTTATATGGATGAGAATGGTGATGTTTCGCTAGAGTATGGCGAAGTGAAGCTTGGTAAGTTTGAACCAGAAGCAAGAACATATTAGGATAGATGATGGCAAAAATAAACGAAACAAAAAAAATGACTTTTAAAGTATTTAGGTTCAATAGCGAGACAGATTATCTTCCTGTTTATAAGGATTATACCTTGGATATCGCTCCTGGCGAAGTGATGTTAGATGTGTTAAATCGCATCAAATGGGAACATGATGGAAGTTTTTCCTATAGAAGGTCTTGTCGTCATGGTATCTGTGGCTCTTGTGCTATAAAAGTTAACGGCAAGGCGACATTAGCTTGTAAAGATAGAGTGAGTGACTTGGTGGAGACTTTTGGTGAAGATTTGGTGATTTAACCACAAGATGAGACAAGAGCTATCAAAGATATGGTGATAGATAAGGGCGATTTTTGGAAGAAGTACAACACGGTACAACCTTTCTTAAAAGCTACTATTGATGAGAGCCCTCAAAAAGAAAATCTTGTCTCTCCTGAAGATGCAGAAGAGATAGACGAAGCAGACTATTGTATTCAGTGTGGTAACTGTTATTATTCATGTCCTGCTGTCAATGTTAATCCTGACTATTTAGGACCTGCAGCACTAGCGTTGACTTATAGGTTTAATGCAGATGTGAGAGATGAAGGAAAGAGAGATAGGCTTGATACGGTCAATCATATCGGTTCTGGTATATGGGACTGTGTCAAATGTTTTGAGTGTGCAGAAGCCTGTCCAAAAGAGCTTGATCCAATCGGAAAAATTACAAAACTTCACCAACAGACTTTCCAAGAAGGCATGGCCGCAGACAATGTCGCTGTACGTCACGCGGTTGGATTTAAACCTTCTATCGCTAAGCACGGGCTGCTTGATGAGGGTGAATTGGTAAGATACAGTGAAGGAAATATCGGTGTCTTAAAACACGTACCTGTGGCTATCAAGATGTTTAAAAAAGGCAAAATCGTGATGCCATGGAATATGCCAAAATCAAAAAATATGGACGAGATAACTAAGCTTGTCGAAATCGCATCAACTGTAAAGTTTAAGGGGAAATAATGAGTAAATTAAAATATGCACTTTATACGGGGTGTACAGCCAAAGAGAGTACGCCAGAGTTATTGATGTCAACGTTGGCTATCGCAGAAGCCTTGGATATCGAGTTGGTCGTTTTAGATGAAGCATCTTGTTGTGGTGCGAGTCATCTGCAAGATTTTGATGATCAACTTTCACTCACGCTCAATGCGAGAAATATCTCTTATGCAGAGAAGCATGGTTTGACAATGGTAACGATTTGTAATACCTGTCAACTAAACACTGGTATGACTAAAGATAGACTTGACCGTGATCCTAAACTAAAAGAGACGATAAACGCTAAGTTGGCTGAGGTAGGATTACACTACGCAGGAACCAGCGAAGTAAAGCACTTTCTCTATGCACTCATCGATGATTTGGGCATTGATGCTATCGCGGCAAAAGTGACAAAGCCACTCACAGATATGCAAATCGGTGCATTTTACGGCTGCCACAATATCCGTCCAGGAGAACTACAACACAGTAGCAATGGGGGAGAAGATGCTTATGCGCCGACTTCACTTGATAGACTCATCGTGGCTCTTGGCGGTAAAAATGTCGAATACGAAGCGAAAAATAAATGCTGTGGTTTTCATGTAGAGTTGCAGGCACCTAAAACAGCCAATAGACTCTCATCAACTGCCTTGGCAGATGCCATAGACAATGGTGCAGAAGCGATTGTAACACCTTGTCCTCTCTGTCATCTTCGTATGGATACGCAACAAGCGCATATCAACCAAGAAGCAGGGCGAGACTTGAGTATCCCAATTTTGCATATGCCACAGATGGTGGGACTGGCTTTGGGGATTGAACCAGCAAAATTGGGCTTGCAACATCATGTTTCTGATGTAACATTTGTATAATTAGGATAGATTTTATCCTAATTTAAAGTAAGTTACGCTATCATGATAGTTCTAACATATAGAAAATAAAGAAGAGTGACGCCTATATGAATTTACGACGCTTTTGCGTTGTGCTTTAGTAGCGCGTGAATGCGGTAGGGGCTTTGCTCCTATCAAAGATAAAAATGAAAGGAAAATATAATGCCAAAAATTAATAAATATACAGACATTAGCGAAGTAGAGAGAGAATCAAAAAAAGATTTGATAGATAGACACTCACCATTTATTCATTGTGGGGATACTGCAACAGCAGGTGAGCCATTTGAAGTGACTGTTAAGATGGGAAATGAGTACACATACCCAGATGATTTCGATCACTATATCGAATCTGTGACACTATTTAATGGTGATACATTACTTGCGCGTGCTACCTATGTACCAGGAACACTTGGTAACACAAAGGCACACAATACAACAACATTTACCATCATCCCAACAGGTAAAAAACTAAATCTTGTTGCACATGGTTACTGTACTAAACATGGTATCTGGGAAGGTACACCTGTCGAAGTAACAGTTTCTTAGACACCTACACACTATCATGATAGGCTTTCTATCATGATAGTTTAATCCTCTTTTATGTACCATAGACTCACTATGGAAAACTTGACTGAACTCAAACTTTTACGCGACCTTTATCATTATAAAACGCTTGGTTATACTTATTTTTCTGATATCAAAAAACCTATTATTACGATGGAAAGAGAGATGGATTTGCCCTCTTGCTTGGAAGAGTTATCATTAACTGCCCATCAATGTTCTTTGTGTACACTTTCAAACAGTAGAAAACAAGTGGTCTTTGGTGAAGGCAATCCTGATGCAGATATCATGTTTGTAGGTGAAGGGCCGGGCGCAGTCGAGGATGAGACGGGGAGACCTTTTGTGGGAAAATCTGGGCAACTTTTGACTAAGATAATTGAGAGTACTTTGGACGTGAAACGTGAAGATGTCTATATCGCCAATATCGTCAAATGCCGTCCTCCACTTAACCGTGTTCCCAGTAAAGAAGAGGCACAAAAATGTTTGCCATTTTTAATGAAACAGATAGAATTGGTGAAACCCAAAATTATCATCACCTTGGGGGCGACGAGTTATCAGTATCTCTCAGGAGATTATGAATCAGCCATATCAAAGATACGTGGTGAAATGATTCAATTTTCTCACGCACTTTTGATGCCAACTTTTCACCCTTCCTTTTTACTGCGAAATCCATCGGCTAAAAAATATGTCTTTTTAGACATGCAAAAAGTAAAGGCTTTACTATGAAACAACTCATACTTACTATCATGATAGCGTCACAGCTATTTTCATTTGAATTTGATTTCTCTTTGCCACCTGTATTTGAAGAGGTGATTGAACCTTCTGTTTTGGGAGAAGAGGTAGCACCAGCAAAAAAAGAGAAAAAAAAAGTCCTTCACAAAGAAGCCACTTTTGATGAAGAGCCAACAACTATCTATGTAGAGCATGAGGAAGAAGCGATAGATTTATCACCGAGCATAGACTATGCCTCTTACCCTAAAATTGCCCTGCTTGTACCTCGCAAGGTCGTGGGAAAGTATGCCAATTCTATGGCAGATTCTATCTTCTCTTATTTGCTTTACAAAGGGGGAAAGTTTCAATTTGAACTTTTTGACTCTGAAGATGAAAGTGAAGAAAACATATTAAAAACTCTGGCTGAAATCAACCACAAGGGCTATCAACTCGTTATCGCAGCTGTCACACAAAATGGCGCCAAAGTGATTGCAAAACATGAGCATATGGTACAAGTTTACATTCCTACTATCAATAAAAAAGAGATAAATTTGATGAGTGAAAATATCACATTTGGGGGGATTGATTATGAAGAACAGATAGATAAGTTGCTGACCTTCGCAGGCGATAAGGTGGCGATATTTGGAGATAAATCTGTACTTTCAAAAAAGCTAGAAAACTATGTAGATAATGCCTCTTTTGGTGAGATCTCATATAGAAAAACAATCAAAAATTCTAAAGCAAACCTCACACCTTTTATCAAAAATAATAATAAATTAAAAAACGCTTCCATTTTTTTAAATATGCCTATCGTTAAAGCTTCTCTCTTAGCATCACAACTCAATGTCAATGATACAGAGTATAAAAATGTACTTTTAACACAGATTTCATACAATCCGCTACTCTTTACACTCACACAAACCAAAGATAGGGCGGCCATGTATATCGCAAACTCGATAGGGCATACAGATTTTCGGCTTAAAGATATAAACTTGATTTTTGGAAGTAATGTAGATTTTTCTTGGGTTAATTACTCTACGCTTATAGGTGCTGAATATCTTGTGAATAATTTTATAGAAGCAAGTGATGAGAAAATATTTTCTGAAAAGATGGTCAATAATCAGATTAGATATAATATCGATATCTTAAAACCTGCAAAATTACGATTTGAGAGTGTAAAAAACTAAATACTTTTCTAAATTGACCGATACTAGTAAAAGTGAAAATAATAATATATTTTTTTTATTAAATTAAATATATTAAATTATTTCTATAAAACATTAAAGGTTTTAATTTTGAAAAACTTGAGAAGATTAAAAATATTATCAGAAATGCTCATTTTGGTGGCTTCTGATCTCGTTTTCTACTTTCTATCTGCCTCGTTGGCATATTTTTTAAGTACACTATTTATAGATACAAGCGCGTTTAGTTTGGGCGATATGCTCTCTTTTTGGTGGATTCCTATGATTATCCTCCTTACTTTTGCCAATGAAGGTTTATATACTAAAAGACTTCCTTTTTGGGATGAGACGCAAAGAATATTTCAGTTTTTATCACTTTCACTTTTGATAATATTGACTATCGTTCTTTTTGAGGGATTTCATGGTGAGATTCCTAAGTTAACCCTTGTATTTCTTTGGGCCTTTTCTATCATTATCATACCTCTTGGTAAGTTCTCAGTGAAACACATCATGTATAAGTTTGATTTTTACAAGAAAAAAACATTGGTAGTTGGTGCTGGAACTGCAGGTAGAGCGGCAGTAAAAGAGCTTGGAAATCAGGATTATCTTGGAGCCAAAGTAATTGGTTTCCTAGATGATGATAAAGAGAAAATTGGAAAAAGTATCAGGGTTGGAAAAAGAAACTTTAAGGTGATTGGAAAAGTTAAAGAGTTTGATGATATCGCCGTAAGAGAAGACGTTGAGACCGCGATTATAGCACTACCTACTTTAGCTGCTAAAAAGCTTTCTTCTATTATTGTACACATTCAACAGCATGTTAAAGAGATGATTATCGTACCTGAAATCAATGGAGTTTCACCCCTAAATACAGAGACTTTCCATGTTTATGATCTTGACTTGTTGATGTTGAAAGTAAATAATAATGTACGTTCTACATTTAATCAATTTGCTAAGCGTACTTTTGATGTGCTAGTGTCAATTTTATTATTACCACTCATTTTACCGATTATTGCAATCTTGGCTTATTTTATTAAAAAAGAGTCACCAGGTGCTGTTTTTTATGCGCATAACCGTATCGGTAAAGATGGGAAAATTGTGCCTGTGATGAAGTTTCGGTCGATGTTTTCTGACTCTAAAGAGCGTTTAGAAGAGTTACTTGCCAATGATCTCGAAATCAAAAAAGAGTGGGAAACTAACTACAAACTCAAAAATGATCCCCGTGTAACAAAGATTGGTGATTTTATCAGAAAAACATCTTTAGATGAGTTGCCACAAATCTTTAATGTTCTCAAAGGTGAGATGTCACTTGTAGGACCTCGTCCTGTTGTAGCAGATGAACTAGAAAAGTATTATAAAGAGTCTGCGGAGTATTACAAGATGGTAAAACCTGGCATTACTGGGTTTTGGCAAGTGAGTGGACGAAGTGATACAGACTACGACTTTAGGGTGAAAGTAGATACTTGGTATGTCTATAACTGGTCATTGTGGCTTGATATCATGGTGCTTATTAAAACGGTTCGTGTAGTGCTTCTTCGAGAAGGTGCTTATTAAAACCTTAGTGTGGGATTAATTTCTCACACTCCCCCTTTCTTCTTACATTTTCCTTAACTCTTCTATGTTACACTGCATCAAAATTTAGAGGGAGAGCCATGTCTGATAGAGAAGCACTTAAAGACGAATATATCGACCATATGATGAATCCACGAAACTATGGTACGATAGAGAATTATTCGGGCAAAGGGATTGGAAAAAATCCAAATAACAATGAATTAGTAGAACTTTATCTCTTAGTGGATGAGGAAGAAAATATAAAAGATATTAAATTTCAAGCCATTGGATGTATGAGTACAGCCGTAACAGGATCGATATTTACCGATATCGTAAAGGGTGAGAGTTTGGCAGAAGCGGAAGATGTAGCAGATGAATTTTTAAAGAAGTTGGAGTTTGCACCTAAAGAAGATCGTGCATGTGCAGAGATGGTAGTAAAAGCCTTTATGGCGGCGCAAGTCAATGTAGACAATAGAAAAGAGGGTAAAGACGAAGCAGAATATACCCTGCATATTTCTGAAGATTGTGTGGTGCCAGATGAAAAGTAATCTTTTTCAAATTAAACATCAGTTATGGCTCAAGATACTTTTTGGGGCTTTTTCGGTAAAAGATGAAGCGATTTTTGATACGATTTATGATTTCGCGATGATTGAATATCGCCATTTGGTGTGGTTGGGTGATGAGCTTGTGAGTGAAAATGTATCTTTTGATTATGATAAAGAGACAATCGACTTTCAAGCAAAAAATAACTTTGAACTGTTTACTATCATGATAAAAGCATTAGAAGAGATACAGGCGCACTATACAGACAGTACGATGTTTTCACGCTTCTCTTCTGATGAACAGTACTTTATAGAAAAGCTAACTTTTCTTTTAGAAGATGAAAATAACGATGCTCCTATCACCGCTTTTGATAAAAGTAGAAAAATGGAAGGATTTGCACTTGACCAAGCGCAAACAGATGCACTAACACTCTTCTTATTTGAAGAGAGTTATAAGGAATATGAGTTGATTTTAGTCTATACCTATAGCAATTTTTATAATGACTCAAAAGTCTTGGGATCCATCTTTTCTGACTTGATATATGAGTCGCACTTTCATCTCAAATCATTTGCCCGAATGATGAGCAAGATGGGACTGCTCTCTGTGCCTAGAACTATCATGAAGCGTATCTATCAATTTGATGATTTAGAACAGTTTTTAGTGGATGGTATCAAAGAAGAAGAGGCAGCAAAGGAGGAGTGCCTAAAGTTAGCGGCTGATGTGAACCATAGAGAGCTTTCTGCCTTTTTTACCTTTATCAATTATCAAGAGAATTATCATATCGCCCTGATGGAAAAAGCTTTGGCTTATTTGGAGGCTAAAAAATGAGCCTTTTAAAAGCAACATTGACCAATAGTGCTTCAAGAGTTTTTGGAAAAATGGCTTCAAAGCGCTTTCCCTCACTCATTCAGCTTGGTATCAACAAACTCTATACAAGTGTCACAGGGGTCGATTTATCTGCTTTTTACCCTCATAGTCACTATCCAACACTTAATGCACTTTTTACCAGAGAACTGAGATATAAAAGAGAGTTTTCTAAAGACCCAAAGTCTATCATCTCCCCTTCAGATTCTTTTATCACAGCACAGGGCGTGATAGAGGCTAGTGATGCCTTGCAAATAAAAGGTTTTTCTTACAATATAAGAGAACTTTTAACAGAAAATTTTGAAGAGGAAAATATAGAACGTCTGATCGGCGGAAAATTTTTAAACTTTTACCTCTCTCCTATGGATTATCATCGCTATCATGTGCCTATGGACTTGACTGTTTCACGTGTGGTACATATACCAGGACTTTTGTATCCTGTCAATTTTAAGTATTTGAGAAAAGTACCTTCACTTTTTGTAAAAAATGAAAGGGTTATTTTAGAGTGTAAAGATATCAATGGAAAATTATTTTATATCATCTTGGTAGGGGCTTTAAATGTGGGTAAAATGACACTATCTTTTGATGAGCGTATCGAGACCAACGTAGATGCAAGCGAACTTAAAGTGTATGATTATGAAGATATGACACTTAAAAAAGGTGATGAACTTGGGATGTTTATGATGGGTTCGACTATCGTGCTTTTATTTGAAAATGAATTTGTAGATTTAGAAGATAAAGAGGGCAAGGCCGTAAGGTTTGGGGAGATTGTGGCAACTAAGCACTAAGTGTGCTTAGTTGTGAGATTAGTTTTTCTTCTTCTTTTTCTCTTTTTTAGCTTTTGACTTTTTGAGAGATTTTTTCTTTTTAGTTTTACTCTCCGCTCTTTTGGTTTTGTCCCCAGCAGATTTTTTTGCTTTTTTAGTCGTCTTAGCCTTTGTCTCTTTTGCCTTAGACTTTGTAGCTTTGGCTTTTGTTGATGCTTCCTCTTTAAGTGACTTTGCTTTGCTAGTTGTTTTTTTCGTACGGGTACTTGTCTTTTTGGCTTTACTTACCTTTCTATCAGCATTTTTAAGCCCTTTTCTAGCATTGTCAGCGATTTCATCACCGATACCTGGAATAGCTTTTAAGTCAGTAGCAGACTTTAGTTTGTGACTTTTTCTATACTTTATGATAGCAGTGGCTCTTTTTTCGCCGATACCTTTGATGCTCATAAGCTCATCTTTAGAAGCAGTTTGAAAATTCATCGCAAAAAGCGAAACAGCAGTAAATGTAAGTAGTAGTAACAATTTTTTAATCATTATAATCCCTTAAAGTTATTTTATACATAAATATTATATCTTAAAAAAGTGAAATCATTGTGAAAATGGAGGAAAAATATCAAAGTATAAATCGAGAAGAGATGTTTAGCAAAAGAGTTTCATAGAATTCTAAGTGCGGTTCTGCTGCGTGTGAGCCTTGCGCTGAGCATCTCGATGCCCCCTTGTGGGGGTGGAAACTCAGCGTTAGCGTAAGTTGCAGGGGCTTTGCTCCTGCAACTTGGTTAGATAATAATCAACATGAATATGTTGATTGAAATTCAAACGCTGTTGGTCTAGCTTCATCAGGGTGTACTTGTCTCTCAAACATATAGTGTTGATAAGTATCAATGAAGTCAGCTGTCATCACTGGTAATAAGAAGTCATGATCAGCGATAAGACCTTCAAGTGCTTCTCTTAGTGTGTGAGGCATCTGAGGAATATTTTTCTTTCTGATTTCATCAAGTGTTAACTCAAATAAATCTTCATCCATAGGGCCAACTGGGATATCTTTGTTTTTGATACCGTCTAATCCGGCAAGCATAAGTACGGCAAATGCAAGGTATGGACACGCTGTACTATCTGGGAATCTTGTTTCGATTCTAGTTGCCATCTCACCAGCACCATAAGGGATACGACAAGCAGCTGATCTATTTTGACTTGAGTATGTTAAAATATTTGGTGCTTCATACCCTGGGATAAGTCTCTTGTAAGAGTTTGTTGATGGGTTTGTAAATGATGATACTGCCGCTGCATGTTTAAAGATACCACCAAGGTAGTGAAGTGCTGTATCACTTAAGTTTGCATAAGCACCTTCTTTATAGAACTGGTTTTTACCATCTTTCCAGATTGATTGGTGTACATGCATACCATTACCATTGTCACCATAAAGTGGTTTTGGCATAAAAGTCGCTGTTTTACCGTTTAAGTGTGCAACCATTTTTACAACATACTTGTACTTTTGTACATTATCCGCTGCTTCGATAAGCCCACCGTATTTGATACCAATTTCACCTTGTGCTTGCGCTACCTCGTGGTGACCTAACATGACTGTTAACCCAACTTCTTCAAGAATTAACATCATCTCAGCTCTTAAATCCACCATTGAATCTGTAGGCATAACTGGGAAGTAACCACCTTTTGTTCTAGGTCTGTGACCATTGTTCATGTATTCAGAGTCATGTCTGCTATCGTTCCACTCACCTTCTTCGCTTTCAACTTTGTAACCAGATTCGTTGATACCAGCCCAGATTTGGACATCGTCAAAGATGAAAAATTCATTTTCAGGACCAAAGAATGCATCATCACCGACACCAATTTCTTCCATGTGTTTTAATGTTTTTTTAGCGATTGATCTTGGACATTTTGCATAAAGCTCATTCTCATAGATATCATATACATCACAGATAACGATGATAGTAGGATCGGCTGTAAATGGGTCCATAAAAGCTGATTCAACATCAGGCTTTAAAAGCATATCTGACTTGTTGATCGGTTGCCATGCATCGATAGATGAACCATCAAATGGTAATCCCGCTTCAAGCATACTAGCTTCAACCGCGCTCATTCTATAAGAGATATGATGCCATGCACCTTTGATATCTGTAAATCTAAAATCTACAAATTCTACCTCGTTTGACTCACAAAACTTATAAAACTCTTCTGTGTTATTCACAAATTTACCCATTGTTTCTCCTAAAATTTTTTGTCCTACCATTGTATCCAAAGTAAGGAAAAACTTATATTAGGAGAGTGCTTAAAATTTAATCAACTCTCTTTGCCTCTTAGAAAAGGTAGCACATTTATCGTAGCCAAAAGCTTTTGCTTTTGCTTCTAGCTCTTTGCTCTTAAAGCCTACCTGCTTAGGGTGGTGAGCATCAGAAGAAAAAGTGATAGGGATGTTAGCTTCTGCGATAAGTGAGAGTAAATCATCACTAGGATACGCTTCTTTAACAGGTTTTCGATACCCCGCGGAGGAGAGTTCTACGACCATATCTGCTTTTTTTATCGCTTTTATAGCATCCTTTGCTAAAAGCCTTACATCTGTGCTCGGACGAAAGCCAAAAACTTTGATAAGGTCTAAGTGTCCCACGATATCAAAATGATTGGACTTGGCAAGGGCTTCTATGCTAGCAAAATAATCTCTGTAGATACTATCAATATCTTTTGTTTTATATTCCTCAATAAATTCAGGGTTGTCAAATCCCCAAGTGCCTAAAAAATGCACGGAACCGATAAGGTAGTCAACATCAGCTCTTAAAATACGCTCATCCATATGTCCTTCAAGGTAGTCTACTTCATAGGCTAGGAGGATATTTATCTTATCATGATAGTGATCTTTTGCTTTTAAAATTGAATTTTCATAAGCTGCCATTTCAGTAAATTTCATGCGATAGGCTGGATCAAAATCCATAGGGGCATGATCGGAGATGCCAAAGTACTTTGTGCCGTGTGAAATTGCTGCTTCAATATACGCATCTAGCGTTCCTTTTGCATGGTTGCAAAGTGGGGTATGGTTATGTAAATCTACAAGCATTTAATAAATTCTCCTAATAGTCGATATAGAATTATAATAAAAATCTGCTTTATGGAGAAAAGTGCTATGACACAAGAAGAACTTGATGCGTTGATGGCTGGTGGTTTAGACTTAGATGAAGAAACAGCAGTAGAAGAAGAAGCGGAAGAGAATGCAGAAGGAATAGGCTCTATTCATGATTTATCAAAAGACCAACAAGAAAAACATTTTCGGGTAGATGCAACATCCTCATGGCCTCCCCCACCTCCAACAGCAGACCACCAAGTCGTTAATCAACTAGATGGTGTTACAAAAGATTCTGAGGTCAAAGCTACTGAGATTTTCGATAAATTGGAAAGTATCAACAATATAACAATGAATATTGAAAACGTTGCTACTGAACAGATGGTGTTATTGAAAAATAATATCGATATTTTTGAGAGATTGTCCACTAAGTTTGGTCATATAGAGAGTTTTAAAACAGCACTTGAAGAGAATAAAACAGCACTAGCAAAAGCAGAAGAAGTTTTAGGCGATGCACAAGGGGCGAGTGATGAAGTGATGATGACCATGGATATCATGCAGTATCAAGACATACACCGCCAAAAAATAGAGAGGGTTATCAATGTCATGCGTACACTCTCTGCCTACATGAGTTCACTCTTTGACTCACATGTTGATGATAGTGAACGTGTAGGATCGGCGATACATATCGATGGTGATGGTACGCAGGAAGTGGTCAGTGAAGATGATATAGAAGCGTTAATTGCTTCTTTTGGAAAATAGGATAACTTGATGATAAATACAGTAGAATATATAGATAAAGCAGTTGAAAATTTTTTTGAAAACACCTTGGAAGTGAAATGTAAGGCATATGAGAATGAGCAATTAGAGGATATTTATACCACGATGATAACAATATCCAAGAAGGATAAGGCTTATAGCTTTTTTCTTTGTATGGGTGAGCCTATGTTGAAGAGGCTTTCATCACATCTGCTTTTTGAGGATAACCCCGACCAAGATACGATTATAGATCTCTTAAATGAAAGTGCAAATCTCATCATAGGCAATGCAAAAGTCCTCTGGGAGGAGGAAGAACATGCTGTGAATTTACAGCTAACGACACCAGAATATCAAGGCTTTTTTGAGAAAAACTTTTCAAAAGAATTTGAAAAAAAACTTTTCTTTGAAGCTGATAGTGATGCTATCATGATAGGAATAGAGATGGTGACAAGCACTGAAACTGTTTAGTCTTCATATCTTAGAACACGAGATAAAGTTAATCGTGACGCCTTAAGTTGCTATCGTCTCTATATCTACTATTTCTACACCATCACACTCTTTTTTAAGACGTTTATGTTTTTGGGCATCTTCTTCTGCTAGCTCTAGCAAGTCAGCAAAAAAGTTTTTGCTGACGGTAAAAGTAAATAATTCTTTTTGCGTTTTGAGATAGATAGCACTCTGCTCTTTATAACTTAAAGAGAGGTTACGTAATCCCGAAGCAAATTCACTTTTAATCGCTTTTTGTACTTTTTCATTTGTGAGTAGTTGATTGAGTGTTATCTCTTTGCTGATATCATTTTTACATATAGTGGTGTAGGTGACTTTTATCATACCTTGCATCCTTGACTCCTTTATTTACCATTTAATAACGCTAACAGAGCAAAGCCCTTTAATAAGCTACGCTTCGTTGCTTATCATGATAGTTAAATTTGTATAAGGAGGATAGAAACATTTCAAATTGAAATATTTTAGAGAAAAATTGCCTGCTTCAGCACCTATTGTTTTGACAAAGCGTCTTAGTGAAAATCTTAAAATTTTCTCCAAAAAGTTTTTGAAAAAAGTAGTACCATTGTGTAGAGTTCCAATCTACCCGCAATCATTCCTATTGAGAGAATCACTTTGTCTGCTTGTGAAAAAAATGCATAATTTTGTGTGGGACCAGTCAGTGCAAAGCCCGGTCCTACATTGCCCACGCATGCGATGGCGGTCGAAACAGAAGTAAGTGTATCAAAGCCTCGTGCAAAGAGGTAGAAGCTGATAAGTGCGTTGGTAAGGATAAATAAGAAGAAAAAACCGATTGTAGCATTAATAGTTTGAGAATTTATCCGTTGTTTATCGATGAAAATACCTGTTAGTACTTTTGGATTGAGTGTCTGTATGAGTTGGTTTTTCATGTTTTTAAACATGACAATATAGCGTATCACTTTGACGCCACCTGCGGTTGATCCCGTGTTGCCACCAATGAGCATCGCCAAGAAAATAATAGAGATAGCTATATTGCCCCAGCGTTCATAATCTAGTGTTGCAAATCCTGTGGTAGTTAAAACTGATGCGATAGTGAAAAAGGCATGGGTAAGCGCGTGGACGATATGCTCACCATCTATCATGATAATCACCACAGTCAAAGAGAGTGAGAGTAAGAAAAAGAGCCATAGATACCAGAGGACTTCTGCCTTGTGGTAGCTATCGAGTTTTCCAGTAGAGAAAAATCTCAAATGTGCCAAAAAGTTTATGCCTGAGAGTATCATGAAGAAGGTGGTAATCCAGTAGATAAGTGGTGAAGAAAAAGCACCTAGTGAACTATTTTTAGTGGAAAAACCACCTGTCGAAATCGTAGAAAATGCGTGATTAATGGCATCAAAGTAGCCCATTCCTGCTAACTTGAGTGCGAAAAAATCTAGCAGTGTAAAAAGCAGATAAACGCCCCAAAGTCTCAGCGCAGTATCTTTTATTTTTGGGGTGATTTTTTCCATTTTAATGCCCGTTGACTCAGCTTTAAAAAGAGTGAGTGAACCACTAGGATTAATCAAAGAAAAGAGCCCCACACCCAAGACGATGATGCCCATACCGCCTAGCCAGTGAGTAAGACTTCTTAGAAAGAGTATAGATTTAGGCAGAGACTCTATCTTGGAAAAGATGGTTGCACCTGTGGTGGTAAATCCTGAAATTGCCTCAAAAAGTCCATCGATATAAGACGCATCTGTATAGAGGTAAAAGGGGATGGCCGTGGTGAGTCCTAGTAATATCCAAATGAGATTGACTGAGAGGATACCTTCTTTGATAGAGAGATTTATCTTATGATTTTTCAAGAGAAAGAGTATGCCAAGGTTAGACAAAAAGAGCAGGCTGTCGGTGAAGATAAAGTAACGCATATCTTCTCCATAATAGAAACCTATCATGATAGGCAAAAGAAAAAAAAAGGAGACGGCGATACCCACGAAAGAGGAGAACTTTAGTATATTTTTTAGAGATTGTTTATCCATTGGTTGATTGCCTCCTCCTCGTCTTCTTGGCTTACAGCAATCAATATATCGTCAAGCAGGTACTGTATAGCTTCTTTTGGCATAAGCATTTGGTTCTCTCTTAGGATAAAAAAGAGGCTTTCACTATGTTTTGGTTTTTTTATGATGTGCGCTATAAGTGGCGAATTTGGGTATATTTTTCGCATGAAAAGTGCCCCTTTTCCACCACAAAAGTGTGTTAAAGAGATGATTTGATTGGAAGATATTTGGTCTAATATCTCATAATGCGCGCCTATCTTACTCCCTCTCATGGCGATGATACCCAGCTGATGCATCAGCTCATAATAGTTATTGTCATTGTTGATGGCAATAACCCTTTTAATGCCTCTCTCTTTGGCATCGAGGCATTTGATGATATTGGTTTCATCGTTGTCGCTGGCAGAGATAAAGACATCGGCGTATTTTAGTCCCTCTTCTTGAAAGATATCGCGGCTGTTGATGATAGTTACTTTATCTTGCAATAGCTCAGAAGCCTCTAAACAACGCATACGGTTTGTCTCTACTATTTTGATATGTAAGCCTTTGGAGATAAGTGCTTTTGCAATCTTTTGTGCCAATGTGTTGGCGCCAAATATAACGACATTTTGTACATCAAGAGGTGCATCTATCGGGATAATATCGCTGATATTTACCAAGGTTTCTACCCTTAAAAAAAGATAGAGTAAATCATCTTTTTGAATCTCCTCTTTTAGGTTGGGGATAAAAAATACTTTATCTCTTTCGATGCCTACGAGTATGATATCTCTTTGGTGCAGATCGGCTTGAGATAGTGATTCTTTGATATCGCCAACACGGATAGAGATAAGTTTTTGTAGACATTGACTAAAGCTTTTGATATTGTTGGCTTGTGGAAAATCAAAGAGTGATGCCACTTTTTGGCTACTTAAACTATCCGGAGAGAAGGCTTTTGAAATATCTAATTTTTTTAAAACAGCACTCTCTAAAAAGTAGTCATTTTTCAGTCTGATGATTTTTGTTTTTACCTTTATTTCTTCATCAATAATCATACAAGAGAGCAAATTGGCTTCATCAGAGTCTGTCACGGCGATAAAAAGGTCTATCACCTCTTTTCCGATAGATTGATAGATGTTAGGATTTTCTACATTGCCTGAAAAGGTGAGGATATCCATCTCTTCGCTAAATTTATCAAGTTTGAGTAAATTGTTGTCAATCACAATAACATTGTGTAAAAATGAGAGCCTTTTTGCCAAGGAGTAACCGACTGTTCCTGCCCCTGCGATGATGATATCCATCTTTTTTGCCTTTCATCATGATAGAGTGTAATTTTAGAGCAATCAAACTTAAAACACCTATCATGATAGTCCCTTTTTAGCCAAGCTCAAGTATAATAAGATAAAAATTGTAGGAAACCTTGTGAAAAAAGTAGAACTCCTTTCCCCCGCTGGAAATTTTGAAAAGATGAAAATCGCACTAGCCTATGGCGCAGATGCAGTGTATGGTGGGGTGAGTCACTTCTCTTTACGGATTCGTTCGGGTAAAGAATTCACTTATGAAGAGTTTGGTGAAGCTATCAACTATGCCCATGCCCTTGGCAAAAAAGTTTATGTCACCATCAATGGCTTTCCTTTTAACAATCAACTCAAACTTTTAGAGACGCACTTGGCCAAGATGGCGGAGCTAAAACCCGATGCCTTTATCATCTCTACGCCAGGTGTTATCAAACTAGCACGTAAAATCGCACCAAATATGCCCCTGCACCTTTCTACACAAGCCAATGTTTTAAATTATCTTGATGCGGAGTTTTACTATGACCAAGGAGTTGAGCGTATCATCGCGGCACGTGAGATAAGTCTACGAGATTTAGAAGATATCAAAAAACATATTCCTGATTTAGAGCTTGAAGTCTTTGTGCATGGGTCAATGTGTTTTGCTTATAGCGGACGTTGTTTGATTTCAGCAGTACAGATGGGACGCGTGCCAAATCGTGGGAGTTGTGCGAATGATTGTCGTTTGGAGTATACGCTCTATGCTGCCAATGAAGAGCATGGGACACTCTTTCGTCTCGAAGAGCAACCCGATATCGGTACCTATATCTTCAATGCCAAGGATATGAACTTGGCGTCTCATGTAGATGAGATACTCAAAAGTGGGGTGGTGGACTCTCTAAAGATTGAGGGTAGAACCAAAAGCCCTTACTATGCAGCCATCACGGCAAAAGCCTATCGTGAAGCGATAGATGACTTCTATCATGATAGCTTTAGTGCGGATAAATACCAAAAAGAGTTGATGACGACTAAGCATCGTGGTTTTTCCGATGCCTATCTCGTCTCTCGTCCTTTTGAAAAAGAGGAGACCCAAAAACATGACAATGCTATCTCAGCGGGGAGTCATGAAGTGGCTGGGTTGGTGCGTGAAGATGGAAAGTACTTTATGTGTAAGTACAAGATTTTTCCAGATGAAGAGATAGAACTTGTTACTCCACAAGGCCAAAACGTCACTTACGTGGATAATGATATAGGTACAATTTTTGAAAAAGAGGGGAAAATTTTTATCCTTTTCAAAAAAATTGTTACCGAAAGTGACAAGGAGCTAGAGAGTGTGCATAGCGGAAATCTTAACCCAATCACGCTGCCTGGGGATTTGCCAGCGTATTCCATCTTAAGAAAGCCTGCAGAAGAGGAAATTTAATTTTAAAAAAATCTATTTCATTAAAATTTTTTTTACTATGTCCGATTTGTTTTGTACAGAAGATAAAGGTTCACGGGGATGAAGAAAATTTTAATAGTACAAGCACAAAGATGTCTTTCGAGTACATTGGTGTCACAGCTTACATCTGTGATTGGCTTGGAAGTTGAAGTGGCAGAGACACTAGAGGATGCCAAGAGATTGATTCAAGAGAATAGTTATATTTTAATGTTGCTAGATTTTGATGTCAAGAGAGCGACAGAGTTTGAGGCTTTTATCTCAGAGGCAGGGCTACCTACTTTTATCATGATAGAAAAAAGTCAAGAGAACTTCAAAGTGAAATCTAAGCGTGCTTTAGTGATAGATTATGTGGTAAAAGAGTCACCTGAGGTGGTGACATACCTCATTAAAAGTGTGCATCGTATCTATAAAAATCTCTCCACAAAAGTGTTGGTAGTAGATGATGCGGCTAGTGATAGAGCCTATATGGTAAAAATGGCGAAAAATCAGCTGTATGATGTCTGTGAAGCCAAAGATGGTGAAGAAGCGTTAGCGATGCTAGAGCGTGATAGGCAGATAAAAATTATTGTGGCAGATATCCATATGCCAAAGATGGGTGGTGTGACCCTGCTTAAGTATATTCGAGAGAAAAAATTGCAAAATGAATTGGCTGTTTTGGGTGTCTCCTCCGATGAAGAGAGTTTGATTCGTTTTATTAAACTAGGTGCCAATGATTTTGTTACTAAACCCTTTAGCAGAGGTAAGTTTACAGCGCGACTCAATCAGCTCGCTTCTGTTTATGACCAGATACAAGAGTTAACAGAGCTATCAAACAGAGATTTCTTGACGCAGCTAAGAAGCCGTAAATACTTTTTTGAAGTGGCTACACCCTACGTGTATCATGCGGTTAAAGTGCAAGAATCGTGCGCTGTGGCGATGATAGATATTGATAATTTTAAAATCATCAATGATACTTATGGGCATGGGGTAGGTGATATCGTTTTGAAAAAATTAGCAAAAATTTTACATGATAGCTTAAGAGGAAGTGATATTGTGGCACGTTATGGAGGAGAAGAGTTTTGTGTACTGTTGCGTGATACAGATAAAAAGTCTTCGCATATTGTGTTTGAAAATTTACGAAAGAGAGTCGAAGAGGCAGTGCTAAACATCGTCTCTTATCCAAGAGCCATCGAGATACAGTTTACAGTCTCTATCGGTGTAAGTACACAGATGCAATACTCACTTGAAAAGATGATCTCTAGTGCAGATTATTGGCTATATAAGGCAAAGAAACATGGTAAAAATTGTCTATTGTCAGAAGAGTTGTATGAACTTGAGGCGCTACTTTAAAAGCAAAGATTTTTACAAGGGATTTTATGATAATATTTTAGGATTATTTAAGGAGTCCTAGTGAAATTTGTATCTATTATCATTGGTAGCAAAAGCGATTATGAAGTGATGAGTGAGTGCGCTAAAGTGTTAGACAAGTTTGGTGTTTTACATGAGTTGGTTATCTCTTCAGCACATAGAAGCCCAGAGCGTACACATGATTATGTGAAAAATGCAGAAGAGCAGGGTGCACGTGTCTTTATCGCAGCAGCGGGTATGGCAGCACATCTTGCTGGGGCTATCGCGGCGTTGACGACGAAACCTGTTATCGGTGTCCCTATGAAAGGTGGTGCAATGGATGGTATGGATGCGATGCTCTCAACCGTACAGATGCCTGCTGGTATGCCAGTGGCAACAGTGGCGATGGGAAAAGCAGGGGCTAGCAACTCTGCCTACCTCGCGATGCAAATCTTGGCCTTAGAAGATAATGACTTGAGGGTTAAGCTTCAAGAAGATCGTATCTTAAAAGCAAAAAAAGTAGAGATTGACTCTTCAGAAGTAGAGATAAGACTCTAGTCATGCAAATCAATGCGGATGAGACACCTTTAGAAGAGGCAGTAGAAGATAGCACTACAATGGTAGAGACGTCTACTCCTACAACAGAGGCATTTGTCAAGCAGAGTTTTGAGGCGGTGTTACGTCTGCATGAAGAGATACTTTGGGCAAAAGAGGAGCGTTTACTTTCACTTCGTGAAGAGAATGCTTTTTTAAAAGAGTCGCTTTATGCGGTACAAAATGTCTATGACGAAGATAAAACAACGATAAAACTTTTAAGTGAGCAACTCAAGCAGACACAAGAAGAGTTAGAGTTTGTAAAGAAAAAATATAAAATGATGTGGAATCAAGCGGTAGAGAACTATGGAAGAGAAAAGTAAAAAAAGACAAAAACGCGTGGTACTCTTTACCTCGCCAAATTGCAAGTGGTGCACTGTCGCCAAGCAATACTTTCAAAAAAATAAGA
>JAJRSK010000024.1 GCA_024278835.1 Campylobacterales bacterium | reverse complement strand
TTTTAGCTTTGAAATCTGCTGTATATGTTGTTCTTTTTCTGCTCATTATATTATCTCCTTTTTTTCTATCTGAATTTTATCATTTTAGGAATAAAAATATTTTTTTGTTTGGTTGTTTTTACTAGGGACATTATAAATATCAAAACTATCCCAGGGATTGGAACAATATCAGCTATTGTAATATTGCATCTTTTTATCAAATATCCACAAGCAAACCAAAAACAGATTGTTTCACTTGTTGGATTAGACCCCGTTATAAAAGAGTGAGGCACTTCTTTAAATGCAAAACCAAGAATATCAAAATCAGGTTCTAGACTTTATAGAGGTGTACTATTTATGGCAACAATGGTCTCAATAAAATATAACGAACAGATGAAAACATTTTATACTAGATTAAAAGCTAATGGCAAACATTCAACTGTTGCACAAATAGCTGTTATGAGAAAACTTATTGTGATTGCTCATTCTCTTTATAAAAATAACTGTGAATATGATGCAGAAGTTTATAAAAAGGCTTGTGGCATAACTCAATCAAAAAGTGAAAATAAAGAGGTTATTGCTTAAAATATAAATTATAATAGAAAAGTTCGTAAAATATTAAGAATTTAATGGGGTTTTAAGGTGGCGACTTGGAGAGAAATACGAACCCTAGCGGGGATTCGTATTTCTCAACTCAGTCGTTGTGCTACAGAATAATATATCTCTAAAATTTCAATATTATAAAATTTTTTATGAAATTGAACCATCGTAAAAATACAGTTTCTCTGTGGAGACCCTGCATCTTTTTAAAAAAAGATGCTCAAAAACTCCTTAAAAAAAGACCACCTATCATTTTTTTCAAAAAATTGATATAATTTGAGTATGAAATTTGAATGGGATAATAACAAAGAAAAGACAAACATACTAAAGCATGGCGTTACTTTTGCACAAGCATCTTATGTTTTTGCTGATCCTTTTGTTTTAAATAGATTTGATGATGAGCATTCAGATGATGAAGATAGATATGTTCTTTTGGGCAAAAGTCTTAATGAAACTGTGCTTGTGGTTATTCATACATTTAGAGATGATAATGGCATCGAATTTGTTAGAATTATAAGTGCAAGAAAAGCTACAAAGAATGAAAAAAATGTATATCAAAAAAGGTGTCAAAAATGAAAAAAGAATATGATTTTACAGATGCAGAACAAGGGAAGTTTTATAGACCAATTGAAGAGCTAGATATACCAATTTATTTAGATAAAGATGTGCAAGATTTTTTGATGAAACATATTGGTAAACATAAAGATAGTTCATCGCTCAGTGAACTGGTTAATTCTTTGGTAAAGAAAGATATAGAAATTTCAAAGAAACTAGCCTCTTAGGCACAACAAAACCTCACAGACGAACGGCTATGCCGTCGCTGAAGTTAATCGTTATGTCCAAATAAACTGCTAAGAAATTTCTACAAATTTAATTTTTGCTATAATACTATAGAAAACAAAGATTAGGAATGATAATTGCCAACTTTACTTAATAAAAATGGTTTTAAATTTTTCTTTTATGCAAATGAGCATGAACCAAAACATATTCATATCATGAAAGGTGAAGGGTTTGCTAAAGTTGAATTAGAAAATTTGAAAATAGTTCAAAACTACTTAAAACCTAAAGATTTAAAGTTAGCACTAGCAATTATCAAAGAAAATCAAGATAATTTTACAAGGATTTGGAATGAATGGTTTAATTAAAGGTAAGGAAGTCCACTTTGATGATGAATACTTACATGTAAAACTTGAAGATGGTCGAATTATATCCACTCCTATGGAGTGGTATGAACCACTTAAAAAAGCTTCTATATCTCAACTCAAAGAGTATAAACTCATTTGTATGAATACAGGCATTGAATGGGAAGCTATTGATTATCACTTAAACATTGAGAGTATGCTTGAAGTATCACTCGAAGATGTTGCATAACGACATAACAAAAACGTGGAGACCAATAGTTAACTCTAGCGAGTAAACTATTGCTCACGACTGCCGTTGTACAACAAAATTCAAATCTTATCATGATAAAAAAGTAAAGTTATTTTCTATTTAGCTTTTAAAAAATAGATTATATGGTAATTGGACACCCTTTTAAAAAAGGTGTCCAAAATGATAGAGAACTAAAATCAGTTATTGATAATGTACATACTTTATGCTAAAATAGTATTATTAGAACTAATGATTGAGGATACAATTTGAAATTTGAGTGGAGTAAAGATAAAAACAGGCTAAATATTCAAAATCACCAACTTGATTTTGATGAAGCTAAAGAAGTTTTTAATGATCCATTTCAAATCTCAAAGGTAGGTTTTACAAACCTAAAAAGATACCAACCACTTTAAGACTTGATAATGACATCATTCTTTATTTCAAGAAAAAAGCAAGTGAGGAGAAAGTACCTTATCAAACTTTGATAAATGCACTTCTTAGAAAAGAACTTCAAAGTGTATAATATCTATAAGTTATATAAGCAAAAAAATATCACTAAAATATTTGAGGTTTGATGAAAAGGTAACTTTACCACTCAAACTATCAAAAATTTAAAAGTTGCTTTTGCCTATCTCTTCTTTTTTAAAAAGAAGCAAAATTCTAAAAAAACAAAAATTTAATGTTACCATAATGATAACTTAGTTATAATCCAATCATGAGAGTAATATCAAAAAAGACTCTGCGAGAGTTTTATGAAAATCCAGATTTTAAAGATAGTAGAACTGCACTTGAAGCTTGGCATTATGAAGTTTTAAAATCAGATTGGAATAATCCAAATGGTATTAAAGCCAAATATAAAAGTGCTAGTGTTGTTGGAAATAACAAGGTTGTTTTTAATATCTGTGGAAATAAGTATAGATTGATTGTCAAGATAAATTATTTTGCAAAGATTGTTTTTATAAAGTTTATCGGCACTCATAAACAGTATGACAAGATAAAAGTTGAGGAGTTATAATATGAATATTAAATCTATAAGAACTGAAAAAGATTATGAAGAAGCACTGCAAAGAGTTGATGAGCTTATGGATATAAATCCAGAGGATGAAAGATTTGACGAGCTTGAAATACTAACAACTTTGATAGAAAATTATGAAGCAAAACACTATGTTATAGATATGCCAAATCCTATCGAAGCTATAAAGTTTAGAATGGAACAAGAAGGACTTAAACAAAAAGATTTAGCTCCACTTTTTGGTAATAAAGTTAGAGTATCAGAGGTTTTAAATAAAAAAAGAAGATTGACTTTAGATATGATAAGAAATGTTCATGAAGAACTTCATATTCCTTTTGAAAATCTTTTAAATAGATATGAGTTAGAAAGTATTTAGTCGTTTATATTTTTCTAGCTATTGAAGGTTAAAGGACAGCAAAACAGCGGAGAGAAATGAACTAACACGGTGAGTTTTCAAAGTTTCTCTTGCTATCATGATACTTAGTTCAAAAGAGGTGGTTTGGACTTAACCGTTCATTCCTCACCTCCACCGTTAGCCATACATTCCCCATATTATGAAAGAAATACTTTTTAAAAACTCAACTAAAAAAGAGCTATATATTTCATCAGCCAAAATATTTTGCTATAATATACACAAAATGTAAAACCAAGGTTGTGGATGAAATATATTTTGCTAACACAACTATTTAAAATTCTAAACTTTTGCTAACTATGCACTACTTTTTTAAAAGTAGTGCATAGTTGTAGATACGCATCAACTTGGCCACCCATACGCATAAACACTTGGCCACTTGATTGCTAAAAAATATTCTTATGACATTATAGCATAGGGTGGTCAAATGTTTTAATGATCTTCAAG
The DNA here is from genome assembly GCA_024278835.1 of Campylobacterales bacterium. Lineage (GTDB taxonomy): Bacteria > Campylobacterota > Campylobacteria > Campylobacterales > QNZT01 > JANTGR01. The sequence continues at coordinate 17,075 of JAJRSK010000024.1, read as the reverse complement.
TAGATTTATTATTGGGACATTTCAGTTTGGGTTTAGGGGAGCATTATCTCTTCATGTCGGGATAAATTCCGTAAATCAAATTTTTCCTAAGATACATATGATTAAAATAATGATAAAATGCACTATTTACAAAAGGTAGTCTGTGCTAAATGTTGTCTTAGTGACCCCAAATATCCCCCAAAATACCGGTGCCATAGGTCGTATCTGTGTCAATACCAACACCCGTTTGCATATCATTAAACCCATCTCTTTTGATATCGATGAAAAGGCTGTGAGGCGTGCAGGGCTTGATTACTGGAAGATTCTAGACTTAAAAGTCTGGGAGAGTTTAGACCTATTTTTGGAGTATCATGATAAGGAAATGGAGCGTTTTTTCTTTGCAACAACAAAGACAGACAAACCTTATTTTGAGCAGGATTTTCAAGATGGGGATTTTCTCTTTTTTGGGAGTGAAACGGAAGGCTTGCCGATGCACTTGATGGCACAAAAAAAAGAAAATATGATTACCATTCCTATGGGTGGAAAGGGGCGAAGTCTCAACCAAGCGGTGGCTGTGGGAATCGTACTTTATGATGCCATACGACAAAACTTTTCAAAGGGGATTTTATGAAAAATATCAATAGACTTATCCGGGGAAGCCAAAAATTCCAAAAAAAAGCATTCTTACAACATGAACATGAGTTTAAAAAACTTGTCGAAGAGGGACAATCTCCAAAGGTGCTTTTCATAGGATGTTGTGACTCTAGAGTTTTGCCAAATCTTATCACAAATACAGGACCGGGGGATCTCTTCATCATCCGAAATATCGGAAATTTCGTGGCTCCTTATAAACCAGATTCTGACTTTCACTCTACGGCTGCTGCGATTGAGTATGCGGTGTCAGTACTTAAGGTGAAAGATATCATCGTTTGTGGGCACTCTCATTGTGGGGCTATTGCCTCTTTATACAAGCCACATAAGTTGGAGGATGAAGAACTTGTCCATGTTAAGACATGGTTAGCACTTGGGCAACCAGCCAAAGAGTTAGTTGAGGAGATGGCAGAGGATGATATAAGTGAGCGTGATAAACTCGCTTTAACAGAAGAGATATCGGTCTTATTTCAGCTTGAAAATCTTATGACATATCCTGCTGTACGAAAACGGGTAGAGTCAGGTGAGCTTTTCTTAAATGGATGGCATTATGATCTAGAACGAGGAGAAATCTTTGCTTACAATGATGAAAAGGAAGAGTTTCTCCCTTTCATCAGCGGATGATAACTTGCACACCTTTTGCTTTTAAAGTGGAAAGTGTAGTGGTGAATTGACTCTCTTGTGTGTTGTCAATGGTGACTGTTTCTAAGACCTGAAACTGTGTTAGTTCTGATATATCCGTTAAGTTTGACATGTTTGTTATATCGATGTTTTTTACAGACCCTTCCGCTTTTGGACTGTCACTCATGTTATTGAGGTGGGTGATAGTAGGATTATTCCCGATGTTAAGTGTCTGGAGTGCCTCTATAAATCCTATATGATGCAACCTCGCTGCGTCATAAATATTGCCACTCAAGTCTAAAGTTTCCAGATTTGGAAAAAAATCAACCACATATAAACCCTCAATATCATTATTTTTAAAGCTGAGATGGGTGAGGCTGGTGTAGTGTTTATTACCATAGCTAAAGTTGGGGTCTATTCTATCGACGCTAGCTTTGACAAGGGCATCATTTTCCAAGATTAAAGTTGTCATTTGAGATTGGTTGATGTTATTTGCTATATTTTCTACATCAGTGGCATTTAGTGCTGTATCAATGATACTGAGTTCCTTGAGTGAGGGGAGGGTGGATAAGAGGTTGAAATTTCTATCAGTCAGATTGGCACAGTCAAGTTTTGTGAGGGTGCTTTTAGTCACAGCTAAAGTATTGAGCGTTTCATCGATACAACTGTTCACTGAGACATTTGTACTTTGAATTTTTGAAGTTGCAGGAGCCTCTCCTTGTGTAGACGTATCTTCCTCTGTTAGAATATTTTGTGTGGGAGTGCTTGTTTCAAGGGTCGGTGTTCCGCCACCACCACAGCCAACAAATAGGCTCACTGCCAGCATACTCACGTTTAGATGTTTTATCATGATAAACTCCTTTAGTAAAAATATAAGAAATTATAATATGAAACTGTGTACTCTTTGTTTAATATGGTAAAATAAGTATACGTAATTATCAACCAAAGGATGAGAGATTAAACTATTTAAATTGATTCTATTTATTGTATTTATGACAGCTCTTGCTATCTTCTATATTTTTCATACTGCAAGCGGACTTCGTAAACTTTCTTCGTATCTTTCACAACAGGTTTCACAAGAGATTGGACAGGCGGTCAGGCTAGATATAAAAGAGATATCACTTTCACCTTCCCAGATGAAAGCCCGTATCATGATGAATGATGCGTTGGAGATAGAGCTGTCAGGATTTATGTCACCTTTTGATGAGATATATGATATCACTTATCATATCATAGGTGAAAAAATAGTCTTTAATGCTATCCACTTGAAAGATAAGGTAGATGTTAAAGGTACATTAAAAGGCACTAAGGAGAATTTTAAACTCAATGGGGAGGGCTTAGCCTTGGAGGGAAAAGTGCTATTCTCTCTACATCACCAAGCCAAAAAAGATGAAGATATTGTACTCCAGATGCATAAAGTGAGTTCTGCCAAACTTGTTAAACTTTTTGGAAAAGAACCGCTTTTGGCAGGGATATGTTCGATAGATGTTGATATCCCTTTGTATAGTGAATTTGAAAAAGAGGGGGATATCACACTCGATATCCACCGTAGTGGGGCCTATCTACAAAATATCCGTCATGCTTACGGGATACAACTTCCTGATGATTTTATGCTCTCAGGTGAGGGTCATCTCCATCTCGCAAATGCAGTACATACCTTTGATGCGAAGGTGAAGACAAATGTTGCTGATATCGTTTTTAAACGAGGAAAAATAACAGAAGTAAATAAAAAGCTCACTGCCTTATATCATCTTGAGATAGAAGAACTTTCAAAGTTACAATTTCTAACGAAAAAACGCTATGGTGGAGCCTTTGTGGCGGATGGTGCCTTAGAGTACCTGGATGGTTTTCGTTTTGATGGCAAGTCAAAATCTCTTGGTGGGGAGATGGATTATTACTACGCAAAAGGAACGCTAGAAGCCAAACTAGTAGCACTTTCATTGGCAAAACTGTTTACTAGTATGTACTATCCTACTATCATGTTAGGAGATATTAGTGGCAAGGCAGAGGTAGATATCGATAAAAATGTAGCCGTAGTAAATCTACGCAGTCACAATCTTCATTTTAAAAAAAGTTCTGTGATAGAGACTATTTATAAGGCAACTTCTGTAGATATTGCTAGGGAAATATTCACCAAAACTTATTTTACTTCTACGATAGAAAATGGTGTTGTATTTTATGATTTTAAGGCGGACAATAAAGCTAGTCATATCTATTTGCTGGATGCACAGATGGACTCACGTCAAAATACCATCAATACAAATTTTGATATCAAGATGCAAGGAGAAGAACTTAGTGGGCAAGTATACGGCTCTTTAAAATCTCCACGGGTAAAACTAGATATGGGCAAATATCTAGAGTTTAAAGCCAAAAAAGAGATAGATGAGTTTTTTGGAGTAGGGACGAGTCAGAAAGTTAAAAAAGAGTTAGATGATGTTGATATGGATGATGTTAAAGGTTTTATAAAAGGGTTTTTCTAATCAACTTTCTCGGGGTTATTCTTTTGAAACTAAGATATAGATAAAGATAAGTCCACCAATAAGTGAAGTGATGATGCCTACGGGTACTTCCGAAACGGTGGGTAGTGCCCGCGACAGGGTATCACATAATACTAAAAAAATACCGCCAGCTACAAAAGAGCTAAAAAACAATTTATCAGCACTGTGCTTATAAAAAAGTTTGATGATATGGGGTATGATAAGTCCTACAAATCCGATGGGACCGGTGATACTAACCAACAGACCAACGGAGAGAGAGATGATGACAAACATGCTTAACATCACTCTCTCAACATTGACACCCCGAAGATAGGCAAACTCATAAGAGATAGAGAGTAGTTTTAACTCTTCTTTAAAAAAGTATGCCACAGTGATGATAAGAAAGGTGCCAAAGAGTAGGGGAACAGTATCGCTATATCCCACCGTATCAAGAGCCCCCATGGTAAAGCGCAAGATAAGATAACTCTCTTCAAAGTCACTCAAATAGTAGAGGATGAGTAGCAAAGCTGAAAAGAAAAATGAGAGTGCTATTCCCACTAGTATAAGGCGATGATCAGTTGTAGAGTGTAATTTTTTTGAAAAATAGTAGATAAGCGCGACTGTTAAAAGTGCCCCTATAAAGGCAAATAGTGAAATAGTGGAAAACCCTAGAAAATGACTATGATAGCCAAAGATGATGGCGATAGCAGCACCAAGCGTTGCCCCTCCTGATATTCCTAGGGTAAAAGGGGTGGTGAGTGGATTTCTAAAAAGTGTTTGAAAAAGTAGTCCTGAGAGTGCCAATATCCCGCCGGAGAGAAAAGCCAAAATAAGACGAGGTACACGAAGCTGATAAAAAATAGTACTATCAATAGAACTCATCTCTAGTAATTCACTAAGCTGGATGGGAACTTTTCCAACAAATGCGGAGGCAAACAAGACTATCATGATAGCTAACCATGCAAGTATTTTCATAATGTCTCCACGATATAATTATCCACTATCATGATAGTATCGTGGAAGTAATGCTTAAGGTTTTTAGGTGTGAAAAAATCATCTTTAAAATAGCTAACTACGCCATCTTCTAGATAGAGGATAGGATACCCCAAGCTATAGGCAAATTGTAAGTCATGGGTGATTAAAATCTTTTGTTTAAATCTATCACTTTTTTTTAGGATATCAAATAAAATCTTCGTTTTTTTGGGATCGAGATTTCTGGTGGGTTCGTCAAATATTGTGATTGTTGCCCCTTGTAGCATACTAGATGCCAGGAGTAAGAGTTGTTGCTCTCCTGAACTCAGTTCACTAGCATAAGTTTCTTGATACTGTAAAAGTTGTAATTGTGGAAGTACTTCTTTGATACTTTCTTCTTTGGGGGTACTTCTGTATAAGGAGAGATTAAGATAGGCATTGACGGTGACATAGGGGTCATAAAGGGAAAATTTTGAGGGCATATAGTTGATAAGTTGAGAGCGTTTTTTGGTATCAACTTTTTCTAAATATTGCCCTTGCAATAACACTTTTTTCTCACTAGGAATCAACCCACAAAGTAGCTTGGCAAGGGTACTTTTTCCTGAGCCATTTTCTCCTAAGATGATGAAGTTTTCACCCTCTTTGAATGCTAATGAAATATTATGTAAAAGAGTCTTGTCTTTAATAGTATAGCTAAGGGAGTTAGTTTTTAACATCGAAGAAAACCTCTTTTATCATGATAGATTTTATAAGTGTAGCAAAAAGCCTATCATGATAGGTATAAAGTAGTGAGGTTTCTCACTACTTTGTTATTCTACGATTTCAAAAACAACCCGACGATTTTGTAATCTTCCCTCTTTCGTGACATTATCTGCTATTGGCATAGAAGAGCCAAAGCCTTTTGCGGATAATAGTGTACTCTTTACCCCTTGCTCTATAAGATAGCTTTTAACCCTTTGTGCACGTTTTGTACTGAGATTTAAGTTATACTCTTCATTCCCAGTGGCATCAGTATGTCCCTGGATGTTGTAGCGAAAGTTGGAATGTTCATTGATAGTGACGGCTGCTTTATTTAAGAGTTCTTTACTCTCCTGCGTTAGGAGTGCTTTATTGGTTTTAAACTCTACTTTTGTGAGTGAAAAAGTATCAAAAAGTTTTTCCTTTGCCACTTTGATAGCTTCTATAGCGGCGACTTGACGTGCACGCTCTTCAGCCTCTGCTTTTTCTTTAGCGATTTTTGCTTTTTCTTGGCGTAGCGCTTCAGCTTTTTCATCCGCAAGCCGTTTTGCTTCTGCCTCTTGTTTTAGACGAAGTACTTCAACTGCTGCTTTTTCTCTTCTTAAACGTTCTTTTTCTGCGGCGGCTGCTTTCTCCCTTGCAATCTTTTCAGCTGCCTCTTTCTCCTCAGCTAGACGTTTCTCAGATGCTTGTTGTGCTGCCAATAGTGCGGCGGCTGCCTCTGCTTTTTCTTTGGCAAGTCTCTCTTGTTCCTGACGTGCCGCTTCAGCCTTTTTTTCTGCGAGACGTTGTTGTTCTGCTGCCACTTTTTCCGCTTCAGCCTTTTCTTTGGCGATTTTTGCTTTTTCTTGGCGCAGCGCTTCAGCTTTTTCATCCGCAAGCCGTTTTGCTTCTGCCTCTTGTTTTAGACGAAGTACTTCAGCTGCTGTTGCTTTTTCTTTAGCTAATTTTTCAGCTTCTTGGCGTGCCGCTTCAGCCTTTTTTTTTGCTTCCTGTTTAGCCTTTTCATCGGCTTTTTTCTTGGCAATGCTTGCTGCGGCTTTTTGTGCTTTTCTTTCCTCCTCAGCCTTTTTCTTTGCTACTCTTTGGGCTTCTTCTCTTGATTTTTGTTGGGCTAACTCCTTGGCAATTTTTGCTTTGGCCGCTGCTTCACGCTCTATGCGTTCTTGTTCGGCTCTTTGCTTAGCTAGTTTTTCTGCTTGGGCTTGTTGTGCTGCCAATAGTGCTGCCGCTTTTACTGCTTTTTCTTCCGCAATTCTCTCAGCTTCTTCTTTGGCTCTCTGGGTGGCATCAGCTTTTTCTCTGGCTAATCTGGAAGCTTTTTCAGTGGCTGCTCTTTGGGTTGCTGCTGTTTCTCTTTCTATCTCTTGTTGCTTGAGTATAGCAGCTCTCTCTTGCTCAGCTTTTTTTCTCATAGCAACTCTTTGTGCTTCTAATGTTGCCCGTTTTTTTTGTTCTAGTTTGTGTCGTGCAATTCTATCAGTTTCTTCATGGGCCTTTCTGGCAGCTACTTCTTTTGCTCTTTCTAACTCTTTTTGTACTTGCTCAGCTCGTCTATCGGCTCTCTCTTTATCTCTTCTTGCTATATCTGCCTTTGCCTTTTCTACTCTCTGTGCACGTATATTTTCGTATGAACCTCTTCTCTCTTGGCTTCTTTCATAAGCAATTTTTCGTATCTCTTCTCGGGAAAGCCTCTCTTTTTCTCTTAGCTCATCTGCCGCTTGGTTTTCTTTTTGTGCTGCTACTCTGGCTGCTTCAATTTTACTATCTCGCGCTTGTCTTGCATCTTTTTCTGCTAAAGCGGCTGCGTGACGTTTTGTCTCTTCTTCTATCAGTGCTGCTCTTTGGACTCGTTGTTCCTCTTGTGCCTTGCGTTGTGCTTGGCTTCTCTCATAAGCAACTTGGCGTGCCTCTTCTCTGGTATTTTCTGCTTGTTGTGCAGCTAGTTTTTCTATGTCTGCTTTATTTACCTCTTGTGTAAGGGGTGTTGCTTGTCCTGTCTGATGTTTTATCTCTGTCTTTGTGTGAGATGTCTCTTTTGATGGGATTTCATGGCTTGCCAAGTCTGAGGTAGCTTTGTGGGCTATGTCTTCCTCGTGGGTTAGTGAACTCTCTTGATGTGTTTGTATCTCTTTCGCTTCTTCATGCGTACTTGCTGGAGTCTTCTCAACAGGAGTGCCCTCTGGTGCTATAGTATCTTTTTTGGGAAAAAGTGTTTTAGTACCTGCGGCGATACCATGCAAGCTTGTTTCAGGATTTGTCTCATGATTAGCAATTGATGCTTCTTCCCTCTCTACCTCATGTGTTTTTACCTGCTCATGGTCTTTCGTGCCTTCTCCCTCTACCTGTGGCGCCTCACCACACCTAAAAAAGAAAACTAAAATGCCTACTAGAATAAAGAAAATCAAAGCCAATTGTTTCATAAATATAACCTCCATAATTATTTGTTTATATTATATGTTGTCTTCTATTAGATTCTGTTGATTTTTAGGATAATAATAAGAAAAAGTTATTTAAATCTGAAACTCACTTATAAAATGAAATAGATTTAAGTCCCTTAGCTCTCTTTGATTTATTGTGTAACTTGATTTTGGTATAATATGTTTATGAAAAAGTATTTATTAGAGATAGCTAAAGGTGCTATCAAGGAAGAGTTGAGCGGAGTAAAGGTGCTAGATGAGGAAGCCTTGGTAAAGGTGCATCCTGAACTTGCAAAACAAGGGGCAACTTTTGTCACTTTGGAGAAAGATCAGAGGCTTCGGGGATGTATCGGTTCTTTAGTCTCTCATCGCTCCCTTTTAGAGGATGTCATTGCAAATGCAAAATCTGCAGCATTTAGAGACCCTCGTTTTAATCCTTTGAAAGCAGAAGAGTTTGAAAAGTTATCTATAGAAGTCTCACTTTTAACAGAACCTACGCTTTTGGTGTATAAAGATATTCCAGATTTACGCGCTAAAATAAGAGTAGGGATAGATGGAGTCGTATTAAAAGTGGATGGCAGACAAGCCACATTTTTACCTCAAGTGTGGGAACAGTTGGGCGATTTTGATCAGTTTTTTGCACATTTGTGTCAAAAAGCCGCGTTACATGCGGGTTGTTTAGAATTACATCCTGAGATATATACCTATCAAGTTGAGAAAATTAAAGAGTAAAATTCTCTCAATTTATGTTAAAATACTATAAAAACTAAAGAGTCATATTGAAAAGCTTAGAAACACTACTAAAAGAAAAAGTCCTCATCCTTGATGGTGCGATGGGAACACAGATACAAAACCTCGATATTCCAGATAGCGTATGGGAAGGTAATGATGGCTGTAACGAACTGCTTAATGTCACTTTCTCTAAAGAGATAGAAGCTATTCATGCAGGCTATGCTAAAGCAGGGGCGGATATCATCTCAAGCAATACTTTTGGAGCGATTCCTTGGGTCTTGGATGACTATGACATGGGTGAGAGAACGTATGAATTGGCCAAAGCTGGAGCCGCGTGTGTAAAGCGTGCGTGTGATGCATACTCTACGCCAGATAAACCACGATTTGTTGCTGGAGATTTGGGTCCGGGGACAAAACTACCTTCTCTTGGACATATCACGTATGATGAGATGTATGCAGGATATAAGATCGCGGCAGCTGGGCTTATGGATGGTGGGGCAGACCTCTTTTTGTTAGAAACTTGTCAAGATCCCTTACAGATAAAAGCAGCACTACACGCTTGTCAAGATATGATGGATGAAAAAGGTGTGAAGTTACCTATCATGATAACAGTCACCATCGAACTTTCGGGGGCGATGCTTATCGGTACAGATGCCAAGACTATTGCAACGATTTTAGAACCTTTTGATATCCTCTCTTTAGGATTCAACTGTGGTACCGGTCCTGAACAGGTCAAAAAGCATGTCAAAACACTCTCAGAAAATTGGGGGCGACCTATCTCTGTACATGCAAACGCAGGGCTTCCTCAAAACCGTGGAGGGCATACTTTTTATCCGATGGGACCGGTGGAGTTTGTAAAGTATCAAGTAGAATTTTTAGACTTTGATGGTGTGGCATTACTTGGTGGTTGTTGTGGCACGACGCCTCAGCATATCAAAGCTTTGGCAGATGCGGTAGAGGGTAAAGTACCAAAACCTGCGACGGGTCATCATGATAAGGCGCTTGCCTCACTTTTTGAGACAAGAGATCTGATACAAGAACCGGCTCCATTTTATGTTGGGGAGCGGAGTAATGCGACGGGTTCTAAAGCTTTTCGTGAATTGTTGCTGGCTGAAAATTATGAAGGCACCTTAGCCGTTGCGCAACAACAAGTGCGTGCTGGGGCACATGGGATAGATATCTCTGTGGGATTTGCAGGGCGAGATGAGACCAAAGATATGGAGATACTAGGCGCGCTATATGCACAAAAAGTGACGCTTCCTTTGATGATTGATTCTACCCAAACTGCTGCTCTGGAGATGGGGCTTAAACAGGTGGGTGGAAAACCTATCATCAACTCAGTAAACTTAGAAGACGGTATAGAGAAGTTTAATACGGTCTGCCAGTTGGCGAAGCGTTATGGAGCAAGTTTAGTCTGTCTTACTATCGATGAAGTGGGCATGGCAAAGTTGACGAAAGATAAGGTGGCGCAAGCTGAACGCATTTATCAATTAGCGACAAAAGAGCATGGACTTGATTCACGAGATTTGGTTTTTGATTTGCTTACTTTTACGGTGGGAAGTGGGGATGAAGAGTATTTTACCGCGGCGGTTGAGACTATCGATGCGATAGCCGAGTTTCACAAGATGCACCCTGAAGTTGGCTTTGTGCTAGGAATTTCCAATATCTCTTTTGGGCTTGATAAACATGCTAGAGAATACCTTAACTCTGTCTTTTTATACCACTGTGTGAAAGCGGGTCTCTCTATGGCGATTGTCAATGTGAAAAATACTTTGCCGATGCATAAGATAGAAGAAGCTGAGCGAAAAGTTTGTGAAGATTTACTCTTTAATAACCGTGAAAAAGGTGACCCTCTTTTTGCTTTTATCGATCATTTTTCTAATGTAGAAGCGGTGGATCAAGGGGCTGAGGATGAAGCCTTTGCCAAGATGAGTTCTGCTGAGAAAATCCATAAACTTCTCATTGATGGGGACAAAGAGCGGATGCTAACACTTTTGGAAACTGCCAAAGATGAGATAGCTCCTGAAAAAATCGTCAATGAACTGCTTATCAACGCGATGAAAGAAGTAGGGGAGATGTTTGGTTCGGGGCAGATGCAACTACCATTTGTACTCCAATCAGCCGAAACGATGAAGACTTCGGTGGATTTTCTAAATCCTTATTTGCCAAAACATGAAAAATCCACACAAGCGACTTTGGTTATCGGAACGGTGAAGGGGGATGTGCATGACGTGGGGAAAAACCTCGTGGATATCTTGCTGACGAACAATGGATATAAGGTGATTAATATAGGTATCAAAGCAGACTTGGATGCCTTTTTAAAGATAGATGCAGAGCATCAAGTGGATGCCTTTGGGATGAGCGGGTTACTTGTGAAGTCCACGGCGGTGATGCTTGATAACTTAAAAGAGATGAAAAAGATGGGAATCACCAAGCCTGTTCTTTTAGGTGGCGCTGCATTGACGCGGAAATTTATCGATGATTTTTGTCGTCCTGAGTATGATGGACCGATTTTTTATTGTCGTGATGCTTTTGATGGGATTGTAGCGATGAGCCGCATAGAAGAGGGGAATTTTGATACAAATCTAGGTAGTGATGGGGATGAAAAAGAGGTCATCATCAAAGAGAAAAAAACCGTTATCATGCCTGATTTTAAAGATATCAAAATGCCTTCTCGCGACCTTGTGATTCCCAATCCACCTTTTTGGGGACGAAGAGAACTCAAAGCAGATGTCAAAGAGCTTGCGTTTGATTGGATAAATCACAAGATGCTCTTTGCACAGCGCTGGGGTTATATCATGAAAGGCAAGGATAAGGCGTATAAAGAGAAGTTTCGAGAAGATGAACTTTGGCCTCTCTATGAGAAGTTAAAGGCTGAAATTTTACAAAAAGAGATGTTTCAGCCTGTGGCACTTTATGGGCATTTTCCTTGTCGAAGTGATGGGGATAGCCTGCTTATTTTTGATGAGAGCGAGGGATGGTTTAAGGAAGATGAAATCAATCGTGAACCTTTGGATGTGGTGCGTAAGCGTGCAAAATACACCCTTACTTTTCCACGACAACAAGGCAAACAATTTCGCTGTTTGAGTGATTATTTTCACTCAGACCGTCATGATTTTGTCTCTTTTACACTGGCATCAGCAGGGTCAGTTTTCTCAGAAGTGGAGGGTGAACTTTACGCGGCGGGGAAATTCACCGACTATCACCATCTGCATGGAATATCGGTAGAATTAGCGGAAGCAACAGCGGAGATACTACACAAGCAGATACGACTAGAACTGGGTATCGCAGAAAAAGAGGGGCATAGTCTGCGTGATGTAAAGATGCGCGCTTATACCGGTAAACGCTACTCTTTTGGCTACCCTGCTTGTCCTGAACTTTCAATGAATAAAGAGTTGTTTGAACTTATGAAACCTGAAGAGTTTGGCGTGGTTTTAGGAGAAACTTTTCAGATGCATCCAGAACAGACGACCTCGGCGCTGGTAGTGCATCATAGAGAGGCGCAGTATTTTGCTATTTAAGTTTTTTGGGTAGGAGCATAGTAAAACAAGCACCACCACTTTTATTCGATACAGTAAGGGTTCCTTTGTGGTGCTCCTCTATAATGGTTTTTGACATATAGAGCCCTAAGCCTGTGCCATTTTTCTCATCTTTGGTGGAAAAATAGGGATTAAATATCTTTTCGATAATATCTTCAGGGATACCCCCTCCATTGTCACATACTTCTATCATGATAGTCTCATCTTCCTCTTTTATCATGATAGAGATTTCTGGATTTTTTGTCTCTTTTTCTTTGAAATTTCCTGTAGCATTATTTAAGATATTTAAGAAAACTTGCATGATTTCATTGGGATAGTGCTCAAATATATAGCTATCATGATAGTGTTCTTTGAGCTCAATATGATGTCTGTCAAATGAGGCTTGCATAATCGAGATGGCTTTTTTGATAGCTTGGGTGATATCTGCCTCTATGATTTCTTTATTTGGGTTGTAAAAGTTTTTAAAATCATCAATGGTGCTACTAAGTGAAGCAGTATACTCTTCAATATGGTCAAGTTTCTCTGAGAGATAAGTCATAAAGGCTGCTCTCTCATCCTCTCTGCTCATATCATACTTTTCAAGGGCTATTTTTGTTTTTAAAGAGATAGTTGCTGAAGCGATGGAGCCCAAGGGTTGTCTCCATTGGTGGGAAATCATCGAGAGGAGTTCTCCCATCTGTGCTAGTTTTGCTTGTTGTTGCAGTAATTTATCCTTAGCTTTACTCTCTTTGACTGCCTCTTTGATGCGCAGCTCTAGTGAATGGTTTAAAAGGTTAAGTGCCTTTTTTTTATCTTCAAGTTCTTTTGCCTGTTTATCTTGAAAACTTTGATAAATGAAATTAAAGATAGTGAGGGAAAAGTAAGAAAAGGCAAGTGGAAAGAGAAAATAATCTTTTTCTATCTCCCCAATACCATCTCTATGTACAAAGAGAAAAATAGAGATAAAAACTAGGTTTAAAAGTAAACTTTTTAGCGGTGTGAAAAAAGCAAATATGGCAAGTGGGAAAGTATAAATCCAAAAGTATATGCCCATACCAACAGTTGTCAATTGTTCTTTTAAGAGTAGTTCTGTAAAGACGGTACTGACGGTTAAAAATGCTAAAATAGTGGGGTCTACTTTCTTGGTAAAAAGATAATAATAGATAATTAAGAGTACAGTCATTGTGAATGGCAGTAGATATGCTATAGGCGCATGCATAGCAAGATAAGCTTTGATAGTAGCTAAAAACCCACCTAATATTCCTAGGATCAAACCATATTTTAATGCATGTTTTTTCAATGTAATATTTTTCACTTTTTACCTATCTCTAATAAAATATACCCCCGTATGCCTATAGTATCGGCAATTTTTAAAATACATTAAATTTTAAAATGGTCGATAGTATGAGTGATATAGATTGGGAGATTGGAAATGAAAAAAATAGTTTTATTGTCATTATGTATGCTGATTTTACACGCTTCAAGTGCAAAAGAGGGAATGGCATACATGAAAGTTGGTAATTATCAAGCAGCATTGGAAATTTTTAAAAGCGCTGCACTGCAAGGGGATAAAGTGGCTCAAAGAAATCTTGGGGTGATGTACAGTGGTGGGCTAGGGGTAAAAAAGGATAACTATAAAGCCTCTTATTGGTTAAATATGGCTGATGCCCATCAAAAAGATTATACGCGTGTGAGCTATAGAAACTAGTCTGAGACTTTCTGTTTATAATCATCAAACTTTCTATTCTTAAGTTTGATGAACTCATTTAATTGCTCTTCATTTTGGGAAAGTATCTCATCAAACTCACTTTTGCTACTTTCATCATCAGTATCAAAAGTATCTAGTAAAAGGTTTGAAGTACCTAAAAGGAGTAGATACTCTTTGTCGCGATAAGCAATGAGGGCAAGACGATTTTTCACATCGATAGCACGTTGTTGCTTGACTTTGATACCACTAGGGCTCTTCTCATTTTTCTTATCAAAGAGCCAAGTACCTTGAAAGTCTCCACCACGTTTTTGTAACCAGTTTTTTAAAAGGTATAAAAAAGCGATGAGCAGTGCCAAAATCAGCATCACTTTGAGGTAGGCAGAGCCAATATCATCCTCCTTTTTAGTTTCATAGTGCGCCTCTTGGATAGGGGTTATATCCATTGTGTCTGTGCGTGGCGTCACCCGCAATCTTAATCCATAGTTATCTACAGTTTTGGAAGCATCTACCTCAAAATCATCCACACCAGAAAGTTCAATAAAAAGTTTTCCATCAAAGGGGATAAGTTGTAGTTTTTGTACAATGTGAGAGTTTATCGCTGTGATGCTCTTTTTATCTATTGTGGTACCTTCTAAAACAAAAACCCTGTTTTCGGCTTCTTTTTTTTGAATTATTTTCCCTTCATAAGGGGTATCAAAAGAGAGCATTACATCTACAGAATCCTCTTTTTCATAAATATTTTGGTTGATAATATTGCCTGCAAAGAGTGAAAAAGAGAGAAATAGAAAGAGTAGAATTTTACTCATGAAGGCTCTTTCTTGAAGTATTGGATGATGGAGTTTGAGTCTAGTATTTCATTGATACGAACCGCCAAGTTCTCTTCATACACCATCACTTCTCCCTTGCCTACGATTTTGTTATTGACATATATTTCCACACTTTCACCTGCTGGCTTTTGTAAGTCTAGTACTGAGCCTTTTTTGAGTTTCAAAAATTCGCTAGTAGCAATGGTAGTAGATCCCAAGTCTGTGACAAGGTTGACGGAGATGTCGACAAGTTTTTCATAATTTTCAATAAGTTGGTCTTCTAAATCTAGCTTCATGGCTCTCTCCATTTTAATTGTCTTATAAAGTACAATGCAGAGGCATCGCACATCCTATTTTATTATATTATACTAGAGATGCCCTTAAGTACCTTTTGAGTAGAATGGAAGATTATTTAAAGGGAATAGATGAGCATAGAATTATTACTAGCAGGGGTACTTGTCGGGGGAATATCGGGCTTTTTTGGTATTGGCGGTGGTACTATACTGGTTCCTATACTGCTTTATCTTGGTTTTGATATTAAAGAGGCTATAGGTATTTCTGTTGTCCAGATGGTTTTTTCTTCACTTTTTGGATCTTACCTGAATCTCCGTAAAGGCACACTTAAGATCTCTAGCACCATTTTCTTTGGATTTGGGGGATTTTTAGGTGGACTTTCCTCTGGATTTATCGTACATCATCTCTCTTCTGAAAGCTTAACTTGGATGTTTTTAGGTGTCGTTTTATTTGCGATTTATAAGTTTTTTCATGCCCCTAGTATTTCTCAGAAAACGCCCATTGAAAACCGATTACTATTCTTAGCTATTGGTATCATGATAGGGATGTTTGCTACGAGTATCGGTATAGGCGGGGCACTGCTTTTAACACCAATCATGGTGGGATTCTTGCACTATGATATCAAAGTGGCTGTCTCTACAGCACTCTTTTTTGTCGTGTTTTCTTCTATCTCCGGATTGATTTCACTAAGTTCTTATGGATATGTGGATTATTCTGATGGTATCATGATAGGTATCGCTTCGCTAATTGGTGTCTACTTTGGTGTGCAACTAGCCCACAAAACAGAGGCAAAAAAACATAAAAATATGATTCTAGGACTCAACTTTATCATTCTAGCACTCATCATCAATAAACTTGTATAACGGGGATATAATGGACAAAATCAAAGTTTTCGGCGCACGTGAGCATAACCTCAAAAATATCAATATCGAACTACCTAAAAATAGCCTAGTGGTTATCACGGGTATCTCAGGTTCTGGAAAAAGTACACTTGCCTTTGATACGCTTTATGCAGAGGGACAAAGACGTTATATCGAGTCTCTTTCTTCTTATGCCAGACAGTTCTTAGATCGTATTGGAAAACCAGATGTAGATAAGATAGAAGGACTTACTCCTGCTATCGCTATCGATCAAAAAACCACTTCTAAAAATCCCCGTTCAACAGTGGGAACGATTACAGAGATATATGATTATTTACGTCTTTTATATGCTAGAGTAGGAAAACAACACTGTCATAAATGTGGAAAACCTATTTCAGAGATGTCTGCAGCGGATATCATCGAACAGGTACAAAAATTGCCTGAGGGTGCAAAATTGGTCTTGACTTCTCCACTAGTACGTGACAATAAAGGTTCGTATCATGATCTCATAGAATCCTTACGCCAAAAAGGCTATGTCCGTGCGATGATAGATGGTGTGATGGTGAGACTAGATGAAGAGATAGAACTCTCTAAAACCAAAAAACATACGATTTCTGTGGTCATCGATAGGGTGGTTATCAAAGAAGATAATCGTCAGAGAATCGCAGAAGATGTAGAAAAAGCACTTAAAGAGAGTTATGGGGAGCTTGAAGTAGAAGTTTTAAATCATGAAGAGGTGGGATTAGAGAGTAGTCATATCCATTACAGTGAACATTTTGCTTGTTTTGATTGTAAAATCTCTTTTGAACCTCTGGAACCACTTTCATTTTCTTTTAATTCTCCAAAGGGTGCTTGTCCTATCTGTGATGGCCTGGGAATTCGTTATGCTATTGATATGTCTAAAGTGATTGACGAACATGCGAGCATAGATGCGGGTGCTGTAAAGCTTTTTTATGGGTTTAACAAAGGGTATTATGCAAAGTTTTTAAAAGCTTTTTGTGAAGCTATGGATATTCCTACGGATATTCCTTTTGAAGATTTAGAATCACATCAGCAAAAATCTGTTCTTTATGGTGGGGCTGAACCAGCACTTTTTACTTGGAAGCGTCATAAACTTTCAAGAAAATTTGATGGTGTTGTCAAAATCGCCTATGATATGATAAAAGATGAAAAAGAGTTAGCTGAGTATATGTCTGAGAAAGTCTGTGATAAGTGTGGTGGACATCGCTTGAAACAAGAGAGTTTGTCTGTGCGTGTGGCAGAACATGGTGTGGAACATATCTTGGATATGCCTATCGA
>JAJRSK010000023.1 GCA_024278835.1 Campylobacterales bacterium | reverse complement strand
GATTTTGTCATACTTTTCTTTTATCTTTTTATTGGAACTTGATTGATACTTTATCAAGTGTTTTTGCATGTGTTGAGTCCCTTTGACCGCTTCAACGATATCCCTATTTGCTAATTTTATTTTATACAACTCTTCGATGTCATCATGTGGCATCTTGGCTTGTGCTCTGGCAGAAAAGTCGATGATTTCCCCATAGATACCTTTTATTTTTCTTTCATAATATTCATCGATATTGATAGGTTTATCACTATAGGGGATACGAATAACCTCTTCTAAATCCATCGATGAAATAACATTGGCTTTTTTGAGGTTGAGACCGCGTATGATGATTTCAAAAGCATTTTCATAGAGGTGTTTACTCTCTTGCAAGATAGCTGCCATTGAGGTAGATGGTAATTCCAATACAGAATCATTGAGGTATCTGACATGGTCTTTACTTTTACCCTTTTTAGCAGGCGCTGATTTAAGTGTTTTTTCTAAAAAGGTAACCAGTGTACCGATAAACGGTATCATGATAATGACACCGATAAGATTAAATATCGTATGAAAAACAGCAAGTTTCAAGGCATGGTCATCAGTAGCTATACCCACCCTAGCACTTATCCAATCAACACTCACCATGAGTTGTTGCATGAAAATGATAGCGATAATTCCTGTGCTAAGGTTAAAGATGAGATGTGCAGCAGCAAGCCTTTTACCTTGGATGTTGGAACTCATAGAGGCGATGATGGCAGTGATAGTGGTACCTACATTGGCACCGATGGCAAGGGCAAGGGCATTTTCATAAGAGATTTGTCCTGCGTAGAGGGCAGTGATGATGAGCACTAATGTGGCATGTGAAGATTGCATGACAACGGTGGCTAAAATACCAATACCGGTGAAGATAAAGAGCCCTTTTAAGCCAGAAACGGCGTAAGTGGAGAGGTCGATTGTATTTTTAAATGCTTCAAAGCCTTCTTTCATATAGTGGATACCTAGAAATAAAAATCCAAGACCTGTGAGTATATATCCGATACCTTTGAGTGCTGTGCTTTTTTGAAATATAAAGAGTATCCCAAAAACTAACATAGGCATGGCATAAGCAGATATTTTGACCTTTAGTCCAAGCCCTGCGATGAGCCAAGCACCTGTGGTGGTGCCGAGATTAGCACCAAAGATGATACCAATACCTTGTGCAAGTCCAATAAGTCCAACACTTAAAAATGAGATTGTAAGTATCGAAACGAGGGAGCTTGATTGCATAATTGTAGTGGAGAGGATACCGAAACCGATACTTTTATATGTCTTATCTGTTGATTTTTGTAAAACTTTTTCTAGGGCACCTCCTGAGAAAGTTTTAAACCCTTCTTCTAAAGATAACATACCAAATAAAAAGATGGCTATACCAGCGGAAATTTCTTTGAAATCAGGGCTAATCCAAAACCCATAACTTAGTATGATTAAAATAGTAGGTAACAATATTTTTTGCATAGTGATATTATACAAGGATAGGGCTTATTTATGAGGTGGAGAAAAGATGTAATCTTTACATGACCACATCTTTAAGAGTTATTCTTTGTTTTGTTCTTCTTTATCTTCGCTTATAGCAGAAGTTTTCTCTTTTTTATCGTCTTTCTCTTTGGCTTTTGCGATATCTTCATTGGCATCTTCATGCGTTGCCAAGAGAGATTCCATACCTTGTTCCTCTTCAAAATTTTTGATTATTTCGACCACTTCAGAACCATCAATCTTTTCTGTTTCATAGAGAGATTTAACCATCGCTTCAATGGCTCCACTATACGCTTCAAGACGCTTTTTAACAACGGCATAACGCTCATTGAGTAGCGACTTGATATGGTTATCCACATCTTCAGCCATCTTTTCACTATAGCCCTTACTCACAGAACCGCCATTTAAAAATGTGCTTTGTCTCTTTTCAAGTACCATTAGTCCTGCAATATCACTCATCCCATAGATACCAACCATGTTTTTGATGATATCGGTAGCGCGTTCAAGATCATTTCCTGCCCCTGTTGAAATCTCATGGATGAAAACTTCTTCCGCCGCTCGACCTCCAAGAAGTACATCTATCTCTGCGATAAGTTCATGTTTTTGCATAAGGTACTTGTTCTCTTCTGGTGTGTTTAGTGTGTATCCTAGTGCTGCTAAACCACGAGGAACGATAGAAACTTTTGAAACTCTTTTAGCTCCCTTGGTTGTTTCAGCGATGAGTGCATGACCACTCTCATGATAAGCGACGATGCGCTTCTCTTTAGGATTGATTCTTCTACTTTTCTTCTCTAGTCCAGCGATAGCTCTCTCAACGGCTTCATAAAAGTCTTTTTGTTCTACCTCTTCTTTACTAGCACGCCCAGCAAGAAGTGCTGCTTCATTAATAATATTGGCTAAATCTGCACCAGCGAGTCCTGCTGTAAGTCTAGCTATCTCTTCAAGATCCACATCATCAGAAATTTTAATTTTCTCTATATGGACTTTGAGTACTTGTACACGTCCTTTAAAATCAGGTTGATCAACTAGTACTTGTCTATCAAAACGCCCTGGACGGAGCAACGCAGCATCTAAAACTTCTGGTCTATTGGTCGCAGCAAGTACGATTACAGGTGATTGATCTGAGCTAAAGCCATCCATCTCGGCTAAGAGTTGGTTTAGGGTTTGTTCTCTTTCATCATTTCCACCCATTTGTCCACCGGCAGCTCTACTTTTACCGATAGCATCTATCTCATCGATGAAGATGATAGAAGGGGCATCTTTTTTGGCGTTTTCAAATAAATCTCTCACACGGCTAGCCCCAACACCGACAAACATCTCAATGAAACTAGAGCCGGATACTGAGAAAAATGGTACATCTGCTTCACCAGCAACAGCCTTTGCAAGGAGGGTTTTACCCGTACCTGGAGGACCTACTAGTAGGACACCTTTAGGAATTTTTGCTCCTAAAGACATATATTTTTCAGGGTATTTGAGAAAATCGACAATCTCTTTGACTTCTTCTTTTGCCTCTTTTACACCTGCAACATCATCAAAACGTACTTTTGGTTTCTCAGAATCAACGAGTTTTTTACTATTACCCATGCCGAGGATTCCACCACCCATATTTTTTTGCATACGGGAAGTCAGAAGCATCCAAATACCAAAAAAGATAAAGATTGGAATAATCCATGAAAAGAGGATATCTGTAAACCAATTGGTCTCATTGTACCCGCCATAAGGGATTCCTTGTTGATCAAGAAGGGGGATAAGTGTGTTATCTTGTCCTACTTTCTTCACATAATAGACTGTTTTCATACCGCCATTTTCAGATACACCTTTGATAGTGGTTTGTCCGATAGCCACGTAGGTAATCTCTTTTTTCTTGATGAGTTCTTTGAGCTCATAGTAATTAATGGATTTAGTTTGCGTTTTTTGTGAGCCAAAAGCGCTATTTTGTGACATACCATCCTCTAATCCACCATTTGGTTCTATAATTCCTTTAAAAAGGACGATGATTAAAACTGAAAATATAGCAAATATAACTAGTGGATTTTGGTTAAAAAAATTGTTATTGTTATTATCGTTTTTTTTGTTGTTCTGTGACATTTATTTCCTTTGAAGCACAAGCGTGTGCCATTCCCCTTTTTCTATATTCTCAAGTGTTGTAAAATCAGAAAACTTCTCTTCTATCTTATGAAAATATTTATCTATTATACCCGATAAAATTAAAATTCCATTGGGTTTGACGGCTGTTTTTAAATCTTTGTTTATGATAAGGATAACATCTGCAATGATATTTGCTATGACGATGTCATACTCTTTTTGTACGCCATTGGCTGATCCTATCCATGACTTATGAATCTGCGCATTATTGAGTGTAAAATTTTCCTTTGCACTTTCAACGGCTACTTCATCTGTATCACAGATATCAACAATGGCATCTTTCTTTTGGGCTGCGATAGAGAGTATCCCTGACCCGCATCCTACATCAAGAAGTGTATCACTCTTTTTACAATATTTATCAATAGCGATTAAACAAGAAGAGGTTGTTTCATGATGTCCTGAGCCAAAGGCTAGGGCAGGATTGATGATGATGTCTAGGAAATCTTCTTTTTTTTCTACCCAGTCTGGACGGATATAAAAAGAGCCAACCTCAATAGGATTGATGGAGTTTTTATACTTACTAATCCAATCTTCATTTTTCTTTTTTTCAAGGCTTGTTTTGATAGGAATGTTTAATTTTGTAGAAAATTGTTCACAGGCCCAAAGAATATCATCTAGTGGCTGGGCATCACGGATAATGATAGTGCCATCTTTTTCTTCGATGGCATTTTGTGTCATTTCAAATAGCAGTTCGCTAAATACGCTTAACTGCGAGACGGGGGTGACGTGTAGTTCATAATAAAATTCTTGCATAAAACTACAAAACAGCCTCTAGTTTTTCTTGTAAAACTTGTGGTGTAAATGGTTTTACAATGTAGTTATTAACACCAGCTTTAAGGGCTGTGATAACTTCCGTCTTACCACCTTCTGTTGTTACCATGATGATAGGAAGATCATTGTATTTTTCTTCAGCTCTTACTTTCTGTACAAGCTCAAGACCGTTCATGACAGGCATATTCCAATCTGTCACTAAGATATCAATACCTTCATTTTTTCCCATAACGTCCCAAGCAACAGCGCCATCTTCTGCTTCTAGTATATCTTTATGTCCAAGACGACCCAGTGTATTTTTGATAATTCTTCTCATGGTAGAACTGTCATCAACAACTAATATTTTCATCTTTATCCTTTTGCAGTATTAAACTATTTTAATTTTATCACAATTTATTTGAAACAACTTTAAATGCTTCTTTTAAGTCTAAAGTCTGTTCATAGAAAGCTTTTCCTATAATCACACCTGAAACTTCTTTTGCTTTGTGTAGGGCTATGATATCGTCGATATCTTTTACACCACCACTTGCAATGGTATCTAAACCAGACGCCCTGGCTATCTCTAATGTAAAGTCGATATTAACGCCACTTAGTGTGCCATCACGACCAACATCTGTACAGATGATAGCTTCTACACCAGCATCGGCAAACTCTTTTGCTAAATCTGTGGCTAGCATCGTGGACTTCTCAGCCCAGCCTTCAACAGCGACATAGCCATCTATGGCATCAATGCCAACAGCGATACGATATTTCCCAGCAACTTCTTTAACAAAATCGGCATTTTTCAACGCAACTGAACCCAATATGATACGGTCAATACCAAGATCAACATACTTTTTTATCGTATCTTCATCTCGTATGCCTCCACCAAGCTCTATCTCTATATCGCACATTTTACGAATTTGTTTAATTTGTTCTAAATTTTTAGGCTCTCCCGCAAAAGCACCGTTTAAATCCACAAGGTGAACCCAAGAAGAACCAAGTTCTTCAAAGTGTTTTGCTAACTTCCATGGCTCATCTGAGTAAACTTTGGCACTATCCATCAAGCCTTTCGTGAGGCGAACTGCTTTTCCATCTTTTAAATCTATCGCTGGCAATATATCCATAACTATTATAACTCCGTAAAATTTTGTAAAATCTTGAGCCCATTTTCATGAGACTTTTCTGGGTGAGGTTGAAAACCATAAATATTCTCTTTTTGTACTGCCGAAGGGAAATCATATCCATAGTGTGTGCTGCCGATGACAAACTTTTCATCACAAACAACATGGAAACTATGTACAAAATAGAGATAAAAATTTTTTGGTAAACCATGAAAAAGAGGTGACTCTTTGACGATGATATCATTCCATCCCATATGAGGTACTTTGAGTGGTATTTGAAACTTTGATGTGTCAAATGCCTTGACTTCTCCCTCGATGAGACCTAGTCCTTTATGTGAACCAAACTCTTCACTACTCTCAAAGAGTAGTTGCATACCTAAGCAAACACCAAGCATAGGTTTTCCACTTTTAGCATAATTGTTGATTGCCTCTTTCATACCAGAACTTTGTAGATGCTTCATAGCATCACCAAAAGCACCAACGCCAGGGAGAATCACTTTATCAAAATTGATAAGCTTCTCAGGATCTTTTACGATTTTTGTCTCAGTGCCGATTTTGTTAAAAGCATTTTCAACAGAGCGAAGATTGCCCATATTGTAGTCTATGATTGCTATCATGATATACTTAACTCCTCCATGACCCCATCTACAAAAACTTTTGTATAGGATTTTTCTTCTAAAAGATTTTCACTCATGAGATGTAAATTATCAAGATAATCTTCTTGGGTGAGATTACCTTTGAGTAATTCATACTTGAGGTATAACCAATACGTGTTTAAGACATCACTCTCACAATACTCTTTTATCTCTTTTACCTTTTTTTCATAAAAGAGAGTGTGTACTTGATCCCCTGAGACATCAAATTTTCCAGGAATTCCCATCATGGTACAAAGCGTGTTGAGATTGAGTCCTCGTGCTGCACCAAACTCAGAGATGTGATCCATCAAGTCGACGTGAAACTTGTCTGAAAAACGGTATCGATAGTTGTCCCATTTACTTTTATTGAGCATTTTGTTGTCTACTTCAAAATAAGCATGACAAGAGAGATTGTACTTCATCGCACGTATCATCAACATCGGCATATCAAAACTACGACCATTAAATGACACAAGTTTAGGGTTATGTTTATCGATGAAGTTTAAAAAGTTTTGAATCATCTCTTTTTCGCTTTCACCTTCGATAGAACTCACCTTTTTAAAAGCACCAAAATCATCTGTCATCACAGCCGAGATAGCGACAACTTGATGAAAGGGAAGGGGAAGAAAAGAGCTACCACTTTTGGCTTCTTGTAAAATAAAAGCTTGTTCACTCACCTCAGAATCAGAACCTTCAATACCAAAACCTTTACGTACAAGTGCCGCATCAGGGATGGTTTCACAATCAAATATGCATATCATGATACCCCTTTTTACGCGTATTATAGCGCAGATAGATTAAGGGTGCTTAATTCTTTTTTTTGTGAGGGATATCGCCACCTACACTTAAGCGTTTTGCCTGGGCTACCCACTCTTCTCTGGCTATGCGACCTTTATGCGCAAAGTGATTGTCAATCCATATGATATTGTCATGTGTCCACTCAGCGATTTGAGAGAAGTGAAAAATACCCAGCTCATATAGTCCATTTTCAATCCTTAGCCCAATACCGGAAATCTCTTTTAAATCATCCGCTACACCATCTCTTGGTGCTGATAAAGTAATCGGTTTGATACCCACTTCTGCCTTTTTGATAGTCGCATCTGGAATCGAGGCAAAGACTTCTTTGTGAGGCGTTGTGCGTTGTTGCTCTTTTTCATCATAGTCATAAAGTGGGGTTCTTCTCTCTTTTGTCTCTGAATCACATCTACTAATACGTCCTAATATATACCCTATGATGCCACCAAGCAAAGCTGCTATCAGTAGACAAAAGAGCATTTGCATCGCAAGTTCTAACATCACTATTCTCCTATCACTTTAAATTCTACCCGTCTGTTTATCTCTTTGTTTTTCAAACTATCATTGACAACCAATGGTCTACTCTCACCATATCCAATAGCTTTTAGACGTGCTTCTTCTATCCCTTGTTTTACTAAATATTTTTTGATACTTGTTGCCCTTCTTTGACTGAGTCGTAAATTGTTCTTTTTGGTACCATCAGAGTCTGTATGCCCTGATATCTCAACTTTTATAGCATCATTTTCTTTTAAAAGTTTACTAATCTCATCTACTAGTATCTTACTGCCACTAGTGAGTATGTCTCTTGCATATAAAAACTGTACGCGTCTATTTTTTAAAAGGCTGTCTAACTCCTTTTATACATCTGCTGGTGTTTTTTTGCTTATCTTTTTAGTAATATTTTCATCATCGATGTCATTTTTTTGTTTAGTCTTAGTGTTGATGATGAGTCTATTATCCACTTTTACATTTGCAAGTGTGTTGAGTTGTTCGTTTAGTGTTTGCTCTACGATTTTATCTTGGGCTATGCCGTCAACTTCTATGGTACCATGGTCATAAGCGAGGTATCCTGAGTCAAACTTGGAAAAATTATCGGCAAAATTGGTGAAAAAGTCTAATAAGCCATTTTCTTTAACATTTTTATCTATGACGAGGGTATCAGCAGCTACTGTGTCAAATACTTTACCATACGCATCAATGAGTCTATTTTTGCCATCTTTAGTTGCTACGATACCTGAAAGTTCGACAGAGTCATCTCTCTTTATGACTTTAAAGTGCATCTCTTTTAAGGGGTGACTTTGTATCTGTTTTACAGGGGTGTTGTCTAGCACTGTGGGTGTATAGTGTTGTAGTTTATGCCATATACAAAAGAGTAAAAAGAAGATAAATATCCATATAAACAACCATAAATACTGTTGTCTAGTCATCCATTAACTCCTATTCTAAAAGGTAAAACAATAGTACCTAAAAGCAATAAAAAATAAAATTATTTTTATCAGTCAGTCTTATTATTTAAGATGGATTTTATTTAAATTAAAGGTAAAATAGCGGGATTGAAATCCAGCATCTCCGATTTTTGCATACTGTATAGCTGCCCCTTCAAGGTTTTAGGCTTCATGATAGAGGATACCCAAGGCAAAGCGGCTCTCTAAGTTTGATTCATTGGTGAGCTTGGAAAGTTCAAGCAGGGCAATGGCATTTTCATGGTGAGAGGCTCCGATAGAAGCGATGGAAGCTAAAAAGAGGGTGTTACTATCTTGTTGTTTATGCTCATCTATGAGATTATTGTAGATGGCATAGGCTTGGTCAAATTCTCTTACATAGATATCGGCATAGGCTAAAACTTGTAAAGTTGAGATATCATCGGCTCCTTTTTCTCTCAGTTTGTTTTCTATCATACGTTTAGCTTGGGGGACGATACCTGCGATATTGAGTATCTCTATATAGAGCTCTTTTGTGAAGGCGTGACCACTGAAAAGAGGATTAAAATCAAGAGAAGGTTTGGTGAGACGGCTTTGAATCTTTTTGGCATATTGTTTGATTTTGGCTTTGTCATTATTGGCATCGAGATAGAGGATATTAGCAACTAAATCGTCAGGTACTTTTTTTAGCAATGCGTCGGCACTATTTTGGTATAGTCTATAATCTTGACGTGTTTGAGCCAAAATCATTGTTAAGATGTCTTGAAAGGGTGTTTTCCCTGTTGCTAAATTCCCCTTGGTAATGTCACCTCTGTCGATGGCTATAAGAGAAAGAATATTCTCTTTTTCATCGCTATCAGGAGTAGTATGCATCTCTTCTTCTATTTTTGTTAAAACAGTTTTATCTGTATCAAGGTAGAGTAGCTTGGCACAAAGTTGTGAGAATATAGGTGCAAAGTAGTGTTTGGTATCTAAAACACTACTACGTCTAAAATGTTTGTATGCTTCTTGAAAATTATATATTTTGGCATAGGTGAGAGCCAGATTATAGTGTAGTTCTGCGCTACTTGGGTATTTTTTGATACCCTCTTGAAAAATGGCTTTTGAAACATAAAGATTTTCATCTAATGCTGCTTTTATCCCTTTGGTGATTTCAATGTTTGCATCTGAGATTTGTCCACTAAGTTGTAGATTATTGAGGGCTGGGTTAAAGGCATGGACGTAGATATTTTTGGCTCCTTGGTGGATATTTTGTATGGATTGGGCTGGATTCATGAGTCTATAAGGAGCAAAATAGAAGAGGAGTGAAAACTTGTTTCTATCGTTGAAAAAGAGATTTTTAGCAAAGGCATTTTGTGCTGCTACGGGGTCAAATAGTGTACGTTTGAGTGCTACTTTGATAGGGTATATTTTGGTTGATTTCTCTTTATAATTATTGTAGGTTTCATTTAGTATAGTGGAAGATTTTTTATACAAGCCCATTTTATTGTTGACTAAAGCAAGGGCGAGGTTTTCAGCTAGTGGTTTTGATTTGTCTTTGGTGGCTTTTAGAAGATATTTTTCTGCTAAAGTATACTCTTCTTGATTGGCGTAGAGAAGTCCTAATGTAAAAAAGTCATTTGGATTAGCATCTTTTTCAAGAATATTTATCGCTTCTTTATGGTTGTCAAATGCTGTATAAAGTTTAGCAAGGAGCTGGTTTTGTTTTTTTTGATAAAAGTGGGAAGTTTGATGTCTTAATGGCACCAAAGCTTCCGCATAAAATCCCCGATAATAATCAATAAGGGTACGATAATAGGAGTAAAGTGGCGATTGCATCTTACTAGCTAACTCTTTTGTTGCTAGGGTGAGATATTTTTCAAATGTGTCACTATCTCCTTTACCAAAGGCTGAAATCGCGATGTTGAGTAGGGATTCAAAGCGTAATTTATCATTTTTTTCAGACGAAGAGAAGGCTTCAATGGCTTTGTCATAGTCACTTTTCTTTAAAGCAGCAACACCAAGATTGTAGAAAGTAAGTGCCCTATTGTAGTGTGATAAATCATCATAAATGGCTAAGGCTTCTTTTTTGTTGCCTTTGGCATAGAGTGTTTGGGCTTTTTTGACTAGTGCTTCATAAGACTCTGTTTTTACTTCAGGTGTTCTTTTGTTTTGTAAGGTTGTGATGATTTCTTGGGTTTTGTTGTCATCTTCTTTTGTGGCGTGTTTATCTAGATAAAGATAGAGTAAAAATCCAAGCATTGAAAAGGCGAGGATAGCAAAAACAGCGATGAGGATGTAGAGGAGCTTGCTATTTTCTTGGGGAAGCTCTAGTGCAACGTCTTCACTTTCCTCAAGCCCTTCACCTTCATACGACTCTTCATTATCGTCGTCAAGGGAGATAAACTCTTCGTCGTTTTCTACTATATCCTCTTTTGCCATCTCAGAGCCTTATCATGATAAGTAGGGTTTTAATACTTCAGGTACAGCTATAGTGCCATCCTCTTTTTGATAATTCTCTATGATAGCGATGAGACATCTCCCTACGGCAAGTGATGAGCCGTTAAGTGTGTTCACTAAGACATTTTTCTTGCCATCTTTATAGCGAATGAGGGCACGTCTAGCTTGAAAGTCTCTGGTGTTGGAAACCGAAGAGATTTCACGGTAACGGTTTTGTCCAGGAAGCCAGACTTCAAGGTCTATGGTTTTTGCCGCGCCAAATCCTAAATCGCCTCCACAAAGCAGTACCTGACGATGTGCTAAGCCCAAAGAAGCTAGTAAATCACTGGCACAGGCAACCATCTCTTGAAATATTTTATCACTATCTTGAGGCTTTGTGATGGAGACGAGTTCGACTTTTCCAAATTGATGTTGTCGTATCATACCTCGGGTATCACGACCAGCACTCCCTGCCTCTTTTCTAAAACAAGCAGTAAAAGAGGTCATCATTATAGGGAGTTCTTCCTCCTTTAAAATCTCATCTCTATAAAGGTTGGTAAGCGGTACTTCAGCAGTAGGAATCAAAAAGAGTTCTTCGCCCTCTATCTTAAAAAGGTCATCTTCAAACTTAGGTAGTTGTCCTGTTGCCATCAAAGAGTCACGATTGACGATATAAGGAACTGAAACTTCAGCAAAACCCCGTGCACGGTTGAAGTCTAGCATATAGTTGATGAGGGCTCTCTCGATTCTAGCCGCATCATTTTTAAGCACACAAAAGCGACTTTTTGAGAGTTTAACACCGCGTTCAAAATCAATAAAGTCCAACTCCTCAAAATCCCAATGCTCTTTTGGGGTGAAGCTAAAGGTAGGGATATCGAGGACTTTTTTGATTTCTATGTTGTCATCCTCATCTAAGCCTGCAGGTACATCACTATCGGGGATGTTAGGCACATTAAGAGCGATATCTGAAAGGGCGGCTTCTAACTCTCTGGCTTTATCTTGCTCTATAGCGATAGCTTGTTTATTTTCAGCAAGTTCAGCTTTTAAGCTAGCGATATCTTTTCCCTCTTTTTGATATTGAGGAAATAGCTTGCTCTTGGCATTTTGTTCTGCTTGGAGTTTTTCTAAAACAGCCTTTTGTGTTTTAAGGGCAAGTGCTTGTTCTTTTAACGCGCTTAAGAGTTCACTATCGACGTTCTTTTTTTGAAGTTTGCTAGCGATGCTATCAAAATCATTTTGTAATGCTTTTAAATCTATCATGATATCCCTCTATAGTATGCCAACGGCATCTCTGATTATTTTCATTTTTTCACTGGCAATGGCTTGTGCTTTGTTTGCCCCTGCATCCAATATCTCTAAGACTTCATCATGGTGTGTGTCATAGTAAGCCTTTTTTTCACGTGCTTCTTCAAAGTGATCCCAAATCTGCTCTTTGAGGTACATTTTAAAGTGTCCGTGTCCTTCACCACCCTTAGTATATCTATCGCGTAAATTGGCCAATTCATCTTCATTTAAAAAGAGTTTAGAGAGTGTATAGATGTTACAATTTTCATACTCTTTTGGCTCTTCTACTGGGGTGGAATCTGAGACAATTTTTCCTACCTGTTTTTTGAGTTGTTTTTCTGTGGTGAAAAGGTCGATGGTATTGCCATAACTTTTACTCATCTTTGCCCCATCTACGCCTGGGACTGTAGCGACATTGTCATCGACTTTAAACTCTGGTAGGGTAAAGATATTTCCATGTTCATTGTTAAACTTCACGGCGATATCTCTAGTGATTTCTACATGTTGAATCTGATCTTTTCCAACAGGTACCACCTCTGCATCATACAGTAAGATATCTGCCGCCATCAGCACGGGGTATGAGAAGAGGGCATGATTCGCATTGATACCCTTTGCCACTTTGTCTTTATAACTATGGGCTCGTTCTAGTAGTCCAATCGGGGTAAAAGAGGAGAGAATCCAATAGAGTTCTAAGACCTCTTTGACATGCGATTGTGCCCAAAATGTTGTTTTGTTTGGGTCGATGCCTAAGGAGAGAAAAGTGATAGCCGCATCTAGCGTATTTTTTTTCATAGCCTCTGCATCTTTGAGAGAGGTGAGGGCGTGATAGTTGGCGATGAAGATAAAAAGGTCGCTTTTTTCTTGTAGTTCTAGCATGGGCTTTATCGCACCAAAATAATTCCCTATATGCAGGGTGCCTGATGATTGTATTCCTGTAAGTACGCGCATAAATAACCTAAGTGTCTAATTTTATATGATTATATCACAATAGATTTAAGGTCAGAAATAGATAAAAAGTATAAAAATGTTTCATTTGGTAAATAAAAATATACTTTATTACTAAAAAGTCAAAAAAGTAAAAAATAATTGTATAGAATTGCCACTCTGTGCCGAATTAGTTTGTAAGAGAAAGAAAACTAAGGAGAGTGAAGATGAAAAGGAAAATAGCAGGTTCGATACTAGGTCTGAGCATGTTGACAGACTTAGCACAAGCACACCACTTCACAAAAACAGAATTAACCATACTAAATGATAGCACGTCAGCCAATTTTCAATCTATCATGATACGCACATCTTTACCGCTTGTTGCAAGTGAAAAGGAGATGCTCTATACGAATGGGATAGAGAGTATCGTCTATGCGGGAGATATGAGTTATTACATCTATGGTGATACGTCAAATCTACAAAATGTCTTGGATAGTATCAACAAGATAAAAGAAATTTCTGCCATTTTACCTTCTTCTAAAGTTTCCAATGCTTTACAAGATAATGAAAGTGCATTGAACTCTTTATCTGATGGTGCACCAATGCGTTTTAATATCCTTTTATTAAAAGAGATGAGTAAAGAGGCCTTAGAAGATTATTTTCAAGAAGCAGGTATTTCTGCGACCATTTACAATGTCACACCTATCTTGAAGTCAGCAAAGATAAGAATTTCAGCAGCGGATTATGAAAAAGTGAAAAACCTCTCTTTGATACATTACATGGATAGAAGCCATACCTTAGGTATTAGTGAAACAAAAACATCTAGAAATCTTAAGTCTGCAAATTATGCCAATATCACGGATTTATGGAGTGACTCTTATCACTTGAATGGTCAGGGGATGTCTGTTGCTGTGGTTGATGGTGGTTTGGTGAGAAATACCCATAGAGAGTTTGTAGAAGCAGGGTCAAGTTCTGTGGTTTTAGATAATAGTGGTGCGAGTTTTGCTGATCATGCAACACATGTGGCGGGGACTATTATCGCTGATGGTGATGATAGTAAGGCTAGGGGAGTGGCAAATGAAGCAACACTTTACTCTTATACTTTCTT
The DNA here is from genome assembly GCA_024278835.1 of Campylobacterales bacterium. GTDB lineage: Bacteria > Campylobacterota > Campylobacteria > Campylobacterales > QNZT01 > JANTGR01. Next base: position 7,240 of record JAJRSK010000023.1, on the reverse strand, counting down.
AGATAGTGCCTTTGCGGATATGACGATGAAGATATATCAAGAGGATGGTGTGTTAATCAGTAATCACTCTTATGGGTATAGTGACAAAACAAAGCTAGGAGAGTATGATAGTGAAGCGGCAAAGCAAGATAGAGCTGTACAGGGAAATCCTTTTTTAAATATCTTTGAAGCGGCAGGAAATGATGGTGAAGACAGCGCCTACCCAGCATATGGAAAGATAAAGGGACCTGGAAATTCTAAAAATATTCTTACTATTGGTGCATTAAATATTAATGCAAGTGGTGTAGCAAACTTTTCTTCTAATGGTCCTACTAGAGATGGTCGTATCAAGCCTGAACTTTGTACCCGTGGGGAGAGTGTTTATTCTACAGGGGCTAGTTCAGATGTTGACTATTTTTGGATGAGTGGTACCTCTATGGCGACACCTTCTGCAACAGGTATCGGGGTATTGGCATCACAAGCGTATAAAAAAGTAAGTGGCGGTTATGATATCCGTCATGATATCTTAAAAGCATGTATGATTAATACCGCGGTAGATAAGGGAAGAGTTGGTCCTGATTTTGATACAGGATTTGGGATGATTGATGCTAAAGCAACGATTGATACTATCAACACCTTATCGACTACAAAGCCCTTGGTTTATTCTGATAGTGTTTCAAATCAAGAGAGTAAAAGATTGTCTTTTACGATGAAAGAGAGAGGTCTTTTTAAAGCGACTATCTCTTGGGTTGATCCAGAGGCAAGCCCATCAAGCACAAAGGCATTGGTCAATGATATTGATATGTGGTTAGAGAATTCTTCGGGAAAAAAGTTTTATCCCTTTACCTTGGATGCGCATAACCCAACAGCTTTGGCAGTAGCTACAAAACAAAATCATGTAGATAACAATGAACAAATCGAAGTGAAAAATTTACCAGCAGGTTCTTATAATCTGGTGATTAATGGTGGCTTGATTATCACTAAGTCACAAGAGTTTGCCGTGGCTTCGAATGTCTCTATCTCAAAGGAGAGTAACCTTGCAACCATGCAGGCAAGTCAACTACACAACTTTGCAAAAGTTATTCAAGGAGCGATTTATTAAAAATTTAAGGCTTTAATCCCCTCTTGGATAATGCCTTGATAATCAACATTTGCAGTATTTGCATTACTCTTATCCTCTTTTAAAAGGGCATTGATAATCTCAGTTGCTTTTTGAAGATTGGCTTTTTTTTCTCTGATTTGTAAATTTTGTGGTAAAACAAATAGGGAACTATTAACGTCATCTATATCGATAGAAGAGGCAAGCGTTTTTGACTTATAACCCATAATCCCAGTTTCAGAACTTAAAAGTAAGTGCCCTTTTTTAGAAAAATAATTTGTGACACCAGCAATGGACTCTTTTTGACAATCAAGATTTAAAATCATCTTTCCTTTTTTTCCTCTTATGAGATCTTGCTCTTTTTTTGTTAATTTATTAAACTTTTCTATTAATAATTTATTTAAACTTGGTTCTTTTATTGCCTCTTTTGTGTTGAGGTTTATGTGGTAAGTCCACTCTTCATCTATCATGATAAGGTTGTCGTTGGCTGTTTTGGCATGCATGATTCTGGAAGAACTATTTTTATAAATCACTCTTTTTTTACCAAAATCTTTGATATAAGTGGTTTGTGTTCCTTTTTTGCTGCCTGTGATACTATAGTGGATAGTCGCTTCTTTAAAGGGAAGTAGACTCTTAAAAGGATTGTCCTCGGCATGGAGAAGGGAGCTTATCATGATAAGAAAAAATATTTTTTTAAAGTGAAACAACAAGATAGAGCCTTTTGATTTGTTATGTCAAAAGTATAGCTAATTTTTTTCTTAAATTATACGCTTAGTAAAAAACTTTAGTTAAAATTGCTATAAAAGTAAAATTTGTATTTGTTTTGTTTCAAATTGTAATAAAAAGCTGACTAGACAAGGGAATATCCTTGTCTAGTCAATCTTTAAAACGGTTAAAAAAGCTTCTTGTGGAAGTTGTACGCGTCCGATAGACTTCATACGTTTCTTTCCTGCTTTTTGTTTTTCTAGTAGTTTTCTTTTTCTTGTGATATCACCACCATAACACTTGGCAGTCACATTTTTCCCCATGGACTTCACTGTTTCACGAGAGATGATTTTACTGCCCACAGAGGCTTGAATAGCTACTTCAAAGAGTTGACGTGGGACTAACTCTTTCATCGCTTTGACAAATTCACGTCCTTTTTGCATCGCTTTTGAGTTTGGTACGATGATAGAGAGGGCATCTACCACTTCACCCGCCACACGGATATCAAGTTGTACTAAATCACCCACACGGTAATCATCAAGCTCATAATCAAAACTTGCATATCCTTTGGTGACGGATTTAAGTTTGTCATAAAAGTCCATCATGATTTCATTCATAGGTACTGAGTACTCTAAAAGTACACGTTCAGGATTGAGATAAGTCATCTTCTCTTGCATCCCGCGTTTTTCATTGAGTAGGGTGATGACATTGCCTAGGTACTCTGTAGGGACGATGACAGTAGCTTTTACATAGGGTTCAGCAATAGACTCTCTCTTGTTGATAGGAGGGAGTTGGCTTGGATTTTGTATCTCTATGGTACTGCCATCATTCATTTTGATTTTATAGATAACGGTTGGTGCAGTAGCGATGAGGTCTAGGTGAAATTCACGTTCTAATCGCTCTTTAATCACTTCCATATGTAGCAATCCCAAGAAACCTACACGAAATCCAAACCCAAGTGCGGCAGATGTTTCAGGTTCATATGAAATGGAAGAGTCATTGAGTTTGAGACGATCTAGTGCATCTCTTAAATCTTCAAATTTATCTGTCTCTATAGGATATAACCCTGCAAATACAAAAGACTTAGCGGGTTCAAATCCCTGAATCATCTCAGCTGTTGGATGTTTGGCATCGGTGATGGTATCACCCACTTGGACATCAGAAACAGTTTTTAGACCCAAGGAAACGATACCGATTTCCCCTGTTTTGATAGATTTTGTTTTTGTTGCTTTTAGAGGATGCGGGTAGGTGAGTGATAGAATTTCATGTTTCTTATGTGTTCCCATAACAAGGACTTCTTGCCCGCTATGTAATTCTCCTTCATAGACGCGTACTAGCGCCAATGCACCAAGATAATTGTCAAACCAAGAATCATAAATGAGTGCTTTTGTAGGGGCATCTTTATCGCCTTGTGGTGCAGGGATACGGTCAATGATGGCATCAAGTAACTCTATGATACCTTGACCTGTCTTGGCACTAGTCTCTATAGCATCAGAACAATCAAGCCCAATTGTATTTTCTACTTCTTCTTTTACGCGATCGGGATCAGCAGCAGGAAGGTCTATCTTGTTGATGACAGGCACGAGTTCCAAGTCGTTTTCTAGTGCGATGTAGACATTGGCAATCGTTTGTGCTTCGACACCTTGTGAAGCATCAACGATGAGAAGTGCTCCCTCAGAAGAAGCCAAAGAACGGCTCACTTCATAGGAGAAATCCACATGACCGGGCGTGTCAATGAGGTTTAAGATGTAAGGTTGTCCATCACGCACATAAGTGAGTCGTACACTCTGCGCCTTGATAGTAATCCCTCGCTCTTGTTCGATATCCATGGTGTCCATCATTTGTGAACTTATCTCCCGATCAGCCACCGCGCCACACTCTTGGATGAGTCTATCTGCTAAGGTACTTTTGCCATGGTCGATATGGGCGATGATAGAGAAGTTGCGTATAAATTCTTGCATCTAACTAAAAAGTCCGTTGACACTTTCGTTGTGGTAGATTCTTCTGATGACTTCTGAAAAGAGATGTGCAACTGAGAGTACTGTGACTTTTTCATTCTCTTGAGAGAGTGGGATAGTATCTGTAACAACCAACTCATCTAAGTCTCCATTGAGGATTCTATCATGGGCTGGACCTGAAAGAACGGGATGCGAACAAAATGCCATAACAGATGTCGCACCATTTTTCTTTAAAGCCGCTGCTGCTTTGACGATAGTACCTGCTGTGTCAATCATATCATCGATGAGGATGACATCTTTGCCTTCGACATTTCCGATGATATTCATCACTTCGCTTTCATTGGCTTTTTCACGTCTTTTATCGACGATGACGATTTCTAGTCCCATGTTTTTGGCAAAGTTTCTCGCTCGTGCTACACCACCGATATCTGGAGAAGCGATGATAGGATTTTTGAGATTTTTTCGCTTTAGGTAGTCTGTAAAGACGATAGAGCCGTAGAGATTATCCACAGGGATATCGAAAAATCCTTGAATCTGTCCTGCATGAAGGTCAAGGGTGACGACTCTGTCTATGCCCGCAGTTTCAAAGAGGTTTGCTACTAGTTTCGCAGAGATAGGCACACGAGGGGCGGCTTTTCTATCTTGTCTGGCATAGCCAAAGTAGGGGACAATCGCCGTGATAGAGTTGGCAGAACTACGCTTGAGTGCGTCTGTCATGATAAGAAGCTCCATCAAGTTGGCATTGGCTGGTGCGCAAGTACTTTGTATGATGAAGACATCGCGTCCACGAACGGACTCTGAGATTTGGATAGAAATCTCTCCATCAGAAAAACGGTTGATTGTTGCCTCAGATAATGGAATAGACAGATACTTTGCCACTGCTTTTGAAAATGCTTCGTTTGCTGTGCCCGAAAAGACTTTGTAGCCTCTCATGATAACCCTTTTGTAATTTTTGGGATATTTTAGTGAAATGTGTCTTTAAGGGTGGTTAATCGTTAATCTTTGTGTAGTACAATAAAGATTGCCTTGCATAGGTAGATAAAATAATTAATATAGGGGAATATTATGCATGATGAACCAAGTTTAGAGGGAATCGAAGACTTTAACAATGATGAGAGTCCAGAGACGAGAAGTATTATTAAAAAAGTGATTATAGGATTGTTGGTCATTGGTGCGATGTACGCAGCGACTAAAGTCTATTTTTCAGATGTAAGTGATAAGTTAGATACATCTTCAAACCCAGCTGTCTATAAGTAGTGTCTGCAAGATTTAAAACGTCTTTTTATAGCGTTTTAAATCTTGGGCACCTCTTTTCATGAACCCCAAAAGGGTAGTAAGTGCTCTAACTGTTCGTCACTTAATATAGAGACGCTTTCACTGATACAGTTGATATGTATCTTGGTGGCTTGAGCTTTGAGTTTAGCAACTTTTTCTATCTTTTCATCCAATGTTTTAGACTCCTCTGCATCAACAACTATTTCGATGATTTCTTCTTCTAAAGCTGCTACTTCTTGTTTGATTTTTTTAACAGCACTTAAGGTTTTTTTTCTTACCACTAAGAGTTTATTTTTTTGTTCATCGCTTAGTCCTAGTGAGGCTTTATCCCAATTTTGAAGTAAGATTTTTGTGATGTGTGGTAAGCCTTCTTGGTTGATAAGAAATGGTGAGTTTACCAGCGCTCTCATCTTGTCATTGGTCTGAATCTCTTTTATCATACTTACAAACTCGTCACTTGGGTATTTTTCTAATATGTAAGTTGCAACAGTATGTAACTCTTTATCTGAAATTTTCCCTTTCAAAGAGGGCATTACCCCAAATTTTTCTACTTTATTTGACTCACATACAGATTTAGAAGCTTGGGGATTTTTCACATAATCGATAATGAAGTCTTTCATTGCGACCTTATCCTTGATAGCAAGCTTGATATGAAATACAACCGCTTCCATGGCAGGGGCTTTTAAAGTGGGAATAATATCTGGGCTAGGTGTTTCAAGCATATGACATGTGGCACAGTTTTTCTTGAGAAGTGCCGCGCCATTTGAGGCAAATAACGTGTTGGCAAGGGCTATGGTAAGTAGCGTACTAGTGATAATTTTCATAAATAAATCGCCTTTTTATTTGGATTGTATTATTTTAAGATGAACTCTATGTGAATTAGATAAAAAACATTTCATTTTGAAATAAAGCTTCTACTTTTTGATTTTTTAAACTATCATGATAATAAAAAAGGGTTAGTAATGTATGGAAAGAAAAAAGAGCGTCTTTATGTCTATGACTTGGTAGAGGAGCCTGCTATTACCTACCCGATGTCCTATTCTGTGAGTCACTCTCTGCTTGAAAATGAGATGTTTCATGATGCTTTGATAGCGGTGCATATGGTGGATTTTGAAAATATGGTTGTGCCTCAACAGGCGAGTGAGATATTTGCTACGCTTGGAGCAGGGGGATTTGTCATCTATAAAGAGCAGTATGTGGTCGGATACTTTGGTGGGAAGTTGATGTACCTTGAATCCTCGGGATGGAAAGGGCTTCAAGCAACGCAAGAGATATTTAAGTTAGAGAATTGGCTGGTTTAATCCTTCCAACTTTCTATATACGATTTTGCTTTTTTATCGAGAAACTCCATGCGTTCTTTGCCTTTTGGCATCGTAGTGCGTAGTGCTTTCATCTCGTTTAAAAATGTCGATACGCCATCAGGAATCAGCCCCTCAAGATAACGCCTAAAGTGCTTGGCAAAGGCAGGGGAGGTACCAGAAGTGGAGACCGCCACGGTAAGGTTCTCTTTTTTGACATATGATGGAAAGATAAAATCACAATAATCCACCGAATCCACGGCGTTACAAAAACAGCGCAGACTACGACTCTCCTCATAAATCTCCGCCTGTAAAGCGATGTCATCCACCGCGATGATAACGATACCAAAAGCGTTGATATCACCTCGCTTGTAAACTCTATCATGATAGCTTAGATGGTGTTCGTTTATATAATGCTTCATCTGGCCAGAGAGCTCGGGTGCGATAATCGTAAGCTTGTTCGTAAAATCAAGCAGCTTTTCTACCTTTTCTGTCGCGATATACCCGCCACCAACGATGAGAATCTCCACATCGTCAAGTTTTAAAAATGCTGGAAAATATGCCATATACCTCTCCTAGGTTTCTATCATGATAGCAGGTATCAGCTATGAGTGGATTGATATGCGTCAATGGGAGAGATAAAGGCTTGAAAATATCTCTCTTTGTTATATGCGCATTGTGCATAAATAATGCTTTTTTGGACAATTATCTATCATGATGATACATAATTCTCTTATTTAGAGTCAAAAGTTTTCATTAAGCTTGAAATTATTTTAATTTTTAACTATAGAGCCACTTGCAAATTCATAATTTCCAAACCCACAGATTTAACCTTCGGTAAATTCTCAGTTTAAAAAAATGCTCTGCACTACTCTTTTATAATTTCACTCCTTTTTTAGCTCATTTTCTCTAAAAACCTTATTTTT
>JAJRSK010000022.1 GCA_024278835.1 Campylobacterales bacterium | reverse complement strand
AAGACTGGATAAAGAGAAACAAAAATCCACTATTGCAACCAATGCTATAAATTTCCTCAAAAGAAAGAAGAAAAATGTTGGGAATTAAGAGGTATAATTATGGCAGGATTTGGCTTAGCTTAATGGCATTGCAGGTGCCCTTAATATAAGACTTTTCTTGCGTTCATCTTTTGAATCGGTCTATTGTTTGCATGGTGCATAGTATGTGTGAACTTTTCCACTTGCTCTTTTGAGATAGTGACAGGTTTTTTCATCACAAACCATCTTACCCCTTCCGAACATGGCGGTGTGGTGAGTGAACCAGAAAATCTATAATACTCTTTTGTATCTGGAAGTAAGGCATTGACATCGTCTGCGCTTAGGCTGAGTGTTGTTTTCTCTTCTGCTTTGAGTGGTAGTTTGCTCCATACTTTTTCAAGTGCAGCATTTGCTTTTCCTTCTTCAAACATGAGTGCAACAACAGCGATATTTCCCTCTTTGTCTAAGTGAACAAAGTGTGCTTCTAGTGGGAAATTTTTACCATCTATTTGATTTTCGCTTGGTGAATGAAAGTGAAACTGTTTAAGTTCAAACGCAATGCCGTCTATCATGATAGTGCTACCCGCATCGATATTGACTTGGACGGTGTGTCCATTGTTGATAACAGAGTTGCTTTTTGTGGTGTAAGAAAAAGCGATATCTTTTAAATCGGTATCTTTGCTGTCTGTGACGGAGATATTGATAGGTGATTGGTTTTTTCCATCAGAACACATTTTGTATTTTTCAGATAGTTCTCCCCATTCGCTTGGGTTGCCGTGACCTGTATATCCCCAATGTGCTTTATGAGAGATATTCTCTTTGACTTTTTTAGTTGTATTTGTAATAGGGTTGTCCGTGATAGCCGTACATCCTGATAGTGCTACGAAGGTAACAAGTGTTGTTGAAAGTAAAATTTTCATTTTTTTCCTTTATGTTTATAGAATTGGTTTTTAACCCTTATTATATTATCATGATAGAAATATAATTTAAGAAGGTTTGCGTATGAATTTCACGGGAAGTAATGTATTGATTACTGGAGCAAGTAAAGGAATTGGTAAAGAGATAGCAAAAGTTTTAGCGGGTTATGGATTGAAAGTTTGGATAAACTATCGTTCAAAGCCAGAGTTGGCGGATGCGCTACAAAAAGAGATTGAAGAGGCTGGAAATAAAGCAGCGGTTATCTGTTTTGATGCCAGTGATGAAGCAGGATTTGTCGAGGGGATTAAAACTATTGTGGAGAGTGATGGAGAACTCTCGTATCTGGTAAATAATGCTGGTATCACCAATGATAAACTTGCCCTTCGTATGAAACTAGAGGATTTTGATTCTGTGATTAAAACAAACTTAAATTCTGCTTTTATCGGTTGTCGTGAAGCACTGAAGGCGATGAGTAAAAAGCGTTTTGGTTCGGTGGTCAATATCTCTTCTATTGTCTCAGAAACAGGCAATGTTGGGCAGGTAAACTACTCAGCCAGTAAAGGTGCAATGAACTCTATGACAAAGTCTTTCGCCCTTGAAGGTTCAGCTAGAGGCATCAGATATAACGCAATAACACCTGGTTTTATCGCCACTGATATGACGGATGAACTTAGTGATGAAGTGAAAAAATCTTACACAGATAAAATTCCTTTAAAGAGATTTGGTGATCCAAAAGATGTGGCAGAAGCAGTGGCATTTTTGTTGAGTGACAATTCTGCCTATATTACAGGAGAAATTTTAAAAGTAAATGGTGGCATGTACGTTTAGTTTACTTGATTTCAACTATATTGTGATAGTATAAGGCTTATTTTTATAATTAGGAGAAGAGTATGGCATTAATAGATGACGTAAAAGCAGTAGTAGTAGAGCAATTAAACGTAAACGCGGATGAGGTTAAAGAAGAGTCTAAATTTGTTGAAGATTTAGGTGCTGATTCACTAGATGTTGTTGAGTTGGTTATGGCTTTAGAAGAGAAGTTTGACATTGAGATTCCTGATGCTGACGCTGAAGCAATCGCAACTGTTGGTGATGCTTTAAGATATATCGAAAACAACAACGCGTAAATCGTAAAATATAAAGGTGGGGAAACTCACTTTTATATTTGTAAAAATTAAGTAAGAGAAAATTTCGGATAGTAGAGAAGGAGAGTAGTTTGAATAGAGTTGTAATCACTGGTTTAGGCATGATAAATGCACTAGGTATGGATAAAGAGAGTTCTTTTAAGGCCATTGTAGATGGTGAATGTGGTATTAAAAGTATTACTCTGTTTGATACGACCAAGCATTCGGTAAAAATTGCCGGTGAGATTACAGACTTTGACCCTGCTACTGTGATGAATCCTAAAGAAGTTAAAAAAGCGGATAGATTCATTCAGCTTGGTATCAAAGCTGCTGCTGAAGCAATGGAAGATGCAGGGTTGTCAGAATATGATGGCGAACGTTTTGGTATCTCCTCTGCCTCAGGTATTGGTGGACTTCCAAATATAGAAAAAAACTCTGTGATAGCACATGAACGAGGTCCTCGTCGTATATCACCTTTCTTTATTCCTTCTTCCTTGGTAAATATGCTAGGTGGATTTATCTCTATAGAGCATGGATTAAAGGGGCCAAACCTTTCATGCGTAACCGCTTGTGCTGCGGGCACACATGCGGTTAGTGAGGCAACAAAGACTATCATGCTAGGTGGCGCAGATCAGATGTTGGTCGTAGGTGCTGAGTCTGCTATTTGTTCGGCAGGGATTGGTGGATTTGCTGCGATGAAAGCACTTTCAACTAGAAATGATTCTCCTGAAACGTCTTCACGTCCTTTTGATGCGGATAGAAATGGTTTTGTGATGGGTGAAGGTGCTGGAGCACTAGTACTTGAGTCACTTGAAAGTGCACAAAAACGTGGGGCTAGAATCTATGCTGAGGTGATTGGTTTTGGTGAGAGTGGCGATGCAAATCATATCACAACACCAGTGCCAGATGGTCCATACCGTGCGATGAAAGCTGCTTATAAAATGGCAGGTGAACCAGAGGTGGATTATATCAATGCACATGGAACGAGTACGCCGGCAAATGATAAGAATGAAACAACGGCTTTAAAAGAGCTTTTTGGTGCTGATTCTGTGCCAGCTGTGAGTTCTACGAAAGGTCAGATTGGGCATTGTTTGGGAGCTGCAGGTGCTTTAGAAGCTATCATTTGTATCATGGCGATGCGTGATGGTATCATACCTCCAACAATCAATTATACAACACCTGATGAAAACTGTGACTTGGACTATGTACCAAATAAGGCAAGAAAAGCTGAGTTAAATATAGTTATGAGTAACTCATTTGGCTTTGGTGGCACAAATGGGTCGATTATATTAAAAAAGTTTAATGCTTAAGGTCTTATCATGATAACATATTTGGATTTTGAAAAGTCGATTGAGCAAATTGACAAAGAGATACATGAGGCAAAAGCAAAAAATGATCTTGAAGAGATTTTAAGTTTAGAACAAAATCTTGAAAAAGAGGTGACTAAGATATTTAAAAATCTTAGTGATTATCAAAAACTACAACTTGCACGTCACCCTTCACGTCCTTATGCACTTGACTATGTTCGTGGGATTATGGAAGATGCTTACGAAATTCATGGTGATAGAAACTTTCGAGATGATGAAGCAATCGTCTGTTATATCGGCAAGATAAATGGTAAAAAATCCATCATTATCGGTGAGCAAAAGGGGCGTGGGACTAAAAATAAAATCAGAAGAAATTTTGGTATGCCTCACCCTGAAGGCTATAGAAAAGCATTACGTGTCGCTCGTATGGCTGAAAAGTTTAAAATACCTGTACTTTTTCTCATAGACACGCCGGGTGCTTATCCTGGAATAGGTGCGGAAGAAAGAGGGCAGAGTGAAGCTATCGCCTTTAATCTTTTTGAACTTAGTCGTATGAATATTAAGTCTGTCTCCATCGTCATTGGTGAAGGTGGAAGTGGTGGTGCTTTGGCTATTGGTGTGGCGGATAAATTTGCGATGATGCGTTATTCAGTCTTTTCTGTTATTTCTCCTGAGGGTTGTGCAGCTATTTTATGGAATGACCCTAAAAAGCAAGAACAAGCAACTAAAGCGATGAAAATTACAGCTGAGGATTTAAAAGAGTTAAATTTGATAGATGATGTGATAGACGAGCCTATCATGGGCGCGCATAGGAAGAAGAAAGAAGCTATTTTAGCACTTAAGCGTTACTTTATCCAGTCTATTGCTGAGTTAGATCAAATGAGCGATGAAGAGCGCTTAGAAGCACGTTATCAAAAGCTTATCTCTGTAGGTGCTTTTGAAGAGATTGATGAAGATGAAGAGAAAGAAGAACAGAGTACTTTTTCTGCTATTTTAGACAAGATAACACCAGAGAAAAAAGAACAAGATGAAACTGACAATGAAAATGATAAAGAGTCTGAAGGTACTTTCTCGGTACTCTTAGACAAACTTCCTTCTTTTGATAAAAAAGAAGAAGACCCTAAAGATAATAATAAAGAAGGCTAAAGGGATATTCTCTTAGCTTTCGTTACTATTGTTTATTGTTTCAGCACGCTAGTCAAAACTATGCACTTTAGTGCAAGGCTTTAGCTTCTACAAATGTGTTAAAAGTTAGAATTGGGGTATGAGAAAAGGAAGTAACACAAAAAGTCAGATGCAAGCCCACATTGTATGGGTT
>JAJRSK010000021.1 GCA_024278835.1 Campylobacterales bacterium | reverse complement strand
TAACACGCCAAGAGGTCACGCATGTACTAAGCAACTTAGAAGGGATTTATCAACTCATCGTGACATTGATGTATGGCTGTGGCTTACGTATGAATGAAGCATTGAATTTGCGCATCAAAGATATAGACTTTGGGTTTGATAAAGTCTATGTTTGGGATAGCAAGTCGCTAAGAGATAGGACACTACCCTTACCACAAAAACTAAAAAATAGACTTCTCGTACAGATAGAATATGTCATCTCTTTACATGAAAAAGATATCAACGAGGGATTTGGTTCTGTCTATATGCCCTATGCCTTAGAAAAAAAGTTTCCTCATGCCTATAAAGATATCAAGTGGCAGTATCTTTTTCCTATGAAAACTATTTCCACCGATCCCCGCACTCAAGTACAAAGACGCCACCATATTCATCCTGCTACCCTAGGAAGAAACATTAAGCTAGCTGCCAAAAAGTCCAAGATTCACAAGCGTGTCACCTCTCACACTTTCCGTCACTCTTATGCGACCCATCTTTTGCAAGGGGGTATTGATTTGAGGACGATTCAAGAACTTTTGGGACACAAGTCCGTAGAAACGACGATGATTTATACCCAGGTGGTCGCAGAGATAAACAAGGATAGGATTATAAGTCCCCTAGATTTACCCTAATAAAACCTCTCTTCTGCCTCTTCAAGTGCCTTAAACCTAGGTAGATAATAGAGAAAATCAAACAATGCCGTACTCACTACCACCACTAATATCAATGTCAAAAATATACTCATTTTCTTATCCTTTATCGTTTAAGTTGGTTAACAGTCTGAAGCATCTCATCAGACGTTGTGATTGCTTTTGAGTTGGCTTCATAGGCACGTTGACCGGTGATGAGATCGGTCATCTCTTCAACTAACTGTACATTTGACATCTCGACAAACCCTTGCTTGACTTGTCCTAGACCTTCTAGTCCAGCAGTACCAAGTATGGCATCACCAGAAGCAACAGTATTGATATAGTTGTTATCTCCTAGGGAATGTAGCCCCGCGGGATTGATAAAATTTGCCAACTCTATCTGCCCTATCTGTGTAGGTTCCTGTTCACCAGCTTGCACCACCGAGACGATACCATCTGAGCCTATCGCTACGGCTACAGCATTTTCAGGTACGGTTATCTCTGGGATGAGTTTATAACCATCACTATTGACCACTTGTCCTTGTCCATCTAGTTTAAATGCACCGTTTCTTGTATAGCCTACCGTCCCATCGGGCAGTTGCAGTTGAAAAAAGCCATTACCTGTGATGGCCATATCAAGGTTATTGCCTGTCTCTTTGAAGTTACCCTGAGTAAATTGCTTTGTGATAGCAGTTGGACGCGCACCCAAACCTACCTCTATACCAGTAGGTGAGATACTCGTATCACTCGAACTTATTCCCGCATATTCACTCACCTGATAAAACAAGTCAGCAAATTCCGCACGCTGTTTTTTATAGCCGATAGTGTTAACATTGGCGATATTGTGTGAAGTGACATCTATCTGTGTCTGTTGGGCTATCATCCCAGTTGCTGCTGTATATAGTGATCTAATCATAGTTTATCCTTTGTTATGCTCTCGTTGTTGCGAGCTTGGTTATCGCATCTCTATTTAACTCATCCATGTGACTGGTCATCACTTTTTGATACATCTCTACCAAGCGATTTGTCTCTATGAGTGACGTCATCTCTTTGACGGCGTTGACATTGCTCATCACGACATAGCCTTGCTGGAGAAAGTTTCCCTGATTCATCGCCACAAGATTTTTATCCATATCTTGCAAGGTATAGAGATTTTCACCCTCTTTTTTTACCTCTTTTAGTTCTTTAACCCGACCGATAAAAAGAGCACCCAAGTCATCACTCCCTGCTTTGATATGTCCACTATCATCTACTGTGATAGGGCTATCTTTAGGTATCTTTATCTCTCTATTTTGCGTACTTTGGAAATCAGAAGGCAAGAGTTTTAAACCATCTTTAGTTGTCAAAACACCATCACTATTGACTAAAAATGAACTCTGTTGGGTGAGCCGTACACCATTGGGTGTATCCACCGCAAAAAAGAGTTCACCACCACGAAGTGCAAAGTCAAGCTGATTGCCTGTTTGCTTGATAGCCCCAGCCGAAAAAAAATTAAAGGGGTCTGACCCCAACTCTTGTTCCTTGAAAAATTTCAGAGAAAAAACAAAAACACTAAAAATTTGATATAATTACTAAAGGTGAAAGCATTGAAGGTAATTATGCAAACATTAACAATAAAAGTCAAAGATGACTTTATGCCAGAGTTTATGAAAATAATTGATACTGTAAAAGATAATGTTGTAGTTCAAAAAGACGGGGTGCCCTTGGGGTGTAAAAATTTAGAACTTGACCCATATTTTTATGAAAGACAGAAAAAATTACAACAAATTAGAGATGATATTAAAAGTGGGAAAATGCCAACTCATGATTTTGAGACTTCAATGGATGAACTAATAAAAGAGCTTGAAAGTTGAAAATTATTGAGTCTGATGAATATAAAATCAGATTAAAAGAAGTAACGAGTTATCTCAAAGAAGATAAAAAATCTGCTGCAATCAATTTTGCAAAAGAACTTAGAAAAAACGTTAGAAATTTAAATAATTACCCGTTTAAATTTAGAAAGTCTATATATTTTGACGATGAAAATATTAGGGATATGATATATAAGGGCTATACAATAACCTATGAAATCAACACTCAAAATGAAACATAGAAATACTAGATATTTTTAACCAAAACAAGCGTTAGATACAACAAAACCTCACACACGAACAGCTACGCTGTCGGTGAAATCAACCATTATATCGATATGACAACAAAAAGAAGACCAAATTTGGAACCAAAGAGAATCAATATTGATTTCCCAACTTGGATGGTTAAAAAGCTTGATGAAGAGGCACAGCATATTGGAGTAAGTCGCCAAGCTATTATAAAAACTTGGCTTGCTGAAAAACTAATGCAAAATGAACATCGTAAAGCAACTATATAAACTTGATGAAAATGGCTTTAAAGTTTTCTTTTATACAAATGCATATAAACCAAAACCCCATAGAAGTATTACTAAAATATTACCTTAAGATAGTTTACTCTATAATATTAAAGAAAAGGATAGGCTATGCACACGATTACTTTAAAATCTGATGATGCATTTTATGACACATTAGAAGATATGGTTAAAACTTTACATACAACAAAAAGTGACTTGATTAGAAAAGCAGTTATTTACTACAAAGATGCATTAGAAAAAGAGATGCTCAAAGAGCAGATAAAAAATGCTTCTTTTAAAGTTAGAGAGGATAGTTTAAAAATCTCTCAAGAGTTTAACATGACTACTAACGATGGTCTATAATGTTTCAAAAAGGTGAGATATATTTAGCTAAGCTCAACCCAAAAAAAGGAAATGAAGTTGGCAAAATACGACCTATTTTGATTTATCAAACAAATATTTTAAATGAGTGTAAACATCCTACAACTATTGTTTTACCTATTTCAACCATCTTGATAGATGATGCCTATCCACTAAGATATAGAATCACAAAAAGAGACAAACTAGAAAAAACAAGTGATATACTATGTGACCAAATAAGAGCTTTGGACAATCAAAGAATATTAGAAGGTTTACTTGCGAAACTTTCTAATCGAGAAATATTTGAGCTAGATAAGCAAGTTAAAATTGTGCTAGATATTGAACTATAAAATGCTTACAGAACATAGGAAGTCAATAGACCACCTAGCGGTAATTTATGTTTATATTTGACCGTTATCGCTAAAAGGATAATCATCATAACAAATTTTTCAACATAGCCCTTACCCTCTCTGATTTCCCGCAAAAAAGTTCCCTGCTAAGCCCAAAGGTACCACACTTCTAAAAAAGAGATAGCGTCCGATGAGTTCACTTCCAAGTGCGCCAAATAGCGCAACACCCAGCACCACAGATGCCATAGTCAGCGCACCACTAGCTGTCATGATGATCGCCAAAAGCGGCATCCCTAAGGCAAATACCGCCAATGTCATCAAGCGTATCTTTTTGAGTATTCCAAATCTCTCTTCTAAGAGTCTCTTGGTGCGTGAGAGTTGGTAGTAATTTTTTGTCTCTTTGTCAAGATACCTATAAAAGGTATTTTCCTCATAGATTACAAACATCTGGTATGCCCCAAAAAGCAGCGTTAAGGCTAGTATCGCCATCACTGACCTGTCCGCCCCTTGTAAAAGCATCACAAGTGCCACGAGTAAAAATCCCACATATCCTACACCAAAAAACTTCTTATCCGTAGAATTTCTATCCCACGATGGACGCGCTCTTATCCTATAAATCTTCGCTTGTGCATAGATACCAAATAAACCTATCGCCAATACACCTGCTTGTACAGCTATCATGATAGACCCTTCTACTCCCAAAAAGTAGAGTCCAGCTACCACAGTCGCTCCCCCAGCATACGCACCAAGTGCCGCAGCTTCGCGTGAGAGCCAAGAAGTCTTGATATTTTTCATCGCCGTGAGTGCCATGATAGGGCGTCCCAAGTGCAAAGCTGAAAGTGGCAATCCCAATCCCGCAGGGATAAACACAGCAAGAGCAAGCCAAAAGTTAGGCGCAGAGAGATGAAATCCAAAAAAATGAAGCACCGAACCTAAAAAGAGTGCCAAAAATCCACCCACCGACACCTGCGTCAACACCGTCATAAAGACAAGTGGCAACTCTGCATGTGCGGGTTTGAGGATATGCTCATCGGCAGGCTTGACTTCCCCTGAAAACACCGGCAAAGTATAACGCGTCGTCGGCTTGGTGATAGAGATATCAGGCAGATGTGGCGCAACACCCTCTTTTGCCATGCCTTCTTCGAGCCACTCAGCAACATTGACCGCTTCTATCTCGATAGCCCCACCCGGACAAGCTTGCACACAAGCAGGAGTCTGCCCCTCATCTAACTTTTCATGGCACATATGACACTTGGTGACGATACCCCGATCGGGATTAAACACCGGTACTTCATAGGGACAGTTCCATGTACAGTACTGACAACCGATACAGACATCATCATCATGATAGACAATTCCATTGTCAAACTTGATGTAAGAATTAGTCGGACACCCCTTGAGACACTCAGGGTCTATACAGTGATTGCAGCTCATGGAGTTAAAGAGTTGGCTCACTTCTGGGAACACCCCTGCTTCCATCTCACCTACACGACGCCACTTGATATCGGGCGTGTTGAAGTTTTGTTCGTTACATGCCACTTCACAACAGTGACAGCCCACGCACGCCACCGCATCAAAGTGAAAACGATACTGCTCTCCCTCTTTGAGTTTGGGGATATCTATCTGATAGTTTCCACACTGCATGCCTGTGTCTGCTTTGTAGTTTATAAAACTCTCTAGTGGTGTTGTCTGCATATATAACTATCTCCTTTGTATCATGATAGTACAAATAGGACTATTTTTATCTCTAAGATTGATTAATATTTAAGCTATCACCATAAAAAATAAGATAGCATTAACAACAAGCATCATGATAAACCCTACCCTACAAGTCATCACAGGATTTCGCTCTAGTATCGGCGTATCTTTAGCATAAAAGGCTTTCACTTTTTCTGGATTTTCAAGCTCATAAATCATCTCAGAATAGTTTTGATAACGCCGATTTTCATCAGGAGAGAGTGCTTTTAAGATGATGTTCTCTAGCCATAAAGGCACTTTTGGATTGTAGTGTGTTAATTTTTTAGGTGCTTTAAATGTCGGTGTCTGAAAAGGCTCTATCTCCCCATAAGGAAGCTTACCTGTCAAAGATTCATAGAGTGTTGCCCCGATGGAAAATATCTCTGTTTTCTCGTCGATACTAGCACCTCTAAAGCGTTCAGGAGCGAGATAACTTGGTGTTCCTGCGCGAGAATTGATAGAAAAAAGTTCTACAATACTGCCAAAATCCACCATCTTATAATAGGTCTTGCCTCTGCGTTGGGCACGGATGACATTTTCAGGTTTGATATCCCCATGCACAAGGTCAAATTTGAGTAAAAATTGGTTCATATGCAGCAAGAAAAGAGCCAAATTAACCCCCTCATCGATAGAAAGCAAGCGTTTTTGGATATATTTTTTCACTTCATCGCCCTCTATCAGTTGCATGATATAGTAACGAGAAGTACGATTTTTTGGTATTACGGATTTTGGGAAAAAGCCCGCTTTTAGTCTCTTGGCATTCCACACTTCTTTGACAAAAATATCCAACATCTGCTCATCATCTATCGCTTCAATAGGTGCAAACTTGATAACATACTTTTGTCCTTTTTGCTCACAAAGCCATGTGCGTTCATTTTGCACTAAAGGTTCTAAGAGCTTGTACCCATCATACTCTTGCCCTTTTTTTATCTTTTGAGGGATGGGTAGATTGGCTTGTTTGAGTACACACACTTGATCTGCTTCTTTGATATCTATCACCACAGCCGTCGTATCATCAGGTAGATTGTCCTCCACCAATTTACTCGCTTTTTTCACCAGTGCCGACGCACCAAGAGGAATAGTCTTGGCAATCTCTGCTTCACTTAAGACATTATAAAGACCATCACTACAGAGCAATATCTGATCATCTTGCTCTAAAAGGTTCTCAAAATAGTATATATCTACGCCCTCAGCGATACCGATAGCAGAGGTGAGGACATTTTCCATGCCCTCTTCATCACTTGCATGATCATGGGAGAGTTGGGTAAGGAGACCATCACGAAGAAGATAGATACGACTATCCCCTACATTCGCCGCATAAAGTTTATTGCCTTCTATAGTAGCTACGGCAACTGTGGTTACATATTCGGGACGTTCATACTGTTGCATCGACTCTTGATAGAGTATATTGTTGATACTCTCGATAAAATGCGTGATGGATTTTTGCATATCCCAAGTGGTCGGTCGATTTTTCAACGAAGTCATGAGAAAATGGCTCACGCGCCTAGCTGCTGCTTGCCCTTCTTGTGCACTTCCTACGCCATCACAGAGTATGGCAACATTGATGTCTTCTACTTTTTTTATCTCAAAGGCATCATCGCCTTTGAGTTCTTTACCTTTAGCTAGCGTAAACCCTGAGAGAGAAATCTTTGCCATATTGTTTCCTTTATTAGATTATGCCGCCAGCTTGCACACCCCATGTAGTTCTCCATCGAGTCTTGACAAGAGATATACCTGCTATCGCTAAGAGCACCACACATCCAAAGATGATAAATCCAGCGCTATAACCATCAAATACCCCCTTAGACCAACCAAGTGTCTTGATAAGTGCAAACCCACCAATCCCACCAGCAGCGCCAACAAGTCCTGTCATGATACCGATATCTTTACCAAATCTTTGAGGGACTAGTTGAAAAACAGCACCATTTGCCATACCGAGATTTGCCATGATAAGAAAAAGCACAAAGATAGCCATAAAAAATGACAACTTCACAAACGCCGATAAAAAGACCAATGCAGCAACGATACCATAAAAAAAGTAGAGTGACTTGACCCCACCAATCTTATCTGCGATAGAGCCACCAAATGGACGAAGCACCGCCCCTGCAAAGATACAAATCGCACCAAAATACCCAGCGATGACTTTGACATTGCCCTCATCTAGCACATCTAAGCCAAATGCAGCCATATCTACTTGATAGGTGTTCATCAGATACACTTTCATATAGTTTGCAAATCCTACAAATCCACCAAAAGAGACAGCATAAAAGAGTTGAAACCACCAAGTATCTCTGTCTTTTAAAAGTTTGAAGTAGTCACTCACTTTTTTAGGTCGTGGCGTATAGACTGAAGATGGTGCATTTTTAGCCAAAAATGCATACGCAACAAATACCACACTTGCCATCACCGCACCCACTAAAAATACAGCTTCCCAGCCCCATTTTTCAGCGATTTTTGGTGCAAAAAGAAAATCAAGTACAACACCGATATTCCCCGCTCCTGCGATACCTAAGACGATTCCTTGGAGTTTTGGTGGATACCACTGACCCGCCTGAGGAAGTGCCACAGCAAAGGAAGCCCCCGCAAAACCAAGACCCAGTGCTACGATAAGCAGTTGATTATAGGTGATAGTATCCCCAAGCGTATACGCCGTAATGAGTGAAGCAATCACGATAGCTTGTGAAATCAAGGCCGTTACCTTTGCCCCGAGCTTATCTACACCAAAACCAAGCACAATCCTCAGTAACGCACCTGAAAGTACAGGAAGAGCTAACAATGTCGCTTTTTCACCCGCTGTGATGATTTCACCATGTGCTGCCAAAGCTTCCGCAATCTCAGTAGATAATGGTCCTAACATCGTCCAAACCATAAAACTCATATCAAAATACAAAAACGCCATAAAGAGCGTAGGCGCATGCCCCTGTCCCTTAAGTGCCTTAAATCCACCAGCCATATAATTCTCCTATGCTTATGATAAGCAAGAGTATAGTAAATAACTAGATATTTTTGTACAATTTAGTGATTAATTTTTAATCAACAAGCTATCATGATAGTAAGATAAACGTTAAGCCCATCACTCAAAGGATTTTTGTCTTTTTAAAGTACCACCATATTTCTCAATCAGTCCAAGATCTTGCAAAATACCTTGTTTTTTAAGTTGTATCAATTTTCGGTCATACATAGATTGCAACTGGGAGGAAAAAAGCTTTTTACGCATTCGTGTATCTTCAATCTTAAGATCATATGCTTTTTCAAAATCAATTGTTTTTTTAATGTAGCTAGGAAATTGCTCAAGATATGTTTCTATCGTCTGCTTCAACACCATCTTCGCTTTACTCTTTCCAATACCAAGTGCATCTCCCATTCTTAGATAGTCATCTACATTGTATTTGCCATATTTCCTTAATTCTTGAGAGAGAGGCAATCCAAGATCATGTGCCTCTCCATTGTAAACACCTACAGAGATTACATCATAGAGTGGAGCCAAAATGTATTTATCTCTTCCTGCATCAAGCACAGAAACATTTTTTGCATGAAAATCACTATGCTGCATCAATGATGCAGCATAGATTTGAAATTTGAACATGTTAAGTAACGAATCTATCTCTTTCACTTTTTTTGTAAAAACATCCAGTAGCGTCAATGTGTCTGTTTTGTATTTTTTTTCACTGGAAATATTGAGCAGTTGAGCCATATCGTATTGACCATAAGCATACTGTTCATATCTGTCATAGCGTTTCACTACATAGTGAAAGTCTCTGTCTTTGGAGAACACTACGCCACTGTATGGGGTATTGAGGTTCAATTCATTTTTGGCAAACGTCATAAAAAGGTGTTCATTGAGTGCAAGATACGGGTAGTATCTCGTTTGTTCGTTTTCATCTCTTGCAAAGTAGTCAGTCATCGTACGGTTCAATGGCTTCATCAGATAGGCTGCATCTCGTTCACTCTCTTCTATAATTCCTTTTTCAAGATCCAGATTGATGTCTATCTTGTGCTGATACCCACTAAGTGATGAATGCTCCATATCTGAAGCTTCTTCAAGAATCTCATCACTAATAAGTATCTCTACATCTATGAGGTTTGGGTAATTGTTTTCTCCCAGTATCTTATGCTTTACGGTATGCCAAGCAGGTCTTTGCTGTGCTGTTGATCTGTATTTAAAGAGCTCAAAGTAGGGAATAAATCTAAAGTCGCCTTGCACATTGTATAGTTTTGAAAGAATATCTGCACTGTCCGTTACTACCGAGAGAAGTCTATCTCTGCGTTCATATTCTGGCAGGAGATTTTCAAACACAGGGTAAAATGTAGGTGCATTTATCTTCTCACCTCTTGGGATACCCATCAGTTCAGCACCTTTGTACTGTGTATCATATTCAAAAGAGTAAGTGCCATTACCGTAACTCAACTTGCCTACAAGGAGATCATTTTTAAGTACAGCAAGATGTGATCGGGACTCTTTTGAACTGTATACCCTTTGGTAGTATCTTCCTCTACCTTTTCCGAAGGCTTCCAATTTTTTTCATCTACAAGGAGTGTGAGATACTTTTGCACAGTACGTCTTGCTAGACCTGTTCGCTCAACAATTTCACCTGTAGTCGCTTCAGGATACGCTTCAAACAGCTCTAACAATATTTGTTCTGTCTGACTCATCGTGTACCTTTCTCTAATTGTGCATAATTGTGCATATTATAGCATATTTAAGAAAATATTTATCTATTAGCCGTAGAATCTATCCTGTTTTGGATATTCTGCTTTAAAAACTGTGTAGATTAGGTGTCACATTAGACTGTTTTGGATGTTGTTGAATTAAAGGATGGCCGGGAGAGGGAGATTCGAACTCCCGGAGGTATGACCCTCGCTGGTTTTCAAGACCAGTGCATTCAACCGCTCTGCCATCTCCCGACAATATAAAGATAAGTGTACCAAAAGTCATCTTGGCAACATAGCCAAATGATGGAGGCGACACCCGGATTTGAACCGGGGATCAGAGCTTTGCAGGCTCCTGCCTTAGCCACTTGGCTATGTCGCCAATCATATACTTTTAGTGGTGCCCGGGGCCGGACTTGAACCGGCACAGCTGCAATAGCCGGGGGATTTTAAGTCCCCTGTGTCTACCAATTCCACCACCCGGGCAAATAATGTTTATACACTATTAATTGGATTTTTTCTTTAATGAAGCGGGAGACGAGGGTCGAACTCGCGGCCCCGACCTTGGCAAGGTCGTGCTCTACCACTGAGCTACTCCCGCATATTAAAGAGACGAGATTATATCAGAAAAAACTTTAATTGTAAAGTGTTTATCAGTAATTTTGTAAAAAAAGTGTATCATGATAGACAAATATGTAGTGCTTTTGTATCTAAAATAGAACTATTGAAGGGATTTTTCATATGAAGAAAATTATTTTAATATTATTCATATTATTTTTCTTAGATAATCTTTTTTGTGATACCAAGGTACCTAAAGAGAAAAGTTTCCTTGACAGTTTTGCCCCTATGCGTGAAAGTATCATCGATGGCTATTATAATTTCTTGAAAAAAGTAGATAACGCACTCTGCGCTAATGAAGATTTAAACAACACCAAACTAGAAAAAATCATCTACAAAAACAGACTACAAGTCATCACGGCACTCAAGCATAATAGTGATGAAACACTCAGACCTTACCTCTATATCCGTGGTAACATCATCTTGCCAAAAACCAACAAACGCTTTGAGTTTACTATCGATAAACAGACAGAATCAAAATCACTCAATCAAAATATAGATACACAGTATGATGGTGCCATAAAAGATGAAAAAATACACTTAGGATTTAAATACAACCTCGTCAAAAATGATTATTTTAACTTTTATACAAAACTAGGTGCTCGCATCAATAAACCTACAGATGTCTATGGGAAAATTGGTGCTATCAAGTATCTCAATTTCAAATCTTTCATGCTTTTTTTCGATGCAAAAATATATAAATATCTTTTAAATGAAAAACTTATTGCTTCTAGTTCTCTGAATTTTATCAAGCCATTAAATGAGCATTTTATGTTTGAAAATGATATGATACTAACTTGGAGAAAAGTAGAAAAAACAACTGAATTGGACTATATCCTCAAGCTTTACCATACCATCAATAGTAAAAACTCTTTCGAATATAGGCTCTCTTACACGGCACAAGAAAACAATCTCTGCTACTACTGCCCCAAAGAGTACGAGGCACACATCAGATACCGCTATACATTAAAAAAATGGGCATACTTAGAACTCATACCCCAACTCATCAAAAGAAAAGAGAACCACTTTGTTACTGAGGAATTTATCTCGCTTAACTTTGGGGTTATTTTTACAAAATGGCTATAAAACTATCTTCACACAATCCTCTTTCTTAAACTCATGAAAAAGTGCCACCCTATCATCATCACTATGCACCAGTAAAGAGACTTTATAACTTACATAGGTTTTGTCTTTACTATTATTTGACTTGGAAATTTTGTAGGTTCTATCACCCAAAACATTTTTGGCGATATGTTTCATATTGCAATGCGCATTGACGATAACTTTATAATTCCAGTTGCAAGGATACTCTAGCTCTACCTTTTTATCATCCATCATCGAATAAAGTCACCGCTTTTACCCCCACTTTTACTTTCTAATTGTACAGATGAGATAACCATTGATTTATCTATCGCTTTTGCCATATCATAAATCGTCAACAATCCCACACTAGTTCCCATCAATGCCTCCATCTCAACCCCAGTCTTACCTGTAAGCTTTGCCGTCACTTCCAATCTAAATCCTGGAAGCTCAGGAAGCTCAGCGATATCACACTTCACCGAAGTCAACATCAAAGGATGACACATAGGGATAAGTGTACTTGTCTGTTTTGTTCCTTGTATGGCTGCTACAACCGCCGTTTGAAGTACAGGTCCTTTTTTGGTTTGATTGTTTACTATCATATCGTAGGCTTCTTGACTCATAGATATCTGCCCTGACGCCTTGGCTATCCTCGTCGTATCACTTTTATCCGAAACATCCACCATTTTTGGTCTGTCATTTTCATCGAGATGTGTTAATTTCACTGTTTACCTTCTGTTTTCTTTCATTATATATCATACACGATTAATACACATTTAAAAGTTAAAATACTACACTAGCATTTTAAATAGATAAAATCTATTAAACAAAAGGAATATTTAATATGAAAAAAAGATTTTTACTACCATTACTCCTCTCCGCGATAATATCTGGAGCCAATGCAGAAGCTACACCACAAGACACTATTCATTTAACTACCGTTCATGATAAAAAAATAGACATGAAGATTACAGAGACAGGTTTTAACTTTGAACAATTTAAAGGTAAAGCGGTATTGCTTGACTTTTTTGGGCCGCACTGTCCTCCTTGCCTAGCCGAAATGCCTCACATCATTGAACTACAAAAGAAAGAGAAAGATAATTTAATGATTTTAGGGGTACAAGTGCAGATGCAAATGTCACCAGATGCCTTAAAAGCATTTATCAAAGAGAAAGGGATTAATTATCCAGTAGTAAACTTGGATTATGCGATGGAGCTTGTGCAGTTTATCCAGACAAATACGAACTGGGCTGGTCAAATACCATTTATGTTGTTATTTAACAAAGAGGGGAAATTAGTGCAAACCTATTTAGGGATGACTGATGTCTCTAAAATTGAAAGTGACATGAGAAAATAAACTCTTAATTTACACTATCATGATAAGCACTTTCTTATCATGATAGGCTATTTCTACTAAAATCTATATCTTAAAGTTAGTCTGATATCTTCTGCTTCTTCGATAGGATCCATACCCATTAACTTTGCTTCAGCCATAGTCATAGGTGTACCACTTGCTCCAAAGAAACCTTGACTTCCTGTGTAATCATAATCAATCTTCGTATATCTGACTTGCATTGTAAACGACTTCATCAACTCTTTACTCCAGTATACTTCCATAGCATCACCACGAGCAGCTAGTTTTGAACCTACTAGTGTGTCTTCACCATAAGTGAATGGTCTCCAGTATTTACTTCCATGGTTATACTCAACGCCCACTCTAGCATCATCTACTAAGAGACACGGCCATTGTGCACCAAGCCAGTATGATGTACCTGTTTCATCATCATTTGAACCCATCATGCCTTCTGTACCAGCCATACTTTGTTCTATACCTTGCATCACCATAGCAATGGCTTCATCTGGTGTGAGCGTATTACCCGGAGCAGATAAGATTTGTCCCACCCCTGCTTGTACTTGCTGATTCATCCCAGCCATCATATTTGAAACTCCACCAGCTTGTGCAACGCCACCAGAAAGTGCTGTACTCATACTTGCGATGCTATTATCAGGCATTGATTTTGACCAACCAAATGAAGCAAATAGTTTTACACCGTCAGCAAAATCTCCAAGGTCTTCACCGATACCATCTACCAAGATTGAGATAGCCGCACCATCCATGTCACCTAAGTTTCTCAAACTTACATTTTGATTGAGTTTCATATCTGATGTTACCATACCCGTGTTTGCATCAGGATTTGTAAACATATTTGCATCAGCCATGACAAATCCTGGAACACCAAAACCTCTGTAGTATGTACTCATCACTTTGTACTGACCATTATCATATGGTACAAAAATAAATCCTGCAAGATCGACATTACCAAGCGTTGTTTTATCTTCTGAATAGTCACCTGAAGAAGCCAATCCTGTATCCATATTAAATCTTGCTCTAGCATTTGATAGACCACGACCTAAACAAAGTTTCCAATACATTCCAGACACACCAGTTACTTTTTCAAGACCAAACTTAAAACTTGCACCATCAAACTCCATATTAATCACATGACCCATAGGTGAAGCAGGTTTGTCATTATCACGAAGACTTACTAAAAAACCATTTGTTGAAGGACGTCTACCAAATGAAGCAGTCCAGTCTATGCTAGAACCGAAAAGGGACTCACTCATATATAACCAGTACGCCTCTTTTAATTTGATTGTATCATTGGTTAAGCTTTCGTTAGTAACCCAGTCAAAAGCATCAAAAGAGTGCGTATTTCCTCTTTGATCCAATCCAAATCCACCTTTTGGTGAAGCACCATAAGCTTTGTTATAAGAGAGTTGTCCTTTGAAAATCATACTATCACTAGGTGCATAAGCCATATTTAACCAAAGTCTATTTGAAAAAAGAGAATCATTTTTATGCGTAAGACCTTTAGCAGTTTTATACTCTATACTGTCTAATGATGTTCTAAAGTCAACACTCCACTTGATATTATCTTTAGAATCATGTGCTTTAACTGTTGAGAGTTGCTTTTTTAGTTTTTTGAGACTTTTTTCTAATTTTTCAATCTTTACGCCATAGTCAATACTTTCTATCGCTGGTGCAACAGTTGTCGGAGCACTAACTACTTTTGCCTCTGTATTAAGAGGGTAAGTTTTTGCCATAGGCACACTTTTTAAATCAGCTGCTGAGACATTTGTCACTACAAATGCTGCCACCAATAATATTGCTATATATTTCTTCATTCATCTTCCTTTAAAATTCTTGAATTGTATCCGGGATTATATAACAATCGAGATTAAAAAGTGTCAAAAAAGTTTATTCTAGCGCGAGAAGGGAAAAAAGACTTTATCTTTACAGACAAAGCCTTCTTTGAATATTAGTAACTATATCGAACAAAAAATCTTACATCATCTGCTTCGATATCAACAGCTTTAGGCGTTACCCAACCTGCACATCTGATACTTGGCGTATAATCATGTTGAAGATGTGTATATCTGATTTGTGATGCTAAGTTCTTCACACCAAAAAGATTAAAGTTCCAGTATGCTTCATATGCACTACCGCGTACGGCTACTTTTGAACCGATAGCAGTATCTTCTGCCCAAGTTATTGGTGTCCAATACTTAGAACCATGATTGAACTCAAATCCAAACTTACCATCATCAGTAATCATATCAGGGATAACCGCACCTAACCAATAAGAATAACCACTTTCACTATCACTTGAACCTAAAAGTTGATATCCACTATTTGGATCATAATTTGTCATCGCTAAAGATATAAATGTTGTTGTATTGTCAAGGAAATCATTGATTTCATCACCAATGCCATCCACTTGTAGTGAGAGCGCTGATAAGTTGGCTGTTCCTGCGTCTAAAGATTTATTTTTCCCACCTTCAGGTAGTGCAGCACCTGTAGGTACAGTACCTGTTCTGGCACCCTTAGTATCTAAAATCGTTGCGTTTTCATACATAAGGTTATATTGACCATCATTATATAGACTTCCTAATACTACAAAGAAATCTACATTTTCAGCTAAGTCTCCTTCATCTTGTGCATACGGTGCATACCCACCCACATCATTTAGTGTATCAATACCACCGGTATGTGCTCTACCATATACAACCTTCACAAACATACCAGGCAAAAGATACTTTTCAAGTTGAAGCTGCGCCATCACACCATTAACTTCCATATTTGTAACATGCGCCAATGGAGATCCAGATTTGTTGTAATTTTCTCTAAAGTTAGATAAAAAACCATCTGTTGATTGACGTCTACCAATTGACAATGAATAAGGGATACCATCTTCACCTATAGTATCAGCCCAATTGATAAAAGCTTGTCTAATTCTAAAAGTTGAATCTGTTGTTTTAGAAGACTCAGACCAATCTTTTAAAGAGACATCATGCGATAAATCACTTCCACCCCAAGTACCATACATTGCAATTTGACCATAAAATGTCAATTTATCCATTGGTTTAGATTTCATATTAAGATATAATCTGCTTGAAAGTAACGCGTCATTTGAAGCTTCTGTACCAGATAAAGTACCATAATCATGATATTTATAATTGATAGTGTCGATACTATTTCTAAAATCAACTGTAAACTTCACATTATCAAATGCATCGTGTGCTTTGACCTTATTGAGTTTTTTACTCAATTTTTTATATTTGTTATCTGACTTTTTTAATTTAGCTTCCAGATTTTGCACTCTCTCTTCAAGAGTCATACTGTCTACTTTTTCCGTCTCTGAGGCAAGTGAATTTGCTTGCGCAGTCGTTAGTGCAAGTACTGTGAGTAGTGAAGCGGCTATGTGTTTTTTCATATTATTTAATCCCTTATAAAAATTATTATTGGGAATTATATCGAGTCATAATTGAAAGGAAAATTAAATATAGATTATAAAATTTAGGATAGATTAAGGTTATATAAGAAAAGCAAATAATGTGGCGCAACAAAAGTGTTACACCACATCCCCTCGTATATAGCAGTATTAAAATAGCAATTATTTTGAATACAGTTACAATTATAGCAAATTAAGATAAATTTTGTCTTAATTTAGAAATAGCTAGAAAATTTATATTTTTGGGGTTTTATTTTGAATTGAAAAAAGTGTAGTAGATGCCTAAAGGATTTTTATTCCTTTAGGCGTTTGTATGAAATAAAAACTTACGCAGCGGCAGTTTTAGCAGCAGCGATAGCTTCTGCATAGTCTGGCTCTTGTGTGATTTCAGGAACGAGTTGCTTATATGCTACTTTTCCATCTTTACCAATAACAAAGATACATCTAGCTGTCACACCAGCAAGAGGACCATCTGCTAAAAGCATACCGTAAGCATTTGAAAAATCTTTGTTTCTAAAATCTGAACATACCTTTAAGTTATCAATTCCTGCAGTGGAACAAAATTTTGCTGCTGCAAAAGGAAGATCCATAGATACGGTCAGTACTTCTACACCATCGATAGATGCAGCTTCTGTGTTAAATCTTCTTGTCTCTGCGTCACATACTGGTGTATCTAGTGAAGGTACTACTACTACCATCTGCACTTTATCTGATCCACCTACTTGCTCATCTTGAAGCATTGGGTTACAGTTTACTACTGTTACTACTGGTGCTACGTCACCTACATTGATCTCTGTTCCTGCTAAATTACATACTGTGTCATTCTTAAATGTTACTGTTGCCATATTTGTTTTCCTTATAATATTTTATATTTGAAGTGGTAGTATAAACTAAATAAGATAAAATTTATCTTAATTGAAGTATAATTTGACAAATTTATACAAAAAAGGCAAAATTACCATGCTTACAATCCCTAAATACATCACTGTTTCGTACATTATACTACTCGGCATCATGCTTGGTGCTGCCCTTTATGCAGGAATCGTTGTTGCACCAACTGTTTTTCATAGCGAAGTAGCCTTAGGCGCTGAACTTTTAACACGTTTTCAAGAGGGACTTATCATGACAATTAACTTTGTGAAACTTTCCTACCTTGTCAATATCACCATTTTAGCTGTTATCTTTTACGAAGGATACCGTTTTAAAAGCTTTGAACGAGATACGGTTGGTTTACTCTCTGCCGTGCTTGTCGTTTTAAGTGGTCTGCTCTACTCTCAGTACTATATCCCACAAATCCTAGAGATGCAAGAAAAGGGAGAAGCTATCACAGAAAGTAAAGTGTTTGAAAATGCCCATTTTGCTAGTGAGTTAGACTTTAAGCTTTTTGCCTTTGCACTTTTGGTATTATTAGTGAGAAATATCTATAGAAATTTAAAGGATTAAATTGGAAAACTTTGAAAATGTTACGATAAAAAAAGCTGTCAACGCTTACTTTGATGGAAAAGTTACAAGCCGTACTATCACATTTGCCAACGGAGAAGTAAAAAGCCTAGGTGTGATGTTGCCTGGTGCTTATGAGTTTGCCACGGCAGATAAAGAGATCATGGAGATACTCAGTGGTGATCTCATCGTAAAACTTCCAGATAGTGATGTATGGAAAGGTATCAAGGGAGGCGAGAGTTTTGAAGTACCTGCCAACACAAGCTTTCAAGTAAAAGTAGCAGAGCTTACGGACTATTGCTGTTCTTATATCAAAGAGTGACTAACAAAATTCATATCTAGTTCACATACTAGCGTTATACTGACGCAAATGACAAGGGCGAACGATGCAAAGTAAAATTCTACTTTTAGAAGATGATATCACCCTCTCCGATACAATTAAGCAGTTTTTGACGCATCTAGGCTATGAGGTACGACAGGCATTTGACGCACTTGAAGCCGAAGATGCACTCTATGAGTCTCATTTTGATTTGATGTTGCTAGATATCAAAGTACCCCACAAAAATGGTTTTGACTTTCTTAGTGATGTCAGAGAATCAGGCAACGACACCCCTGCTATCTTTATCACTTCTTTACATGCTGTGACAGATGTAACACGTGGATTTGACGTAGGTTGTGATGACTATATCCGAAAACCTTTTTCCCTCAAGGAGCTAAAAGTACGCATCGAATCTCTTTTAAAACGCCAGTTTGGCACCCACGCCCAAAAGATAGCTATCGATGAACACTTTTCATTTGACGCGCCAAATCTCACCCTTTACAAAAATGATGAAGCTATCAAACTCAAAAACAAAGAGGTACAACTGCTCAAACTTTTTTTAGCCAACCCCAACCGAACGCTACATAAGGGAGAAATTTTTGAGGCACTTTGGGACTATGGCGAAGAACCCAATGAAGGCAGTCTTCGCACCTACATAAAAGTCTTACGCTCCCACATAGGAAAAGCGAGCATCGAAACGATTAAGAATGTAGGATACCTCTATGTTAAGAAGTGAGAAAAAGAGTCTTTTTCGCTTTTTGGTGATTTATATGATTACAACGATGGCACTTTTCACACTAGCAAGCACACTTTTTTTCACCTACGAAAAACATCGTCTATTAGATGAACAAAGAGATGTACTCAAAACATACGCAGAAGACCTTAGCAATCAAATACGCACCTTGCACCAAAGTACACATCCTACACTTGCCTACCCTATCAACAAACATTACCACTCTGCGCTCTTTGATATCGACAAGGCGTATATCTTTGGTGATTTTCAAGCTGAAAATATAGACTTTACGAAACCTTATCACATCAAAGATAAAACACTCTACCATGTAAAACCAGTCATTCCCTACTATCTTGGTGCTGCCTATATCGTGCTCAAAAGCCCTATCAACCGTGCCCCCATACAAAAGCTTTTTCAACATACCATACTCTTTTTACTTGTGGCTCTATTTATGTTTTTGATACTAGGATATTTTTTAGGAAGACTTTTTACTGCCCCTATGCGCCAAAGCTTTGAAAAGATGAACCGTTTTATACAAGATACCACCCATGAACTTAACACACCTATCAGTACGATTTTGACAAACATCGAGTTACTAGATACACTCTATGAATGTGAAGGGAAAGAGGAGAGAAAACGTATCGAAATTGCCTCTAAAACACTCAGTCGTCTTTATGATGATATGACCTATCTCACACTCAACCATGAATACCATAGAGAAGTTAAACAGTACAATATCTCTCAACTTTTAAGGGAAAGAATAGCTTATTTTTCTACCATGATTGAGACCAAGAAGATACATTTAGTCAGCAAGATAGATGAAAATATCTCTATCATGATAGATGAAAATGACGCCATACGCCTCATCGATAATCTTCTCTCCAACGCCATCAAATACAATAGACAAAAAGGCTTACTCACTATCACCTTAACACAACAAAGCCTCAGCATAGAAGATAGTGGTATCGGCATGCACAAAGAGGCATTGGAAAAGATATTTAAACGCTTTGAAAGATCAAATGATAGTGAAGGTGGCTTTGGCATCGGTATGGATATCGTCCACCAAATCACCACATATTACAACTTTAAGATAGACATCCAATCCAAAATAAAACTAGGTACAAAGGTGAGTGTCCAATGGGAAAAATAAATCTTTTATTACTCTTAGCCCTCATCAAGATAGGGGCATCAACAGATTTTCAAACAAAATGTATCACTTGCCACAAGGCAGAAGGTATCCCAATGCAAGAACTTTACAAACGCTACCTTGTCAAGTATAGTTCACACAGAGCCATCAAGGCTGCTATGCTAAAATATCTCAAAAATCCCAGCATAGAAACAAGCATCATGCCAGAACCCTTTATCAATAAATTTGGGATTCAAAAAAAGCCATCCCTATCAGATGAAGCACTCAAAAAATATATTGACCAACTCGTCAACACCTATAGTCTCAAAAAAAAGTTATATATCCCTAAACCTTAAAAGGTTTCAAAACCAGTATCAATCGTGGCAACAGCAGTAAATCAGCCGTTAGTGCCATAAAGACAGCAAATACCGTCAACAATCCAAAATAAATCGTTGGTAAAAAGTTTGAAAGCACCAGCACAGAAAAGCCTATCATGATAGCAAAGGTCGTATAATACATCGCATATCCGATACTCTCATGTGAACGCTGTAACGCCGCGGTATAATCACCATCTTTTGCTATCTCCACACTATAACGATGGATATAATGTATCGTATCATCCACCCCTATGCCGATACTAATCGCCGCGATAGTAATCGTCATCATATCAAGGGGGATACCCACCCAGCCCATCAAACCAAAAACGGTAGAAATTGGGATGATATTTGCCACCATCGCGATAAAAGCAAGCTTAAAAGATTTAAATAAGAAAAAGAACATCAGCGTCAAGGCTGCTATCATGATACCCAGTGTCTTTATCTGCGAATCAAAAAGACTTCTGAGCATATTGTTATATAAAATCATCAAGTTGGAGAGATGTATCTTCTCCCCTTTTATGTTTGGCATCGCTGCTAAATCTCGCTTGATTTTTAAAATAAGTTCATTTCTACGCAAGCCCTCTTGTGAATCCACAATCCGCATCGCAAAACGCACTTGATTTTCCTCGATACTAACATAAGGGCTAAAAAGACTTTTCTTGAACTCTCCTGGAAGTTCATTATAAAGAAGTGCTAACTCAAAATTGTCTAACTCTTTGCCTTTATTTAGCACGCGCCCCACTTCTAATATCGTTGCAAGAGATTGGACATTGCCCACTTCTGGAAGGCTTTTTAAATAGTCATGAATGGCTTGTATCTTTTGCATCTTTACCGGTGTGAACCAATACTTCGCTTCATTTTCACTCTGGGCAAACTCCTCCTCAAAGCTGTCAAACTCTTCATCTTCATCCAAGAGCTCTTCTGTAACAACTTCACTCGTATCAAGATCATATATCACATCTAGTGGTGTTGTACCACCCAACTTCTGGTCGATGATTTTCATCCCCTGATAGATAGGCGTAGAG
Source organism: Campylobacterales bacterium (assembly GCA_024278835.1). Taxonomy (GTDB): domain Bacteria; phylum Campylobacterota; class Campylobacteria; order Campylobacterales; family QNZT01; genus JANTGR01. Next base: position 61,206 of record JAJRSK010000021.1, on the reverse strand, counting down.
GTTTTAAAATAATCGATAAAACTATTTTCAACTAGTAGTCTCATGCCACCTGTAACAGAAAAAATCACTATCAAAAAACTCACAACATATATCGTCTTGGTATAATGTAGCGCGATATACGCATAGACTCTAATCAAAGAAAACTTATGCTCAAATAGCGTCATAGGTGCTCTTTTAGGCAGTAAAATCATGACTGTAGGAAAGACTAAAAATGCTATCAAAAGTGACAGGGATATCCCCGCACTCATCATCCACCCAAGGTTGATAACTGGTAAGATATCACTCACTATCAGAGAACTAAACCCAGCGATAGTCGTAATCACCGCGAAAAAGCTAGGCTTCGCCATCGAGAGCACTGTATCCAAAATGATGTTATGATGTGAAGCGTGAGGATAGGTATATAACAACTCACGATAACGTACTATTAAATGGATGATAATAGACATCGTGATGATGATTTGCAGGGAGACAAAATTTGAAGATATCACCGTCACTTGCCAGCCAAACATTCCTAGCAACCCACACGTAGTCAAGACCGATAACGCAGCTATAAAGATAGGTAAAACAACATAACGCATCTGCCTAAACACAATCCACAACACCATAATCATCAGAAATATAACCGTCATACCATACACAAAAAGATCACTTCTTACATAGCTAATCATATCATCTGCAATCATACTAACACCACCCAAAAAGAGTTCTCCCTCTTGGCTATGCTCTATCATGATAGCTCTGATATCTTTGATATTTTGGTGCTCTTTTTCCCTCTGCATATCATGACTAAGCGTGCTATCTTCTTTGAGATTAACCAGTATCGCCGTGGTCTTAAAATCTTCACTTACCAAGTTTTTTTGATAAATAGGACTCTTTAAAAATTCTTTTTTAGCCAATGTTTTATCGACCGCTCCCCCTTCTATCGTGGGGATATTTTCCAATAGTTCTTTAACTGGCTTAGAAGGACTTTGCAAGAGAGGAACATTCAAGATAGAAGTAACAGAGGTAACCATCTCCAAAGCTTCAAGTTTTTGACTTAATGCTTTTATAGTCTCTAAACTCTGCTTTGAGAGTAAAGTAGTTTTAGGCGTATACGTTATCACTAGAAAATCCGGCGTATGATAACGTGCCTGAATTTCCCTAGCATATTGCAAATCTTTATCATGTTCTAAAATAAGCGTTTTCGCTGACGCATCTATCTGCAACTTTGGGGCATAAAGCCCTACCAAGCCTATCATGATAAGGACGATAAAAAGTGTCCACCGTGGATACTGTAATATCACCTTATCATATAAGCGATACAGCATACCCTACTCTTTACTCTGTAATTTTTTCAAAAGTGTATCAAAATCATCTTCTTGTAGGATTTCAGCAAATTGCTGACGATATGTCTGGATGATGCTCACACCCAAGACATCCACATCATAAATCACCCATCCACGCTTTTTAGAGTGATAAAACTTATACAAAACTTCATTTTCATCTCCACCGCTGATGATATAAGTCACAAGATGAATACGTGATTTTACCTTTTTTACTGCCTTGACAAGCACTTCTTCATCACTATATAAATCAATCTTTTTGATGTAAGAAGCTTTTATCTTTTGGTTAAAAAGCTTGTTAAACTCTTCTCTTTGACTTGGGGAGATGGACTTATACGTTCGTTTACCTAGACTAAGTTTGCCCATCAAATTAAAATCAAATAATGGGTCTATTATCATGATAATCTCTCTATGCTCTGCTACTTTTATCTATACTCTTATCTTTTAGCAGCTTGGTAATCGTATCTATCGTCTCTTTCATCGTTGGTTGTATCGCCGACTCTTCAAGTGCCATCAAGGGCATATGCATCATCAAGGCTAACAACATGATATAAACTATTCTCATCTCTATTCCTTTATCAACTTTGCTCTTCTTTGCTCATATAAGTCACGTAAAAAGGGATATAACACCAAGGCATCCTTTTTTAAACTCGCATATTCACCTATGTGAAGCGACCTTTCATTGAGTATGTCATACGACTTTAGAGCCAATGACTCATAGTTTTTTTCTGTCATATTATAAAACCGTCCCTCATACTTATAGAGTGGGTCTATTGTAATATCGGCAAATAGCCCAATCGTATCACGCAGGTTCGAAGGTCCTAAAAATGGCAAGACCAGATGAAAGCCACTTCCCACACCATAATGCCCCAATGTTTGACCAAAATCTTCTTGGTGCGCCCGCAAGTCGAACTTGGACTTTGCTACATCAAACAAACCCAACAATCCTACTGTGCTGTTTATCCCAAAACGGAGAAACTCCTCAGCAGCATTTTGAAATTTTAACTGTAAAACATTGTTGACAAAACGCACAGGAAAAAGTAAGTTATCAAAAAAGTAAGAGACTGCTTTTCTCCCTTCTTTAGGAAGTATGTGCTTATATCCCTTGGCTGTGGGTATGAGCAAATGTGTATAAAATGAATCATTAAAGCCAGTCATCATACTATTGTAGCCTGAGAGTGGGTCAAAACCTTTTTCTGCCACTTTTGGTGCATCAAACTCTTCGTCAAAACTATCATCAAAGGCTTCCACCTCACTTGTTTTCTCAGTCATAGGGCTTACCTCCGCCCGTAAAAAAAAGAAGTTTGTCATGAGTAAAAAAATGAGTAAAAATTTCATCTATCATCCTTTCTTGGAGCGTTAATTCTATATTATCTACATGTACACGACGTGTAGTCCATTTATAGATATTATACTATAATCGGAAGGTAATGGTGGAAACTTATCATGAAATGCATACCTAAATGATACTATACTAAGTAAAAGTGTTACACCTAATGAAGGGATTTTACATGAGCGAAAAAATCAAAAGAATTTTAGAAGAGATAGAAATTTTAGAAGAGAAACTAAAAGAGGAAATAGCAACGCAAGAGGGTCACATGGCCTATGAAATAAAAAATGGTCGTGTCAATTTTGAGCAAGATATTTTGGCTATACAAAGAGAAAAGATGAAAAAAGTCATCGCATACTTAAAAGATATCCCTTTTTTGCATCTACTTTCTTCTCCACTCATCTATCTGATGATACTTCCAGCCCTTATCTTTGATGTGATGCTTTTTACTTATCAACAAGTGATATTTCGTATTTATAAATTTGACTTTATCAAGCGTAGTGAGTATATCGTCTTTGACCGCCACTATCTTGCTTACCTCAACCCTATCGAGAAACTTAACTGCCTCTACTGCTCTTACTTTAATGGTTTGATGCACTATGCTGCCGAGATTTCAGCTAAAACTGAACTCTACTTTTGTCCTATCAAACATGCCAAAAAGATTGCTTATAAACACCGCTACTATAAAGACTTTCTCGTCTATGGAGATGAAAGCGATTTTCAAGAGAAGATACAGGCACTCAAAAATAAGAGTCAGCTTACCTAGTCCGTATCTTCAATCATTAAAACTTCTCAAAAGAAGGAGATCACTCTCAATCATCCCTAGCAAAGCAAAGGAGAGAGAATTGGAAAAGAGATAATCGCGCTGATGCGTATACAAAACAGTCAAATCAAAACTACCTGCATTGATAAACGCAGCCAAATGTTTTTCGATAGCATATAATTCTCCGATAAAATCAAGCTCCGTGCTAATCTTCTCTTGTATATAATTTCCCTCAAGCTGCGTCTCTTTTTGTAGGGCTTCAAACAATGCTTTTTGTTTCTCTTTATCTTCTTTTAACAAAAGATAGGGGTTATCATACAAAAGCCTCAACTTACTATCTGGGAAAAAGCGCTTTGCCAAGTCGATACAAGAGCGGGAATCTTCACTTAAATTAACAGGCATGATGATGTTTGCATAGCCCTCTTTATCCTCTTTTATCACCAACATAGAGGCATCACTACGCTTAAGCATCCTCTCTGTTATCTTATCATGATAGCAAGTGACTATCAGGGTGTGATTGTGCTCTTCTAGCTGCTCTAACACCCTATCAACGGTATCATTGATAAAGACCAATATCGCATGTTTACGTTCACTCCCCAGTGCCAAAAGTTTCTCTTGTATCTCTTTTTTAACTTTTGCCTTATCTATACTAGAACTTTGTTCAGATAAAAAATACTCAGGCACATCAAACATAGGTTCTTCGTGTACATAAAGCACTTCCAATCCAGCATTTTGCTCTGATGAGAGCAGCAAGGCTTTTGCTAATATGGTATCTATCTTCTCAAAACTATTTAAAACAACAAGAACTTTACGAATCGCACCTATCATGATAACTCCTTTGTAACATTATAACAAATAGTAACTCATGTAATATATCTTTACTTTACCTATGATTATTATAATTATAATAAAACTTGACTTGTGAACATATGTTCGTTATAATATGGTCTATATTTGAACATATGTTCATAACTCAAGGAGTAAGTTGATGCAATCAGGAAGAAAAAAACTCACTCGGAACATCGAAAAAGATCATTCCAAGGTCTGCTTTAAACCATGTGGGGTACGCAGAACTTCATTGGAGAAAATGATTTTGGGCGTGGATGAGATGGAAGCGATAAGACTGAGTGACTTTGAAGGATTGTATCAACAAGAGTGTGCAGATCGTATGGGGATATCACGAACCACTTTTTCAAGATTGATTGAGAGTGCACACAAAAAGATTTCGGATGCTTTGCTTCATAACAAGGCGATTTCGATAACAAAACTACAATAAAATAGGGAGAAAAAATGAAAATAGCAATACCAGTAAAAACAAACAAAGAAAATCCAGCAGTAGCACCACTTTTTGGCAAAGCCAAGTGGTTTGCTTTTGTAGAAAATGGCAAAGTAAGCATTGAAAAAAATGAAGCAGAGGGTGGTTCAAATGTCGTAGCCTGGTTGTTACAACATGGTGTGAACTCTCTTATCATCCAAAACATCAGTGCGCCACCTTATCAGATGATAACAGAAGATGGAAGAATCACCATTTTTTATGCCGGTGATGAGAGAATCCAATTAGATACTTTGATAGAAAAATATGAAGCAGAAACATTAACCATCGTCGATGACACCAATGCTAGTGACATAGTTAAAAATCATCAAAGAGAACATCATAATAGGTAAAAAAGTGCATATTACATTAACACCCATTGCAACTATTTGCTCTCCCTTTTGTGAGTTAGTCAACATGCCTGTACAGCCAAAAGGGGCACAAGAAACATATGCCACGATTGAATTTGCAGAAGAGTTTCAAGAAGGGTTGAAAGACTTAGATGGTTTTTCTCATGTTTACCTTATCTACCATTTTCATGAGGTAAAAGAGCCAAAACTTAGTGTCATACCTTTCAATGATATGACGAACACGCCAAGAGGTGTCTTTTCGACAAGAACACCGATGCATCCAAACAGCATCGGTCTTTCAGTTGTAGAACTTGTCAAAGTAGAAGAAAATATCGTTACGATCAAAGGGGTAGATATACTCGATGGTACCCCTCTTTTAGATATCAAACCCTACATCGAAAACTTTGACAAAGTAGATGGAGAAGTCAAATCAGGTTGGATGAAAGCCAGCTTAGAAGAAGTCAGCAAAAAAAAGTCTGACAACAGATTTATACAAAATAAAAGGAAAAAAATATGATGCCATTTTCAGATGAAGAGATTTACGGAGCCGTTAAACACAACTTACCCAAAACCAGCGAATATGTAAAATCACATGGTGGAGGAATCAATTTACTAGGTGTAAAAGATAGTAAAGTATACATCACATTGACAGGTGCTTGTGGTGGTTGTTCTATGAGCTTGATGACTACCAAAATGGTAGTACAAAAAGAGTTAAGAGTGTTAATTCACCCTGAATTAGAAGTGATAAATGTAGATGGCACACCAGAAAATAGTCTTCCAGAGGGTTGTTACAAAGAAGAGGAAGAAGCCAAAGAAAAAAAAGCAGGATTAATGGATAAGGTCAAAAACCTATTTTAAGGAGTATCTAAATGAAATATTTAACACCCATCGTATCATGCATAGTGCTCTTAGGGCTAAGTGCCTGTTCATCACAACCGAAGGTAAAATATAACGGTGCAAACTTAGTGCAAAAAAAGTGTGCCTCTTGCCACAACCTTGCCATGCCACCAAAAACTTATGAAGACGAAAAAGCGCCACCGATGATGGCAGTGGCCTTTCATGTCAAAGATTTTATGAAGGTCAAAACACCTAGTGATAAAAAACCAAAATTTATCGCCTTTTTTCAAGACTTTGTACTCCATCCATCCAAAGAAAAATCTTTTTGTGATGAAGAGAGTCTCAAAAGCTATGGCTTGATGCCATCTCAAAAGGGAAAGGTGACAGAAGCTGAGTTAGCCGCCATTGCTACCTATGTATATGACTATTATGATCAAAATAAATTCTTAAAACAGATGCAAAAAAAAGCAAAATTTGATGCCTTGCCAAAGGGAGAACAGCTAGCAACTGCCAATGGTTGTTTTAACTGTCATGATAAGGTTAAACCAAAAACAGGTCCATCCTTTAGAGCTATCGCACAAAAAGAAGATAATGAGATAAAAAAGGTAATTAAAGAAGGTAGTAAAGGGACTTGGAAAGAGTTTGAAAAAGCAATGATGCCACCTTTTAAAAAAATAAATGATGCAGATATTGAAACACTAATTGCTTGGATAAAAACACTATAATGTATAAAGTAGACAATCCAAAAAATAACACAAAGAATGTTATTCACGCATTTTTTCTCTCTCTTGCCATCACGGTAGCAGAGCCTTCAACCATACTACCTCTGATGGTGCATCACTTTAGTGATAGTGTCATCATCGTTGGTATATTTGCTTCCTTACTCCGCGGTGGGGCTGTTGTGGTACAACTCTATGCTGCTTTTTACGCACAAGGATATCAACGGGTTATTCCTTATTTTAAAAAGGTATTTTTCTTTCGATTTCTTAGTTGGTTACTCATTGGTGTGAGTATTTTATATTTGGGAGATGAAAACAAAACTTTAACGCTTTTTTTTATAGGTTTGGGACTCTTTTTCTTCTCCTTTACCGCGGGATTTGGTGCTATCTATTTTAAAGAACTTCAAGCAAAACTTTTTACTAAAAAATATCGTGGAAGAACCATGGCAAACAGACAAATCGCTGGGTCTATCGCATCTATCATCAGTGGAGGCATCGCAGGATATGTACTGAGTATTTTTGAAGCACCCGATAATTATGCTTATCTTTTTATCATCAGTAGTTTACTTATGGCGATAGGATTTGCAACATTTGTGACTATTGAGGAGCCTATCAAAACTAATGTCTCTAAAAAAGAAAAAAGCTTTACGCTATTTGTCAAAAATTCCATAAAACTACTAAAAAGTGACAAGCGACTTAAACAACAAATCATCGTCATATTATTAGGATATAGCTACTTTTTAGCCATGCCTTTTGTCATCCTAAACGCCAATGAATCCTTTACACTTACAGGATGGATGCTTGGTGGATTTATCACCATTCAAATGATAGGAAGCATCATAGGCAGTACTTTGTTATGGAGAAGAATTCACAACTATGAATTGATGCTAACACTAAGTCTACTTTTTATGATTTCGGCTTTTGTCATCGCACTTTTTGCCCATAATGTTTATACCTATGCTCTTATCTTTTTACTTTTTGGTATAGCATTTGACGGATTTAAGATAAGTGATATGAACTTAGTCATAGAGATAGCACCAGAAGAAAAACGTCCAGTATATGCAGCATTACAAGTCAATATTACTTCCTTAGGACTCTTTTTTCCTATCTTGGGAGGTCTCATACTAACCCTTGTACAAAGCTATACTTTTATCTATCTACTGACCATTGGACTTTTGCTTTTGAGTTTATATCTTAGTTTGCAACTTAAAAATATAAAACAGACCTAAAATGATTATTAGATAAAATATCCTAAAGGGAACTTATGCAAAATAAAAAAAACCTCGGATTAAAAGAACTCATCGCTATTGCTATTGGCGGTATGGTAGGTGGCGGGATATTTACAGTATTGGGGATATCAGTCTCTATGGTGGGAGGACTTGCACCATTTGCCATTGCTTTGGGTGGAGTTGTTGCTTGGTTTGCTGCTTATTCCTATGTAAAGCTAGGCGTCTACTACAAGGATGAAGGGGCGACTTATGCCTTTTATAAACGCACCTATCCCTCCTCACATATGGCTGCTTCATTCATCGGCTGGTTTACCATCTTTGGTTATATCAGCACCCTTTCTCTCTATGCCTATACATTCTCTTCTTATGGCATTAGTGGATTTGCATTTGCAGATAGTGAAGTGCTTCGAAAAGTCATCGCCATCATTATCATCTGGCTTTTTGCCTTTATCAACCTTTGGAGTGTTAAGGGCATGGGAAAAATCGAAGATATCATGGTATACGCTAAGCTAGTCATTTTATTTATCATTTCTATGGCACTTATCTACTATGCCAAAACAGATTTCACGACTTTTTCGACTATCATGCAAAAAGATTTTCACGCTACGCCACTAATGAGTATCCTGATTGTCTCTTCCGTCACCTTTGTTGCCTATGAAGGTTTTCAACTTGTCATCAACGCAGTTAATGAGATGGAAAATCCTGATATCAATATCCCTAGAGCTATATATTCAGCGATTGTTTTAGTGGCTATGATTTATTTTATCATTGCTTTAAGTGCGGTTTTAGCCATCCCAGCAGAGGACTTAATCAAAAATAAAGAGTATGCCTTAGCCGCTGGTGCAGAAGACATCATGGGAGATTTAGGTAGAAATCTTGTCATATTTGGTGCGATTCTTGCTACTAGTAGTGCGATAAACGGTACGCTATTTGGTGCTTCAAGACAGATGGCGGCTATCGCAGATGATGGTTACCTACCACCAATCTTATCTCAAAGAAAAGGTGGCATTCCCAAAACAGCCATCACTGCCATGGCGGCTATCGCTTCTTTGTTGATAGCCATGGGCGGATTACAGTTGATTCTGGAATTTGGAAGTATCACCTTTTTACTCGTCTCATTTTTAATGGCTGTTGCTAATTTCAAAATCAGAAAAAGAACTAACTCTTCAACATGGATTACTATATTCTCCATGCTAGGACTCTTGGTGGGAACCGTTTTGATTTTGTATTATGAGTATCAAAGCGATCGTGAACAGTTACTTTTTATCATGATACTCTACACTATTCTTGGACTCGGTGCTTGGGGTTATGCAAGGATGAATCGTTTAAGTATTTAACTTAAAATTCCTACAAAATTTTGACCCTTCCATTGCAGAGGTTGTTCGGATGAGAAGTTTTTCAGAGGGTTCAATCATTATGCCACTTAAGTTGCAAAATATATTTTCACTCTTTGTTACAATTTCACAAATAAAATTTAGGAGATTTACTATGTGGAGTTATCCAAAGGGTGAAGAGATTTTTGAAAAGTTCGGAAAATATGCCAAAATTTCGGGTGTAATATTTATCATACTAGGGTTGATAGGGATTATTTATCCTATCTATATGACATTGGCGACGGAAGTTTTTGTCACCTATCTTATGATTTTTGCAGGTGTGATGGCTGGGTATTTTACCTATATCACAGATAAAAGTGACTGGTTAGGGTGGCTTAAAAGTTTTATTCTAGTTGGGGTGGCACTTTCATGTTGTTTTATCCTCTAAGTGGTGTGGGTACGATAGGACTCTTGTTGGCTATCTATTTCTTTATGGATGCTTTTGCAGGATTTGGACTGGCTTCGACAATGTATCCAGATAGAGGATGGATTATGTGGGTGATTAATGCCCTTCTCTCCTTTGGTCTTGGTGTTCTCTTTTTGATAAATTGGCCATTTAGTTCTATGTACCTTGTCGGACTTTTTGTGGGCATAAGCCTCTTTTTTGACGGGATAGCACTCTTGATAGGTGGCTCAATGTGGTCAAAAATGGCTAAATAATATGCAAAAAAATCAAAAAGCTTTTGGGCTCTGGAGTGCTGTCTTTTTAGGTATTGGTTCTATGGTTGGGGCAGGCATCTTTGTACTGCTTGGAGAAGCTGGGGCGATTGCTGGTAATTTAGTATGGATATCTTTTTTGTTAGGAGGTATTATCGCACTTCTTAGTGGCTATTCTCTTGCCAAATTAGCTTCAACCTATCCTAGCCGTGGTGGAATTGTAGAGTATTTAGTACAAGGTTATGGGGAAGGTATTTTTTCTGGTTCTATGTCAGTTTTATTTTATCTTTCTGCGATGGTGGCTATTGCGATGGTGGCTAAAACATTTGGTACGTACGCCTCTATGATGATGGGGTCGTACTCTCTGTTTTGGGCAAATACCTATAGTGTTTTGATACTTCTTTTTTTTGTGCTTATTAATCTATCAGGAAGTTCATCCATTGCAAGAAGTGAAAATATCATAGTGATTATCAAACTTTCAATCATCATCATCTTTACGGTAACTGTCTTCTTTTATATAAAACCAGAACTTTTAGCACTCAAAGATGCCCCACCTGTGATGAATGTTTTTTCTTCTATTGCACTAACTTTTTTTGCATATGAGGGGTTTCGTGTTATCACAAACACCGCAGAAGATATGGCTAATCCATCAGAGACTATGTTAAAAGCCATGTTTATCTCCATTGGCTTCGTAATGGTGCTTTATGTGGCTGTGACTTTTGCCGTTTTTGGAAATCTTTCATTGGATGAAATCATCAAAGCACAAGATTATGCACTAGCCCAGGCAGCAAAACCTGCGTTTGGTCAGGTGGGATTTACCATCATGGCGCTAGCAGCACTCATCTCAACTGCTTCCTCTATCAATGCAAATCTTTACGCAGTCACCAATGTTACTTATCAGATGGCAAAAAACGGTGAATTGCCTGCAGCCTACGAGAGAAATGTCTGGCACAGTAGTGAGGGGTTAATCATCAGTACACTCTTTATCATCCTATTTGTACTCTTTTTTAAGTTAGATGAAATCGCCGCCATCGGTTCAATATCTATACTTTTTATCCACGCACTTGTCCATATAGGACATCTTTTTAAGATTGAAAAAACTGGTGCATCAAAAGTGTTCGTCGTACTTGCTATATTGACGATAGTCATTGCTATTATTTTGGCGCTGATGTATACTTCTAAACATATTCCACATGTGGGGTATTTTATCGCTGGAGGATTTGTATTAGCATTTATACTAGAAATAGTACTGAGGCTCATCACAAAAAGAATTATTTCGAGACAGTGGCTATTGCCTACTGCGAAAGATATTAAAAATTAAAGGAAAAATAATGCAAAAAAAAATTGAAAAAATCAAAGACGCTGTAAAAAAGTCATCAACCATCTCTGAAGATGAGAAAAACTTGATGTATCAGCGACTAGAAGAGTGGAGACATGAAGATGATGCTATGCGTATCATTCCTGAAAAGCTTGCTGAAATATCTATGTCTATTCGACCTATTTTAAAAGAACTTGGTTTTTTATAAAGCTTAACAAAAATGCCACCTAAGTAGCAAATGATATCCTCTCTCTTTGATATAATTTTTGTATATGATTAAAGGGAGATATTATGAGAGATGTTATGCATGCGGTTATTTTTGGATTTAAAGAGATACTTCGCTGGGATGTGATGAAGTATGCGCTAGTCGGCGGTCTTATCATAAGTGGATTGTGGGCTTTTATCGCCTATCTTTTTTGGGGTGAGATTGTCTCATTTGGTGCTTATATACTGGAACTTGTGCCTTTTTCAATGGTACGGTCAAATGGGGCATGGATGCTTTCGGCATTTTTATGGTTTCAACTGGTTTTGTTGACCTTTGCCTTAGTCTTTGCATTTTTCGGGAATCTCATCTTGCGAACTGTTTCTAAAGAAAAGTATACCTCTTTTTCTGTATTTGTGGCACTTGGTAGTGCTATTGTTTGGTCTGTAGTGTGGTTTTTTAAGAGTGATTATATCTATCATGAATTTTTAAAACTCTTAACATGGCTTCCCTTTGAGACCATAGAAAAAGGGATAGGTTATTTTATCGGTTTTTATCTCGTTTATAGTGCTATCGTTGTAAGCATGGTATTTATCGTGAGTATATTTAGTAAACCTATTCTTGAAGGGGTGGAAAAGAGACATTTTCCAGATGACCAAGTTGTGAAAGTACACACCTTTAAATCTATGGGCTACACGATACGGGATAGTTTCATTTACCTTCTTGTTTCATTGCTAATCTTTCCATTGATTTTCATTCCTGTTGTTAACTTTTTGGTGCTCATTGCCTTGTGGGTCTGGTTGGTAAAAGATACCTTTAGATATGACGCAGCTTCTATGTTGTTTGAAGATGTAGATAGAGAAAAGTTAAAAGAACATAGCTTGGCAACATGGGTCATCAGTTTTATCACAGCACTTTTTAACTTTGTGCCGGTGCTCAATCTTTTTGGTCCATTTTTTGGTGAGATATCCATGTTTCACTATCTTAAAAGTAAAAGGAGTGTGTAATGCAAAAAATAATTGCTGTTTTAAATGATTTTAATGGGGCTGATACTGTGCTTGAAAGAGCCCTCGAGTTAGCATCAAAAGAGAAAGCGGTTTTAGAGATACTCTATGTACATGAGGAGCCGCTATTTGATGTGCCTGATTATTTTCGTTCAGAGGATAGTATAAAAGATGAGGTATTGGACAAAGAAAAAATCAAGAAAGAGATACAAAAACGGCTAACTGCACTTGATAGTTCAAGGCAAAGTGCTATTTTGGTGTTTATTGATGATACGGTTGATAGGGTGTTAACACAAACAAGAGAAACAAAAGATATATTGATTGTCACAGCTTATCATGATAGCATCACAGAAAAATTGGCAAAAAAGAGCCATCTGCCTGTCTTGATTATTAAAAATGATTTTAAGTCCTATGAAAATGTGGTGCTGCCAGTTGATTTAGGAGAAACTACGGAAGCTTGTATCGACTTTGCTGAAAGATTATTTGAAAAAAATGATTTATTTCTTTTGCATGATTATCGTTATATCGTTGATTTATCGCTGATGGATGTGGATTATTTAGGTGTGCCAACTTCTGCACCTATCATAGATGCCCAAATCAATCAAGAATTGATAAAAAATCAAAAATTAGCCTTTGAGGCATTAAAAAAAGAGAGTGGACTAAGAGGTGACTTCATAGAACAATCTCTTTGTGTTGAAGATGATTTAGTAGGATATATTGAGAGTGGTAATTTTGATTTGACTGTTTTGTGTTCTAGTGTAGAACATTCTATATTGTCAGATTCTGTCTCGTTTTCACTTTTGAAAAGTCTTTCAAGCGATGTATTGATTTATGTAAGTGTTCACTAAGTTTTTTAAACCAAAGCTTTTTTTGCCAAAGTAATTGTAATAGATATCAAATTAGAAGATTTAATAGGGTAACATTATACATCTCTTATCCAAAAAGGCTTTGGCATATGAATACTTATAATCTTTATCTCTTTCAGGGTTTAGATGAACCACTAAAACAAGAGATAAATCAATGTGCAAAGCTCGTTACTTTTAAGAAAAAAGAACCACTCTTTTGTGGAAATGAATTGTTGCACTATTTTTATATCGTCATTAGCGGAAGAGTAAAAAGCTATCAACTTAATCTCAACAATGCAAAAGAGCAGACGATTTTCATCTTAAAATCTGGGGATATGATTGATACCATTACCCTATTAGATGCCAAACCCCATGACGTCATATACGAAGCTTTGGAAGATATCCAACTGTTAAAAATTCCCATAGAAAAAGTACGAACGTGGATTAAAAATAGTGAAACTTTCAATAAGAAATTTTTTCCTTATCTTGCCTCACAGATGCGCCATATCGAAGAGTTAGCAACAGATATTTCTCTTCATACGACAGCAGAGAGATTGGTTAAACTACTTTTACAAAACTTGGATTCTAAAAACCCACAAAAATACAACCTCCTACATGGTCTCTCCCATAGTGAAATCGCTAAGCTTATAGGTACTGTGCGACATGTTGTTGAACGCCACCTACATCATCTAGAAAGTGAAGGGATTATGGAATTAGCCCATAAAAATATTTTGATAAAAAATGTACAAAAACTTATAGACAAACAATCATAGAGTCCTTTTAAAACACATAGATGCCACCTAAGTAGCATAAGCCTTTTGTCGCTATTTGCTATAATCTTTATTCAAAGGAGTTAGCATGGATGAATTTGACTTGGGGCGTTTGCTTGTCTCTTTGTCTCTGATATTTTCACTCACTTTTGTAGTAGGATATTTTTTCTCAAAGTTTCGCCTTCCTAGTATCCTTGCTGCTCTTTTTGTTGGAATTGCACTAAGTTACACACCCTTTATCTCTATAATTCACACAGCAAAATTTGAAATCATTTTTGAATTTCTCTCCAATCTTGGTGTCCTTTTCTTGCTCTTTTATATCGGTTTACAGATTGACCTTAAAGAGATGCAAAAGTCAAGTTCAGATATCTTATGGTTGACAGTTTTAAATACCATTTTTACATTTATACTTGGCGTGATAGTAATGCTTTTTTATGGCTATGGATGGGCAATCGCTCTGGTCATCGGTATGACTCGTATGCCAACTGCTGAAGCGGTGATTGTACCTATACTTGACGAGTTTAAGATGCTCAAAACCAAAGTAGGCACCTTTATCATAGGTGCTGGTGTACTTGATGATGTGATAGAAGTATTGCTAGTGGGCATTGTCTCTGTATGGATAGGGTTGAAAACTGGTAAGAGTCATGGAGGTATCCTTGCATTAATCACAGGCATGGGTTCTTTTATGGTGCTTTCTTGGATTTTTTATCGTTATCTACCGCTGATATTAAGAGACTATAAAGCAAAAAATCTTAGTACCTTGATGATTTTTGCATTGGTGATACTTTTTGGATTTGGTGGTTTTGGTGAATATGTTGAGATAGGCATGGTGGTGGGAGCCATCTTTGCTGGGGTCATCATGCGACCACTTTTTGAAAACAATGAAAAAAGTGGAGAACTTCTTACAAAAACAACACAAACCTTAAGTTATGGTTTTTTTGGAGTCCTATTTTTCTTTTGGGTAGGATTCAATGCAGACATGGAAGGATTTTTAAAAGAACCTCTTTTAGCAATTGTCCTCTATCTGGCAGGTACTTTTGGAAAACTTTTTGGTGCCTTATTGATGGTGCCTATGAAAAAATTAAATTTCAAAGAAGCCGTGATAGTCGGAGTTGGTCTAGATGCGAGATTGACCACAGAAATCATTGTTGCACAACTACTTTTTTCTGCCTCTATCATCGATGTGAAACTCTTTACAGCATTGGTGGCTGCCTCTTCATTTACCGCACTGACTGTACCTCTTCTTTTTTCATTGCTGATTCGTTTTTGGGGGAAGGAAGCTTGTGATGATATAGATACATTCAAAAGCAAAAAAGAACCATCTAAAGATATTCCTTGGCAGAGTAAAACCATTGATGAAATCATAAGCTATTTCAAGACAAATCCCCAACAAGGGTTATCAAAAAAAGAGGCATCAAGAAGGCTAACCTTATATGGCAAGAATGAACTCAAAACGATAGCTAGAACACCATGGTATCTCATCTTTTTACGACAATTTACCGATCTTTTGATTATCATTCTGTTTGTAGCAGCAGCTGTGTCGCTTGCGGTAGGTGAAGTAACTGATGCTATCACTATATTTGTCATTATTATTTTAAATGGTGTACTGGGATTTGTGCAGGAGTACAAAGCAGAAAATGCCATCGAAGCACTAAAAAAGATGCTACATCCCACCTGCAAAGTCCTAAGAGAAGATAAAGAAGAGATTATCAATGCTAAAGAGTTGGCTCTTGGAGATGTCGTTTTACTTGAAATTGGAGATAAAATACCTGCAGATTTACGCTTAATCGAAGGTGCCAATCTCAAAGTAGACGAATCAGCACTCACAGGAGAGTCCTCACCTGCCTCTAAAACTCCACAGACCATCGAAGCTGACACCCCACTTTCGACACAATCAAATATATTGTGGATGGGTACAGTAGTTGTCAATGGGAGAGCAAAAGGAATCGTTGTCCAAACGGGGATGAAAACTGAGTTTGGAAAAATTGCACTGATGACACAAAGTGTAAAAACAGAGGCAACACCACTACAAAAAAAACTAGCAATTTTAGGAAAAAAACTTGGTATCTTTTCAGTAGGAATTTCCATTCTTGTTGCGATAAGTGGGTGGCTTTTAGGAAAAGATTTGATGGAGATGTTTTTAACAGGTATCTCTCTCGCTGTAGCAGTAGTACCAGAAGGATTGCCTGCAGTAGTCACTATCACCTTAGCCCTTGGTATCAAAGCCATGGCAAAGCAAAAAGCCCTCTTAAGAAAACTACAAGCCGCAGAAACACTAGGAGCAGCAACCATCATCTGTACTGATAAAACAGGGACACTCACCAAAAATCAAATGACATTGAAAAAAATCTCTCTTGCTACGGGTATGATTGATGTGACTGGTGGAGGCTATGATCCTGCTGGGCATTTTGAAAAAGATGGTGAAAAAATCAACTATCATGATAACCAAGATTTGTTGATGCTTTTACAAAGTGCTCTGATATGTAACCACGCCAGAGTACAAAAAAATGAAAATGGCTGGGAAGCCATCGGAGAGCCTACCGAAGCGGCTCTGATTGTGGCAGCGTATAAAGCATGGCTCTCTCCTGATGGAGATACTAACATCATAAGTGAATTTTCTTTTAACTCCAGCCGTAAGCGCATGAGTGTTATTGTGCATGAAAAAGAACATATGAGAGCCCATGTCAAAGGCGCACCTGAAGTTATCTTACCACGTTGTACGCAAGTTTTTAAAAATGGTGAAATACATCCTTTAAATAACAAAGAGAGAGTCAAAATTGAAAATACTTATAAAAAAATGGCAGCTAGCGGACTGCGTACTTTAGCTATCGCTTTTCGAGATCTTCCAGATGATACAAAACTCTCAGAGGAGAGTGTTGAAAATGATTTGGTATTGTTAGGCGTTGTTGGCATTATTGATCCACCACATGAGGAAGTACCCGAGGCCATTAGACTTGCCAGTAGTGCTGGTATCAAAACTATCATGATAACAGGAGATAGTCCAGATACCGCCTCAGCCATAGCAAACTCCATCAATCTTGAAACCAATCGTGCCATCACTTCAGCAGAACTATCCAACATCGATGATAAAGCATTGACAAATCTTTTAAAAGAGAAAATCCTTTTTGCCAGGGCAAGACCTGAAGATAAATTGCGCATCGTCAAAAACCTTAAACAAAGTGGACACATCGTTGCGATGACAGGGGATGGTGTCAACGATGCCCCTGCCCTAAAAGAGGCAAATATCGGCATCGCTATGGGGAAAAAAGGAACTGATGTAGCTAAAAGTGCTTCTGATATCATCTTAAGTGATGACAATTTTGCCTCTATCATCAATGCTATCAAAGAGGGAAGACGACAGTTTGACAATATCAAAAAATTTGTTACCTATCTGCTCTCCTCCAATACTGGGGAAATAATCGCTATCTTTATCAACATTCTATTGGGGGGTCCTCTCATCTTACTCCCTGTACAAATATTATGGATGAACTTAGTGACTGATGGAATGACCGCTATCGCTCTAGGCTTGGAACCTGCAGAAAAGAACATCTTAAAACGTCCCCCAAGAGATGTCAATGAACCCATCCTTGATAAGTATGCCATCGGTATGATTATCCTCTTGGGAGGCTATATAGGCTTAGCTACGCTTGGACTTTTTCACTACTATCTCTCAAAAGAGACACCAGATGCTGTTTTACTAGCACAAACAGTCGCATTTACAGGTATCATCGTCTTAGAAAAAGTCAATGTTTTTAACTATCGTAGCTTAAAATCTCCTCTCTCAACTATCGGATTTTTCTCAAATAAGTGGGTTTTGATAGCCATAGTTTTTACTCTTGGATTGCAGACTTGTGCCATTTATATACCATTTTTACAAGATGCTCTTCATACCGTTGCTTTAGGCTGGGAGGATTGGGGCATTATATTTTTAGTGGCAATGCCTCTTTTTATCATGACAGAGTTTTATAAATGGATACGATACAAATGGAATTTTTAATCATAAAACAAATCGGCATCGCACTCTTAATCGGGATGATGATAGGACTCCAGCGGGAGATGCATAATCAGAAAAAAGGGGAGGCAAGCTTTGCAGGTACAAGAACTTTTGCACTAATTGCACTTTTGGGGTATCTTAGTAGTTGGATGCAATCATTTGTACCTCATTTCCTATTTGTTTCCTTTGGCGTTTTTGGGTTTTTGGTGATTAGTTCTTACGTCATTAAAACAGGTAAGGGGAAGCATCAAGGGGCAACTACAGAAATAACTTCGTTGATTACTTATATTTTTGGGATTATGCTCTACTTTTCATTGGATACCTATGTTATCTCTCTTGCTATTGTAACGCTATTTTTATTAGAGATAAAAAGTGATATCGCCAAGTTTGAAACATTTATCACAACCAAAGACTTGAGTACTGCTACGCTATTTCTGATGATGACATTTGTCGTCCTTCCCCTTTTACCAGATAAAATGGTAGATCCATTTGAAGTATTTAATCCTTATAAAACATGGCTGATGGTTGTGTTGATAGCAGGAATTGCATTTCTTGGATATGTTGCTATCAAGATACTTGGAAACAAACGCGGTGTCTATCTAACTGGTATTTTTGGAGGTTTAGTCTCTTCTACAGCTGTTTCTATCACGCTTTCAAAGCTCTATACAATCGAAAAAATGTTTTCAAAAAACTTTGCTGGGGGAATCGCTATCGCCTCAACGATTATGTACCTCAGAGTACTTTTAGAGACTTCATTTTTCAATCTTGCATTAACAAAGGCACTTGCCATCTCTTATCTGGGAGCATCAATGGTCGGGTTTGCTTTTGTTTTTTATCTTTATAGAAATGAAAAAGCACATAAAATAGAACAGATAGAGGTAAATAAAAATCCTTTAGCATTAGCAGAAGCATTAAAACTGGGTCTTTTATTTGGTCTTATCTTTGGTTCTATCGGGATATTTCAATCAAGATTTGGGGATTCTGGCATATATATCATCTCCTTTTTATCAGGTTTTACAGATGTAGATGCCATCACCCTCTCACTCTCTCAACTCGCTATCAACAAAATCAGCCAAGAAGCAGCGATGAACGGTATCATTATCGCTTCTACCATCAATTCACTTGTAAAGTTGGGTATTGTATTTGTCCTTGGTGGTAAAAAATTAGGATGGTTAATGGCTCTTTTTTATCTTTTGACAATTGGAGCCTTGCTGGTTGGGCTAGTGGGGTAATAATCACTATGATAAAACCCGTCCAACTCATCATAAAGTTCTGGAAAATTCTTTTTTAAACTTTGTGGAGATTCAAAATACCTCTCTGTTACAACAGCAAAAAACTCTGCTTCATTTGTCGCGGCATAACTTCCAAGAAGTTTATACTTACCCCAATATCTATTTTTTAATGCGATCTTTTTTAGCTTAGTAAACTCTTGAAATAAAACATGCGTCCATTCGTTGTATTTTGATTTTTCTATAGGTGGTATACCATCTATCTCCCCATCCATAAAGTCTATCTCGTGGGCAAATTCATGAATGATAACGTTATTGTGTCTTAAATGGTAAGCTTCTTTTTTGGCTTCATGCCAACTGATGATAACGGTATTATTTGCAGATTGTCCCTCTATAAAAAACTTCTCTTTAGTGTAGATACCTCCAAATGACTTAATCGCTTTTGTCACTATGGGATGTGAATAAATGACGATGGTCTTTAAATTATCATAACAATTGCTAGTTTTTATATGCAAAAGCAGCAAACATGCATAAAAAGCGATGATGATTTTCATCTCATCGGTTGCCTCAAGATTCACACCTATAAACTCTTTGGTATGGATAAAAAGTAGTATAGATTGTTCTATCTTTTTCTTCTCTTCTTCTGAGAGATTTTTATAGTGGGCTGTCTTTGATAGATATGCTCTATAAGTCTCATCAAATGAGAGTGATTGAATCATCTTTAGTTTTTTTTCCTCTTGGTGTTTAAATAAAAAATTGATACCAAATCCAACAAGTGCTAAACCAATGATGATAAGGATTAACACAATATTGTAAGGCATCATAAACTCACACCAACCCCAACAACGCCATCAACAAAACAGGTGGGGTGATAACAAGTCCTACTTTCATATACTCACGCCATGTTATCTTAACCCCTTTTTGTGCCAATACATGCAACCACAAAAGTGTGGCTAGTGAACCGATAGGGGTCATCTTTGGTCCTAGATTTGAGCCTAGTATATTGGCATACACTAAAGCTTCATTGCCAACATACCCTACTTTATCTATCGCTATATCCATTATCATGATAGTAGGCATGTTGTTCATCACCGAAGAGATAATTGCCGATAAAAATCCTGTACCGATGATCGCTATCGTTTCTCCTTGATTATTTAACGCACTTATCCATGAAGCGATGATATCGGTCAATCCTGCATTTTTAAGCCCATAGACAACCACATAAAGTCCGATACTAAACCAAACAACTTGCCACGGTGCAGCTTTGATAGTCATGATGGGTTTCACTGCTTTATAATGATTTGCGATGGCTAAAAATACCAATGCTCCACCTAGTGCGAAAATCGAAACTGGCAGATGATAATAATCCCCTATGAAATACCCCATCATCAAAAGTGCTAAAAATATCCAAGACAATGTAAACATCGTCTGGTTTTTGATAACAGAGGATGCTTCAGGTAGTGTTGATACATCCACAACAAATGGAATGTCTTTACGAAAATAGACCCACAGTATCATGATAGAAGCGATGATGCTCAGTATATTTGGTAAAAACATATGTTTGGCATATGTCACAAATCCTATATCAAAGTAGCCAGCTGTGACGATATTGGTAAGGTTTGAGATAACAAGAGGATTGGATGCACTATCTCCGATAAACCCACCTGCCATCAAAAAAGCAAATATCGCCAATGGTTTCATCTTCAAGTACTTCATCTTGGCTAGTAAAATCGGAGTCAAGATAAGTGCCGCACCATCGTTTGCAAAAAGTGCCGCCACTACTGCACCAAGAAGCAAAATATAGACAAACATAAGATGCCCATTGCCACCACTAAGCTTTGCCATCTTGATGGCTGCGTACTCAAAAAAGCCTATCTCATCAAGTATCATGGAGAGAATAATGATACCTATAAAAGCTAGTGTAGCATCCCATACGATATCTATAACACGCAGCACATCATCAAAATCTACCACACCAACAGCCAATGCCAATATCGCTCCTACCATCGCTGTCGTACCGATTTGTAATCCTTTTGGTTGCCAAATAACAAAAACCAAAGTCAGAAAAAAAACCAATGAAGCTAGTAGCATCTGCTCTCCCTTTACATGATAAAAGTATAGCACCTTTTAACAAGAATTATGCCATAGTTTTAGGAGAAAAAGGAGTGATGATGAAGAAAAATGTATTGATACTATGTACTGGAAATAGCTGTCGTTCTATCATGGCAGAAGCCTTGATAAATGCCAAGTTGGGTGATTGTGTAGATGCACAAAGTTCAGGCGTAAAAGCAAGTGGAAAAGTCAATCCTCATGCACAAGCACTACTAGAGAAAAAAGGGTACTGGAGAGAGAGATATCATTCCAAGGTGATAGAGAGCGTTATAGATACAGCATTTGACCTCATCGTAACGGTTTGTGACCATGCCAAAGAGAGTTGCCCTCTGTTTCCAAATGCAGTTAAAACCATCCATATAGGTTTTGATGACCCTAGCGGGAAAGAGACCATCGAATATGAAAAAACACTTGATTTGATAGAAAAAGAGTTACTGCCACTTGTAAAAAAAGAACTTTGTTAATAAAAAATAAAGAAAAAAACCTTTATAATTTCATAAATGACCGACGGTCAGTCATAAGCATTATAAAGGTTATAAATGGCGATTATAGTTGATAAAGTTCAGAAAAGAAGAGATATTGCACTCTCTTGCAAAAAGCTTTTTATTTCACATAGAATACATGATATCACTATCTCCCAACTAGCAAAAACTGCAGGTGTGGGTAAGGGAACGATGTATGATTATTTTAAAAATAAAGAAGATATCGTTTTTGAGATAGTGACTATCATGATGAAAGCACACAACGAAAAAAAAGAACAAGCACTTGCCGATGTGCACTCTACCAAAGAGAAAATCAAAATATTTTTCAACTTTTTTTATAGCAAAGAAGATGAAGAGTTACGAACGCTTTACAAAGAGTTTATCTCTATCTCTCTAGTGCATGCAAACGAAGAGATGATTGATTTTCAAACTATCTGTTTTGAGAGTTATCACCAATGGTTTGAACAGATATTGCAAGAGGGTATCGACAAAGGGGAAATTATACCTAGTGCCATTGGTTTTACGAACGGTCTTTTTGCGACTGCTGAGGGGCTTTTTATCGCTAGTGTCGCTACTAAAGCGATTGATGATGTACAAAAAGAGATAGATTTGTATATCGATACACTATTTGAACTAATAGAGGTGAAAAATTGAAAAAGATAATCTTAACATTCAGTCTGCCCGCTTGTATATATGCACAAAGTTTAACCGCCTTGATAGAGAATGCCCTTGATACAAACAATATGATTAAAGCATCACAATACAACTTGAAATCTAAAGAAAAAGAGTTGGATTCACAAAAGAGTCGTTATTATCCCACCCTTGATGTGGGGGCTGCTTATATAAGCCTAGATAAACATATCTCTTTTCAAGCAGGAAATACACTCAATGTGTATGCAAAAGCGGGTGTAGATATTTTTGATGGATATAGAAAAAGTGCCCAAGTAAATCAGAAAAAAAGTGCTTATAACTCTAGTAAATATGATCTCTTATATACTCAAAAAACTATTACTTTAGATATCGTAAAAGATTTTTTTAACATCAAAAGTATGGAAGCTTCATTAAAAGCTTTGGATGAAAAATCAACACAACTCAAAGCCGATATAAAAAGGATTAAAAAGTTTAAAGCAGCAGGATTGGCACCACAAGATTATGTCGATAAATTAGAAGCTGCTTTTCAAGCAAATAATTATGCCCTAGAGTCATTAAAACTCAATATCAAAACCATTCAAAATTACCTCTCTCTTAAAAGTGCTATGGATATAGATACACTTGAAGAAGCAACTCTCCAAACACCTCAAAACTTCTCTTTTAAACCAAGTGAAGCCATCAAATCCATGCAAGAAAAAGCACATGCTATCCAAGCTAGTGCAAAAGCGATTAATGCCGCTTATTATCCAAATATTAGAGTAGAAGATACTTATGGTTACTACGATTATAGTCGAAATAATGGTTTAAAAAAGATGGGTATAGAAGAGATTGATAAACAAAATAAAATAGCCCTTATGGCAAATATGAGACTCTTTGACAATGGCAGTATCAAAAAACAAAAACAAGCTCTCAAACTGCAAAAAAAGGCACTACAAGAGCAGATAGCATTTCAGATAAAACAAGAAAAGATAGGATACAACTTGGCACTACAATCACTCAAAACTGCCAAACTAAATATCAAAAGTGCCATGAGTGCAAAAAAAGCAAGCCTAAGTGTTTACAAAAGTATCAAAGCAAAATTTGATGCAGGTATCGTTGATCAAGTAACCTACTTAGATGCACTTAGCCAAAAAACAGCTTCACAAGCACGATTTGAAAAAGCAGAAAATGATTTTGAAATCGCCAAAGCAAACTATTATTTTAGTGCCAATAAAAACATCAAGGATTATATCAAATGAGAAAAATATTTATATTATTAAGCCTACTTCTAGCAACACTCCATGCAAAGGAGATTTATGCGACATTTACCGTACACGCAGATAAAAGTGCAAACTTGGCTTTTTCTAGTAGCGGTATCGTAGATAGTGTAAAAGTTGATATCGGTTCAATTGTAAAAAAAGGGGACATCTTGGCAAAGTTACAAAATGATGACTATAAAGCCTCTTTACATATCACCAAAACCGCTCTAAAATATGCCAAAAAAGATTATATGCGACGACAAAAAGTAAAATCCATCATAGACCAAGGAGAGTTTGATAAATTTGCTTCTAAATATGCCAATGCAAAAGCACAACTCTCATACAAACAAGCACTACTTGATAAAACAATTTTAAAAGCACCTTTTGATGGCATCATCTACGATAAAGCTATTGAAGTGGGCGATGCGGTTAGTGGTGCGATGATACGAACCGTTTTTAAAATCCAAAGTCAAAGTGACAGAAAACTACTTTTAGAGTTTGACCAAAAGTATTGGGCTGATGTAAAAGTCGGCGATAAATTCTCTTATAAAGTAGATGGAAGTGATAAAACTTATGCGGGAGTTATCAGTAAAATCTACCCAACAATTGACAGAAAAAAACGAAAGATAAAAGCAGAAGTAAAAGCCAAAGATTTTATCGTTGGTCTTTTTGGTGATGGTACAATTATCACGATTGATAAGAAGTAAAAGTTATGTATAAATTAGCCATAAATAGACCTATCACCACGCTGATGTATGTCATCACGCTAGTGATATTTGGTTGGATGAGTTTCAAATCCATGCCTTCAGCACTCTTCCCAAAAGTGGACTTTCCGATGGTTACAGTCCAAACTATCTACCCTGGGGCAGAAGCAAGTACCATCGAGTCGCAAGTAACAGACAAGATAGAAGAGGCTATCTCTAGGATAGGAGGCATCGATAAAATCATCTCTTCAAGTTCTGAGGGTATAAGTGTTGTTAGAATCCAATTTTTCCTTGAGCGAGATATCAATGAAGCAACCAATGATGTCAGGGATAAAGTCGCAGCGGTTCTTCTTCCTCGTGATGCAAAAACACCACTTGTGAGTAAACTTGATATCGGTGGAGCACCTGTTATCAACATCTTTTTAACGGCTAAACATGACAGCATCAAAAACTTGATGCAATTTGCGGATGAAAAAGTAAAACCAACCCTCCAAAAGATAAATGGCGTAGGTGCTATCCAAATAACAGGATACAAAGACAGAGAGATAAAAATCTTTCCAAATCCAAACCAACTCAACAAATATGGCATCACAGTCAGCGAACTCAACCAGATTATCGCTCGTGAAAATGTCAAAATAGGCGGCGGTAAACTCATCTCCAAAACAAAAGAGTTTACCCTAAAAACAAAAGCCGATGCACTTAGTGTTAAAGAGCTTGAAAATATCATGATAAAAGATGATATCAAGCTAAAAGATATAGCCACCGTAAAAGATACATTAAGTGACCCTAAAAGTTATGCTTCGTTAAATGGTGTAGAGGGTGTGATGCTTGAAGTGCAAAAGATTTCAGGAACCAACACCATAGATATCGTCCAAAGAGTCAAAGATACACTTCCAACACTTAAAAAAATGGCAGGAGAAAAGTACGATATAAAAGCGATAAATGATACTTCACCTTTTATCATCAACTCTCTTGAACATGTAAAATTTGACCTTATCTATGGTGCTTTTTTGGCTATTGTTATCATATTTGTCTTTTTACGAAATGTGACTATCACACTTGTTTCAGCACTCTCAATCCCTGCTTCGATATTTGGTACTTTTGCTTTGATGGATTATATGGGCTTTGATTTAAATAAGATGACGCTTATCGGGCTCACCCTATCTATCGGTATTATCATCGATGATGCTATCGTAGTGGTAGAAAATATCTACAAAAAGCTTGAAGAAGGTATGGGTAAGTTTGACGCTGCGGTGGAGGGTGTCAAAGAGATGGCATTTACAATTCTTGCGATATCAGCCATGCTTTTGGCAGTATTTGTCCCTGTTTCATTCATGAGTGGCATCGTAGGGAAGTTTTTTGAATCATTTGCTATGACAGTTGGTTTTGCTGTTATCATCTCTTATACTGTGGCTCTAAGTTTTATACCGAGTCTTAGTGCCAGGGTTTTAAAGAAAAAAGAGAGTTGGTTTTATACTGTGACTGAACCTATTTTTAAAGCTTTAGAGAAGATTTATGAAGTCATCTTAAAAGTGGTTTTGAGATTTAAAATCATCACTTTGATTTTGGTATTTGGACTATTTTTTGGCTCACTCTCACTCTTTCCAAAAATCGGTATGGACTTTATCCCAAAAGAGGATAAAGCAGAATTTGAGATATTTATCAAAGCCAATCCTAGCGTCTCACTAGAAGAGATGATAAAAGAGTCAAAAGAAGTCGAAAAGAGGGTAAGAGAAGATAAAAATGTACTCTATACCATCCTCAGTGTAGGTTACAATACGGCAAAAGAGAAACACAAATCCAAAATTTATGTCAAACTAAACGATAGAAAAGAGAGAAGCTTAAACCAAGAAGAGGTGATTCAAAACTTTAGAAAAAAGCTAGAACCATTCAAAAAAAATCTCTTCATCACCGCTGCTGCAATACCAACTATCAAAGGTGCAGGCGTTTCAGTACCATATCAAATCGTTTTAAAATCTGACTCGTTTGAGGATTTGAAAGTAGCCACCAAAAAACTCACTGATTACCTCAAAGCTAAAAAAGGGTTCATGGATGTAGATACAAACTTAGATGATGGAAAACCACAGATAGACATCAACATAAAAAGAACCAATGCCAACAGACTTGGTATATCTGCTTCACAAATCGCTAGTGCCATATCCACAGCTTTTTCAAGTGATTTGGAGATATCCTATTTTGAGGAAAATGGAAAACAGTACAACATCACACTTCGTTTTCCAGACACCCAGAGAATCTCTATAGAAGATATCAAAAAAGTGCAATTGAGAGCTAACAATGGTGACTTGGTTTATCTTGATGGCTTAGTAGCGTTTAGCAAGGCTACCTCACTCGCAACAATAAATCACTTTGATAGACAGCGACAAGTGACAGTTTTTGCTGATTTATTTGGGCTTGATTTGGGAGGAGCAGTCAATTATACGCGAGAGGGAATTGATAAGCTTTTGCCTGATGGTGTAAGTTATCGTTTTACTGGCTTTGCTGAAGAGATGGAAAAAACAGGCAAAGCATTTGCTTCGGCACTTGGACTATCAGTCATACTGATGTTTATCATTTTGGCTATTTTGTATGAATCACTCATCCAACCAATCATCATCATGATAGCATTGCCACTTAGTATCATCGGTGTCATGATAGCTTTGTATCTGAGTGGATTGCAGTTTTCACTCTTTGTCATGATAGGATTTATGCTTTTGATGGGTATGGTTGGAAAAAATGCTGTATTGCTCGTGGATTTTGCAAACCATGCGATGGACAAAGGAAAAACTTCAGATGAAGCCTTGATAGAAGCAGGCGAAAAGAGACTTCGACCTATCCTTATGACAACCGTTGCCATGATATTTGCCATGTTGCCTTTGGCTTTTGGTAGTGGACTAGGAAGTGAGACAAACGCACCGATGGCGATATCTATCATCGGAGGACTTTTGAGTTCTATGGTCTTGACACTTTTGGTTGTACCAGTATTTTACAAGATGATAAATCCATTTGATAGATGGTTAAGGAAGTTTTATGAGGGAAAAATTAATAACTGACCTTGCGCGTTTAAAAAGTTTGATATCAGTATGGCTTATGCTATATGGTCAGGCTTAGAAACAGCACTTATCACGATAAGTAACTCCCCAAAGCTAATGGGGAGTTAAACAATGCTTCTATTATTTATCTGCGTGTGCATGATGTACTTCGATAAGATCTACGATTGTAGTATCAAGTACATAAACATTTTTATAACCCATCATCTCCAGATAACCCATGATACGATTTGCAAACCAACCTTTTAAACAAGCTACAACGATTACTGCACTCTTATCTGAAGGTAATACATCTATATAGCTATGAAAATCCTCATAAGGTGTAAAGTAAGTATTGATTATGCCTGCTTCTTGTGCATTTTCGCCCTCTACTTTTGCACTTGGTCGAACATCTAGCAACATAGCACCCACATCCATCAACAACTCTCTTGTTTTATGTAAATCCACATGTCCTAAATTCTCTTTTTTTGCATCGTTTGCTATGATAGTTGATAATTCATTTATCATGACATCCCCTTTAGTAGTTTTTTCCTTTGATTGATAAAATATCAAAAGGTAATCAAATCATACTAAAAAACTATAGTTTTAAATGGTACTAAAGTAGCAAGTCAATTACAATTCATCTTTTAGCGCACTCTTAAAAGATGCTACATATATAGCAAAAACAAAAAACAAAAAAGGTTATAATACAGGGGTAGAGGAGAGTGACAATGCAAAAGATAAAGAGATATTGGATTTGGGTTCTTGTGGCTCTTTTACTTGTGAGTGCCTCTGTGATGATTTATGCAAAACTGCATCCTAAAAAATTACCGCAAAACCTGATAGAGGCAACTGGACGCATTGATGGAGATTTGATTAATCTTAATACAAAATATCCAAGTCGTCTGGAGATTGTAATGGTAGATGATGGTAGCTTCATCAAAAAAGGGATGCTAATTGCCAAACTCAAAAGCGCTGAACAACAAGCGAAAAAAACACAGATAGAGGCACAGATACGCGCACAACAAAAGATATATGAAGCTAAAAAACTAGAACTTGAGATATCAAAAAAAACTATTCCCTTGTCTCTTAAAAAAGCAGAAAGTCAGTTTTCTGCCACAAAATCACAACTTAAAGGGCTTTTAAACAATATAAACATCCAAAAACAGTTATACAAACAAGCAAAAAAAGATTTTGAGAGAAGTCGCATGTTGTATAAAAGTAACTCTATAGAACTACATAGTTATGAACTTGCAAAACTAAAACTAGATACAGAAAACAACAAACTCCAAGCACTCAAAGAGAAACAAAAAGAAGTTACTTCGATGATAGAACTTTCCAAAGCAACGATGTCAGAAGCTAAAGCATCACAAAAAAATCTAGAAGCTTTGGAATATATGCTTGCCTCACTCAAAGAAAACATCACCGCACTTGAAGCATCGAAAAGTGGTATAGATGCAATGCTTGATGAGATGGTGTTAAAATCGCCGATAGATGGGTATGTCGTCGATAAAATAGCCAATATCGGTGAAGTGGTTGGAGCGGGTATGCCCATAGCAACACTTTTAGACCCTCATTCGCTCTATCTTAAAATATTTGTCGATACTTTACAAAATGGAAAAATTAAGTTAGGCGATAGAGCAGTTATATTTTTAGATGCTAGTCCGCATCGACCCATCCCTGCAAAAGTGGTAAATATCGCAATGAAAGCAGAATTTACACCTAAAGAAGTTAGTGTCAGAAGTGACCGAATACAGCGTGTATATGCTGTCCATCTTAAGCCTTTAAAGATAGATCCTTTACTAAAATTGGGAATTCCTGCAATCGGAGTTATCAGCATGGATGGTAAAGGATTACCAAAATCTATGGATGCGTTACCAGCGTTATGATTTATAACAGACGATTAGAAATGTAGCTATGTCTGATTTGGAGATAAGAGATGTCACCCTTAGCTATAACAAAAAAGTAGCTCTCAAAAAAAGTTCTTTTTCTGCATCTTCTGGTGAAATCATAGGATTTATCGGGGCTGATGGGGCTGGAAAAAGTTCTTTGATGCATGCCATCGCTGGTGTACTTCATTTTGATGGCGAGATTGTTTATCATAACTATCACTATCATTCACCCAAAGAAGCAGAAAAAATAAAATCCCAAATAGGTTTGATGCCACAGGGAATCGGATTGGTATTGTATGATACTTTAACTGTTTCTGAGCATTTACAATTTTTTGCTGATATCCATGGTCTTATACAAGATAATTCACATCAACAATATAGAAAAAAATTACTTCACATGGCTGGGTTAAGCAACTTTATCGATAGGGAAGCTGGAAAACTTAGTGGGGGTATGATGCAAAAACTCTCTCTTATATGCACACTCTTACACCGACCAAAACTATTGATACTTGATGAACCTACAACAGGTGTTGACCCACTTAGCCGACTTGAACTTTGGGAGATACTTGATACGATACGAAAAGAGGAAGGATCTATCATCTTGGTGAGTACGGCTTATATGCAAGAAGCCGCAAAGATGGACAGAGTATTACTTTTTGATGAAGGTGAAATTATCGCAAGAGGCACGACAGAGACACTCATAGACTCGGTGCGTCCTTATACTTATCAAGAGCATTCGTGTAAAGATATTCACTGTTTTTCATTTGAAAAAAGAACTTACTCTCTTCAATCTTTAAATGCCCCAAAAGCCAAGCCAACACTTGAAGGGCTCTTTTTTGTCAATGCTTTAAAAAAACATAAAACATTACAAAATATTGATATTCACAAAAGAGAAAAAGAGGAAAAAATCCCTAAAATTGTGATGGAAGCTAAAGCTATCAGTAAATATTTTGGTAAATTTATTGCTAATGACAAGATAGATATGGAGTTAAAAAAAGGTGAAATATTAGGACTTTTGGGTGCTAATGGTGCTGGTAAAACCACTTTTATCAAGATGTTGCTTGGACTCTACCCCATAGATGAGGGGGAACTCCAACTACTTGGTAAAACGATAAAAAGTGGAAAAGATAGACAGGATTTAAAATCAAAAATCGGATATGTCAGTCAACATTTTGCACTCTATAAAGATATGACTGTAAAGGAAAATCTCCTCTACTTTGCAAGTATGCATAAAATTCCAACAGATATTGCACTTAAACGAATCAAACTATATGCCAATGAACTTGGTTTTTTAACTTATATGGATAATTTTCCTAGCAATCTTCCATTGGGTGTCAATCAAAGATTTTCCATAGCTGCTGCACTATTGCATGAACCCTTGGTGCTATTTCTCGATGAACCAACTTCTGGTGTTGATACCATAGCAAGAGCACAGTTTTGGAAAATACTTAGAAAACTAAAAGAGAAGTGGGGAATTTCTATCCTCATCACCACACATTACATGAGTGAAGCGGAGTATTGTGATAGAGTAGTCTTACTCAAAGATGGTAAAAAAATTGCTGATGACACAGTTAAAAATCTTTATGCAACACATGCAAATGCAAAAACTTTTGAAGAGATTTTTCTTGACTTTTACAGGAGTAAATCATGAAATGGTTGAGTATCAAAGCATATATACTCAAAGAGTTTATCGAACTTTTTCGTACCCGCCTTATCATGATGGTCTATCTTATGCCGAGCATGATAGTGCTTCTTTTTGGGTATGGCATACGCATGGATGTTTCCCATGCTAGAGTCCTCATCATAGACAATGATCAAAGCAAATACTCAAAAGAGTTAATTTCCAAATTTGAACACAGCCAATACTTCAATGCTAGGCTTACACAAATGGCTGAAGATGATGCATTGAGAGAGATAAAAAGAGCAAAAACCGATGCAATTATCATCATCCCTAGCTCTTTTGAGAAGCATTTGTTACATGGACAAAAAAGTGAACTTGCTGTTTTTGTAGACGCAGCATTTCCCACACGAGCCACAACGATAGAGAGTTATATACAAGGGGCGGTATTTTCTGCGGCAAATGAAGCCATATCATCTATAGGCATGAAACAAAAAGGCATGATTGTGCTAAATACTCGTACACTTTTTAATCAAGCGATGAGAGATGAGGATGCTATCATCCCTGGACTTATCGGTCTTGTACTTTTAGTTGCACCTGCTATTTTAACAGCACTTCTTATTGTAAGAGAGAAAGAGAAAGGAACAATTTTTAACTTTTATGCTTCACCACTTAGCAAGGGAGAGTTTCTTTTAGCAAAATTACTTCCTGTTTTTTTACTACATTCAATCAACATATTTATACTTCTTTTATGGGCACTCTATCTGTTTGAAGTACCTTTTCGTGGGAGTTTTATGCTCTATTGGTTATCGAGTGAATTATATATCATGATAAGCTTATCTATAGGTATGCTCATCTCTGTCATCACAAAAAAACAGATAGTCGCTGTCGTTTTAACTGTTACTGTGACTATTTTACCTGGATTTCTCTACTCAGGCATGCTGATGCCTATCTCTTCTATGCAGGGAGAATCCTACATAGAAGCACATATGTTTCCTGTCATGTACTATAACCATATCCTCTACGATACTTTTCTTATAGGTCAGGGGCTAGACTCTTCTAAAATCATACTTTATTTGGCTATTTTAGTTGGATTTTTACTCCTATTTTTTACAAGTGGTGTACTTCTTTTGAAAAAGGAGATGAAATAATGCATACCTTTTTTATCGTACTGGGAAAAGAGCTTGTTAGTTTTATGCGTTCAATTATGTTAGTGCTTGTAGTGCTTTATTCTTTTACATTAGATATCTACATAGCAGGTGAAGGAATAGAGATAAAACCACGCAATGTCACCATAGGATATGTAGATATGACAGGAGGAGGTATCAGTCAAAAGATTCTCTCTCATCTGCATAAACCAGAATTTACCTCTCCTCACAAATACCTTTCGCAAAAAGCACTTAGTCAAGCGATATTTAACAAAGAAGTTATCGTGGGAATGGTATTTGATAGTAATTTTGAAAAAGATTTCAGAGAAGGAAAAAATACACAGCTAAATCTACTGCTTGATGCTACTGCCGCTTCACAAAGCTTCACAACATTGGCATATATACAAAACATCGTGATGGATTTTCAATCCATAAAGTTACCCATAACATTTAAAACACACAAACTTTTCAATGAAAATGCCAACAACCATACTTTTATGGCACTAACAGAATTACTCTCTATCATCACAATGTTAGTTATCATCCTCACCGCTATCGTTTTTGTCAAAGAGAAAGAGGAAGGTACATGGGACATCATGCTTTTGATGCCAATCAATCCAAAGATTATGATTTTAGCAAAAAGTCTTTCTCAGGTGCTCATCGTAACCGCTGGCACAGTTTTAGCATTGGGGTTTGTGCTGTTGAGTGCTTTTGATACGCCTATGAATGGTTCATTTTGGGCATTTATACTTTTGACATTTTTATATGCTTTTTCCAGTGCTGGTATCGGTCTTTTTGTTGCTGCTATTTCAAAAGATATCATGCAAGTTGCCCAACTCTCTATCGTTATCATGATGCCTCTTATATTTCTTAGTGGTGCTTGGACACCTGTTTATGCCATGCACCCAGTTTTTCAAACACTTTCACTTTTCTCCCCTCTTCGCTACTATATAGAAGGGGCAGAAAGTATCTTTTATAGAGGAACTGAGTTTATCGATCTTTTACCATGTTTTGGAGGGGTGATGCTCTTGGGAGGGATATTGTACTGGTTTGGATTTTATAAAATTGGAAAACTATTTTAAATGCCACTTAAGTAACAAATATTTTTTACACTTTAGGATACAATTTTCTATCAACAAATATGGGAGTAAATGATGAATAAAGAGCATAGTGTAAGCATCGGTATCAGCCATGTAGGTGAAGAATTTTTCTTAAAAATCGGCGTAAAAGGGACTTTAACGCATGAGGATTATGAAAAGATGATTCCCATGGTTGAAAATGCGATAGTTGGTGTGAAAGATCCAAAAATAAAAGTCTTGGTAGATGCAAGAGAATTTGATGGATGGGATATGAAAGCAGCTTGGGATGATTTTAAGTTTGGTCTTAAGCATAACAAAGAGTTTACAAAATTGGCTTTTGTAGGAAACAAAAAATGGGAAGCATACAGTATCAAGATTTCTAACTGGTTTATGAGCGGTGAGATGAAGTATTTTGAAGAGTTAGATGATGCTATCGCATGGTTAAATCAAAAAGAAGAGGATATTAAAAATATGGATGCAGTAGAAAAAGAGTTACATAGTAGGAAAAAAGAGATTCAAAAAGAGTTGAAGTTTCTTTTTAAAGCAAATTTAAAAATTACTGACTGGGATATTCCAGAGCCTGATAATCAAAAAGCAGCAGAGGTTTTAGCGGAGATTTTACAAGAGAGTCTTGATGAAATCAAGGAAGATATTAAAAATGGGAAGTTTACCTATTAAAAACTAAAAAGGATTTCAGATGGCGATGATGCAATCATTTGGTGCGGCAGAGGTAGTGACAGGTTCTTGTCATCTGCTGACACTAAAAAGTGGCAAAAAGATTATGGTAGATTGTGGAATGTTTCAGGGCAAAAATGAAGAGAAAAACTTACAACCTTTTGGTTTTGACCCGAAAGAAATTGATATTTTACTTATCACACATGCACATTTAGATCATGTTGGACGTATACCAAAACTTGTTAAAGAAGGATTTCAAGGCAAAATCATCGCGCTTCGTTCTACCATGGACTTGGCAGAAATTGTACTACTTGATAGTGCCAATCTTATGCAAGAAGAGTTTAAAACCCATTATAGAAAAGCACAGCGTCGTGGTGCAGAAGCTAAAGTAACCGCACCTCTCTACAGCGTCGATGATGTAAAAGCTCTCTATAATTTACCAGTTCAATATCCTACTTATGATAAACCTATATCCATAGAAAAAGACATCACCGCAACATTTCGTAATGCTGGTCATATCTTGGATTCTGCGACGATTGAGATAGACTTTATTGAAGATTCTCAGAAAAAAAGTATCGTCTTTTCAGGTGATTTAGGAAATCACAATGACATGGTGATGCCTTCTCCTACTTTTGTTAAAAAAGCAGATACCCTCTATATAGAGTCTACCTATGGAGATAGAAACCACAAAGGCATCAAGGACAGTGAAGAGGAATTTAAAAAAGTCATACAAGAGACATTACTCTCACAAGGTAGCGTTTTAATCCCCTCCTTTGCTATTGAAAGGACACAAGAAATCCTCTGTATTTTAAAACAGCTCTATGATGAGGGGGAACTTCCTAAGTGCAAAATTTATTTAGATTCACCTATGGCAATTCGCGCTACCAATCTTTATAATCTCTATCATGATGAATTAAGTAAGTGCTGCAATGACATCTTAGAGAGAGATGGTACAGTATTTGATTTTCCTTATGTGCACTACACATTAAAGCCAGACGAATCCAAAAAAATCAATGAAGAAGAGAGTTGTATCATCATTGCAGGCTCTGGCATGTGTACGGGTGGGAGGATACTGCACCATTTCAAGAATCGTATCTGGAATCCAAAGAATAGTGTTATCTTTGTAGGCTTTCAAGCCTATGGAACTTTAGGACGGAAAATCGTTGAGGGTGCAAAATGGGTCAAACTCTATCATGAAAAAGTGCTTGTCAAGGCAAGAATACACACCATCAATGGTTTCTCAGCACATGCAGACCAAAGTGAACTCATAGAGTGGATGGAAAATTTTGAAACACTAGGCAATATATACCTCGTCCACGGTGAAAAAGAGAAACAAAAGATTTTTAAAAAGGCAATCAAAGCTAAACTACCAAATAAAGTGCATATCGTTAAAGAAGGTGAAGAGATATGGATTTGAGTGGGGTTGTCTGAAGGTTATTCATATTCAATTCACATAACATCTGTAAAATGATGATATATAATGAGGAGAGAATATGAATAAACGTTTACTGCTTATAAGTATACTTTTGACAGATGCGCTTTATGCACAAACTCTAACCCTGCAAGAGAGCATCGATAAAACGCTGACAAATCATCCAGATATAAAGTCTTTTATACTCAAAATCAAACAATCAAAAAAAAGTTATGATGCCGCATCTGCAGAATATCTTCCTCAAATCAACTTACACGCTGAATACAACCCCTTGCAAACCTATGCACTTCCAGTAAACGGCTCCTTTCACACGATAGAAGAAGATGGTTGGAATGTAGGCGTAAACCTAAAGCAAAAAATTTGGGACTTTTCCAAAACATCGTCAAAAATTGAAGCGTCAAAACTAGATGAAGAGATATCCCAACTCTCACTCCAAGATGCAAAAGCTTTGATGGCATATAAAGTCAAGTCACTTTATGCTCTTTTAGTCATACAAAAGGAGTCGGTAGCCGTTAGAAAAAAAGATCTTGAAACTAAAAAAGCTTATTATGCACAATCAAAGGCACTCGTCAAACAGGGGTTAAAAACAAAAGCAGATGCAAGTCGATTTTTATCTGCCCTTTATCTGGCAAAAGATAAATTAGCTGCTGCTAAAGCGGGCTATGAAAAAGCAAAAACAACTTTATCTCTGTATATGGCACAAGAGATAAAAGATGATGTTGTATTAGAAGATAACGTTATCAAAGACACTTCTCATTTTGATAAAAATATAGAAAAAATGATTTTGGAAAATAATTATCAGATGCAGATAGATACCCAAAATATAGATAAAAATAGACTGCTTCACAAAGCAGCTCGCGCATCTCACTATGGCTCACTTGATGCCGTTGCCTCTTATAATCACTTGGATACTTTAAATAGTTATGACTCCAAACTGGTTGGATTGACTCTCAATATTCCTCTTTATAACGGAGGAAGAACCACGGCTGAAGCCCAAAAAGCCCAGATAGGACTACAAATGGCAAAAGAGAAAAAAGTATCAAAGATTTTAGCACTAAAAGAAGAAATACAGGCACTTTTTATAGATATCAAAAGATATGCGGTAACGATAAAAGCAAAACAAGTGCAAGAAAAAGCAGCTATCCAAACAAAAAAGATTCTTGAAGCTAGATACAAAGAGGGACTATCAACGTATATAGAAGTATTAGATGCGATTTCACTTCTCTTAGATGCACGTCTTGGCGTACTCGAAGCTTACTATGCAAGACGCATGGCGATAAATCGTATCCAATACTTAAAAGGAAACATATCATTAGTAAACTACTGAAGTATTTCATCATCTTTGCCATTATCGGCATCGGTGGATTTATCTTTTATAACAAAGTCTATCTCCCAAAATCTACCTATACAACTATCTCTCCAACAGTCGGCTCCTTAGATGTAGAAGTTTTTGGTATCGGTAATGTCGGTGCCAAAAATATTTATACTATCAACGCACAGACAGGTGGAAAGATTTTATCCATTTTAAGTGATGAAGGCTTGTGGGTTAAAAAAGGAGATTTGTTAGTCACCATAGATAGCGTTGATATCCCTGAACTTTTAGATAGTGCAAAAATCTCTGTAAAAAAAGCCATCTCAGAACTAGAAGCATCTCAAAAAGAGCTCAAGAGTCTACAAGCGCAAAAAAACCTCGCATATCTCACCTATAAGCGTTACGCAAAACTAAAAAAACAATCTTTTGTTTCACAATCCGAATACGATAAAGTCAAAGCAGATTTTGATGGGATAAGTGCACAACTAAGTGCCGCTAAAGCACATGTCAACTCTGCAAAGATAGAAGTTAAGCGTGCAAAAAAAGGTGTTGAAGCACTTAATATCAAACTCTCTCGCTACAAAATCTACGCTCCCATCGATGGCTATGTCATATCAAAAAATGCGGAGGTAGACCAAAGTGTAACACCTGCACAAAGTATCTTGCGCATAGTAAATCCAAAAACTGTTTGGATTAAAGCTTATATCGATGAAAAAATTAGTGGTGACGTGAAAGTAGGACAAACAACCACCATCCTACTACGTTCACAAAATGATAAAAAGTTTAAAGGCTCAGTCAAACGTATCGTCGCCCAAAGTGATGCCATCACGGGAGAAAGAGAAGTCAATATCGCTTTTGACACATTGCCGATTCCATTTTTTATGAATGAACAAGCAGAAGTATTCATCACGACAAAACATTTTGATAATATCGCAAAAATCCCCAATTATGCGCTTATCTATCAAGGTGAAAAAGCAGGTGTATGGATAGCTAAAAACGCAAAAGCACACTTTCAAAGTGTGAAGATTATCGCTAGGGGCGAAAAAGAGTTAGGCATCACAGGGCTTGATAAAAATGCAAAGATTTTGATACAAAAACCTAAGAACAAAGCACTCAAAGAGGGAATGAGCATTCACTAATGATTAATTTAGCACAAAAAGATATCGCACATGGATTGGGAAAATTTATCGTTACATCCATGGGTGTGGGGATGTTACTAGGTATCGTTCTTATCATGATAGGTGTTTATAGAGGTATGATTGTTGATGCAGAGTTACTGTTAAATGATTTAAATGTTGATTTATGGGTGGTGCAAGAAGACACACTTGGTCCATTTGCTGAAGCATCAAGAGTACACGAAGATTTAAAAGATACACTTCGTACCATCTCTGGCATTGATAAAGCTGAAGCACTAACATTTCAAAACATCCAACTTCCTGCATCTGTAAAACCTGTGCGTGTGGTGGCAGTCGGATTTGATCCTCATGGCAGTTTCGATGCTATCAATCCAGAACGGATCATAGAGGGAAGAGGTCTAAAACAGAGCCATTATGAGATAGTAGTGACTGATAAAACAGGCTTTGGGATAGGTGAACGTATCACGCTTGGTAGAAACGACTTTAATGTCGTAGGTATCACAAAGGGAACCGTCTCTTCAGGTGGTGACCCCTTGGTTTATATCAGCCTAAAAGACGCCCAAGAATTACAATTTTCCTACTCCAACAACAGGATAAGAAGTGACAAAGCAAGAGGCATCATAAACCGAGATTCTCATATGGTCAATACGATTGTAGCTTCCCTTCGACACGGTTATTCTCCTGACGCCGTAGCACAAGAGATAAGAGACTATAAACATAAAAGTGTTTATACCAAAGCTGACCAAAAAGAGATACTGACTAAAAACCTCATCGAAAAGGCTTCTAAACAAATAGGGATGTTTACTGCTATCTTGGTCGCTGTTTCTACGATTATTATCGCACTTATCATTTATACCATGACGTTAGAGAAAATGAAAGAGATTTCTATCATGAAACTCATCGGTATACCAAACAGCATGATTATCAAAATGATTGTACAAGAGACCCTCCTTTTTGGGTTTTTAGCCTTTATATTTGGCAATATCTTTTCTCATCTGATTTATGATAACTTTCCAAAAAGAGTTGTTTTGGAAATTCCTGATGCCTGGATGCTTTTTTTAGTTGTGATGGTCTTTTCTATTTTGTCCTCTTTTATCGGTGTGAAAAAAGTCATCAGTGCTGATCCAGCAGCAGCGATAGGAGGTTGATATGACTGAACAAAGTATACGTGTTGAAAATCTAGTCAAAAATTTTGGATTTGGCGACAATCTTGTTGAAGTGATAGATGGTGCCTCTTTTAGTGTAAACAAAGGTGAACTTGTAGCACTTATAGCACCAAGTGGCGCAGGAAAAACCACACTTCTTATGATGATAGGATGCGTAGAAGAGCCAACTTCTGGGACTATATATCTAGGTGATGAAAAAGTGTATGATAACAAGTGGCTTACCAAAGAGACCAGAAAGATACGACGGGAAAAAATCGGTTTTATCTTTCAAGCCCATTATCTGATACCTTTTTTGACGGTTCTTGAAAACATCACGCTAGTACCACAAACCAATGGCATCTCTAAAAAACAGTCAGAAAAAGAGGCTATGGCACTTTTAGAATATTTTGATATATCCTCTAAAGCCCATGCTCTGCCTTCACAACTCTCAGGTGGACAAAACCAAAGAGTTGCCATAGCAAGAGCCTTGGCAAACAAGCCTGAAATCATACTGGCAGATGAACCAACAGCAGCACTTGATTCTGCACGCTCCGTTGATGTCGTAAAGATGCTCAAAAAGATAGCCATAGATCAAAATGTTGCTGTTATCATGGTAACGCATGATGAAGCGATGTTTCCTCTTTGCGATAGAATTCTAAAGATAGAAAACAAAAAAGTCGTCTCATCCAAAGTCCCCCTAAAGGGAGACATCATTTAAAAGGTGTCAATCACTCAAAGTATGCCAAAATTTTACTCTTATCCGTTTTGACTAAGTTACTTGAAACGGTTTTATGTAAAACATTCTTTGTATTTTGACTCAAACCATCCACTAGTTTAGAAAGCATATCTTTTGGAAATGATAAAAAAAATTGTTTTGGTTTTTCATTTGCCACAATGATGTCTATATCATCTGCAATCTCTTTAAGTGAACGCTTTTTTCTTTCATTTTCACGGTTATGCTCTTCTCCTGCAGAGCCCATGAAATTACCAGCACTATCACTCATCACTTCACCCATTTTTTTATGTGCATCTATATATCCTATGTTGTTGAGCACTTCCAAGGTATAAGAAGTTTTCATCTCGTTGCCAAGCAAGCCTTCACTTTTTTTCACACTATATACCTTTAACTCACCTAAATCTGCTACGATTACCATCGTGTTTTCTAACTTCATCATATCCTCCTATTTTTTATTACCAAATCTTTAAGTTCGGCATATCTTATCTTTTTTAAATGTCAAATTCCCAGAATTTTCTAAGTCTTGATAGCGAGTCCACTCTCTTTTGGCAAATTCATCTGCTTTTTTTATAAATGTTTCTGCAAGCTCAGGATTTATTTTCTCAACCATTTTGAAACGATTTTCACTATACATATACTCTTCTACTGGAAGTTTTGGCTCTTTATAATCTAAAGAAAATGGATTTTTACCCTCCTCTTTCAAAGCTGGATTGTAACGAAATAGTGGCCAAAGTCCTGATTTTACTGCCATATCTTGATGTTTCATACCAAATTTTAAATCATATCCATGTGCGATACAATGACTATAAGCGATAATAAGTGAGGGACCATCATAAGACTGGGCTTCTAAAAAAGCATTAAGCGTTTGCTTATCATTTGCTCCTAATGCCACTCTTGCCACATAAACATCATCATAATCCAAAGCATGAAGTGCCAAATCCTTTTGTACCTTGTTCTTACCCTCTGCCGAAAACTTTGCTACTGCACCCAGTGGTGTCGCTTTGGAAGTTTGTCCTCCTGTGTTGGAGTACACACCTGTATCTAAAACCAAAATATTGATATTTGCACCACTTGCCAAAACATGGTCTAATCCACCGTAACCTATATCATATGCCCAACCATCACCACCAACTGCCCAAATGGATTTAACGATAAGATAACTAAGCACTCCCTCAAGAAGTCTTGCATCATCTCCTTTTATAGTTGAAAGTTTTTCTTTGATTTTTTCTACATTTTCTCTTTGTGTTTTGATACCTTCTTCACTTTTTTGCTCTGTATTTAGAGTTTTTTCTACTAACTCTTCACCAATTTCGAATTTTAGTTTTAAAAGAAGCTCTTTGGCAAATATATTTTGTTTATCTACGGTAGTACGAAATCCCAATCCAAACTCCGCATTGTCTTCAAACAGAGAGTTTGACCATGCAGGCCCTCTGCCATTTTCATCTGTTGCCCATGGTGTTGTGGGTAAATTTCCACCATAGATAGAAGAGCATCCCGTGGCATTTGCTATCATCAATCTATCTCCAAAAAGTTGAGAAAGGAGTTTTAAATACGGTGTTTCTCCGCATCCCGCACAGGCACCTGAAAATTCAAAAAGAGGTCTTAATAGTTGCGCCTCTTTGGTTTTACTCACATCAAGCTTGCTTCTATCATACTCAGGAATCTTCATAAAAAAGTCCCAGTTTTGTACTGATTCTTTAATTCTTGGTTCAATATCCTGCATATTTATCGCTTTTTTATCTGGATTTTCTTTGTTAATAGCAGGGCACTCTTCCACACAGAGCGTACACCCTGTACAATCTTCTACTGATACTTGTATCGTAAAATCATTGCCAGTAAATTTTTTGCCTTTGGCTTTTATATGTTGAAACTCTTCTGGTGCACTTTCAAGCAAACTTGGATTAAATACTTTAGATCTTATCACGGCATGCGGACAAACTTCAGTACATCGGTTACACTGTATACAGATAGTCGAATCCCACAATGGTGCTTGTAGTGAAATATTTCTTTTTTCATATTGCGTTGTTCCAAGTGGCCATGTACCATCAGCTGGAACCAGACTTACAGGAATTTCATCTCCCTTTTTTGCAACTAATCTAGCTGTAACTTCTTCTAAAAATTGATCTTCTGCTTTTAGTTTAAGTGCTTCTATCATCTCTATATCAGAACTAACACTTTGAGGAACTTTAATCTCTTGTAGCTCGGTCAGGGTATGATCCACAGCACAATAATTTAAACGGGCTACAATCTCACCTTTAAGCCCATAACTTTTTTGTATAGACTCTTTTATCTTTTGTATCGCTTCTTTGGTTTCTATGATATCTGTTAGTGCAAAAAAAGCAGTCTGCATGACAGTGTTTATATGCCTATGTAAGCCACAAGATTTTGCCACCTCGTAAGCATTTATCGCATAAAGTTTTAAGTTTTTATTTATAATCTGTTCTTGAACAATTCTTGGAAGTTTATCCCATGTTTCGTCTATCTCATAAGGACTATTTATAAGAACTGTTGCTCCTTTTACAGCATGTTTTAAAATGTCATATTTTTTTAAAAAGACAAATTGATGAACTCCGATAAAATCAGCTTTTTCGATAAGATAA
This sequence comes from Campylobacterales bacterium, assembly GCA_024278835.1. Lineage (GTDB taxonomy): Bacteria > Campylobacterota > Campylobacteria > Campylobacterales > QNZT01 > JANTGR01. Next base: position 18,966 of record JAJRSK010000021.1, on the reverse strand, counting down.
GTTGACTCAATCAGCTCTTTACCAAACCGCAAATGTGAAATCGTCATAGACCCTGCCTTTTTAGAGTCATACACAAAATACCCCTGAACAAAAAGTCCTTTATCTTCTCCAATAATTTTGATGGAATTCTTATTTGCCCCTACCGTACCATCTGAACCCAAACCATAAAAAAGTGCTTGTGTGGTTTTATCATTTTTTAGTATAAAATCTTTATCAGAGAAAAGTGAAAGATGCGTCACATCATCTATGATACCAACCGTAAAAGGATTTTTCGGTTCATCATTTTTTAACTCATCAAACACCGCTTTAACCATCGCAGGCGTAAACTCTTTTGAAGAGAGCCCATAACGACCACCGATGATAACAGGCAGCATTTCTCTTTTTTTATGTATCACACTCTGGCTAAATGCCTCTACTACATCCAAATAAAGTGGCTCACCAGAAGAGCCCACCTCTTTCGTACGATCTAGCACAGCAATCTTTTGCACACTTTGTGGAATAATTTTTAAAAAAGTCTCCTTATCAAATGGTTGAAAAAGTCTAACTGTTACAACACCTACATTTTCATGCATTTTTACGAGTTCTTTTACACTCTCCTTAGCTGTTTTTGAAGCACTACCCATGATAACAATCACTCTGTCAGGATTTTTACTGCCATCATACTCAAATAGATGATACTCTCTACCAGTCAATTTTGCAAACTTATCCATGTTCTCTTGCAAGATAGCTGGAAAAGCATCATAATAACGATTTACACTCTCTCGCCCTTGAAAATAAAAATCAGGATTTTGTGAAGTTCCTCTTATCACTGGTTTTTCAGGATCAAGTGCCCTTGCTTTATGTTCATTTAAAAGCTTGATATCAATCATCTTACGAATAATCTCATCACCTATCGTCTCCACTCCCATTAACTCCGAAGAGGTACGAAAACCATCAAAAAAGTGAAGAATTGGAACTCTAGCTTTTAGCGTTGTAGCTTGTGCGATAAGAGCAAAATCCTGTGCCTCTTGTGCATCACAAGAGTTTAAAAGAGCAAATCCGCTCTGCCTCACCTGCATCACATCTGTATGGTCACCAAATATCGAAAGTGCCTGTGCAGCAATAGAACGAGCTGCTACATGGAAAACTGTAGAAGTTAGCTCCCCTGCAATCTTATACATATCTGGAAGCATCAACAAAAGCCCCTGTGAAGCGGTAAAAGTTGTTGTTAAAGAACCACTCTGAAGAGCTCCATGTATTGCCCCAGCAGCTCCCGCCTCACTCTGCATCTCTATCACCTTTGGAACAGTTCCAAAGACATTTTCTTTTCCCTGCACAGAATAGAAATCTGCATACTCTCCCATACTTGATGCAGGAGTAATAGGATAAATAGCAATCACTTCATTGGTTTTATGAGCAATTCTGGCAACTGCTTCATTGGCATCCATAATTTTTCTAGACATAAAAACTCCTCCACTATCATGATACTACTCTTGGATTTTAATACGTGCAACTTTGGTAGCATTATTTTTTCAAATATTTTATATAATACATAAAAAAGAAACTGATATGAAAAACATTGATAAAAATATCATTATGTTAGGTTGGGTTAGTTTTTTTACAGATATGGCATCTGCTATGATTAACCCTATTTTGCCTATTTTTGTTGTTGGTGTGTTACATCAAGGGTATGATAAATTGGGTTTTATCGTGGCGATTGCGACATTTATTTCATATGCATTGAGGCTTGTTAGCGGTTATATTAGTGATCGCTATGGGATTGTTAAACCCTTGATGGTTAGTGGTTACGCACTTTCTACTCTTAGCAAGCCTCTCATCGCACTAAGTTATGGGTGGAAAAGTGTCGCAGCACTTAGAGGTATCGAGAGATTGGGAAAAGGTATCCGTTCAGCTCCTAAAGATTTGCTGATTTCTAAATATGCCAAAAGTAAAGCAGAGGGAAAAACCTTCGGTTTTCACAAGACTATGGATATCGCAGGGGAATTAAGTGGAACTTTAATCCTTTTTGCTGTTTTGCTGTTTTGGGGAGAGAGTGAAGATATTTTACGAACTATTTTTATAGCCACACTCTTACCAGGGGTTTTCGCACTTATCATCGTTACTTTTTTTGTCAAAGATGTGCCAAAAACACTAAGCTACAAAGAGAAACTTTCCATCACAAAAGAAGATATTTCTGTTATCAAAACATTATTGTTTTACTTTGTATTTCTCTTTTTCCTCTTTAGTGATGCATTTTTTACTATGCAAGCTTCACATGTTGGAATTGAAACATTTTGGATTCCTCTTTTGTTTGTTGTCTCTACGCTGACACAGACATTGATAAGTTTTCCTATCGGCAAGCTTATAGATAAAATCGGTTATTTTAAGGTTATGGCTATGGCTTATATTTCAGCTCTTGTAGCACAGTTATTACTCATGTGGGGAAGTCAACTCTCTGTCTGGGTTGCTTATGCATTTTTAGGTATTTTTACCGTTACTTCTCTCAATGCAAACCGTACTTACATCGCACAATTTGCACATAACAAAGGCTCTGTGTATGGGGTATTTTATGCAGGTGTTGCACTTTTTGCAGCTCTTGGTGCTATGATTTGTGGAATGCTTTGGGAGTATTTTGGGGCACAAGAAGCTTTGGCTTTTTCAATGTTAGGGGTGAGTTTTGCTTTGATAGCTTATCTTTTGAGTATAAAAAAGAGAGTATCATGATAAAAGTATTTTTGGTTTAAGGAGCCGATATGAAAACACAATATATAAAATGGTTCAGTGAAATAGGCATAGAAGATGTCACTAAAGTAGGTGGTAAAAATGCTTCTTTGGGGGAGATGTATCAAAATCTAACAGATCAAGGTGTCCTAGTCCCAAATGGTTTTGCTGTTACTGCCGATGCTTATAGCTATGTGCTGGATTTTAATGATGCATGGAAAAAACTTCACGCAGAGTTGGATGACTTAAATCCTAACGATGTAACCATGTTGCAACAAAGAGGTAGTGCATGTCGCAAGATTATAGATGCGTGCATATTGCCTGAAGATTTGAAAAAAGAGATTTTAAAAGGTTATCAAAAGTTAAAAGATGAGTATAAAGAGGGACTCTCTTTGGCGGTGAGAAGTTCTGCTACGGCTGAGGATTCTCCAGAAGCTTCATTTGCCGGTCAAAATGAGACTTACCTCAACATATCGAGTGAAGATGAATTACTTGATGCGTACAAACGCTGTATCGCTTCTAACTTCACCGATCGTTCTATCCATTATAAACATGTCAATAAATTTGATTATCTGAAAGTTCTTATCTCTGTGGTTGTGATGAAAATGGTGCGTTCAGACCTCGCCTCTAGTGGTGTGATGTTTAGCATAGATACAGAGAGTGGTTTTAAAGATGTTGTCTTTATCAATGCTGCTTATGGCTTGGGAGAAAATGTCGTCCAAGGTACTATCGCTCCAGATAGTTTTTATGTGCATAAACCTACATTTAAAAAAGGACACAGAACTGTACTCAAACGTCATTTAGGTAAAAAACGCCTTAAAATGATTTTTACTGATACGCTAAATAGAAGTAATCTTTCAAATCAATATACAAAAAACATCGCTACTACACAAGAAGAACAAGAGCATTTTTGTATCACAGATGAAGATGTCATGGTATTGGCTGATTATGCTATAAAAGTTGAAGAGCACTACTCCCAAAAAGCTGGTTTTACCAAACCCATGGATATGGAGTGGGCAAAAGATGGCATCGATGGAAAAATTTACATGGTACAAGCACGTCCTGAAACTGTTGAGTCTCAAAAAAAAGGAAATATCTTAGAAATGTACCAGATGAAAGAGTCGGGAGTTAAACGCGTAACAGGTCGGGCAGTAGGCACAAAAATCGCACAAGGAAGGGTACATATCATTGATGATAGTTCCAAACTTGATACATTTAAAAAAGGTGAAGTGCTTGTAGCAGACAACACAACACCTGATTGGGAACCTGTCATGCAATTGGCCTCTGCGATTGTGACAAACAGGGGTGGACGCACTTGTCATGCTGCTATCGTAGCCAGAGAGATGGGTATACCTGCGATAGTCGGAACTGAAAATGCAACCGATATATTAAAAGATACTCAAATGGTTACAGTTAGCTGTGCAGAGGGTGAAACAGGTTATGTCTATGAAGGAGAACTCTCTTTTGAAGTTAGTAAAACCGATCTAAGCAAACTTCCAAAAACCAAAACAGATATCATGATGAATCTTGGCAATCCAGAGATGGCATTTTCACTCAGTTCTCTTCCCGTAGACGGTATAGGATTGGCAAGAATGGAATTTATCATCAATACTTACATCAAAGCACATCCCATGGCGCTCATTCACCCTGAAAAAGTAGATAACAAAACTAAAGATGCGCTTTTAAATCTCAGTAGTGCACACAAAAATATGGAAGAATTTTTCATAAAAACATTATCAGAAGGTGTAGCAACCATCGCTTCATCGGTTTATCCAAATCCTTGTGTTGTGCGTATGAGTGACTTTAAATCAAACGAATATAGCACACTTCTTGGGGGAGAATTTTTTGAGTTAAAAGAAGACAATCCCATGATAGGATTTAGAGGAGCTTCACGCTATACGCATCCCTCATACAAGGAGGGATTTGTTCTAGAGTGTGCAGCGATGAAACGCGTTCGTGATGAAATGGGATTTGACAATGTCATATTAATGATTCCATTTTGCAGACGCGTAGAAGAGGGAAAACGGGTCGTAGATGCTATGGCAAAACATGGTCTTGTGCAAGGTGAAAATGGATTAAAAATTTATGTAATGTGTGAAATACCCAACAATGTCATAGAGATTGACGGCTTTAGTCAGATATTTGATGGTTTCAGTATCGGAAGCAATGACCTCACACAATTAACCCTTGGTGTGGATAGGGATTCCCAGATTGTTGCATTTGATTATGATGAGAGAGATCCAGGGGTTTTAAAAATGATTGAGATGGCAATTAAGGGAGCAAAACGAAATAAGCGCCATAGTGGTATCTGCGGACAAGCACCGTCTGACTATCCTGAAGTGGCAGAATTTTTAGTAAAGCTCGGCATAGATTCTATCAGCCTAAATCCAGATAGCGTACTAAAAACATTACAAAATATCGTAAAATTAGAAAAGACGATAAAACAATGAAAACAAACCAAAATCTCATCGACAGCATGATGTTATCTGGCGTATTAAAAAGTCCTAAAATCATTGAAGCGTTCCAGACAATTGATAGAAAGTATTTTATTCCACAAGGATATGAAGAAAACATGTATATCGATGCACCCCTGCCTATCGGTAAAAATCAAACTATCTCCCAACCAACAACCGTAGCCTTTATGCTAGAACTTCTAGATCCAAAGAGAAGCGAAAAAATCCTTGATATCGGCTCAGGTTCGGGATGGACAACTTCTCTCCTGTGTCATATAGTAGGAGATAAGGGAAGTGTAATAGGTCTTGAGAGAGTTGATGAACTCATTGAGATAGGACAAAATAATCTTGCAAAGTTTCAATTTGGAAAACATTGTAAAATCCAAAAGGCTGGTGACAAGCTGGGTATACCTAGTGAAGTATTTGATAAGATTTTGGTATCAGCTAGTGCACAGAAGATTCCGGAAGAACTCTTTTTACAACTCAAAATTGGAGGCATACTCGTCATACCTGTTCAAAACTCAATTTTCAAATTTACGAAAATTTCACAGAGCAAGATAGAGAGTGAAGAGTTTCTTGGATTTGTATTTGTACCGCTGATTTCATAGTATTACTTCGATAACATTAACTTATTGCGATACAATACTATAAACAGAAGGCATGATGGTGCGTACTTTTTTTCTCACACTTCTTATTCTTCTCATCTTTACAGTCTGTGATTCAAAAGTACAAGACAGCACGACAACTACACTTCCACAGCTGATTACTCCTTCCAAACATGCACTTAAAAGTCAAGAATTGACAACTATCATGATAGAGTTTGAAAATCTTATTTTTGAACGTTTTTATAGTGAGTTAGAACGTGACAAAAAACGTATACAATACACGCAGGAAATGGAAGAGTATTTAGAGGACATTGTTCTTGAAACAAAAAATCTACAAAAGACTATGCCTGATATCAAAAATCTAAACAAAGCTGATGCAGCAGAGTTTCGTACACTTGCCTCTGCCCTTGAAGATAGTGCTAAAGAATTAAAAAAAATCACAACCCAATACGAAACAGAAAAGATAAATCCCACACTCAAACAGATGATTGATATCTGCAACCAATGCCATGCAAAATTTAAGTAAATTTTTATTTTTTCTTACGCTTTATGTACCTTTTCTGCATGCAGAGCAAAACCTTTCCTTAACCATTGATGCACTTAACAAACGCCTAGCTATACTGGAAAACAAGTCAAATATCCACAAAGGTGTTATCAACCTCCGCTCTTCTGATACAACTATGATACTCGGTGGTCGCATACAACTAGATACTATCTACCTCTCTACAGCAAGTGGCAAAGCAGGAGGGAGCAATAATAGTGATAATTTTTTCAACGCAAACAATATCCCACGCAAGTCTAAAGGCGAAACATCAGAGTTAACCCTCTCAGCAAGAAATAGTAAATTCTGGGTTAAGACACGTACAACAGTCGATGATATCCATCCATTGCTGACACTTTTAGAGGTTGACTTTTGGGGAAGCAACGCCAACGAAAAAAATTCCAACTCTTACGGACTACGACTACGCTATGCTTATTTTGATTATATGGGCTGGACTGTAGGTCAAACAAATAGTGCCTTTACAGGCAACGCAAAACCCTCTACACTTAGGGCACCAGTCAATGATGTTTTTGTAAGACAACCTGTCATCCGCTATACATTCGCTCTTAAACATGCTTCACTTTCTATCTCCCTAGAACAACCAGAATCAGTTATCATGACAAGCACAGGTGACACTATCACAATCAACGATGATAGAGTTCCAGATTTGATTTTAAATTATCAACGATATAGTAAGCTTGGAGAGTTTTCACTCTCTATACTAGCCAGAGAACTTCGTATAGATGAGGAGATTAGTGATAGCACATTTGGATACGGCATACACTTTTCACAAAAGATAAAAACATGGGGAAATGATGATATCCGCTTTAGTCTTTTAGGAGGAAAAGGCATCGGTAGATACTTTGCCACCAGTTTTTTCCCTGGTGCATCTATCGATACTGAAGGAAGTTTAGAAGCACAACTCTCTTATGGAGGACATATCGCATACCAAAAATGGTGGAGTAGAAAGCTCCGCTCAAATCTTGCCTATGGGATAGTAAAAAGTAACAACAACCTTGACCTTTCACACATCGATAAATCTGCTAATTCACTACATCTTGATATCCAATATACCCCTATCAAAAACTTGATGCTCGCCTGCGAATATATCCATGCAACAAGAGAATCGCAAGAGGGGAAAAAGAGCAATCTAGATAGAGTATATCTACAGACTAGTTATGATTTTTAATCTATCATCGAGGCTACTTGTACCCCAAGCATCACAAGATTTAGACAAATCGCCACGATGGGAACCAACAAAGGATATATTCTAACACCTTCTGGTTTTGGATGTTTTAATTTGATTTTTACTAAAGCTATATTGACGAAGATGAAAACAATGAAGATTAAAAAACTTGTTGACTGTGCCAATGTCAAAAGAGGCAATGCCGCGGTCAATATCCCTATCATCATAGCCGCCATTACCGTAGCATTTATCGGTGTGTCTGTTTTACTATGCACCACGCCCAAAAACTTTGGCAACCACCCTTTAACACTCATCCCATAAAATATACGCGACACCATAATCATCTGTATCAAAGCACCATTTATCACTGCAAACATTCCTATAAAACTAAGCATAACCGCTTTATTACCTGTGGCACTTTCATAAACCATAGCAAGTGGTGCAGAGGTAGAAGAGAGTTCATCAGGCGTAAGTACAAAGATAGAAACTAACGCAACGCAGATATAAAGTAGTGTTGAAGTGATAAGCACGATGATGATAGCTCTTGGCATCGTTTTTGTTGGATTTTTAACCTCTTGTGCGATATTTACCATATCTTCGAAACCTATAAAAGCATAAAAAGCTAAAAATGCACCTAAAATAATGCTATTGGTTACTGCAAAGTCTATAGGAGGAATCAGTTTTTGCAAATGTTGAGTATCAAAGTTTATATAAGGAGCAGCGACATAAATAACCAACAAAAGACCAAATACTTCTACCATCGTTAATATCGAAGCTACTTTGACCGACTCACCAATCCCCCATATAGCGATAAGCATAAGAGAGAATATCAAGAGAGTGGAGATGATAAAAGAAGGTAACTCTAAAAAGGTATGTAAATACCCATAAAAGCCATGAATGATAGTCGCCGAGGATAATAACCCACTAAAGGCTATCATCAAGCCTATCATGATAGAGAGTTTTTCACTTCCAAACCCCTCATAGATATAAACCGCTTCTCCCGCACTCACAGGATAACGCGATGAGAGTTCGGCATAAGAGAGTGCGGTGAAAAAGACAACCACACATGCAATGATAAAAGAGAGCGGCATATAATATCCACTCACCCCAGCAATCTCACCGATAAGCACATAGATACCCGCACCCAAGATATTTCCCAAGCCATAAAAGATAAGCATAGAGAGTGAAACTTCACGCTTTAAGGTATTCATCTTTTTCCTTTATCACATTTTAGTACTTTAACGATAAAATATCACTAAGCAAAGGTACATCATGACAAAGAAAAAAATAGACGACTCTCCGCATATCTATACACCGAAAATAACATTCAAAGATATCGTCGGACATAAAAAAGCGATAAAGCGTCTTGAATCCATCATCAGAGTGGTTAAAAACCCCAAAGAGTTAGAGCGGTTTAACACACCACCTCCAAAAGGTTTACTCATCTATGGGCCTGCCAACGTAGGCAAAAGCATGCTCTCTCGTGCCTTTGCCAAAGAAGCAGGGATGAAATATCTAGAGATATCAGGTTCAAAACTTTTTGATTTAACCTATATCAAAGAGGTGTATCAAAGCGCCGTAAAAAATGCACCTTGTATCGTCATTTTAGAAGATATCGATATTAAGGGACTCGTACAAGGCACCATCGCTTATGTCTCTTTTTCAGATATAGCAAAAATCATAGAATCTGCGAATGAACATGTCTTCACCATCGCTACAGCAGAAGAGTTTGATGCCGTTGACCCTGTACTGACGGCAGCAGGAAAGTTAGACTTTTTACTTGAAGTAACTAGGTTAGATAAAGAAGCGCGTAGATTTTTTATCGAAAAGATTTTGACCATGCCTCATGATGAAAACATCAACACAGAACGCATCGTGCGTTACATCACGGGAATGAGTGCACTAGAGCTTGAAAGACTAGGACGCATGGCAGCACTCAATGTCGTCGAAGAAGAGAAAGAACACATCACCGAGTCGATTTTAATAGAGCAGATAAACATCATCAAATATGGGCACAAGATAGAAAACAAAATGATAAAAAACCTTGAAGAGGAGTTAAAGATGACGGCTTATCACGAAGCTTCTCACGCCGTACTCTCTTATCTTCTACTTCCGGATATCAAGATAGAACAAGTCACCATCGCCCCGCGCAGCAAGATGCTAGGATTTGTCTCTTATAACGCGGAAGATCAGATGTCCAATGTCACCAAAGAAGAGATTTTCAACGACATCTGCGTTCTACTTGCAGGACAAATGGCAAAAACAAAGATTGCTGGAGACGCTGCCATAGATAGTGGCGCTTATAATGACCTCTCACAAGCTTCTTTACAAGCGTACACTGCTATCACAAATCTCGGCATGGATAAAAAATTGGGATTTATCAACCTTGATGCTATCTCATCTTTTGATAACTATTTTTTAAGCCAAAAGATTGAAAAAAGATTTTTAGTATGGATGGGTGAAGCAGAAAAAAGAACCAAAGAGTTAGTGGATACCCAATGGGGAAAAATCAAAAAATTAGCCCTCGCACTTATCGATAATGAGATTGTAGAGAGTCATGAAATTGATACAATTATGGGGGAAGAGAAAGTCAACTATAATATTCCAGAAAATATTTAAATCTTCTCTTTTATATATTTGAGACAACGGCGTATGCAGTGCCCCATATTATACCCTAGCCACAGAGGTAACTGCCCACTTGTTCTCTTAGATAATTTTGATAAATCTATTTCCCTTTTCTCACACACTTGCTTATTTTTATCATCTTTTTCCACCACGGTTCTCCCTTGGTGTCATTATAGCATTATTTGGTTTTCTTATAAAATAATAATTTGATGCGAGGTTTTTAAATAAGGATTTATCATCAGTGCAGTTGAAAAGACTCCACTTTCTACACAATTTTTTGATATTACCGTTACAGAAAGTGGTTGATTGTCAGCTTCTCCTTTGGAGAGAATATGCGAATATGTTTTATCTCCAACTTGATAATTTCGCTCATACGATGCAGAAGTAGTTAAGGCCTCATCTTCGAGCTCTACGCTTGTGGCATGTTCACTAGGGTTATGGGGGTTTTTGATACCCACACGAAACTTTTCACCATTTGGTTTTTTACCAAGTGCATAGATATCACCCCCAAAGTTTATCAAAGCAGACGCTATCTTCTCTTTTTGTAAAATCTTCACCGCCCTATCCACACTATACTCTTTTACAAAGCCACCTAAATCTATCATGATAGCCTCATTGGCAAAGAACAACTTCCCCTTTTTAAGGGAAAAATGTTCACATCCTACAAAAGGAAGTAGTGCCTCTTTTTTCTCTTTTAATACTTTCTCAGAAAGATTTTGGGTGTAGAGTGGCTTGAAAGTAGCTACTGTGATATCAAAGATACCCTCTGTTTTTGTATAGTACTTTTTTGCTCGCTCAAGTAAACTTTTTGTCTCTACATCCAAGAGGTTATTTTCTCTACGGTTTAACTGAGAGAGGTAAGAATTTTCGTCAAAGTAGTTATACTTCTTTTCCAATCTTTTGGCTTCTTCTAGTACAAGTTTTGCTGCCTTATCCGCCCTCTCCTTGCTCTTGGAAAAAAGGATAAGCTCACAATCCGTACTCATCGCTGCAAATGTATAAATATACTGCTTCATAGTCCCAGCATTTTTACATCTTCTAAAATGATTTTATCGATTTTATCTACTGCCCCATAAAGCACTTTAAGAACTTTTCTATCCTTGATATAAAAAATAGCCGGCATTGCTTTTGGATTAAATATCTTTACGATGGCATTGTCAACATCATCAATCACCCGAAAATTGAGACTTTTTTCTGCCAAAAGTGTGGCTTGAAAGGCTTTGGCTTTTTTACTATCTTTATCCACATCCACCCCGATAATCTCAATTTTCGTTTTATTTATCTTTTCATTGGCATTTGAGATGAGTGGTATCTCTTTTTTACAAGAGTTACACCATGAAGCAAAAAAGTCAATAATATAAATCTTATCCTCTTCTATCCCCATCTTTTTAATCACGCGTTCATCTAATACATCACCTTTTTGATAAGCAAAAAGTGGCGTGCTCAGCCATAAAAACAGTAATAATTTTTGCATACTATTCTACCGACAGATAGGCATAACCAGCATTTTGTGCATCGATAAGCCCGATAGCCGCATTATGTACCATAGAGACAAAAGGATAAAAAGCTTTTTTATTCAATTTTCGACTCTTCACACCCGATTCACAGACTAAAAACTCTACACCATACTGTTTTGCCAAAGTACCCAAGCGTTTTTCTAAGTCTGATTTTTTATCTACGAGTTTTGGCTGATACGCGTATGCTGTATTGTTTAAATCTTTCATAAAAAACTTATAGGCATCCCCATGAATAATCACACGAACCTCTAACTCTTCTAACTTATTTTGATAATACGTTGTATGTGCGACGATGCCACCAATGAGTTGTCGTTCTAGTTGTTTGATGTCACCTGTTTTGAGATTGTAGACGACTTTTTTGACTATTTCTTCATCCGCCACGAGGGCACCCATGCTCAAAAGCACTATCATGATAAGCTTCATAAACTCTCTCATATCAAACCTTTTTCGTTTGGAACATTATAACATAATTTTATAGATGGGCAAAAAAGAAAGGAGAGTAAAGAGCAGAATCTTTCTGCCCTTTACAATTTAGTCAAATGTAGGTTTTGGTGTTGTAGTTGATTCTTCTGGAAGTTGAGGGTAGCTTATCGCTGGTTTTCTTCCCTTTAGCGCTCTTAGGAAAGTTTCAATTTCCGCTGCTTCAGTATCAGTGATTTTGATACCTAGTTGGATACTTCCCATCTCTTTTATCGCTTCACTTAAAGTCCAGATAGCACCATTGTGAAAATATGGTGCTGTTTCAGTAATATTTCTTAAAGTTGGTGTTTTCACCATACCATTTTTATCACCCTTAAAATCACCTACTTTTGCAAACTTATATTTACCTGTAACTTCAAATGGTTGCATCGTACCACCAAGTGCGATACCAGTATGACAACTTGTACAACCTTTATCTATAAAAGTATTAAGTCCCTTTTTCTCTGCATCATTAAGCGCCTTCTTATCACCATTTAAAAAGTCGTCAAATCGTGAAGGTGTGACCAATGTTTTTTCAAACGTAGCGATAGTATCTGCTATCTTTTCAAAACTAATATTTACATCATCACCATAAGCACTCTTAAACTCTTTTACATATGCTGGAATAGAGACGATTCTCTCCTTGACTAAGTTTGCTGGTGCTGCCATCTCTGGTGCTGCCTCCATAGGTCCCTTGGCTTGATCCGCTAAGTGAGGACTTCTTCCATCCCAAAACTGCGCTGTAAAAAAGACAGAGTTATAAACTGTTGGTGAATTTAAGTGATGCGGATTTGCTGTCCATTTATGCCCGATAGCTGCTGGAACACCATCATCTCCACCCATTGCGAGGTTATGACAAGTGTTGCAAGAGATAAGTCCACTACGAGAAAGTCTAGGATCAAAAAATAGCTTTTTCCCAAGTTCTACTTTTGCATCTGTGATAGGATCTTTTGGATCATCGATCAGTTTCATCAACGCATCTTTGTCCGCAGGGATTGCAACAAGTCCATTTGATTTTGCTTTTTTTACTAAGTCTGTTGAAGCCATCGCTGAAGAACATGCCAAGACTAGTGCTAATGAGATAATTTTACTCTTATACATTTTAATTTCCTTTAATAATAATTATTATTACTTATGAAGTATACACTAAGAAATCTTTATTTGTTATTAAAGTTATAAGCAAAAAATTATCAGAGAGGAGAGAACAAGAGTATCCACTCTCATTCTCTCTAGGGGAAGATTAGTGATTATTATTTGGATAATCATCCGTAGTTTTAGCATACTCGGCACCAGCAGCACCACAACCTTCAGCGACACCCATATTTTTAAGAGCTTTATCAAATGCCCAGTAATGATTGTAACTGCCATCTCTCAAGATATTAAACCCATCCACGATATCCGTAGCATTAGAAGCTTCTGCTTGCTCTATATACTTATCTAAATCATCAACATCTGTCACTTCAACCATACAGCCAACTTCTAATGCTGCTCTTGAAGATGCAATCCCTTTGTCATATAACATATCATATAATTCTTGGACATGCGTGACATCATACTTACCCGTCGGCATATCTTCAAAAGCTACATTTTTGTCCGCAACAGGATTAGCAACATCACTTAAGTTCTTTGTATTTATATCGTATTTTTGTATAATGTCTTGTACAATTCCAACATGGCTTCGTTCTGCTTTTGGGATATTTTGAAGTTGTTTTATCTCTGTACCTCTACCATTATGATAGTTATATAGTACGGTATAGACATCATATGCCAGACGTTCTTCATTTCCCATATAAGCCAAACTATCTACCACTTCTTGTGTCAAATTAGACTCAGGATAAAGAGAGCTATCAAACACTGTGCCTGTTCCTGTGCCATGACCTGTGCCTGTCCCTGTTCCTGTGCCATGACCTGTGCCTGTCCCTGTACCACTCTCTGGTTTCACACCACCATTCCACGCTGACATACTCTCTTCAAAATGTGCTTTTGCATCTTCATCATTGACATCAATCACACCATCAAAATCTTCATCCAAAAGCCCTGCCAAATCAACATCTAAGTCCAAAATATCACTCTCTTTCTCTAAATCAGACAACGCTACATCTGACGAAAGACCCTCAAGTGCTGTTACAATTGAAGCAGGAATAATGATTCCATTACTAGCATTGTTATCACTATCTAAAGCTTGAAGTGTACGAAGCATAAGTGTTACTTGCTCTTCATTTTGTGTCAATTCTCTTGGGCTTACTAAACCTTCCGTGGTTGGTGCTGCTTCTCCAAAATCCAACTTTCCAAGAGAAAAACGCACCTTTTCACCCTTTTTATATTGAAACTTTCCAGCTGAATCTGTCACACCACTTAATCCTGATGTACTCTTATAGCTTAACCCCGCTACTGGTGCATCTATAAAATATCCTGTCTCTATATCTGTTGTCGTGTCCGAACTGCTACTTCCACAGCCGATTAAAACTGCTGAAGCTACTAATGATACTGCGCCTAATGTAATAATTTTTTTCATGTTAAATTCCTTAAGTTTTTTTGTATTTCGAGTGTAAGTATAAAGGACAATTGTTACTTAAGTGTTACTCAAGATGGATGAAAAAACAGATATTTGATTTACATAGATATGCTATAATCTAAAACATATATATTGTCATACCTAGTGCAGTTTCAAAGTAACACAAGGGTAACAAATGTACTCTATCATGATAGGAAAGGAGTAAGCATGCAAACACTATTTATCTTTTTCTCTTTGATGTACTTTTGGACAAATGCACTTTTTGCAAATGAAATACCTAAAGAGTCTATCGATACAGAAACACTCATCACTGAGATAAAAAATGCCAAACCAGAAAACAGAAGAGTCTTGATGAATCAACTCAAACTTGAACTCAGAGCGATGAATCAAGAAAACCGTGCCAAAACCATGATGCGCTTGAGAAAATCTTTTGCCAAGGGTTCCCATCAAGAAAACGGCCAAAAACATCAAGGCGGTATGATGCGACAAGAAAAGTGCAACACACCACAGCATACACCACATAGAAATATACATAAGGGCATGCAGAAAGGTCAGCACAAGGGTCAAAAATGAAATATTTTAAACTTTATTTGCTTTCACTACTGCTAACAAGCACTGCTTTTGCCTACACGGATAATGATATCGATGGTGTCGATGATAGTATAGATGAGTGTTTAAACACCCCATTTGATGTTTTGGTTGGTGAAAATGGATGTGCCTTTGGTCAAAGTAACCATGGGGCATTGACACTTAAAATAGGTTCAGACATCTCTTTTAATCAGTTATCAGATACAAATACCAATATAAACTTTTTTGCAAACTATAGCTATAACAACTGGAATATCTCACTCTCAAGCTCACACTACACTACCTATGATAGTGTCAATGGAGAAAATAGCGAAGCGGGAGATTTATACCTTAGTGCTGGTTATCTTTTTAAAAATGATAACCTACACACCAAGTTCTCCTTGGGCTCCAAACTCGCCACAGCGGATGAAGGGGTCGGTACGGGAGAAAACGATTACTTTGCCTCACTCTACCTAAACTATTATATAGGTAACAAACAAGACTTTTTTCTCTACTATGGCTATACGCTAAGTGGTGATTCTGCCAGCATTGACTATAAAGATTTTTCTGCTATATCTCTGGGAACAGGCTACGCTGTGAGTGATAAATGGTATAGTGGTATCTCGTACGACTACGCAGGAGCGAACATCGCAGATGGGGAGTCTTATAAGGCACTCTCTTGGTTTAATTCGTATGCCTTTACAGAGCAGTTTTTCGTCACGCTCAACTATGCACATGGCTTAGATGACTTTTCCTACGATCACACACTTTCACTAAAGCTAGGAGTCACCTTTGAATAAACTACTGTTACTAGAAGATGACCCCAATCTCTCAAAAACCCTTATCAAGTATCTCAACCACGAAGGATACGAAGTTGACTGGGCAAAAAATGGTGAAGAAGCCGTTGATATGGCGTATGAAAACAAGTACGCACTTTATCTTTTTGATATCAATGTTCCCTTGATAAATGGGGTGGATTTACTCACCTCTTTACGAGAAGCAGAGGACTTTACCCCTACTATCATCATCTCAGCCATGGTAGATGTCGAGACTGTTACCAAAGGCTTTATCGCAGGGGCCGATGACTATGTCAAAAAACCTTTTGATCCAGAAGAGTTACTTGTGAGAATCAAAGCAAAAACAGCCACGCTTAAAGAGAAACTTACCTTTAGAGAATTTGAAATAGACTTAACAACAAACGAACTTAGCTATCATGATAGGGTACTTAACCTAGGTGAGGTGCAAAAAAACCTTTTGATTTCACTTATCAAAAACTATCCAAATCCTGTGGTGAAAGATGAATTGATGTAATTTTTAGAGAAGCCTTCTGATTTAGCCTTACGTGTCAATATCGCAAAAATCAAGAAAAGCGTAGGTGTAGATATCCAAAATGTCAGAGGAGTCGGCTATAAAATACTCTGAGAAAGAATCCCTACTAAAGAGTTTTTTACTCTTTTTTGTAGTCATTGAACTCTTTTTATCATTTATATTTTATAATTTTTACAAACTAGAAGAAGAACATCTCAGCGGACAACTCTTTTTGGAGATGAAAAACTATAGCTTCTTTTTTGATGATGACCGTTTTGATATCGATATCGTACCCAAAGAGAAAAAAAGTGAATTTTACGAACTACATTTCGAAAAAGAGAACCTTTATATCTTGGTTCCCCTAGCGGAAGGCAAAGAAGATGCTTTAAAGATATTTTATCCCCAAAGCAACTATCAAGCACTATTAGACAGCCTACTTAATGGCATCTTAAAACAGTTCTTTTTTCTCTCTTTTATAGCCCTTATCATCTCTCTTGTGTTCTCTTTTTATGCTCTTAGCCCTATGCGAAATGCCTTCATCCTTTTGGAGGAATTTATCCGCGATATCATCCATGACTTAAACACCCCCATCACCGCCATACTCATCAACCTAAAAATGATGGATGCCAAGAGTGAAGAGGTGCAAAGCATCTCCCAAAGTGCCAAAACTATCTCCATGCTCCATAAAAATCTCGACTCCTACCTTAAAGAGAAGCAATTTAAAAAAGAGAAATTCACACTTGATGAGGTCATAGATGAGCAAGTAGCATTTTTCTCATCTATGTATGATTATCTAGATTGGAAAGTAGATATCACACCTATCATGATAGAGAGTGACAAGCACGCCTTTAGCCGTATCATCTACAACCTCCTTAGCAACGCTTGCAAATACAACACTTCACATGGTTTCATCCATATCAAAACAGAGGGAAACCTACTCCACATCTCCAACGACAGCTATGGCATCAAAAAACCCGATAAGATTTTCGAAAGATTTTATAAAGAGAGTGATAGAGGTGTTGGTATCGGACTTCATATCGTAGAGAAGCTTTGTGCAGAACTAGATATAGAGAAAAAACTAGAGATAAAGGACAACATAGTTACTGTCTCATTGAGTTTATCATGATAACACTATGCAAAAAGTTAGCATATACAGTTTTAGCAAGTAAAAAAATCCTCGAAAACAACAGCAATTCAAACAGATTTGGATCATATGCGTAGTTCTAATTTTCCGGTAGCATAGTTATGAACCAAGGCTTGGATAATGTTTTGATATGAGATACCGATATCATTGGCTTTTTGTTTGATAAAATCCAAATCTGATTGCTTCATATTGATACTGATTTGCTTTTTTTGTTTAAGGTATTCAAGCGAGTATTTAGCGTCTGACTTGATAGTGTTGTTATCAAATGGAACTGATTCTAGTTTGTTGCTTGCAATAGCATCGATGATTTCTAACTCTTCTTTATCGTAAGGCATAGTTTATCCTTTGTACTTTTTATTTAATTTCCGACTTGGAATGATATTTTTTAAAAATATATCATCACCGTCAGTCGTATAAGGTATATAGTGTACATATCCACCAAGAGAAATGATATAGATATATTGGTTTGGATATTTTTCACTATTTGGATGCTTGTAGTTGTCCATCACGCCATTTTGTGACATCTCTTCCAAAACATCGTTAAAGCTAAATCCTCTCGTAGATTTTAATAATGCATTTTTATCTTCATTCCATCTATACAAAATAAGCCTTTTTAGATATCTAGTAATTATATAATAATTAAATTTAAATGGATATAAAAGTAGCTTACAGTTACATTTATTACAATGGTGTGAATAGAATAAAGTAACATCTAAGTAACAAATATCCCCTATACTTTCACCATCTTTAAAGTTTATTTTGACTTTTTAGAAATCAAAATCTAAAGGATTTAAAATGAAAAAAGTATTAGTAAGTGTGAGTGTAGTAGCCATAAGCCTTATGGCAGCCGATTATTCACAAATGAGCATGGAAGAGTTAAATTCCCTCAGAGGTACGATAGCTGTTGAAGAGAGAGATGCCTTCAAAGCAGAGATGCAAAGCAGAATGCAAGCGATGACACCGGAGGAGAGAGCACAGTACCAGGCTGAGCGAAGAAAAGGTATGGGTATGGGACAAAAACAGGGAAATGGCTCAGGAAAAGGTAAGATGCATAGAGGTGGAAACCAGCAAGGTCAAGGTATCCAACAAAGACTCAGAGATGGGTCAGGTGCAGGTAGCATGAAGATGAAGCAAAATGGTGCAGGCGGTCAAGGTAAAGGTCGTCGATAAGCCTACAAACCCGATGATTTTTCATCGGGTTCTTCTATAATGTCCCCATTTGTCAATACTAAATCTAAATTTCTTTTTATTCCACTCATCTATGCTACTTCTAGTAACACTTCTTTAACATTATAGCTCATATTGTTAGCACCTTTATAATAAGCTTCATTAGGTGTCAAATAATC
>JAJRSK010000020.1 GCA_024278835.1 Campylobacterales bacterium | reverse complement strand
CTGAGATGTTTATATGACATTTTTACCCCTTAACTTTAGTAGTTGATTGTTTTTGGGTATCTTAGTCTTGTTGGACTTAAATACACAATCAATTTTTAGTTAGGGTATTCGCTTGGTATGCGAATCCGCCAAATACAATAGCCAAGGTAAATCCAAAGAAGCGTTACTTTATGAAGCCCATGCACTCAAACAATTAGCCTACTTTAATGATCTAGATTTGGGGCATATTGATGGCCATAAGATACAACGCATCTATGATATTTTTAATCTATTTGGTTATGTTGAAAAAAAGATAGATGTAGATACATTTATCTATCACGATAATGCCAAAAAGAAATTGACCTTCACACTAAAACAGCAGCAATGGATAGATGCACATCCCGTCCTTACCTATAGTGAAGTCAACTGGAACCCCTCATCCGTTATAAAAAATGGCAATATGCATGGTATTATGGGAGATTACCTAGACCTTGTATCTAAAAAAACAGGATTAACATTTGTCTTTAAACCCTCTCACTCTTGGGATGATGTTTTAAGGCAATTTAAAGAGAAGAAGATTGATATCATCCCCGGTGTTGATTCAAGTCTAAAAGAGAAAAACTTAGGATTATTTTCTGATACCTATGCCCAACATCCGATGGTAATCGTAACAGATGCTACCTATAAATACATAGAAAATCTTGATCTATTCACGAATAAAACTATCGCCGTTCCTGAAAACTATACTAGTCATCAGTTTATAAAAAAACATTATCCAGATATCAAGATTATGACCACTAAAAGCATACAAGAAGCACTACTTTTAGTTAAAAGTGGTGAAGCTGATGCATATGTAGGACATATAGCACCTGCTTTGCACTATATCTCTGCACTACATTTGGATGATTTAAAGATATCTGGTTTAACAACTTTTAAATTTAAGCATCATTATCTTATCCAAAAAACAGATTCTGAGTTACTCGCTATCATCAATAAAGCCTTGCTAACTATCACGGAAAAAGAAAAAAAAGAGATTTATGATAACTGGGTGAGTGCTACCAGCCAAAAAGTGATTGATTATACTGTGGTATGGCAACTTATCGCAGGATTTTTGACTTTACTCTTTATTGTCTCATATTTTTTGATAATGCAGAGTACGCTAAAAAATGAAATCCAAGCACAAAAAGAGACTTTTGAGACAATTTATCAAAAATCAAGCGATGGGGTGTTTATTATAGAGGATGGAAAGTTTGTAGATTGTAATGAATCTATCGTAAAGATGCTGGGATACCCATCACGAGAGAAAGTCTTAGATTTGCACCCCTCCGACTTAAGTCCAGAGTTTCAACCAGATGGAAGAGCCTCGTTAGAAAAAGCCAATGAGATGATGCATATCGCGATTGAAACAGGTTCAAATAATTTTGAATGGATGCATACACGAAAAAATGGAGAAAATTTTTGGGCTGAAATCGTACTCACTAAAGTGTATCTAAATCATAAAGATTTAATCCATGTAGTTTGGAGAGATATACAAACAAGAAAAGAGTTAGAAGCAGAGATATTACAGATAAATAGTAGCTTAGAGAAGAGAGTACAAGAGGAAGTTAATAAAAATAGAGGGAAAGATAAACAGTTACTACAACAATCCCGCATGGCACAAATGGGAGAGATGATAAGCATGATAGCACACCAGTGGAGACAACCTTTGGGTGCCATTGCTGCTACTAGTATTGACTTAAAGATGAAAATGATGTTTGAAAGTTATAACCTAGATAACAAAGAGGGACAAAAAGAGTGTGCGGTATATCTTGATGAACAACTTACAAATATAGAAACATATGTAGAAAGTCTCTCAACAACTATTGATGACTTTAGAAATTTTTATAAACCAAATAAAGAGAAAAAGTTACTCAGCATCAATGTACCTATACAAAAGTCCCTCTCCATCATTGAAGCTAGCGCAAAAGCCAATGGTGTAGAGATAATCACACACTTTAAGAGTCAAAAAACACTAGAGATTTATGATTCTGAGCTGATGCAAGTCTTTTTAAATATCATCAAAAATGCACAAGATAATTTTAAAGAGAAGCAGATAGCTAATGCTTCTCTCATGATAGAAACAAAAGATACGCTTAGTGGTATTGAAGTATCCATATCTGACAATGGTGGGGGCATCCCTGATGCTATCATCACAAAGATATTTGACCCTTATTTCTCCACAAAAGATGAAAAAAATGGGACGGGTTTAGGGCTGTATATGTCTAAAACTATCATCCAAGAGCACCATGATGGAAAACTTTCTGTAAAAAACAATGATACAGGTGTTACTTTTAGCATCACTTTAAAAGGCTGATGCAATGAATAAACATTATAAACTATTTGTGATATTTGCCCTTATCATGATAGGCATATTTGCTATCAAGCTCACCTATGATCATAAAGCAACCCAAAAGATAAAAGAGCTCTCTATACAGTATGAGGCAGAATCAATTGCAGATTTTTTAGTTGCTTTTAGAAATACATATCAAGATATCTTTATCAGAAACCATGCCACATTAAATGTCTCAAATATTGACTTTTTACCAGTCAAAACAACCAATGAAATTGCAAAAATATTTTCTGAACTAAATACAAAGTCCAAAATTGCCACCGTTTCTGACAGACCAAGAAACCCAGAAAATTTGGCGAATAAGAGACAACTAGAAGTGATAAAATATTTTGTAGCACATAAAGATAAAAAATCTTTTTTTCAAACTATTGGGGAAAAACACTACTATTCTCAACCGCTCTATATCAGCCAAAAGTGTCTTAGCTGTCATGGCAAAAGAGAAGATGCTCCTCAAATCATCAATGAGAACTATAGTGCTGCTTATGACTACCAATTGGGTGATTTACGTGGAATTATTGATATCGAGGTAAGGCAGAGTAAATTAAGTCTATTATTAGAAGAAAATCAGGATAAAACAATATTTTTTGTTCTTATACTGTTGAGTTTGATTTTAAGCACCTCTTTTCTCTATGCCCGTTATCATTCAAAACTTTCTAAGCTTGTTTTTGAAACATCACTTGCCCTAGAACGTGCTAATCATACATTGGAAGATAGGGTCCAAGATGAGATTGCAAAAAACCGCGCCAAAGACCAAAAACTTTTTCAACAATCTCGTATGGCACAGATGGGTGAACTACTCTCTATGATAGCCCACCAATGGAGACAGCCTCTAGGCTCCATTGCTGCCACAGTTTCAAATATCGAAGTAAAAATGTCTATGGATAAATATGATTTAGAGACCAAAGAGGGTGCCCAGGATTGCAAGAAATTTTTAGACAAAAAATTAGGAAATATCGATAGCTATGTACAAAACCTTTCTACGACGATTGATGATTTTAGAAATTTTTATAATCCCAACAAAGAGAGCACAGTAGGCACTATCAATGCACCTATACATAAAGCATTAGATATCATCAAATCTTCACTGCGTTCAACGGGGATTGAAGTGCTTGAAAAGTACGAAAGCACAAGATCATTTTCCATGGCAGAAGGTGAATTAATGCAAGTATTTTTGAATATATTTAAAAATGCTCAAGATAACTTTAAAGAAAAAGGCAGCATAAATCCTAAGATATTTATCACAAGTGTGGATACAAGTGATGGCGTAGAAGTATACATATCTGATAATGGTGGGGGTATTCCTGAGGCGTACATAGCACAGGTCTTTGACCCTTACTTTTCAACAAAAAATAAAAAAAATGGAACAGGTTTGGGACTTTATATGTCAAAAATTATCATCCAAGAGCATCATGATGGTAAACTAAGTGTCAATAATAGATACAATGGGGCAGAATTTGTTATCTATATAAGGGACAGGGAGAAGTAGTATGGATGTAGAATTTATACAAAATGATAGTTTAGAAGATTTTAAATCACTGATAGAAAAATCTGTGCAAAAGGCACAATCTATTTTGATTTTATCTTGTGATGAGAACCACCATGATAGTGATGCACTGAGTGCCATTTTATCTAGCTTCTCTATCCCAATCATTGGAGGAATATTCCCCCAAATCATCTATAAAAATAAAAACTATAAGATAGGTACTTTAGTCGTTTCCCTTAATGAAACCTTAGAGATATCAGTCATTGATAATCTTTCACATGCCACTTTAGAGATAATAGATGAGAAAATTGAAGCAACATTTGGCGAACTCGATGATACTGTCAATAGTATGTTTGTTTTTGTGGATGGCTTAAGTCAACATATCAATGATTTGATCTTGGCTCTTTTTGAAAATTATGGTCTTAGTATAAACTATATAGGTGGTGGTGCAGGGTCTTTATCCTTTGAACAAAAACCTTGTCTCTTTAGCAACAAGGGTCTTTTAAAAGATGCGGCCATCTTGGCCACCACAAAGCGCCAGAGTGCTATAGGTGTGAAACATGGTTGGGAGAGTGTATCTGACCCGTTTAATGTCACGCAATCAAAAGCAAATAAAATCATAGAACTAGACTATAAACCAGCATTTGAAGTCTATAAAGAAGTGGTCGAATCCCTTTCCAAACAAAAGATAACGGATCAAAACTTCTTTGAAATTGCAAAAGCCTACCCCTTAGGAATCAATAAACTTTCAGCGGAGATGGTCGTAAGAGACCCTATCATGATAGAAGACAACAGCTTGGTTTGTGTTGGGGATGTCGCTGTCAACTCATTTGTCTCCATCCTTCATGGCAGCAATGAATCCCTAGTTGCAGCAGCCAAAGAAGCAAAAGATGATGCCTATTTTGAAGGAAAACACTTTAGCCTTTTTATCGATTGTATTTCGCGTGTTTTATTTATGGAATCACTTTTTCATCAAGAGTTAGAGGCAGTGTATGAAGAAGGGGGCATCTTGATTGGTGCCTTATCCCTAGGAGAAATAGCAAACAATAAAAAACACTACTTAGAGTTTTACAATAAAACCTCTGTCCTTGCCAACATGGAGCGTTTCTCATGAATAATACCTTTTTAAATAGTGCCATGTTGGAGATATTGTTACATATAGGCACCTCCTTTGAACTCAAAAAAACAGTCGATGATGCACTCTTAAGTTATGTACAACAGTTGGATTTAGCAGGCGTTATCCTCTTTGAAAAGATCAAAGACTCTTTTATCTTTCATAGCGCCAAACCTAAAATATTAAAATCAGATAAAGAGGTAGTGGCTATACTAGATACGATATCCACGGATTTAAAATATATTGAGCAATCTTATTTTCAAAAATCATTACCTTTTATTGTTGAAAAAAATGAGCGTTATTATTATCTCTACGCTTTAGAAGAATTTGGATACTTGATGCTTATAAGACATACAAATCCCATCGATACTATCGTACAAAAAGCACTAAGACCTATCAATCAAAAATTTGCAAACTCTCTCATAGCTTGTCAGCATGTAGAAAAATTAAGAGCACAAGATAATCATCTACTCCAACAGTCACGACTAGCACAGATGGGAGAGATGATAAGTATGATTGCCCACCAATGGAGACAGCCTCTTGGTACCATCTCTTCAACAGTTATCAATATGCAACTTAAGCTTATGAGTGGAAAATTTGACTTGACATCTAAAGAGGGAGTTAGTGCTTGCGAAACATTTATGCAAGAGAAGTTAGAGAATATTGACAACTATGTACAAGGTCTTTCTACCACGATAGACGACTTTAGAAATTTTTAGAATCCTAACAAAGAGAAAAAAATATGCTCTATCCAAGACCCCATCCGTAAATCACTAGATATCATCAAAACCTCTATGACATCACAAGGTATCATGATAGAAGAATCCTATCATGATAGTAAGTCTATATTGATGGCAGAGGGAGAAATGATGCAAGTATTTTTAAATATCTTTAAAAATGCCCAAGATAATTTTAAAGAAAAAAAGATACAAAATCCCCTTATCATGATAGAAACTTCTGACACGAAGGAAGGTATCATGATAGAGATATCAGACAATGGTGGCGGTATCAAAGAAGATTTATTGTCAAAGATATTTGATCCCTATTTTTCTACTAAAGATGAAAAAAATGGTACAGGATTGGGGCTGTATATGTCAAAAACTATCATTGAAAAACATCATGAGGGTCTATTCAACGTCAGCAATAAAGACAAAGGAGCTTGTTTTACAATCACACTTAAAACCTAACTACTCCCAAATAGCTTGCTCTTTCAAACTAGGGTTGTTTTTTAGAATTTGGTGGGGTTTGTAGGCAGCTTTATAATTTAAACTGTCGCACTCTTTGACATAATAGCCTAGGTAAATCCACGCTAATTGCCGCTCTTTCGCCATCTCTATCTGCTTATAAAGTGAAAACTTCCCTAAAGAGAGATACATATAATCAGGATCATAGTAAAAATAGATAGCCGAAACGCCATCTTCTAAAAAATCCACCAAATCCACACCGATGAGCTTTTCATCTCTGATATAGAGTATCTCATATCCATAAGAGGAGTGCCCTTTACCATAGAGATCCGCGTAGGATTCTGCATTGACGGGGTAATATTCCCAACCTTTTTTCTCTTGCATATAGCGGTGGTATTTTTCATATAAAGCCAGATGATCAGGAGAGATACTAGGTTTTCGAACCAAGACGCGTGTGTTAGCATTTTTCTTCATAATCCGTCTGATAGATTTAGAAAAAACAAATTCATTGACAGAGATACGCATGCTTTGACAAGCATCACATGCTTCACAAACTGGGGCAGAGTAGTAGTGACCAAAACGTCTCCAGCCCCGTTGAATTAACTTAGTAGAGAGGGAGAGAGAACACTCCTTGATATACTTATATGCCATCTTCATCTGCTTGCCTTTTATGTAGACACAAGGAGATTGAAGTGTTGAAAACTCGATGATATCGGTATCAACCAAGGGCACTTTACGCATCTTTTAGCCTAATATTTTTTGATACTCGTTAAATATCTCTTCTTTTAATTTTTCCGCTTCTTGGCTGCCGTTAACACAGTTTTGTGCAACAACGCGCTCTAAACGCTCTAAAATTTCTACAAAATCAGCCTCTGCTTCACGCTGTGTTTTATTTTTTGCTAACACCGTTTCATAAAAAGACGCTTTTCTAATCAAGTCATTTAATTCTCTCGTGACACTTTTATCATCGCAATGCTCATTTCTAAAAAAGCGAGGATTTGAACTCTCAACATCTTCATCTAAATCTTTCTTAAGTGCCCTGATATACTCTTGTATCTTGACTGAAAACATGGCGAATCTTGGGGAATTATCTTTTGTTTTAATATCTATTGCTTTTGTTACCTTATTGATATTTTGATACATGAAATAAGTCACAACTGACCCGACTAACACGACTGAAAATATATCTATCATCTACTTTTCTCACTTTTTTTATTGACATTATAGTATCAATTTGATTTTAAATCAAATACACACTATAATAACGCAAATTATTTTAAGGCAAGAGACATGAGTAACTGGAATATTAAAAGCTGGAGAGAAAAACCAATCCTCCAACAACCGACCTATACAGATCAAGCACTTTTAAAAGAGGTTGAAGCCAAACTTCAAAAATATCCACCATTAGTATTTGCAGAAGAGGTAAGAAGCCTGAAAAAGCAGTTAGCAGATGTGACAGAAGGAAAGGCATTTTTACTACAAGGTGGTGATTGTGCAGAGAGTTTTGGTGAATTTAATGCAGATAATATTAGAGATTTTTTCAAAGTATTTTTACAAATGTCTGTGGCACTCACTTTTGCTGGTGGAAAACCTGTTGTCAAAGTAGGGCGCATCGCTGGACAATTTGCGAAACCAAGATCTTCTGACTTTGAAGAGATAGATGGGGTGAAGATGCCAAGTTATAGAGGGGATATTATCAACGATATCGCTTTTACCAAAGAGGGAAGAGAACCTGACCCTTATAGAATGCTCTCAGCCTATAACCAATCAGCCGCAACTCAAAATCTCATCCGTGCCTTTGCGCGTGGTGGATATGCGGATTTACGACGCGTACACCAGTGGAACTTAGACTTTGCGAAGGGTTCTAAGACCAATGAAAGATACCAGACATTGACCAATGACATAGAAAAAGCCTTAGATTTTATGGAAGCTATCGGCATCAATTCACAAACGATGCCTTCCCTTAATCAAACGGTACTCTATACCTCGCACGAAGCACTCTTGTTAAACTATGAAGAGGCACTTACACGTGCAGATAGTATCTCAGGAAACTACTATGACTGTTCAGCCCATATGCTTTGGATTGGGGATAGAACAAGACAGTTAGATGGTGCCCATGTTGAGTTTTTACGGGGAGTTGAAAATCCAGTGGGTATCAAAGCTGGGCCAACAACCACAACAGAGGATTTACTGCAACTTATCGAAGCCATTAACCCAGAAAATGAAGCGGGGAAATTAAATATCATTGTGAGAATGGGTGCAGATAAGGTGGGTGATCACTTACCTGCATTGATTCGCGCGGTAGAAAAAGAGGGTAAAAAAATCCTTTGGTCATGTGATCCGATGCATGGTAACACCATCAAAGCGAGTAACAACTATAAGACTAGACCATTTGATGATATCTTAAGAGAAGTGACTAACTTCATGGATATTCATGCAAGTGAAGGAACTGTAGCAGGTGGTGTACATCTTGAAATGACAGGTAAAGACGTCACTGAGTGTATCGGTGGGGCACAAGCCATCACTGAAGAGAATCTGGCATCTCGTTACCACACGCATTGTGATCCTCGCCTCAACGCTTCACAAGCACTTGAACTCTCATTTCTCATCGCAGATTCACTTAAAAAGGGAGCAAAAAAGTAGGTGAATATCTCACCTGATTGTATCTCTTGCATCTTTAATCAAGCACTTCGGGTCACTAAAGTGCTTGAACTGGATGATGAAAAGAGCAAAGAGATTCTTGATTTAGCTGCTTCACACCTCCCTACATTTTCACTTGATAAAACACCTCCTAGCAACGCCACGCCACTCTATGAAGATATGGCAAAGCTTTTAGGTACAGAGGATATTTACGCAGATATCAAAAGACTCTCTATAGAAAAAGCCCTTTGCTTAAAACCAAAATGTGAAGAGATATTGGCAAACAGTGTAGATAAATTTCTCACGGCTACCAAGATAGCCGTCGTTGGCAATGTCATCGACTTGGCGTCTGAAGTGATGTATGACTTGGATGAAGAGGTAGATAAAGTCTTGGAGAGTAGCTTTGCCATTGATGATAGCAAGGCACTTTTTAAGCAACTAAGTAAGGCTAAAAGAGTCGTTTATTTAGCAGACAATGCTGGAGAAAATATTTTTGATGCTATTTATATAGATTATCTGAAAAAGCATTTTACACATTGTGAATTTTACTATTTTGTTAGAGGCAATCCTATCATCAATGATTTGACGCTTTTGGATATGCAAGGTGATATTTTACATACCTTGGCAAACGTAGTGGACTCTGGTGTCTCTACTCCTGGGCTTGTCTACCATGCTATGTCCAAAGAGGCAAAAGAGATATTTGATAGTGCCGATTGTATTATTTCTAAAGGGATGGGAAATTATGAGTGTCTGAGTACAAACACCACACATCCTCTCTATTTTCTTCTAAAAATAAAGTGTAAGGTGGTAAGTACTTCACTAAATTGTCCACTTGGTGCTATAATATGCAAAAAAGCGTAGAGGAGTATCATGTTATCTCAGATAAAGTCTTATTTCTCTAGTACAACAAAAACAGAAGGTGAGAGTGGACACCAGTACTTAATCGTCCCTGACTTGCATGGGATACACTCCATCTACAAACAAGTAGAAATATTCATCAAAGAAGAGATAGAAGAGACACGCACTATCATTTTTTTAGGTGATTATATGGACAGGGGAGAAAGTGGAAAGCTTGATGGTATAGAATTTAAAGATCTTGGTTCCTATCTGGTACTGAAAGATTTAATAGCCCTACAAAAGTGGGCCACTGCACATGAACGGAAAATTATCTTTTTACGTGGCAATCATGAAGTTTTTTACGAAGATTATTATCTAAGTGATGAGACTTATGCCTATGGGCAATTTAAATTTTTTAAAGATGCTGTAGATTGTCTCAACCATTTTTTTGAAAAAGATAAAGCCTTTTATGATGATTTCTTACTTTTTTTGAACAATTTACAGGCGTATCACTTTGATAAAAAATATGACTATCTTTTCATTCATGCGGGCATAGACCCTGATGAAAAAGATTTAAATAAACAGGCAGAAGATGGTTTAATTTACTGGATAAGGGACAAGTTTCTCTTTAGTGAAAAAAAGCTCCCCTATACTGTTATTTTTGGTCATACCCCATTTTCCAAGCCTTTTATGCGCTCTGACAAGATAGGACTTGACTCTGGCGTCTATAAAAGAGGCTTTATAAACCTCTTAAAAATAGACAATGAAAACTCCAAAATCATTCAACTACACAAGACAAATTAACACCTTTCACAATATCTTTCACTTTTCTTACTTTTAATGTAAATCTTTTCTATTTCTTGTCGATATATATTTAACTGATTTTTAGTAGGAAAAAAATGAAAAGTAAAACGATATTTCTAGATAGTAGCATCGCCATTGATTGTTTAGATGTATGCTCTCTCTCATTTCTCTCTCTAGCCCTTTTAGAAGAGAAAAACAGTCATATATTATTTTACTCTTCTCAAAACTATCTATTGGTAAAAAGTGAATTAAATCACCTGAAAATTCACTCCAAAATTTATCAAGATTATCAAGAACGTGTAGAATTTATCTTTTTAAAAAAAACGTTTTCAAAATGTGAAAATGATTTCTTTATAGAGTTTGAAGAACGTATAGCAAACTTTGAGGGTACTTTAATCTATGTTGATCGTATTGATTATTTTTTAGATTTCACTACTTATAAAAAATTTGAAGAAACCTTAGAAATGTTCAAGAATATAGTAGAAAAATATAATAAAAAGATTATCTATATTTACAATTCTAAAAGCGAAAAACATGCCTATTTGCATAAAGCAATGCAGAAAAATTCAACCATACTTGATTTTAAAAATCAAAATAACAAGGAGACAACCATGCCTTCATTACATGCACTACAAGAAGAACTATTGGAAGAGAGATGCATTAAAAGTAATAATCTACATGATAATAATGCAAAGATTCAAGTGATGCTTATGAGTGAGAACGATGAGCAGAAAAAATTACACTATTATATCTTTTCAAGTTCTGCTGATGTTGATTATTATACAATTGACCTCTTACCTGAAGATGAGATGTCTATCATAGCCGAGATGGATATCGTTATCTACAACAAAGAAGATGATGCACTTAAAAAGAGAATTTTACAGACCATTAAAAAAGAGAAACTCCCTGTAAAGTTTTTTGAAATCACAAGCCAAGAATATTTACGACAAAAAGATCTTTTGATGGCAAATCTTGATGGGGTAGATAAACTCTTTAAAAAAGATTTCCTAATGGAAGACTTTGTGATGTCAATCGAAATGTATCTTAAAAATAGTTTTTATTCAA
Organism: Campylobacterales bacterium; assembly: GCA_024278835.1. GTDB lineage: Bacteria > Campylobacterota > Campylobacteria > Campylobacterales > QNZT01 > JANTGR01. The sequence continues at coordinate 23,001 of JAJRSK010000020.1, read as the reverse complement.
GAAGATTGTTAGCCTTAGATGATGAGAATGAAATCATCGTCAATAACAAAAATATTTTTGAAGAAAAGATAAATACTTTGATGGAAAAGAAGATATTTTTCTCACTCTTTACCTATGGCTATGATGCTGATGCCGATATAGAATCCTACAATATCCAAAAAATTGTCAGAGAATATGACAATATATTTGTCAATAAAAGAAAAAAAGAGATTAACTTCCTTATCTTAAATACCGTGCCAGACTTTGGTAGAGAGTTGATACAAAAAAGAATACAAAATTTTTCTATCTCCCTTGAATTAAAAAGTGCAAAATCCGCCTTTGACCTTGTTTTTGACTAAAATATAGTACACTTCTCTCAAAAATAAGGAAGTTTTATGAGAGAAGTAATTGACTTTATCATGATAAGTGCTTTTGTACTCTTTATGATAGTTATGGTGCGTGGATTTATGCTCCAATCCCAAGAAAAAAATCGTAATCGAAAAAAATAGACACCTCTAACCTAAGTTTAGATAAAATCCCTTCAATATTTTAAGAGGGACTTTGGATGAAAAAACCACTATTGATTGAGATAGGTGTAGAAGAGTTACCGGCTATACCTTTTTTAAAAGAGTTACCGTATATCGCGAAAAAATGGCAAACTATTTTAGATACTTATGCGCTTGATGCTGATTTTGAATTTTTCTACACCCCTAGAAGAGTCGTTTTTTGGCATAGAGAATTTCCCCTCAAACAAGAAGACAGTACCCTTGAACTTTTCGGTGCACCCCTTGAAATCGCTTATAAAGATGGTGAGCCTACAGGCGCGGCACTTGGTTTTGCAAAAAAATGTGGGGTAGATATCTCACAAATAGGAAAAAGCGAAAAAAACGGCAAAGAAGTACTCTATTATCAAAAAGAAGAATTAGGTCTAAAGAGTGCTTCTCTTTTGGCTGAGATGATTGAAAAACTACTAGAAAGTTTACACTTTGGTAAATCCATGCGCTGGGGTAATGAGGAGAAAAGTTTTATCAGACCAATTCGTTGGATTGGTTGTATGTTAGATCAACAAGTGATTGATATGAAACTTTATGGCGTAGAGAGCAGCAACCGTAGCTATGGTCATCGTACTCTCTCTTATGCACCTTTTACCTATACAAGCACAGGAGATTTTTTCTGTAAATTAGATAAAGCAGGGGTAATTTTATATGCTAAAGAGCGAGAAAAAATCATTCTTGCACAATTTAAAAAGATTGAACAAGAAGAGGGCTGTGATATAGAAGTAGACCCTGAGCTACTAGCTGAAATCGTTGCCATCACCGAAAACCCTCACGCACTTATAGGAAATTTTGATAAAGCTTTTTTAAAGCTACCTCCTGAAGTGATCATCACTTCTATGAAAGAACATCAGCGCTATTTTGCTGTCTTTAAAGAGGGCAAACTGAGCAATCATTTTATCGTCGTATCCAATGCAATCACAGATGATTATGGACAGATAGTCAAAGGAAATGAAAAAGTTTTGCATGCTAGACTCTCTGATGGACTCTTCTTTTTTGAAAATGATTTAAAAACTGGACTACAAACTGAAGGATTAAAAAATATCACCTTTATGCATGGGGCTGGCTCCGTCTATGATAAGACTCTTAGAGAAGCGAAAATAGCCAAAATATTGGCGCAAAAATACAAGATAACAGATCAAGATTTATTAGAAAAGTCAGTCCTTCTTGCCAAGGCTGATCTCTTAAGTGATATGGTCTATGAATTTACTGAATTGCAAGGTCTGATGGGATACTACTATGCCAAGGCAGCAGGTGAAGAAGAAGATTTAGTGATGGCACTTAAAGAGCAGTATCTACCTTTGGGTGAAGATTCAGCTATGCCAAGTAGTGATTTTTCAGCGGTGGTGGCAATGAGTTATAAACTTGATTCCATTCTCACACTTTTTTCACTAGGACAAATCCCCACAGGCACAAAAGATCCTTTTGCCCTGAGACGCGCGACGATTGGGATTATCAAAATAGTCATAGAGCAAAATTTTGCCTTTGATATCAAAGAAGAGTTGACAACTCTATCACTAGGATATGAGAATATAGACGTGGCACAAATAGAAAACTTTTTTCTAGAGCGTATCAACCAATACTTTGATGTCAATAGCTCTATCATTCACGCAGTCCTTCAAACAGGTGAACGTGATATCGTACAAATCGCAAAGAAGATAGAAGCCTTGGATAAGATAGTTTCAGAAAATGATTTTAAATCCTATAGTTCTACCTTTAAACGTGTTGCCAATATCATCAAAGATATGGACATAAACGCTTCTATCATGATAGAGGAGTCACTGCTAAGCCAAGAGGCTGAAAAGGTGCTTTATGCACGTTTTAAACCGATGCAAAAAGAGACAAGTGATGACTATTATGATAGATTAACGATGCTCTTTTCACTTAAACCTGAGATAGATGCATTTTTTGACTCTGTGATGGTCAATGTAGAGGATAAGAAACTAAAAGAAAATAGAAAAAATCTTATTTTATCTATCTACCTTAGTTTTAGAGAAGTGGCTGATATCAAAGAAATAACGATTTAAGCTTAAGAAATGTTAAGAATCTACACTAGAGTAAAGTTTTTATAGCTTTTTAAGCTTATATTAACGCTTTTGAGAGATTTTTAACTACAATTGATAGTAAATACAAGTCAAGGAATATAGAAATTATGAAACAAAAAAGATTTATTACTTTGGGGTTTATTTCAACTTTTTTAGCCGCGTCACTCTTTACAACATCTAACGTGATGGCAAAATCGCAATCAGCACCCAAGTACAATATGGCGCAAGATAGACTCTCTGCCTTAGCAAAATATACTAAAGTCATACAAACCGTAGAACAGTACTATGTTGATGATGAAAATATCACCGATATCGTGGACAAATCACTTGAGGGGCTCTTAGCCAACCTTGATGCGCACTCTTCATTTATGAATATGAAGAAATATAAAGACATGCAAATCCAAACCAATGGAGAATTTGGTGGTTTAGGTATCACAGTAGGTATGAGAGATGGTGCCCTAACCGTTATCTCACCTATAGAAGGTACGCCCGCTGATGCAGCAGGTATCAAAGCAGGGGATATCATCCTCAAAATCAATGATAAATCATCTCTCAACTTAACGATAGATGAAGCGGTTAATATCATGAGAGGTAAACCAAAGACTAAAATTACGCTTACTGTGGTTCGTAAAAAAGAACCAAAGCCTCTCAATATAGACATCATAAGAGATATCATCAAGATAGACTCTGTCTATACAAAAACCATTGAAGGTAGTAAAACGTTATATGTGAGGGTCACAAGCTTTGATAAAAAAGTGGTTGATGGAGTACAAAAAGCCCTGAAAAAACATCCTGAAGCAGATGGTTTGATTTTGGATTTGAGAAATAACCCTGGTGGACTTCTCAACCAAGCCGTAGGCTTAACCGACCTTTTTGTAGATAATGGTGTCATCGTGAGCCAAAAAGGACGTGTTGAAAGTGAAAACCAAATATATAATGCTACTCCAGCAGGTACACATAAAAAAATTCCTCTTGTTGTCTTGGTCAATGGGGGATCAGCCTCAGCGAGTGAAATCGTTTCAGGGGCCTTACAAGATCATAAACGTGCTATACTTATAGGCGAAAAAACATTTGGCAAGGGATCTGTGCAAGTCATCTTACCTATCGGAAACGAAGAAGCATTAAGACTCACCATTGCGAGATATTACCTTCCAAGTGGACGTACGATTCAAGCTAAAGGTGTAGTACCTGATATCGAAGTATTTCCTGGTGAGGTACCAGCTGAGAAAAATGAATTTTCTATCAAAGAAGCGGATTTGAAAAAGCATTTAGAAGGTGAACTTAATAAGATAAGTGGAAAAGAAGTGAAGAAAGAAGATGAAGATAAAAGAAAGAAGAAAATCATAACAAAAGATGATATTTTAAAAGATATCCAGCTTAAAACAGCACTTGATAGTTTAAAGATATTAAAAATAACACAAAAATAATACAAAGGGAAATATATGCAAAAAAATGAACTACTCTATGAGGGGAAAGCAAAAAGACTTTTTACTACGGATGACCCAAATCTTTTAATCACGGAATTTAAAGATGATTTGACAGCCTTTAACGCTGAAAAAAAAGGAAGTGAAAGTGGTAAAGGTGCCCTTAACTGTAAAATAAGCACCGAACTTTTTGCCCTCCTAGAAGCGCAAGGTCTCAAAACACACCTTGTAAAAACTTTGGATGATACCCATCAACTCGTTAGAAAAGTAGACATTATCATGATAGAGGTAGTAGTGAGAAATGTGGCGACAGGTTCACTTTCTAAAAGACTTGGCATCAAAGATGGTACGGTTCTACCTTTTACCTTAGTAGAATTTTATCTCAAAGATGATGATTTAGATGATCCAATCATCAATAATGAGCACTGTCTTATCCTTAATCTCGTAGATGATGTAAAAAAGCTTGATATTTTGCGAGAAAAAGGTCGTAAAATCAACGATATTTTAAAAGCGTTTTTTGCTGCGCGTCGTCTCAATCTCGTGGATTTTAAAGTAGAGTTTGGTATCGATGAAAATGGAGAAATCCTTTTAAGTGATGAAATCTCTCCTGATAGCTGTCGTTTTTGGGATATGGATACCAATGAAAAACTAGATAAAGATAGATTTAGACAAGATTTAGGTAATGTTAAAATGGCGTATGAAGAAGTATTAAAAAGAATTTTAGAGGAAAAATAAAATGAAAGCGATAGTCAATATAGCCCTAAAAAGTGGCGTACTAGACCCACAAGGAAAGGCGGTGCATCATGCACTAACGGCACTAAAATTTAATGATGTTTCTGATGTGAGAATCGGAAAACAGATCGTTTTGGAACTTCAAGGTGATGATGAAGAAAAGGCAAAAAAAGAGGTTGAAATGATGTGTGAAGAGTTACTGGCAAACACAGTTATTGAAGATTATGATGTTGAGATAGTAAAATGAAAACAGCTGTAGTTGTTTTCCCAGGAACAAATTGCGAGTATGACACCAAGTATGCTTATGAGATGTTGGGCTCTGAAGTAGAATTTATATGGCATAAAGCAGACAAACTACCAGAGGATTTGGACTTAGTCGTCTTACCAGGAGGTTTCTCTTATGGAGATGCCTTGCGTTCTGGTTCAATTGCACGCTTTTCTCCTATCATCGCAGAAGTCATTAAATATGCCAACAGTGGTGGGAAAGTTTTAGGTATCTGTAACGGTTTTCAAATCCTTTTAGAAGCAGGATTACTACCTGGAGCAATGAAGAGAAATGAGAGTGTTCATTTTATCTCTAAACATCATCACTTAAAAGTAGAAAATAGCGATAATACCTTTTTGAAACTTTTCTCTAAAGGTGATATCCTCAATATTCCTATCGCACATGCGGAAGGAAACTATTATCTAGATGATGCGGGATTGCAGGAGCTACATGAAAACAATCAAATCCTCTTAACCTATAGTGATGAAAATGGGCAACGCTTAAATCCAAACGGCTCCAAAGAAGCCATTGCCGGTATCTGTAACAAAGATAAAAATGTTTTTGGTTTGATGCCACATCCTGAACGTGCCATGGAGACACTACTAGGCTCTCAAGATGGTGTTAATATGCTTAAAGGATTTGTTGAGGCATGAAAAAATTCTTCCACTTCATCCTTTTTTTAACACTTTTGCTCAACCAAGCAGAAGCTGGTTTCTTTTCTGATCTATTTGAAGTTGTAGATGAAAAAAAAGAGAAACAATTTAAAGAAGTTGAAGAAGAAGTTATCTCTGCAGATGATTATTATAACTCTTCAGAGGAACCTCAATTTATAGAAGAGAAAGTCTTTGCAGATGACTCCATGGGGGAGATAGAAGAGGACACCTCTTTTATAGCGTCTAAGAATATCTTTTTATCTTATCTACAAAAACCCAAAAAAGTTTATCTCAATCAACATTTTTCTATAAAAATAAAAGCAGTTTTAACCTCAGAAAATATCAAGGATATCACAACTACTTTTGTTGGAGGCCAAGCGTATCAAGTACTCAACAGGGGTGCAGTTTGGAAACAGATAGGGGATAAAAGTTACTCAAATACTTATATAATCAAACGTACATCCTTAAAATCATCCCTTCCTAGTATCAAAGTCACTTCGACCAATACAAGAGGCAAAAAAAGCAGTGAGATATTAAAATCTTATTCCCAAAAACTTGTAGCCCTAAAAGAAAGTACACTCTTTTCACAGGTCTTAGCAAGTAACTTTAATCTCCTATCTCATCATGAGAAAAAATATGATGACAAATCCAACATCATCTTACTTGAGATAAATGCTACTAATGCAAACTTAGAAGACTTTATACTCCCATTTGCTTCTCGTCAGGGTATAGATTCTTTAGTTGAAAATGCGTATGAACAAAATATCTACTATTTTGCTATTTTACCAAACTATCAAAAAGAGTTAAAATTTAAATACTTTAATCTCACTACAAATAAATTTAATCGTATCTCGTTTCCTATTGTGATAAGTGACAGCAGCATCAGTACGCAAACTGATTTAAATCCACAAAAAAGTAAATACTTTTTTTATAAAGTGATTGCTTTACTCTCACTGGCTTTGCTATTTTTACTTCTTTATATAAAGTATAAAAAAGGGTATCTGCTGTTTTTGGCTTTGGTACTTTCCATATACACGATTTACACTAAACTATTAACCAATAATCTTACCCTAAAAAAAGATATGATTATTAGAATTTTACCAACAAAAAATTCAACTATTTTCTTTAAAACAGCCCAGGAGTTGGAAGTAAAGGTCTTGCTGAAGAAAAATGGTTACACTAAAATTCTCTTACCAAATACTAAAATAGGATGGATAAAAGATGCTGATCTTTCAAAAAATTAAGGCCGTATTGATACTCATTCAGATGGTGATAACCGTCTCTATTACGATACTCTTTATGTGGTTATTTAATGATAATCATTGGTATTTTAGAAAGATTTGGGCGAAATTACAATCTTTTTTCATAGGGTATAAACTGACTATAAAAGGAAAAGCTGACCCAGAGGCAAAACTCGTGCTTATCAACCATCAAAGTATGTTGGATATCATCCTGCTTGAAGGCTACTATCCTGATAATATCGCTTGGGTGGCTAAAAAAGAGATTGCCAAGATGAGATTTTTTGGACAGATTCTCACCCTGCCAAAAATGATTATCGTCGATCGTGAAGATAGACGTAAATCATTAGTCAAGCTCTTTAAAGATGTCAAAGAGAGATTGGTAGAGGGAAGGGTGATTGCTATGTTTCCTGAGGGGACAAGAGGAGATGGGAAAACACTTCTACCTTTTAAATCAGGTGCCAAACTCATCGCAGAGAAACTAAAACTAAAAATACAACCTGTTGTAGTGGTCAACACAAGAGCTATCGTTGACTCACAAAACTTTGTCGCCAACAAAGGGGAAGTGGTACTTGTCTATTTAGATGCTATTGATCCAAGCCAAGATAAAAACTGGTTTGAAAAACTGCGTACTAATATGCAAAAAACATTAGATGATGAGTTAAAACTACTCTCAGATACTTAACATTAATTTTTTTTTGATAAAATCTCCAAAATTAAATAAGGAGACTAAAATATGTCAAAGTACGAATTTCAAACCGAGGTGTCTGACCTCTTAAATCTTATGATAAATTCTCTCTACTCAAATAAAGAGATCTTTTTAAGAGAACTAGTTTCAAATGCTTCAGATGCACTAGATAAACTCAACTATCTTTGTATCACAGATGATGATTTTAAAGCCTTAAATTACCAACCAGGTATCACGCTAACAGCGGATAAAGAGAAAAAACTCCTCACTATAAGTGACAATGGTATCGGTATGAGTAAAGAGGATTTAATCAATAATCTAGGTACTATCGCGAAAAGTGGTACAAAATCTTTTGTTGAAGCCTTAAGTGGAGATGCCAAAAAAGACTCTTCTCTTATCGGACAGTTTGGTGTAGGATTTTACGCAGCATTTATGGTGGCTGACAAGATAGAAGTTACCAGTAAAAAAGCAGGTAGCCAAGAAGCACATACCTGGAGCTCTTCTGCAGGAAATGAATTTTCAATTATTGACGCAAAAAGAGAAGAGCAGGGTACCACAATCGTGCTCCATATGAAAGAAGATGCTGTTGAATTTTTAGAAGAGTATCGCCTCAAACAAATCATCGAAAAATACTCAAACCATATCCCTTTTGCTATCAATTTTGAAAAAGAAGAAGAAGGTGAGAGTAAGGTAGAACAAATCAATAAAGCTTCTGCTCTTTGGCGACTCAGTAAATCTGAAATCACAGAACAAGAGTATAAAGACTTTTATCAGACACTCTCTCACGACAGTGAAGATCCTCGTCTTTACATACACACCAAAGCCGAGGGTACTATCGAATATAATACACTCTTTTATATCCCAAAAACTGCCCCTATGGATCTCTACCGTGTGGATTATGAATCTGGTATCAAACTCTACGTGAAGCGCGTTTTCATCTCTGATGATGATAAAGAGTTACTACCGACATATTTACGATTTATCAAAGGAATAGTGGATGTTGAGGATTTACCACTTAACGTTTCTCGTGAGATTTTACAACAAAATGTGGTACTTTCAAAAGTCAAAAAAGCTTCTGTAAAAAAGATTTTATCAGAACTTAAAAAACTCAAAGTAAAAGATGCGGATGCCTATCTAGACTTTTATAAAACATTTGGACGTGTCCTTAAAGAGGGGATTATGTCAGAGTTTGAGAACAAAGAACTTTTACTAGAACTACTCATGTTTAAAACCTCTAAAAGTGATGAACTTATTGATTTACAAACCTATCATGATAGGATGAAAGAAGATCAAAAAGAGATATATTACCTTGTAGGTGAAGATACAAATATGCTTAAAAATTCGCCACTCTTAGAAGGGTATAAAGCCAAAGATATTGAAGTACTTTTACTTAATGAAGAGGTAGACTCTATCATCGTACCAAACATTGGGACTTACAAAGAACTACCTCTCTCAGCTATCAACCACGCTGATATGGACGAAGACAAAGAAGCACTTAAAGAAGAGGAAGAAGCATTTAAAGAACTCACTATCAAAATCAAAGAACTTTTAAAAGATGATGTAAAAGATGTCAAGGTGACCACTAGACTACAAAGTTCTCCATCTTGTCTGGTGTATGATAAAAATGATCCTGATTTTACGATGCAACAGATGTTAAAACAGATGGGTCAAATGGATATGCCAGAGATCAAACCAATCTTAGAAATCAATCCACATCACGCTATATTGACAAAACTAAATGAGAAAAAAGATTTTAACAAATTACCAGACATCGCTTCTCTTTTACTTGATTTAGCGAAACTCAATGAGGGCATGAAGATAGACGATGCGCATGCTTTTTCAAGTAAAATCAATAAATTGATAGAAGAGAGTATCTAAGTCTATCATGATAAGAAAAATTTTACTATCTTGGATAGTCATACAGACTTTTGCTTTAGCAGAAGTCTATGAAGTGTCAAATTTTCAAAGTGATATCTTCTCAAGAGATGGCAATAAACTCAAAAAAGTCACACTCTCTCTTCGCATGGAGGGACGTGACTTAAAAGAGAATGACTATAAAATCACAGATGCCTTAAATATCATCATCTCTAGTTTTTATCTAGAAGACCTTTTCACCTCTAAAGGCAAAGAACGTTTTAAAAGTTCACTCTCACAATATCTAGAAAAAAAATATAATGTAGAAGCCGATGCTATCTATCTAAAAAAATTTAAAATCACTCCTGTTTCACTAGATGTAGCAGATTTGATAGAGGCACTCAAAGCAGAAGGGTGTTGTCAAAAACCAACTATCGTTAAAAAAGTATTTGACACTATCGAAGAATAGTGACAAAATTTATCTTATTTAAGTATAATATGCACAATTTTACATAGGAAATAGTTATGGAACTTAATGGATCACAAATGGTGATAGAAGCACTTAAAAAAGAGGGTGTTACTGTCGCTTTTGGTTACCCCGGTGGGGCAATTATGAATGTTTATGACGAGATTTATAAACAAGAGGGCTTTAGACATATCTTAACAAGACACGAACAAGCTTCTATCCACGCTGCAGATGGCTATGCCAGAGCGACTGGTGAAGTAGGTGTGGCTATTGTCACAAGTGGTCCGGGTTTCACCAACGCGGTCACAGGACTAGCGACGGCTTTTACAGACTCAATCCCCATGGTGGTTATCTCAGGACAAGTACCTATCACACTGATTGGGACAGATGCATTTCAAGAAATCGACGCTGTAGGAATTAGTCGTTCTTGTACCAAGCATAATTATCTCGTAAGAACCATAGAAGAGTTACCAGGTATCTTAAAAGAGGCATTTTACATCGCACGTTCTGGTCGTCCAGGTCCTGTACATGTAGATATACCTAAAGATATCACGGCGCAAATGGGTGAGTTTAACTACCCAGATAAAATCACACTAGAGACCTATAAACCTACCTATAAAGGGAGTCCAAAGCAAATTAAAAAAGCGATAGAAGCGATTAAAGTTGCTAAAAAACCCATCCTTTATCTAGGGGGAGGTATCGTTTTATCTGATTCAAGTAACTTAGTAAGAGAGTTTATGGATATCACAGGTATCCCTGCTGTTGAAACACTCATGGCAAGGGGTGCTGTCGGTCATGATAACCCACTGCTTCAAGGGATGGTCGGTATGCATGGAAATTACTCATCAAATATGGCGATGAGTGAAGCGGATTTGATGATAGCCTTAGGACCACGTTTTGATGATAGGGTAACAGGAAGATTAGATGAGTTTGCCAAGCATGCCAAAATCATCCATGTAGATATCGACCCAAGTAGTATCGGAAAACTTTTAGATATTGACTACCCAATCGTTGGAGATTTAAAAAATGTCTTAGAATCTATGGTAGCCTTAGTCAAAGAAGATTTTGACAAAAGCCGTTATGAATCATGGAGAGAACTATTAACCAGATACAATGAGATACATCCTCTCTCCTATAAAGAGGACTCAGAGAGATTAAAACCACAATGGGTCATTGAGCGTATCGGAGAGTTACTTGGAGAAAAAGCCCTTATCTCTACCGATGTTGGTCAACATCAGATGTGGGCAGCACAGTTTTATCCCTTTGCTTATCCTAGACAGTTTATTACCTCTGGAGGTTTAGGTACCATGGGATTTGGTTTTCCAGCTGCCATGGGTGTTAAAGTCGCTGTGCCAGAAAAGACGAGTATCAATATCACCGGTGATGGCTCTATACTAATGAACATCCAAGAGTTGATGACTGCCGTTGAAAGTAAAATTCCCGTTATCAATGTCATCTTAAACAATAACTTCTTAGGAATGGTTCGCCAATGGCAAACTTTTTTCTATGATAAACGATATGCCGAAACTGATCTCTCTATGCAACCTGATTTTGCTAAACTAGCTGAGAGTTTTGGAGGGATTGGGTATCGTGTTGAGACCAAAGAAGAGTTTGACGCAGCTTTAAAAGATGCAATCGAAAAAAATGTTGTGGCAATGATAGATGTTGTGGTTGATAGATTGGAAAATGTACTTCCAATGGTTCCAAGTGGTGGGACACTTTATAATATGTTGTTAGAATACAAGGATGAGTCATGAGTGCAGAAGTAAGAAGAGTTTTATCAGTTATCGTAAAAAATGAACATTCGGTGCTCTCACGAATTTCTGGACTTTTTGCTGGACGTGGGTACAATATCGAGTCATTGACCGTGGCACCTATACCTGAAAGTGATTATTCACGATTTACTATCGTGACCAAGGGAAGTGAACGTGTTATTGAGCAAATTGTCAAACAATTAAATAAGTTGATTCCTACTTATAAAGTCATCGAAAACCAAAATGTGGTAGAAAAAGAGATGTTACTAGTGAAGATTCCTCTATCTACTAACCTTAGTGGTTTAGATGCCATACTCAAAGGCTATAATGGTATCGTAGCCAATGCGACAGAAGATTCACTTATCTTGATGGCAGTTGATGATGCAGATAGAATCTGTAACTTTATCAAAATCATCAAAAAGTTTAATCCAACAGAAGTAGTTAGAGGCGGTTCCGTCTCTATGGAAAAAGCGTGAAAATATCTGAATTAGCCATTCAACTAGAGGTGGCTTATCATGATAAAGATTTTATCGTCTCCGCTATCAATACCTTGGTAGATGCCAAAGAGAATGAGATATCATTTTTTGACAATAAAAGATATATAAATGATTTAAAAAGCACATCAGCGAAGGCAGTTTTTATCGCACAAGAATTTGTGGAATTTTTACCAAAAGGAACTGGGGCTATCATCTGTGAAAACCCTTATCTTTCGATGGCAAAAGCCACGGCTTATTTTGCAAAGCCACTCATACGTAAGAGTGAAAAAACTGCGATTGATGCTTCTATCATGATAGGGGAGAATGTTCATATAGGCAATGGTGTAGTCATCGGTAAAAATGTCACCATTCTTGATGGTGCCTACATAGGTGAAGATGTCAGTATCGGTGAGGGTACCCTTATCCATCCCAATGTCACTCTCTACAATGACACAGTGATAGGCAAAGCATGTATACTACATGCTGGTGCTGTCATAGGTTCTGATGGCTTTGGTTACGCCCATACAAAAATGGGTGAACACATCAAGATACATCATAGCGGGTATGTGGTACTAGAAGATAAAGTAGAGATTGGTGCCAATTCTGCAATCGACAGAGCAGTATTTTCAACTACACTTATAAAAAGTGGAACAAAGATAGACAATTTAGTACAAATAGGGCACAATTGTGAAATTGGTGCACAAAGTATCATTGTCTCACAAGCAGGTGTTTCTGGTTCAACCACGCTTGGGCAAAACGTCGTCATGGGCGGACAAAGTGCTACCGCTGGTCACTTAAAAATAGGTGACTTTGCAACCATCGCAGCACGTGGTGGCGTCACTAAGAGTATCGAAGGTGGAAAAGTCTATAGTGGTTTTCCATTGATGTTGCATAGCCATTGGCTAAAACAACAAGCAAAAATAGCAAAATTTTTTAAAATTAAATAGGAGAAAGAAATTGAGTAAAGATTCAAAATTATTAAAGTCATTTAAATTAGCAGGTACCAAGACTGGTACGATATCCGTATCACATATTGAGGAGCCTTATGGTGGAGATTCAGCAGCAGTTGTTAGTATCGGTATCTCTTTAAAGGGTGATATAAATGAGCCAGATTGGAAAGCACATATCCCTTATGAAAACTTAGATGATTTGATTGAAGCATTGAATGCTGCAAAAAAAGAGAATGCATAAGCAAATATAGCTACCTTTAAGCAAAGTAAGAGTAGAATCCGCGACTATTAATATAAACGAAGGAAATATTTATGAAAAGAACATACCAACCCCATAACACACCAAGAAAAAGAAAACACGGTTTTCGTGCAAGAATGAAGACAAAAAACGGAAGACTAGTTATCAAACGAAGACGTGCTAAGGGCAGAAAAAGATTAGCAGTTTAAGAGACTACAACACTCTTAAACAGACTAAAGAGTTTTCTTTCGTTTATCATAACGCAAAGAAATTTCACACAAATCCTGTCTTAGTCTTTTATAAAAAATCTCCACAAAAAAAAGTCGGCTTTACTGCTAGTAAAAAAGTGGGAAATGCCGTTGCACGTAACTTTGCAAAAAGAAGAATGCGTGCTAGTTTTTTGGAGTTTCAAGAAAAGGTAGAAGAGGGGATATTTGTATTTGTTGCAAAAAAAGATATCTTAGATATTGGATACAAAGAACTTCAAAAAAGCATTTATTATGCTTTAAAAAGAGTAGGTGCCCTCAAAAAAACATGAAAAAATTTGTACTTATTTTTTTAAATATTTACCAGAAATTTTTTACACTCATAGGTTATGGCTCGTGTAGATATTATCCTACCTGTTCCGAATATGCCAAATGGCAATTTGAAGAAAATAACTTTTTTAAAGCGCTCTACTACACGACCAAACGCATCCTAACATGTAATCAACTTTTTGAGGGTGGCATTGACTATCCAATTGTAAAAAAAAGCTTAAATTGTAATAGAGTTTGCTCTTGTAATAAAGACAAAAAGCTTTTTTTTGTAAAATTCTATCTTGTTGAAAAAACTAAACAACATGATGGACTTCTTACTAAGTCCCTTCCGCAAGGCTCAGACCAACGGGAGGATTTGTCCTGGAGGAGGGGACTTAGTAAGAAGTCGTCCAATTACTATCTTATAAAAAGTTTCAAAAAGGAAAACATTGATTGATAATATGAGTTCACAAGCCAGAATGATTTTAGCCTTGGTGCTAAGTTTCGCATTCTTTATAGCCTATGAGTATTTTATGATGCCGCAAAAAAGCCCCTATACGGCACAAGCCAAAGAGATAAATCAAACTACCAATGGCACAAATATTATAGCACCTACTTCCGAAACTTCGGCTCCACAAGACACCAATACTGTATCTGCGCAAGAAGCACCTGTAAGTACCCAAAAACATGATGTTATTGCCGTGGTCAATGGTGAAAAGTTTCGTGCTGAGATTGATACCTTAGGGCGTATTAGCAAATATGAAGTACTCATAGAAAGATTTAAAGACGAAGAGGGTAACTATCCAAATGTCATAGCTGAAAAATCAGCCCTTAAGCCTTTAGAAGTTCGTTTTTCAGATGCTACTTTAAATAGTGAAGCATTTGATGTGGCTTATAGAGCTGACACAGCAGCCTTAAGTGTTGTTAATGGCAATGAAGTATTGACACTAACCCAAAAATTATCGGCCACTACCATCACTAAGAAAATCACTTTTCATACAGATGGTTCTTATAAACTAAATGTTTCACTAAGTCAAGATATTCCTTATTTTATCTCCCCAGGATTTCGTCCTGATGAGAAAGCGGACATGTATGCCTTTAAAGGGGCATTGATACGTAAAGCAGAGGGCAATATTGAAAAAATTGCTGACGGTGATGCGGTAGGTAATGAAGTCTTTCATAGTGCGAATATCGCTTCAGCAAATGACAGATACTATACAACCATTTTTTATGATTTTGAGAATAGTATGAGCGTTTTTATTTCCAAAGATGCTGATGAAAATCCCCTTGTTTTTGTGAAAGGTTCCGCTAACTTTACAACCAATGGATATATGGGTGCAAAGGATCATATCACCTTAAAAACCATTGATCCAAGATTAACACAAGTCATAGAGTATGGATTTTTTACGTTCTTAGCAAAACCTGTTTTTCTTTTATTACAATATATTCACTCTATCGTGGGTAACTGGGGTTGGTCTATCATCATCATTACCTTGCTTATAAGACTGGTACTTTATCCTTTAACCTTCAAGGGAATGGTGAGTATGAATAAACTAAAAGCACTTTCTCCAAAGATAAAAGAGATTCAAAAACAACATAAAGGCGATTCACAAAAGATGAACGCCAAGATGATGGAACTTTATAAAAAACACGGGGCAAACCCTATGGGTGGTTGTCTACCTATGATCATGCAGATTCCTGTTTTCTTCTCAATTTATCGTGTATTACTCAATGCCGTTGAATTAAAACATGCACCATGGACTGGTTGGATACACGATTTAGCCGTCATGGATCCATACTATGTCTTACCTGTTCTTATGGGTGCCACGATGTTTTGGCAACAACGTATTACACCAACAAACTTTACCGATCCTATGCAAGAAAAAATCATGAAGTTTTTACCACTTATCTTTACATTTTTCTTTGTGACATTCCCAGCGGGATTAACCCTATATTGGTTTATCAACAACCTTTTCTCAGTCGCACAACAGTACTACGTCAATAGTATCTTTGATAAAGAAAAGAAGGTAGAAGTATCATGATAAGAATCACAGCAGATTCACTAGAGGAGGCTTACACTAAGGCCTCTAGTGAGTTAAATCATTCTGTTGTTGATTTGGACATCGAAGTTTTACAGGCACCATCCAAGGGATTGTTTGGACTATTCAAAAAGCCAGCCATTATCTCCGCCATCGTGAAAGGATCAAACAAGACACCTCAAACTACACTAAATCCAATCCTTAAAGAGATAGAAGAGGGTATTCAAGATTTGTTAACAAACTCTTGTTTTAATATCGCTTTGACTGACCTAAAGATAGAAGAAGAGACAGTGCACATCAAACTTGATGGTGAAGATGCCGCACTCATGATAGGTAAAGAGGGCTATCGCTATAAAGCACTCTCCTATATTCTTCATAATTGGATTAAAATAAAATATAATAAAAATATTTCTCTAGAAATTGCAGAATTCTTAAAAAATCAAACTATCATGATAGAAGAGTATTTAAATAGCATCAAAGAGAGAATAGATGAGAGTGGAAAAGCGCAAACAAAACCCCTTGATGGTATCTTAGTCAAACTCGCTTTAGAGAAACTACGTGCTAGCTATCCAGATAAATATGTAGCCATCAGAACTATCAGAGATGGACGAAAGATTGTCATCGTAAACGAATATCGAAAGGATACCTGATCGAAACCATCACTGCTATCGCCACTGCTCATGGAGTAGGGGGCATAGCCATCGTTAGAGTAAGTGGGACTGATGCCCTTGATATCGCCTTAACTCTAACTAAAAAAGAGAAACTTACTCCTCGTCTAGCAACACTTTCTAAACTATACAATCAAAAGAATCAACTCTTAGACGAAGCCATCGTACTTTACTTTCAAAATCCCCACAGTTTTACAGGTGAAGATATAGTAGAATTTCAATGTCATGGTGGTTTGGTAGTTGCAGATATGATACTTTCTGCTGTCTTGGAGGCAAGTGCAAGATTGGCTGAACCTGGTGAGTTTTCTAAACGTGCCGTACTCAATGGACGTATGGATTTGACAAAGGCAGAAGCCACAGCCAAACTAATAGAGACAAAAAGTATAGACGCTGCACTAATTTTAACGAAGCAGTTAAGAGGTGACTTGGCTCAATTTGTGGACTCTTTACGAGACTCATTGGTAGAGATTTTGGCTTTTGTAGAAGTCAATATCGACTACGCTGAAGAGGATTTACCCCAAGACTTACTCGATCAAATAGAAGGAAAACTCAATCTCAATGCAGCACTTTTAGAGAAAAGTGTACAGGCTAGTCAAAGCAGGGAAGGGCTCTTAAACGGCTTTAAAGTTTCTATCATCGGTAAACCAAATGTTGGTAAAAGCTCACTATTAAATGCGCTACTCTCTTATAATCGTGCCATTATCTCTGATATAGCAGGCACCACAAGAGACACGATAGAAGAAGAGATCAAGATAGGCACGCATCTTGTTAAAATAGTAGATACAGCAGGGATAAGAGAAGCAAAAGAGACAATAGAAAAAATTGGTATTGCACGTAGCAAAGAAGCTATAGAAGAGTCTGAAATCGTGATTGCACTTTTTGATGGTAGTCAAGCCATGGATGAAGATGATCAAAAAATCATAGAACTCATAGAACATTATGCTGATACAAAAGAGCTTATTGTGGCTGTCAATAAAAAAGACTTACCCCAAAAGTTTGATAGTAGTTGCCTAAAAAATCCTTTGCATATCTCTTCAAAAGAAGATACGACACTCATTACTAAACAATTAAAAAACTATCTAGATTCACAAACATTAGAAGATGATATCATCCTTATCTCCAAACGACAAGTCCTTGCAACACAAAAAGCACTTGAAGCGATACTAGAAGCAAAAGAGCTACTTAGCTTTGGAGAATTAGAACTTTTTGCATTTCATATCAATGAAGCGATAGAGAATATCTCTTCCATTACCAAGTCATTCCAAAGAGATGAAATCTTAGATAAGATGTTTTCTAGTTTTTGTTTAGGTAAGTAGAAAGTATAAAAGTACTATTTAACTCAATAGTATATATTGGTTAACATAATATATATTCTCTTGAAAAATATTAATCCTTTCCGATACCTTCTTTACTGCTAGCAACTCCTTCTAAAGCTTTTAATTCATTCGCGCGGTTCATGAGGTTGCCTTTACCCGTACTGAGCTTTTTAAAAGCATCATCATAAGAGTCCTTTGCTTTTTGCAAGGAATAATCTATCTTTTGCATCTCCGTGATAAACCCAGAAAATTTATCATATAAATCACCTGCTTTTTTGGCAATGACTTTTGCATTTTTATTTTGATACTCAAAACGCCAAGAATTTTCTATTACGCGAAGCACTGCCAATAATGTTGATGGAGAAACCACGATGATACTTTTTTGATAAGCCCTAGCAAACAAATCTCTATCTTTTTCACCAACCAAGTTAAATGCTCCCTCAATCGGGATAAAAAGCAAAACAAAATCTAGTGAATTAACCCCCTCTAGATTTTGATAAGACTTCGAACTTAAGGACTTGATGTGGGAGTTTAGAGAATCTAAAAAAAGCGATAAATGTTTGTCACAATTATCACTATCCGTATAATAATTTTCGTAAGATTTTAAAGAGACTTTTGAGTCTATGATTACCTGTTTTTTCTCTGGTAAGTTGATGATAACATCAGGACGTAAACGCTCACCTTTATCATTTTCATAAGATTTTTGTGTGCTATATTCTCGTCCTTTTTTCAAACCTGAATTCTCTAATACCCGCTCAAGTATCATCTCACCCCAGTCACCTTGGAGTTTATTGTCTCCCTTGAGTGCATTGGTAAGATTAATGGCATCTTCACTAATCTGAAGATTTAAAGCTTGTAAATTGTGTATCTCTTTTGTCAACGAATAGCGCTCTTTTGACTCTGCAGAATAATAGTTTTCTAACCTATCATGAAAGGCTTTGACATTTTCCTTGAAGGGGTTGATGATGTTATGAAGATTTTGGGCATTGTGCCTACTTAGTGCTTCTGAATTCTGACTTAAAATACCATGGGCAATATTTTCAAATTCTTGGCGCATCACCTGTTTGTGGCTATTTATCTGAGTAATTCTCTCCTTATAGGTAGAGAGCATCAAAGAGAGTTTTTGTATCTCTTGTTCTTTTTTGTAGAGTCTATTTTCAAGCACCCTACTCTCGTACATCATTTTTTGATAAAACCACCAAAAAAAGATGCCAAAAAATAAAAGTGCTGACAAAAATCCCAATAATACATTAATATATAATTCATCTATAAACATGACAGCATTGTACACTAACTCTTATCATGATAAGAAAAACATTTCAAATTGAAATATTTAAAATGGCCAGACGCTATCCACCATCTTAGAACCCCATGGTTTTTTTGTTGCTTGTGCTATGTCACCTTCATTGATATACATGATTTTAGCATCTGCAATATACTTTGAATCTATCGTATTATACTGGTCTATATCATTACTGCGTATCACACCCGTTACCTTGACTATCTGTTTTGAATCATTCACAAGAATTTGGCGACTTCCAGCGATAAAGTAATTACCATTGTTTAATATTTTTACCACTCTTGCTGTTACTGTTGTTTTAAATTTTTCATTTCTAGAAGTGGCACCTGTCCCTGAAAAAGTATTATTGGTATTTGTTTTGAAACTCACATCTGTCAAACCATTCAGGTTTTTTAATAGCCCTCCTCCAAAAACACCTCCACCAAGATTATTTTGTGAAAGGTCTGATATCTTTTTATTACCAACAGAAGATTGCGTCGCACTCTCATTGATGACTACGGTTACAATATCATTAATATGCATCGCTTTTCTATCGATAAATATGGGATTTTGCCCTCTCCCATACACTGATCCCTCATGGGCATAACACTTTTTATTGATGAGGGATGAAGGGTTTTGTACATAGTCTGGTGCCCGCATATCCATCTGTGGCGTTGTGACATGTGATGTGCACCCCGCTAAAGTATAAGCAATGCCTATCATGATAAATGGTTTTATTTTATTCACATATTTTCCTAATGTAGTATTGGTTATAATTGAAGCAAAATATGTTCCAAAAGGGTTTTGATGAGTGCTGTAAAAGAGAAATTAAAAAGTGATTTAAAAGCTGCCATGATTGCAAAAGAGAATTTTAAAAGAGATACCATCCGTTTTTTAATGGCAGCTATCAAGCAGGTAGAAGTAGATGAGCGTATAGAGATGGATGATGCAGGTATCTATAAGTTGATTCAAAAATCACTTAAGCAGCGTGAAGATGCCGCTTCTCAGTTTAAAGATGCAGGTCGTGATGATTTATACGAAAAAGAGATGCGTGAAGCTGAGATACTAAAAGTATATATGCCTGAACAACTAAGTGATGACGCCCTAAAAAACATCATTGTTGCTACCATTTCCAAGGTAGGTGCTAGTAGTATGAAAGATATGGGCAAGGTCATGAAAATGGTCAATGAAGAGGTGGGTTCACAAGCAGATGGCAAGACTATTAGTA
This sequence comes from Campylobacterales bacterium, assembly GCA_024278835.1. Classification (GTDB taxonomy): domain Bacteria; phylum Campylobacterota; class Campylobacteria; order Campylobacterales; family QNZT01; genus JANTGR01. Next base: position 2,640 of record JAJRSK010000020.1, on the reverse strand, counting down.
CCTTAGTAAAGGATTTATTAAAATAGTTTTAATAAAATTATTAATTCATTGAACTTATTGAACTATAACCACGATTATTGGATAATTAGGAGTTAAATTTCAAGGAGAATGTTATGAATATGAATTTAAATAGCAGTGCACCGATTTTACTTTCCGCAGCGGTTGCACTAGCTTTGAGTGGTTGTGCTGAAAAAAGATCTTGCTCTACTACACCCGCAGTAGTACCAGCGCCCAAGATAGTCTCAGTTACGGATGACAAGGACAGTCAAATAGCCGCTTTAGAGGCAGCTATCGCTGAGCCAAGAAATAAGGTAATTGTCAAAGAAGTTTCTGGTAAAAGTTCAATGTATCCACCAAATGCTGAACCTGGTAAATGTTATGCTAGGGTTTTGACACCTGCAAAATATGAAGTAAAAACTGAAAAAGTATTGGCTAAAGATGCTAGTGAACGTCTACAAGTAATCCCCGCAAAATACGCATGGACTACTAAAAAAGTTTTAGTCAAAGAGGCAAGTGAAAGAATTGTAGCCGTCCCCGCAAGCTATAAAACTATCACACAGAAAATACTTGTATCCCCAGCAACGGAGAGGTTAGTAACTATTCCAGCAGTCTATGAAACTGTAACAGAGAGAGTTCTTATAAAAGCTGCACATACCGGATGGAAGCAAGGTCGTGGTCCTATCGAAAAGCTAGATAATGCTACCTGTGAAATCATGTGTTTAGTCAATATGCCAGCTGTTTATAAGACAATCACAAGAAGGGTGGTAAAAACACCTGCAATGACAAAGTCTGTACCAGTTGCGGCGGTATATAAAACAATTACAAAAAGAGTTTTAGCCACACCAGCAACTACGAAAGCTATACCAGTTGCAGCAACTTATAAAACAATAAAAGTAAAAGAGTTAGTCGAGCCTGCTATTGTAAGAAGAACAGCTATCCCAGAACAGTATCGTACCGTTTCTAAGAAAGTAAAGATTAGTGATGCCGTTTTAAAATGGCAACCAGTGCTATGCAAATCCAGTATCACCAAAGTCAATATTAAATCGGTACAAAAAGCACTCAAAGGTGCTGGATTTAACCCAGGTCCTATTGATGGTATCATGGGTTGGAGAACAAAGTCAGCGTTACACAAATATCAAAAAACAAATGGCTTATCCTCTGGTGCTCTTACCAAAGAGACGCTAGGGGCATTAGGTCTTTAATTAAGGCTCCAAGAGAGGGAATTCCCCTCACCTCCGCCTTTTAAGTAGTGGCTAAGACATTTTAAATGTCTTGCTCTACTACCTCTTCAAACCTATTAAAATAAACCTTTTTCATTGATGCCAAATCTTTTTTAATATCATTACAGATAAATTTATCATCATCATTAACTTTACCAATTCTATCTATCATGATAGACTCTTTTTTAGCATAAGCTTCAAAAGCATCTATATCATTGACTTCTACAAGTGCCCGAGAAAAACTCTCAGAAAAGATATCTCTCTCATCATCTAGTTTCACACCACAAGCAACACCCTTATCACCTACTACAGCCATCTTCGCTAAGGCAATGGCAATACCACCAACATTAACATCTTTTGCCGCTGATAAAAGTCCTTTTTTGTTCGCTTCTATGATAAAGTCCCAAAGCTTTAATTCTTTAGTTAAATCAATCTCTGCAAGAGTCCCTTCAACTTTATTAAATAATTCTTTCATATAAAGAGACCCACCAAAATCATGTTTGGTTTCACCAATCAGATAAATAGCATTGTCCACTTTTTGAAAACAAGAAGGCAAAATAGTTTTTTCATCATCATTTACACCTACCATACCGATAGAAGGTGTTGGAAATACACCCACACCATCGGTTTCATTATAGAGAGATACATTTCCACTGACTACTGGCGTATGTAAAGCTTTACAAGCAGTTTTAATACCCTCACAGCACGCTGCAAATTGCCACATAATTTCAGGTTTTTCAGGGTTACCAAAATTGAGACAATCTGTGATAGCCAGTGGTCTAGCACCACTCATTGCTACATTTCTCCCACTCTCCATCACTGCGGCACATGCCCCACCTTCAGGGTCAATATAGCAATATCTAGGGTTACAATCACTACTCATAGCGATGGCACGACCTGTCTCTTTGACCCTTACCACAGAAGCATCTAAACTTCCCGGTGCTTTGACTGAGTTTGTCTGCACCATTGAGTCATATTGGTTATAAATCCAAGATTTATTAACCACTTCAACAGAGCTAAGAAGTATATCAAACGCATCACTGTTATTTACGCTATCAAAATCATTTATTGTTGTCCCTTTGATTTTATCTAAATACGCCGGTCTTGCAATGGGACGATCAAGGATTGGTGCCTCTTCAGAAACAGGAGCGATAGGCATATCTGCTACCTTCTCACCATGCCAGAAAAGCTCCATATCACCCGTTGCTGTTACTTCACCAACAATAGCTGCATCAAGATCCCATTTTTCAAATATTGCTACTACTTTATCTTCATAACCTTTTTTAGCACAAATAAGCATACGCTCTTGTGATTCTGAAAGCATGAAGTCGTAGGGTGTCATATTCTCTTCACGTGCAGGTACGCGGTCAAGATGCATAATCATCCCCGAACCAGTTCTTCCAGCCATCTCAAATGAGCT
>JAJRSK010000019.1 GCA_024278835.1 Campylobacterales bacterium | reverse complement strand
TTTCTTCAAGACTGAGATGTTTATATGACATTTTTACCCCTTAACTTTAGTAGTTGATTGTTTTTGGGTATCTTAGTCTTGTTGGACTTAAATACACAATCAATTTTTAGTTAGGGTATTCGCTTGGTATGCGAATCCGCCCTACTTACTTGCATCCTAAACTCCTTAAATCAAGAATTTTCTCTATCTCTATATCGTCAAGAACCATAGATTCTGAAGCCTTTCAGGGGCACTAATGTACAATTTCACTACAAAAACAAAGGAGTTTCTATGCCAAAAAATATGTTTAACTGTCCCCTTCCCGATGAAAAAGGATATTTTGGAGAGTATGGAGGAAGTTTTATACCTCCAGAACTTCAATCTATCATGAGATGAAATCACCACAGCCTATGAAGAGATAAGTAGCAATCCTGATTTTTTATAAGAGCTAACTTCCCTCTACCAAGACTATGTCGGTCGTCCTAGTCCTATCTTTCATGCCAAGCACTTATCTAAAAAGTATGGCACAGATATCTATCTCAAAAGAGAAGACTTAAACCACCCAGGTGCACACAAGATAAATCACTGTCTAGGAGAAGCGCTCCTTGCTAAAAAAATGGGCAAAAAGAAAGTTATCGCAGAGACAGGTGCGGGACAACATGGTGTGGCGTTGGCGACTGCCGCCGCACTTGTAGGTCTAGAGTGTGACATTTATATGGGAGAAGTGGATATCGCCAAAGAGTACCCAAATGTCGTCCGTATGCAAATCCTCGGTGCCACCGTCATCCCTGCCACACATGGACTCAAAACACTCAAAGAAGCCGTTGATACCGCTTTTGAAAATTATATGAAAGACCCTATCACGCAATTTTATGCTATCGGCTCCGTCGTAGGGCCTCACCCTTTTCCACGTATGGTAAGAGACTTTCAATCTATCGTTGGCGTAGAAGCCAAAGAACAGTTCTTACAAAAGCATGGAAAACTCCCTGATAATCTTGTTGCTTGTGTAGGTGGAGGCAGTAACGCACTCGGACTTTTTACTGCCTTTATCAATGATGAAAGCGTTTTCATGCATGGTGTAGAACCAGCAGGAAGAAATCTCGACACTTTAGGAGAACACGCAGCAACCATGACCAAAGGTAAACCTGGTGTCATGCATGGTTTTAAATCCTATATGCTCCAAGATGACGCAGGAGAACCAGCGCCCGTACATTCCATAGCTAGTGGACTCGACTACCCTTCTGTTGGCCCTCAGCATAGTTACCTCAAAGATATCGGACGGGTCAATTATGCCTCAATCTCTGATGATGAAGCGATAGAAGCATTTTTTGAACTCTCACGACTTGAGGGCATCATCCCCGCTATCGAGTCAGCCCATGCCCTTGCCTATGCTACGAAACTAGCAGCAAAAGAAGGTGTCGGTACCATCCTCGTCAACCTCTCAGGTCGTGGGGATAAAGATATCGACTTTGTCGTTGAACACTATGGAGAACAGTACGGGATTCCTAAAAATTAAGCTAAACATTCATCTCGCTAAAAAGAGATGAATGTTTCATAACTTTTTGCTATAATAATCAATGCACTATTCATTTGAGTATCCCTTTTTTCTACTGTTACTTCCCCTTGCCTTGTGCTTTATCTACTGTAAAAAAACAACCACCCCACGATTTTTACCCCGTCTGGACTGGATACCAAAACAAACAAGGCTTATCAATCTCAACACCCTCCTTAAAATCACTATTTTCAGCCTCTGCACACTTGCCCTCTCTTCACCTTTTACCTATGAGAGTATCACCCCTTCACAGAAGTATGGTAGAGATATCGTGTTAGCTTTGGATACGAGTGGTTCGATGCGTGAGATGGGATTTAGTAAGATGGATGAAAAAAGAGACAAGTTTTCACTTTTACAAGATTTAGCAGCTGACTTTATAGATAAGCGTGTCTCAGACAATATCGGAATCGTCGCTTATGGTACCTTCGCCTACACAGCTTCACCAGTCACTTATGACCATGCAAGTTTGCAATCCCTACTCTCTATGTTAGAGGTAGAAATAGCAGGGAAAAACACCGCCATAGGAGATGCCATAGCCCAGTCTATCACCACCCTCTCCTTTAGCCACGCCAAAGAGAAGATAGCTATCATGATAACCGATGGTATCAACAATGCTGGCACTATCTCTATCAAAAAAGCCGTAGCAAAGGCCAAGGAAAAAAAGATAAAGATTTATACCATTGGCATAGGCAAAGAGTATGACCGCCTTATCTTAGAAAAGATTGCCACAGAGACGGGAGGACAAAGCTTTAGCGCAGAAGATGCCCAAACACTCTCAGAAGTTTATGAAGAGATAGATACACTACTGCCTTCCAAGATACGCTCTGAACAGTATCATGATAAAAGAGTTTACTTTCCTTTTATCTTAGTCATCGTTATCGCACTATTTCTCTTTTTGCTAGCAAGAGAGGAGCGTCTGATATGAGTATCCTTTATCCACAGGTTTTCATCCTACTACTTGCGCTTTTTTGGATAATGAAACAAGGGGCAAACAAAGCAAAAATCCTCTACATCTCACTTGCCCTACTCATCCTCTCCCTCTCACGTCCTGTCTTAACAGAGGTAAAACAACACGCCACCTTAGCAGGAAAAGAGTTCATTATCGCCCTTGATGTCTCTTACTCCATGCGTGCAACAGATGTCGTACCTAACAGGCTAGAGAGAGCAAAAGAGATTATCCAAGAAATTTTAAAGCACAACCCCAATGATAGATTTACCCTTTTTGCTTTCACCACCAACCCCCTCATCCTCTGCCCAAGTACCAGTGACCACCAACTGCTACTCCAAGCCCTACACGCTCTAAATGTGGACAATATCCTCACCCATGGCACCAGTCTACAAAAGCTTTTTAACCATATCCATGCCATGAAATTGCCTGAAAAAAATCTCATCCTTTTAAGTGATGGTGGAGAAGAGTCAGCGGTAAATAGCTACGATATCAATCTCATCTCTATCGCCATGGCAAGCAAAAAAGGAAGTACGCTTACAGACACTTACAATAAACAGTTAAAAGATAAAAATGGACATCTCATCATCTCTAGGCAAAATCCACTACTAGCAAAGATATCTTCCAAATACTTCTATCATGATAGTGTCGATTTTTCGCTTGATTTTGTCACACAATCTACACTCTCGCAAAAAGAAAACCTTAGCTATTATGAACTTTTTTGGCTTCCCTTACTCATCGCTTTGATGCTCTTTTTCTTATACTTTATCAACATACCCAAAAAGATAGTAGCGCTTTTGCCTTTTTTAGCCCTACATTCTGAGGCGGGTTTACTAGACTGGTACCACATAGAAAAAGCCAACAGTAGCTATCATGATAAAGCCTATAAAGAAACGGTGGAGAGCTATGAAAAAGTAGGGCGCAAAACATTACAATCTCAGATGAACATCGCCAACGCCTACTACCAAGCAGGTGCCTACACCAAAGCAAAAACCATCTATAAAGAGTTAAAAACAAACAATCCCAAACTAAAAAAGCGCATCCTCTTTAAGCTAGGCAACTGCGCAGCACAACTAGAAGATTATGAGAGTGCTAGAGGATACTACCATCAGAGTTTAGCCTTTGGAAGAGATGAAGATATCCTTTACAACTTAAAACTCATAGAGGGCAAAAAAAGAGATGACAAATCCCCTACAGAATCAGGCAAAGAGAAGGAAAAAGTAAAATCATCTCAAAGTGCAGGCCGCTCAAAAAATAGCAAAAAAGCAGATAGCGCTTCAGACTCCTCTACCCTCTCACGCCCGCTAGGGTATAAAGCCTATGAACTTATAAATAAAGGATATATTGATGAAACAAAACCTTGGTAATCTTAGAGGTTTCTTGCTCTTTTTACTCTTTACTTCCTCCCTTCACACCTCCCCACTATGTGACTATCATTTTGAAGTTTCAAACAACACACCTTTTGTCAAAGAGGGAGTGAAAGTGACCTTCTTTGCTAGACAAAAAGATAGAAGTACCGTGATGTTTTTTGAGTTAAATGCAGAAAAAAATAATGATTTTGAGTTACATCTTATAAAAAAACAAGAAGATAAATCCGCCTATCATGATACAAAAATCATTTATAAATACCTTCTCTACCCACTCAAAGAAGGCGAAATTTCCCTAAAGTTTGATTTTAAAGTCAGCCAAGCGAGTGATAAAAGTATGGAAGAGTTTGCCTCAGGAAATCGTGATGTTATCAAACCAATGATGACAGATGAAACAAAGATAGCACTAACACCTCTACAATTTTCGGTGAAACAAGTCCCTAAACAAACTGACCTTTATGGTGATTATACTTTAAAAATGAACCTTAAGAATACTTCACTCGATGCCTATGAACAGCTCAATGTCACCTACACCATTCAAGGAAAAGGCTACCCATCTAAAATAAAAAATTTATTACCACCTATTGATGGCGTAGAAATGTTTTTTGAGGTAGAAGAGAGCCTAAAAGGCAGGCAGGTTTTTCATTATGCTTTGACTACCCAAAAAGATTTCACTCTACCCGCAGTCACACTAAAAGGTTTTTCTCCTAAAAATGGCAAAACATATACACTTAAAACTGCGCCACAAGAGATAAAGGTGGTACAACAATCAACAAAATCACTTCTTGATGCAGAAGATAGCCTACCCGATACCGCTTTTAACTGGGCTTCCTTGCTACCAATCATCAATGGCTTAGTACTTTTTGTAGCTGGATTTATCACAGCAAAGTTAAATCTTTTAGAAAAATGGCGAAAAAAAATGCCACAAGAAAACCCCATGCACCTAAAAATAAAAGAAGTAAAAGAGGCAAAATCCCTCTTAAAATTGCTCTTAAGTACCAAAAACAATGCTTATAAAGAAGAGATAAGAGCACTCGAAGATATCATCTATCATGATAGTAAAGAGAGCCTAAAAGCGATAAAGGAGAAGTTATTAACAAGATAGAAAAACTTCTTTTAAAGAGTAAGAAAAAGATTTTCTCTGAGCATCATGGCGCAATGGTCTCTAAAATCAAAAGTGAAGGCTATGACTTTGCTGAAATTGTCCCTTACCTCTTGGGTGAAGATGCCAGAAAGATAGATTGGAAAAGCACGGCAAAAACGGGCGAGCCTCATATCAAGATTTTCTATGAAGAAAAAGAAGTCAATATTGTCATCTGCGCGCTGATGTCTGGTTCTTTACTCTTTGAAAAGAAAAAGGAGACTCTCTTAGAGTTAGCAGCTTCCCTAGGATACATGAGTCTAAAAACGGACAACTCCCTCACCCCTATCATGATAAGCCAGCAAAAAAACTTCTTTTTACCCCCTTCAAAAAAGCCTCACGCTGTTGAACACTTCATCAAAAAGTTAGATGAGACCCCTCTTTTAAAGACTACATTAGATACAAAAAATATCGCTACAGAGATAAACAGACACCTTAAGAAAAAATCTTTGATTATCATGATAGGAGATTTTTTAGGAGAATATGACCTCTCCAAACTCTCTTTTAGACATCAGATACACGCCATCATGATACGTGATACATTTGAGGAACATCCTACTGCTTTAGGAGAGGGTGCATTTGTAGACCCTGAAAGTGGAGAAGAAGCAACATTTTACTTTGGTAAAAAAGCGCGTGACGCTTATGCCACGCGCTTTTTAGAAAACGATACCAAGTTGATAAAGCACTTTCATGCCTTAGGCATAAGCTATCAAAAGCTTATCGCTACTTAAGAAGTTTTTCTGCTACTTTAGCGTCAAGTTTATCGGGATAGAGACGAGAAAGTACCGCTATATGTTGCTCCAAAAATAGATTTCCATGGAGATACTGTTTTAGAATTTCACTATATTTTTTGGCACTTTCTTGGTCACCTTTAAGCAAATATGCCATAGCAACATACTCTGACACATAATACTCTTTTACCAAAAGTCCCTTCTCCCCCGCCTCAATCGCTTTGTCAAAATCACCAGAGAGAAGGAAATACCAAGCGGCTCTTGCTTCACTATGGCTGGCATAGAGACTTTTAGCATATATCCGACAACTCTCTTGCCTAGATTTATCCCCTTTTTTCTCCACATAAACAGAACACTTGATATACTCTTTAGAAGCAGCGCACTTATCACACTTCGATACATCCAATGCAACCGCACTATTAAGAATCAAGAGTGAGAGAAAAAAACTTTTAACCATCATTTATCCTTTGATAGGTATAAACTTTCCACACCCTTTTTCAGCCGTACCACCAAAGCTTCTTATCTCTACGGCTGTGCCATCCTTGGCTATTACTTGACGTTTACACTCTTTTGCTTGTATGCATACACTATTTTCACATCCTACATTTTCTGGAACTTGTGCCATTTTTATCCTTTTTTATTTGATTGTCATCTTGATAGAGAGCAAAACAAGCAAATGCGGTCACCTTTAGGTGATGTTTCCTCGAAAGCTCTCTATCAATTCACGCGCTACTGAAGCTTAGGCTTATCAGCCTAGAACTTATCTAATTGTCTTCTTGATGAAGGGCAAAGCCCCTCACCAATTCCTCTCAACTGAAGCTTAGGCTTATCAGCCTAGAACTTTGTACACTAATTTTTTAGTTTTGTATCATATCGAATTGACTATTTAATGTCTATTAGAGAAGTCTTTCTTCGCCACGTCATAGGCATCATAAAATTTCATCACTTTTCCACCAAACGCTTCTGCCTCTTCTTTTTTAGCAAAGGCATACTTACTCACACGACTCATCGTCCCTGCTTTTGTACTGCCTACCACGTAGTATGCTGCTAAAGCGGGGATCATCTTTAGGCTATTGGTATCGACTACTCGCAAGTTTTTTAAGTCTGTTTTATTGATTTCATTGTCATGTACTACACAGTGCAAAGAACAGTACTGCTTTGTGCCCTCTTTGGTATCTGCAGCATGATTTGTCTTGTAAAACGTTGGCAAGTGCATCCCACAAATAGCACACGAGGTCTTCTCTTTACCAGATTGTAACAGCGTCGCTTTATCTGCCGAGACCGTTTGAAAACGTACTTTATTGACCGTGGACTTTACTGACGCAGTATCCTCCGCGCAACCAGAAAACAGCAATGTTAAAGCAAGTGTTGTTAAAACAATAGAACTTTTCATCAAAAACCTTTTACTTTTTATCAAATTATAGCACTAGAGTCTTTAACAATATTAACTTTACGTCGATATATATTATAATACGCATTTAGATGCACAAGGAGACAATCATGGCACTTCATCCACTCGCAGGCAAACTACCCACAGCAGACATGTTAGAAAATATCCCTTTACTTATCTCGGATTATTTTCTACTCACACCAGATATGAATCAGACAAGCCAAAGAATCACTTTTGGGACGTCAGGACATCGAGGAAGTTCAAGAAAGAAAAGCTTTAACGAAAAACATATCTTGGCAGCGACCCAAGCCGTCTGCGACTACCGAAAAGCACACGGCATAGAAGGCACGCTCTTTTTAGGAATGGACACGCATGCCCTCTCCTACCCAGCACAACTCACCGCTATCAGAGTACTAGCAGCCAATGGCGTGACAACAAAGATAGCCCAAGACAATGGTTACACACCAACACCTGTCATCTCTCATGCCATTTTAACGCACAATGAAGAAGGTAAGCCTCTTTGTGATGGTATCGTTATCACCCCTTCACACAACCCGCCAAGCGATGGTGGTTTCAAATACAATGGGCCAAATGGTGGTCCTGCGGACACAGATGTGACAGATTGGATACAAAACCATGCCAATGCCCTTTTGGAAGGGGATTTAAAAGATGTAAAAAGTTTTCATATCGAAGATGCTTTAGATGCGGATTGCATACAAGCCTATGATTTTGTCACCCCTTATGTGAGCGACTTGGTCAATGTTATCGACATCCAAGCGATACAAAAAGCGGGTATAAAAATCGCCGCTGACTCTTTAGGTGGCGCAGGTATGGCGTACTACAAAGCGATAAAAGAGATGTATAACTTAGATATGACGCTCTATCATGATAGGGTAGATGAAACCTTCTCTTTTATGCATTGTGACCATGATGGAAAGATTCGTATGGATTGTTCATCTCCCTATGCTATGGCAGGATTGGTCAAACTAAAAGATGATTTTGATATCGCTTTTGGTAATGACACGGACTTTGACAGACACGGTATCGTTACGCCCACAGAAGGGCTGATGAATCCTAACCACTACCTATCTGTCGCCATCTGGTATCTCTCAAAGCATCGCCCACAATGGTCTAAAGAACTTGGCATCGGCAAAACCCTTGTGAGCTCTTCTATGATTGATAGAGTGGTCAACTCTCTTGGGAAAAAGGTCATTGAAGTACCTGTAGGATTTAAGTGGTATGTCAATGATATGTTTGAGGGCAAAATTGCCTTTGGTGGAGAAGAGTCTGCAGGGGCTAGTTTCCTTCGCAAAGATGGCAGAGCATGGAGTACTGATAAAGATGGCATCATCATGACCCTACTAGCAGCTGAAATCTGCGCGGTGACTGGGAAAAATCCAAGTGAGCATTATCAAGCACTCACAAAAGAGTTTGGAGAGCCAGTCTATGCCCGCATCGATGTACCAAGCACCCCTGAGCAAAAAGCCATCCTCAAAAAGCTCTCACCATCCAACATCAAAGTTGATACATTGGCAGGAGAAAAAATAGAAGAAGTATTAACCAAAGCTAGTGGCAATGGCGCTCCTATCGGAGGATTAAAAGTCGTGAGTAAAAATGGTTGGTTTGCGGTGCGTCCTTCAGGAACGGAAGATATCTACAAGATATATGCCGAGAGTTTTTTAGGAGAGAGCCACTTAAAAGAGATACAAGAAGAGGCAAAGGCAATGTTACAGTCACTTTTTTAGTGACTTAGTCTATAATGTACCCTTAGAGAATGCCGATTTAGGACTAATAGCCCTGTCATTTTAGTGCATTTTAAGAAAAAATTAAATAGTATAAAGAAAATAGTATCAAAAGGAGCCGGACAGTTATGAAAATAGGTGATATCTTTAAAGCCATGTTTGGCAAAAACCCTCGTGATTTAACCTTGAGAGAGATAGAAAAACTGGCTGTCAAAAAGGCTGGATATGGTACTTATGCTAGCGGTCTTGTCTCTAAAAGAGGAAATGTATTTAAAAACAGCCATATTGATGTAGATAAATTGGTAGACGACTCTTTACAAAAACCCCTCTCTGCAATTCGATAAACTTCACTCCTATGACCCTAGCGCGTTATCTATCCTACTATTATGATAACTTTATACCCGCTTATGCTGACGCTGTTGCCTCTTTGGGAGATAAACCTGCCCAACTCCTAGTAGAACAAGAAAACACTTTAGCACACCTCTTAGCCTACCTAAAAGACAATGATGACCAAGAGAACCTCAAAAAAGCGTATGGACACTTAGAGCGCGCGACATTGGACTGTTATAAAATCATTTGGGTAACCAATAAAGAGAAACTCGCCTACTATATACGTCTAGACAATAGTAACTTAGCCCTCGCCTTCAACGCCAGTGAGTCAGACGTCATGAAAAAGATACAACGTATCGACACCCTAGCCAAAGAAGCCAGAGAATTAGAAGCCAGAGGCATCGGACAAAACTCGTCCAAAGCCCTTGAAAAATATATCGAGGTGGTGGCACTTGAGCGAGAGTTACTAGAGAGTGCTGATATCAAAAAAGCAAGCTCTTACAATCAATTTAAACTCTCTCATCTCCTAAAAGACCATAGCCTAGGATTTGCAACAGGGATACTCACCAGTATCGCTGCTACTATCCTTATTAATTATTTTAGCCGATAAACCTACTTTTTCATCCACTTTTTAAAAGGTTGTAAAGAAGAGATATACGCAGCCACATCTTTAAACTGTTGCGCTTCTAGTGGTAATGTTGGCATCGCATTCGCACTATAACCAAAGGCTTCAAAAAGGCTATACGGATCTTTGGCATAATTTTCAATTTCTTTTGCACGTCTGGTGTAAGAGACGATATTAAAATCAGGACCTAGCGCTGCACCACCATTAATTGTATGACAAATCGCACAGTTTTCTTTATAGACGTTTTCGCCTGCTGCGATATCAGCCAATAGTGTTGTAGCGGTAAAAACAAGCCCAAATAAAATCACTTTTTTCATATATCCATCCCTTATATAATAAATAAAAATGGATAATATCACTAATAAGATAAATTTACTCTTAATTAAAAAGAGAAATCAAATAAACAAAATCAAAGCTTAACACATCCCTTTAATAATTCAAATAATTTAAATTACAAGTACTATTATGTTAGATTATTGGATATTAATCTAGGAGATTATCATGATACACAAAAAATATACGCTCTTTCTACTTCCCTTTATCCTACCTTTTATCATAGCCTGTGGTGGAGAAAATATACAACCTCTAGCTTTAGTACCCAACGCAGAGAGTGCTGTAAGTGAGGAAAATCTTTCTCAAACACCCTTTTTAAACCCAGATATTTCTCTGGACTTTACAACAAATCAAGAGAACAACATCTCCGTCAAAACTGCCACTATCTCCTTTGCTAGTGGCAGTTTTACTGAGTCACTCATCCACATAGACGCTAGCTATCATGATAGTAATATCACGACAGATACCCCCTTCCCTGCCAATTTCAAAGCACTTGAAAACAACCAAACCTTTCCTATCAACTCTTATGGATTTTTTCGCATACAGTTAAAAGATAGTGAGGGCAAGAAAGCAACCTTGCTTAAAGATGCAAAACTATTTTTTCCTATTACCAAAGAGGATAGCAATCCTCAAACACTTTCACTTTGGCACTATGATGCATCACTAAAAGCGTGGCAAGCATCAGCAACTGCAACCCTAAATGAGACACAAGACGCCTATGAAGCAGAAGTATCTCATTTTACCTATTGGAGTATCGGGGAAAGAAAGATACCCGCTAGGTACAAAAGTTGCCTCCAAGATACAAATGGTACTATGATAGAGAATGCCACACTAGCACTCAGCACAAGAAAGTGGTATAGCCTTACAAAGACCAATAATAAGGGGCTTTTTGATTTTACAAATATCCTCGCAGATGAGCAACTGCTACTCTCTATCTTTGTGGATGGCACAGAAATGCATCAAGTGCTTACTCCACTCCTAGCCAATGAGGTTAGAGAGAACAGAGAATGTATCGTTTTTAAAGTTGCACAAGAGAGTGGCACACGTATCATAAGTGGTCATTTATTAGATGAACACAATCAAACTATCCCCAACGCAACTGTAACACTAAACATCAATGGTACAAATGATTCTACATTGTCAGATAGTAATGGTACTTTTAGTTTTTCACTCAATGATACACTACTAAATGGTGTTGACACTTTCCGTATCACAGCTATAAAGCCAGCAGATCAGTTAAGTGGAACTGTCGATATCACAACACAAGAGAGCAGTACTTTTAGAGATATAATCATCCAAATGAGCCGACGCATTCTCTTCTAATAATCAGACTTCTTGTCTGATTATTTAAACCCCTTACGATAGACAAAATCCACCGACTGCCCAAGCTTCCCAACTTCTGTAGCCACATCCCAGTTTTTTGATATCTTTCGTTCATAGATAACAGAACTCTCTGTGGATTTATTTTGATAATAGACGATACTTTTACGGTTGACTTTTTTACCCGCTTTGACATCGATACCACCATCTGTATTTCTGTTCATATCGAGACGATCTAAATGTAGCTGACGTGCCAAGTCTTTTGCCACAGCGCGTCCAAATATCTTCTCAGCCGCCTTATTTGCACTCGTTGCTGCCCCCTCTGTCTCAGAAGCTGACATACCAAAAAGCAGATAGGAAAAGATATCTTTTTTACTCATCTGCGGCTCTGAGTTAAAGGAGAGTTTAGGACGGTTCTTATCCCCACCTATGTCTATCATGATACGCACATCATCTATCTCATCATACTCTACATGCAAGTCCAGTAGCGGGTTGGTCCCCTTTTGCCCACGAAATGCTACAGCTCCTTCATTGATTTTAAAACGCTTATCGGCAAAGTCATACATCCCACCCAAGATTTTAATCTTTCCGGTGATTTTCTGTGCCTCTCCAAAGTCTTTTCGCACGACCATATCTGGTTGCATCTCGATTTCACCATCGTCTACTTTATAGATGATAGCATCATCACTCACGATTTTGATATCCATGAAAGTATTTTGGACAAAGTTATCACCCTCTTTTTTCTTTTTATCTTCTTTAGAGACGATGATGATATCAGCATCTTTGGAGACATCTAAAAAGCGTGACTGATAATTAACCTCCGTCTCTTTAAATCTCACCTCCCCAGTCACCGCCATCTTCTCTCCTGATTGGTACATCTCTAAATCAGTTGTTACTTTTGTCTCACCATAGTTGGGATAGGAGAGTGCTAAGGTTTTGGTTTTAAAGCGTCCTGTCGTCACATCACCCTCTTTTTTGCCTTTAAAATAGAGGAGATTTTCTAGCTCCACATCCACAGAAGCATTTTCATCATTAAATGTGATAATCCCCTCACGCGCTAGCTTGACCTGACGATTCATCCCCTTACCCTCAAAGCCAGCCAATTTGAAATCAAAGTTTTTGATACGCACACTATTTGGTCTATAAAGTGCCAAGATATACAACTTCTCCAAGCGCCCCTCTTTAAAAGATATCTTAGGGGAACTGATATCAGCCTTGATAGCATCACCTTGCATCCTCGCTTTAAACTTCACCCTGCCATCTATCCCCATACTCGTATCAATAGGATAAACCTTATCCACCTCTTTTAAAAGCGCGTCGATAGAACTTATCTCTCCATCCGCCCTGACATGCAGAGGATCTAAGTTTAGCTTTGCCTTGGCAAAAAAGGCACGGTTTTTGATATGTGCCACCAAGTCATTGCCCACTTTTTTCATATCCATAGTCATTTTAAATTTATCACTTCTAAGCACGAGCGGAGAGAGTGTGATATCCTCGCCCTTGAGTGCTAGTGTAAATGTATTAGTATAGAGAGTATGTCTGTTATATTTAAATCCTTTGAGTCTGGCTTTTATCTTGGCTTCCTTGCCTTTAAGCTTATAAAACCCATCTGCTTTTACTGCCACAAAGCTCTTCTTTAAATCAGGTGGCACATCAGCATAAATTTTGCCTAAATATATCTTTTTTGTATCAAGATGAAGGTTAAAGGTATCAAAGTCAGTACTGACAACATTCGCATTGATTTTCTTTGACTTTACATTTGCCGTTAACTCTTTTAAAGAGCCTACCGCGCTAAAAGCGATATCACCCAAATATGACAAATCTACCCCCGCATAGGCTTTGGCATCTTTTATCTTCATATCCCCCTTATAGCGTAAGGAGTCATTGATATCATTTAAGTTTACAGAGACATCTGAATTAAGCACGATATCCCCTCTGTTACTATCTATCATGATATGAAGTGCTGACTCGATATCCTTTTTAACCAAATCAACATGTACCTGAGAATTTTTTATCTTCGGACTTACTTGTAAGTCATCATAAGCCATCTCCCCATCCAAGTCAAAAACGGCATCTAGTGCCTTAGCATCTCCCTCTATCATGATAGTCAAAGGAGAGAGTTTCTCTATCGTGACATTGGCATCTTTTATCTGGGATTTTAAGTAGGCACTTTGGGCGATGATTTTCCCTTTACTCGTATAGGCTAAAGTCTGATTAATATCTTTGAGATTCACACTTAGCTGTGAATTTAAATCCACATTGGCAGCATTGGAGTCTATACGCGATAAAAGTTTCGCATTTAACTGCTGCCCTATGAGGTCATAATCCCCTGAGAGATTTAATGCTTTAGGGAAAATCTCAAAGGCATCATAGTGGATTTCTCCCTCTTTTAAGTTTGTAGAAAAGGTGATATTTTTCAAATCACCCTTGGCATCTAGCATAAAAGAAGGTAACGTTACAATCGTAATATTTTGATCTTTTAGCTGTTTTTCCACAAAGTCTTGATCACCTTCTATTTGAGAATGAAGCGAAAATTGCAAGGTATTGTTAATATCCTTGCTATTTAACACAGCATCTGCTTTCACTTGCAAGGCTGCCATATCTGAGTCGATATCTGCTTTTACATCGGCTTTAATATCACCACTTTTGATTCCTATATCAGCATGGATATCCATCATCTTTGGGTTTATCATGATAGACTGAGAGAAGAGTATCCCCTCCCCAATCTTCGCATCCACAACAACATTTTCCATATCCCCAAGCGCATCTAGGGTGATATGTGGCACCGTATCTAAGGTGACATTGCTATCTTTGAGATAAGGCTCTATAAATTCTTTTTGTACATCTGCGTTGATATGGGCATTATAGTGACCTTTCTTGAGCATCACATCGATATCAGCCAAGGCAACGTTGGAGGCGATATGCGCTTTGATATCCCCCGAAAATTCTTCTTTCATATCATAGTGAAAGTCATGCACATCCAAAACTAACGCGTCAAGAGTATAGGCTTCATACACGATATCTTTAGTATCAAGATGTAAGTTATCCACGCTAATCTCTTTGATGAAACTCTTCTTTGAAGTGGCAGTCGTTTTATTAGTATCACTAGGTGCAAGCAAGGAGGCTAAAAAATCTTTATCGATAGTAAGATTGGAGAGATTGACATCCCTCACTTTTACCTTCCCATCTTTGAGTGCAGGAAAATCGATATCTAGTTTCACATCAGCCTTCACATCATTTTGATAGTTAAAATCTTTGATTTCTAAACCACTGTAAAGCCCCCCTTTTATCTCAGAAAAGGTGATATCCAAACCACTCTTTTCTATAGCATACTTGGCAGTATGATTTAAAAAGCTTGCAGAATTGAGCCCAAAAACAACTATCATGATAAGCCCTAGTAAGAGAAGCCCGACTAATCCAAAAATAATCTTTAACGCTTTCAAAAGAGTTGTCCTATAGAGATATGAAATGCAAATCCATCCTTATCTTGAGGAAAACCAAAGTCCAAACGCAGTGGACCAATGGGCGTGATATAGCGTATTCCCGCCCCATAAGAGCCATAAAATGTATCATCAAATTTATGTGGCTCCAAAGAGAGCATCGAAGTATCATAAAATGCTACCAAGGAGAGTTTCTGCCAGAGACGATAGCGTGCCTCTGTCAATACATCCACCAAAGATACCCCACCAAAGGGAATACCAGCGCTATCTTTTGGTCCCAAATCACGATATTCATACCCACGATTGGTAAAGGAGCCCCCTGTAAAAAAACGCTTAAAAATCGGCACAGATTCATTGATAGAGCCGATACGCGTTTTCACACCGACCGTCCAACGAGAACCAAAAGATTTTATATAACGAAGCTCCAATTGTGCTTTAAAATACTCCAAATCAGAACGCAGTGTCTTCATGGACTTTTCAAGATAGAGTGCCACATAATAGCCCTTTGTGGCGTTGGTCATCGAATCTCTTTTATCCACAAGCAGACGATAAAAAAGAGAGTTGATAAAATAGTTCCCATCATCATTTTGTGCTGACGCTACTTTGGCATTTATCTTAGAGTACTCAGTTAAGAGACCAAAATAGTGCTCCAAGCCCAAAAGACGCTTGCCAAATGTTAGGCGGTTAACTAGCGCACTCTCATCAAAGGTATCATAACGATACTTGTGGTAGTTGATATTGTTTTCAAATGTGATTTTGCCGACATAAGGGAGCATGATACGAGGATTATAAAAGATATTGTACGCTTCATACCCAATCTGCGTCATCTTGATACCGATGTCAAAGACCTTTAAATTACCATAAAAGTTTTTATCTATCCAAGAGAGAGAGCCTCGTGCCCCTTCATTGGAGTTATAGCCAATAGAGCCCTTTAAAAACTTTGTATCTCCCGTTTTTAGGGTGATATCAATAGGCACTTCGCTCTCATTGCTATCAAGTTTGGGCTCTACCAAAATATAGTCATAGACCCCAAGTTCATACAAATTATCATAAGTCTCTTCTAACTTTTTGATATTGTATTTCTCACCCTCTTTATAGGCAATCTGTTCACGGATAATCACATCATCCACATCACCCTTGCCTGCAATTGTGGTTTTACCCAACTTAACTGACGCATTTTTATCCACATGAAAATCAAGCTTCACTTCATACGCATCCAAATCCACATACGCCTTGGCATCAAAAGCATACCTAGGGTATCCTTCCTCCAAGAGATAGCGCTCTAAACCTTTTTTTGTTGTGGTAAATGTTGCGGTATTAAAGGCATCACCTACCTTAAACAATATACCCTTTCTAAGTTCCTTAGAAGGCGCTATCATGATAGAGGTCACTTTGATAGGTGCATTTTTTTTGATATGCACATCGATAGAGTCCTCTTTAGCAGTGATGTTGATATCGGCTTTGTAGTAGCCCAAAGATTGAAAATACTCCGTAAGTTTCGTGTGATACTCTTTTATTTCACTCTCTTCAAACGTGGGGTCATCCCGCCAAGGGGTATAAAAGGGAGGGTAAGGCTTACCAATCACTTTATAGAGTGTCGAAGAGGAAAAATCACCCACAAGAAAGTCTATACCCTCTCCAGAAAAGGTCAGTTTTTCATAATTTTTTGCCTCTAGCATGACGATAAAAAAGCAAAAAGCAACAAGATACTTCAAAAATATTCCTTTTAGTTTAAAATATACTATTATATCGGAATAGATAGAAAAAAGTTGATTTTGACTTAAAAATAAGACAATAATTAAAGATATTTAAACTTTAGTCGATTTATTATCAATTAGGCAAATCCGCCATGTATAAAGGTTTAAAAATATGAAAAAAGCATTAACACTCATTGAACTTATATTTGTTATTATCATAATTGGCATACTATCGGTTGCAATTATGCCTAGCTTTCAAAGAGACACTCTGCAAGAAGCAGCAAATCAGATAGTCTCACATATACGCTATACCCAACACCTAGCTATGATGGACAATAAGTTTAATCCAACTCAAGCAAAATGGTTTGCAAAAAGATGGCAACTAGACTTTAAAGATAATGCATCAGGCGTGTATTATACTATTTTTCAAGATTTAGATGGCAGTGGTAGCCCAAGTACTGTTGCTAGTAAGAATGAAATAGCAAGAAATCCAGAAAATAATAAAAGGTTACTAACAAGCCTAGGAACTAATGAAAAAATTAAAACTAAATCACTAGACTTACGCGAAACATACGGTATTAGCAGCATTACCTTTTCTTCCTCATGCCGCTACTATGGTAGTCAAATGATATCATTTGACTACTTGGGGCGACCACTTTATGGGAAACCAAAATCATTAGATACGAGTTATAGAGATAACAATGGGCCTACAGGAATCCGTTTAATAAGAAATCAATGCGTGATAACTTTTGCTAACGATTCAGATTCTATTCAGATAGCAATAGAACCTGAAACAGGATATGCTCATATTTTACGCCCCTAAAAACTCCTTTGCCAAAAACTTCCCAGTATAAGAGCCCGTCTTTTTATAGTTTTTGGCTATCTCTATCGGTGTGCCCTCGGCAATAATCAACCCACCTTTTACACCCCCCTCAGGACCCATATCTATCACATAATCGGCATTTTTAATCACATCCAAGTTGTGTTCAATCACCAAGACAGAATTGCCTAAGTCTGTGAGATGCTGCAACACTTTCACCAACCTATCCACATCCGCAAAATGAAGCCCCGTAGTCGGCTCATCTAAGATATAGAGCGTCTTTCCTGTCTCATTTTTACTA
>JAJRSK010000018.1 GCA_024278835.1 Campylobacterales bacterium | reverse complement strand
GAAGAGATAGTGCAAGAGTATCTTGAACACCACCGAAATCCATCAAACCGTGACACAAACACAATGATATTGGAATAGGCGTAGCTCGGACTTTCAGTCCGAAAAGGAACCTATGCACTTTCAGTGCATAGTGGTTGAGTCTCCTATTCCCCTTACTTAATTATAATTTGATTTCTTAAAATCTCTATCATGATGCTCACATCTAAATAATATCTGTCATAATAAACATTTAAAATATAGGCAAAATGGGGAAGGAAGAAATAAGAAGATAAGTTATCATGATAAGAGGTTTATCCTCTTATCATGATAGTTGGAAAAACCTAGTGTAGTTTACTCCACACTGATTTTTTCCAAAGGTATGCAAGGACAGTGAAGATAACGAAGAATAGAATAACTTTCCATCCTAAATTATCTCTGTCAGCTTTGTGACTATCACCAGTCTCTTCTAAGTAAGTCATCACCTTATGAAAACCTTCTTTTGATAGACCAACTCTAGGCATAGATGTACCAGGGAGTTGTGACTGAGGATTTTCGATAAATGTCTCTAAGAAGTGGTGAGCTCTTGCTCTAATAATGATAGAAAGATCAGGTGGTAATTTACCCATATAACCTTTTACCATATCTTGCTCTTCGAGTACTTTGATTTGGTGCGCTAATGCATCTTTCTCATACTTAAATTTAGGTGTATCACCCAATTGTGTCATATTACCATATTGGTTTGCATGACATCTACTACAAGCATCAGTATATGCTTCTTTAGCTGTAAGCTCACCAGCTTTTTTCTCTAGTAAGTACGCAACTACATTGGCGATATCTTGAGGCTCAGTAACCATTGTTTTGATACTACCCATTGGATGTGTCATAGTGTCTGCATACTTGTGATCTACATTTGATGCCATTGCTGGATCTTTAACCAGTGCGATAAGATAGTTTTTATCATACAATGCACCTGCATGCTCTAATGAAGGTGGAATAACACCGCCCATATTGACCGCACCGTCCATATGACAACCAGCACACATAGCGAAAGTGCCTTCACCTGCTGTTGCGTCACCTTTAAGTGCTGCAATGGTTGCTACATCAGCCCAAAAGGCTTTCTTCGCTTCTTTTTTATCAGCTGAACACTCTTCGATGTCTGCTGTACCGTTATATGCCATATTCAGACTTTCTACATGCTTATGCATTTGTGAATGTGCAAACGGTTCAACACCCCAGTACGTTAAAAGGGTGAAAAAGACAACAACTGCTAATATTTTTAGTTCTTTATTCATCTCTTAATCCTTTAACTTTTTTTCAAACATTGTGATAAATGGTAGTATAACCCACAGACCAATAAAGGTAAGTGCTGATACAAGACCTATCGTATTAAAGATACCCATTGGTGGTACTTTACCCATCACTGAGAGTACAATCATATCTACAAGAAGTACCCAAAACCAGATTCTAAACAACCCTCTACGGCTTGCTGGAGCTACATTTGGACTTCTATCCAAGAAAGGCAATAGCATAAAAATTACTTGTGCAAATGCGAATGCTAGTAAACCAATATCTTTAGAGAAAGGTCTAAGAATCTCATACGACCACAAGAAGTACCACTCAGGGTAGATATGTGCAGGTGTTTTAAGCCCATCTGCTTTATCGAAGTTAACAGGATCTAATGCAAAGTCAAAGTGGTAAAATACAAGATAAAAGAAAAAGATCATAAAGACACCAAGTACGAAGATATCTTTAGATAAGAAATCCCATTGGAATCTGATAACTTTTGCCTCTTTTGTCTCACCTGCTAAATATTTTTTACTCTCTACATCAAAGTCAATCTCATCACCATCTTGGTTATTAACATGTGGAATACGAAGGGCACCAAAGTGAAGGACGATAATTCCGATAATTGCTAAAGGCACAAGTAGTACATGTAGCATAAAAAATCTTGATAAGAATGCATCACCAGGAACATAATCACCACGAATCCACTCAACAAGACCATTGAATTCTAAAGAACCCATTGAAAATAAGTTTGTGATAACCATACCAGCCCAGTAAGACATTTGTCCCCATGGTAGCATATAGCCCGAAAATGCTTCTGCTGAAAAAGCTACAAATAGTAACATACCTGAAATCCAGATAATCTCTCTGCCTTGTTTATAAGAACCATAATAAATAGCTGTAAACATATGAATGTATATAACCAAAAAGACTACAGAGGCTGCTACACCATGTACATGTCGCCATAGCCAACCATAACCAACTTCAGTCATGATAGTGTAGTTTACAGAGTCAAATGCTAAGTTTGTATCTGGTTTATAGTACATTAAAAGAAAGATACCTGAAACTAAAAGTAGTGCAAATAGGATAGCAAGTACCATACCCATAGCCCATAAAAAGTTGATATTTTTCGGAATCCAATACTCAGTCGAAAGAACACGATTTAGAGTATTTACAGCTAATCTATCGTCTAACCATTTGTTTGAAAATGGAAATGATTTTTCAAATTTTGCCATGCATTTCTCCTTACGCGACCAAGCCAGCGGCTTTCATTTTCTTGTACTCTTCACCTTCTTCACCAAGAACGAGCTTTGTACCATCTATCTTAAACGGTGGAATCACAAGTGGACTTGGAGGTGGAGATTTGAGGACATTTCCATTTGCATCAAACACACCACCATGACAAGCACAATGAAATTCTTGTACATCGCTTACATAAGCAGGAATGCAACCTAAGTGTGTGCATAGTCCAATCGCTATGAAGTATACATCATCTCCGATAACGATATCTCTATCACTCTTTTTTGCATCTTTTGCATGTTTTAAAACAAAGATAGGTTTCCCTCTCCATTTTTCAATATTTAGCACATTTTCTTGCGCACCTGATAAATCTATCGTTGTAAATCCAGCAGCTTTTACACTTGGAAGTGGATCCCAAGAACGCTTCATCGCCCCAAGTGATGCAACACCACCAGCAGCAGTAAATAGTCCCAAAGACATGCCGAGAAAACTTCTTCTCTCTTTTTTTACAGCCATTTGCTCTCCTTTAAAAATTGTCTTAACATTATAGTGGCTTTATTCTTTTAAAATAGTTAATAAATTGTAAACTATTTATAAATAAAAGTGATATAATGTCCAAATGTTTACAGGATTAATCAGAGAGAGAGCAAAAGTAGTTTCTTTTGCCAATAATTTTTTAGAGTTGCGTGCGGACTATAAGCCTAAAATAGGGGATAGCATCGCTATTAACGGTATTTGTTTAACTGTGGTGGCGGTAAATGATGGTCAATTTACCGTCGAGTTATCACCCGAAACCAAAAAAATCATCGCAGTGGAAAATTTGAAACACTTTGTCCATATGGAACCTGCGATACGGATGAATGATAGGCTAGAAGGACATATCGTGCAGGGACATGCAGACTGTGTGGGTGAAGTGTTACGCATCGAAAAAAGTGAAAAAGCCTATGACTTTTTTATCAAAATTCCTAAAGAGTATATCAAGTTTGTTGTGCCAAAAGGAAGTATCACGATAGATGGGGTGAGTTTGACGGTGAATGATGTCTATCATGATAGTTTTCGTTTGACTATCATTCCCCACACTATTGAAAACACTTTGATGAAAAACTATAAAATTGGCACGCGGGTCAATGTAGAGACAGATATGTTTGCTAGATATCTCTACCATATGTTTAAAAAGGAGAAAAAGATTTCTTGGGATGATGTTGATAGAATCATGGCGAGTTATTGATGGAGTTTAGCCAGTTTCGTAAGTTTGATAAAGAACTTTTTCATGTGATTACTGATAGGTATGGTGGTGTGAGCAAAGCTCCATTTGATAATCTCAATGTCGCACTTCATGTGGGTGATAGCGTAGAAGATGTATTGCAAAATCGTATCATGATAAGTCATAAGTATGATTTTTCTATCAAAAACTTGATATTTATGGATCAGGTGCATGGTAATGATGTCGTGGTGATAGAGCATGCGATGGATAACCGCATCGAAAATTGTGATGCACTTATCACCAATGAGAGAAAAATTCCTTTGATGGTGATGGTGGCAGATTGTATCCCTATCATGATATATGACCCTGTGAAAAACGCAATAGCTGTGGTGCATGCGGGACGCAATGGTACATTTTTGAGAATTGTCGAAAAAACTATTTTTAAGATGCAAGAGGTCTATGGGTGTGGAGTGAAAGATATCATGATAGGAATGGGACCTTCAATTCAAAGTTGTTGCTATGAAGTGGGCAAAGATTTAGCCGATATATGTGATAAGAATTTTGGTGAAGGCTTTATCTTGATAGAAGAGGAAAAATACTTTTTAAATTTGCAAGCCTTAAATCTTTCTCAGATGTTAGATATGGGAATTTTAAAAGAAAATATTGAAATATCTTCTATTTGTACTGCGTGTGACACAAATTATTTTTCTTATAGACGAGAAGAGGAGACTGGTAGATTTGCTGGTTTTATCATGATCAGATGAAAAAAGAGACAGCCGTTGCGTTAAAGTATGATAAGTCAGGGCAAGGTGCACCCAAAGTCGTTGCCAAAGGGCAGGGAGAAATCGCCCAAAAAATCAAAGAAAAAGCAGCTGAATTTGATGTGCCTATTTTTCAAAATGAAGCCTTAGCTTCTTCGCTCCTCAATCTCAACTTAGATGAGCAAATCCCTGCTAACCTTTACAAAGCCGTAGCAGAAGTCTTTGTCTGGCTAATGCAGAGTGAGAAAAAGGCCTCTAACACTAAATAGATCAATTTTTGGCTAGTGAAATGGGAGCAGGTCTACCTATATAGTAGCCCTGTGCATAGTCGATACCTAGTAGTTTTACCTTGTCAAATATCGCCTCAGTTGAGACAAACTCAGCAATCGTTTTTACGCCAAGCTCCTTTGCAAAAGCGATAATTGTTTTAGTTACGATTTCATTGGCTTTGTTGGTGTCGATATTTTTTATCAAGGAACCATCTATTTTGATATAGTCAATGTCTAGTTTTAAAATTTGTTCAAAGTTTGAGTATCCTGATCCAAAATCATCGATAGCAACAGAACAATCAAATGCTTTAATCTTTTTGATAAAGTTAGAAACTTTTGTGTAGTTGAGTATCTCATTGGTCTCTAGTATCTCAAAGGTGATGAGATACGCAAAAGGGTGGCGTTGTAGTTTTCTCAGTATGAAGTTGGCAATTCTAGAATTGGTGATATCTTCTATGGATAGGTTGATTGTGATAGGCTGTTGTAAAAACTCCAAACGCTTTAAACTTCCTGTTATCATGGCTTTTGTTAGTTCAGGATAGAGTTTGGACTGTTTGGAGAGTTCTAAGAACTCAACTGGTCGCATGTAGGTATTGTCCTTGTTTTGGATGCGTATAAGTGATTCAAATTTTTCTATTTTGTTTGTTTGTATGTTTAAAATAGGTTGAAAAAATGGGACGATTCTATCATCTGCTAGTGCACTTTTGATATTTTTATTTGTCTCTATATTTTGTAGGTATTTTTCTTCTTGAATATTTTTCTTGTTAAATATTTTGTAAGCTTTATTGGTTTTTTGTGCCTCTTTGAGAGCCAGATAAGCATGTTTTAAGAGGTTTGTTTTTCCTCTAGCGATACCGATAGTAACAGAGATATCATGGCTTGTTTCGTCAATGAAAAAGTTTTCATTGCTTATCTTGGTGTTGATATGTCGAAGATATGTCTCCAAATCAGCCAAATTGACACGTGAAGTGGTATACATCCCAAAGTTATTATGATCAAACTTATAGACTTGCGTATTTTTTGTAGGAAGATTTTCTTGCAGCCATACAGAGATATCTTTTAAAAGTTTGTGCCCAGTATCAAAACCAAAAAATTCATTGATTTCTTCATAGGAGTCAATTTGTATATAGAGTAGTGTTTGAGCATGGGTACTTTTGTGTTTAATGGGCTGTTTTAAATCGTTTACAAGTTGTAATCTTGTAGGCAAGTGTGTGTATTGGTCAAGAAAAAGTTGATTTTTAAGTTCTGTTTCTGTCTCGATATAAGAAGTAATGTCGTTACATCTTATAATATACTCAGCTTTAGTAATTTTTTGGTTAGCAACTCTGTAGATAAATGTATCAATAAATAGTGTTTGATTTACGATATTTAGTTCAAGAATATCATTGAAAGTGTGATTGTGCTTTACTGCAAGTTCCAATCTTTTCATGATTGAATTTTCTAAAGAAAAGTTTTTTAATAGATTGAGTAAATTTCCTTCCTCAATCCCTAATATATTAATAAATTCTTTACTTACATGAGTAATGTTAAAGTTTTTATCAAACTTTGCAAAAGCGCCATCATCTTCATGGGTATTTTGTTCTTTTGTAGATGAAAAAACTTGAAGTAAGAGTTTACTCCGATATTGTAAATCTTTCACCTTTAGCAATACATAAAAACTTACCAAAGTCGCTATAATGCCTGTAATAGCGATGCCAAAGTTAGGTTTTTGACTTAAAAATAGAATAAAAAATAGTAAAATTATCGCCAATAGATAGTATCTAATAAAAGGGATAGGAGACTGTTTTATTTTAAGCACGAATGAACCTTGGAGTGAAATTTAAAAAATTATATTAAAATAAAACTTAAATATTAATTTATAATTTAAATATATTGAAGTTATTTAACAAATATATATAATATATAAAATAATATATCTTAATTATACTTATTAATATATATCAAAGTTTATTACAGTAAAATACGCACGCTATAAATTCACACACACCAATCCTTATTAACGGTTGCGATGAGAGTCGCTGATGGGTGTGGAGGCTAAACCAATATAACACAAGGAGCATTGTCATGGTTACAATGAAAGATTTACTAGAATGTGGTGTGCACTTCGGTCACCAAACAAGAAGATGGAACCCAAAAATGAAACCATATATTTTTGGAGAGAGAAAAAATATCTATATTATAGATTTACAAAAAACATTAAGATATTTTAGATATACATATAATATAGTAAGAGATGCAGCAGCAGAAGGTCAAACAATCCTTTTCGTTGGTACAAAAAAACAAGCATCATCAGCAGTTAAAGAATATGCTGAAAAATGTGGTATGCCATATGTTAATCATAGATGGTTAGGTGGGATGCTTACAAACTACAATACAATGAAAAAATCAATCAGAAAACTTGATATCATCGAAAAAATGGAAGCAGAAGGTCAAATGGATCTTTTAACAAAAAAAGAAGCCTTGATGCTTTCAAGAAAAAAACAAAAATTAATGAACTACCTTGGTGGTATCAGAGATATGAAAACAGCACCGGATTTGATTTTTATCATTGATACAGTAAAAGAGAAGATTGCAGTTGCTGAAGCTAACTGTCTTCATATTCCTATCGTGGCACCTATCGATACAAACTGTGATCCAGACTTGATTACTTTTCCAATCCCTGGAAATGACGATGCAATTCGTTCGGTTCAACTTTTCTGCAAAGAGATGGCTGAAGCTATCAATGAAGGTAAAGAGTTAAGAGCACAAGATAGTGCTGATGGCCAAGAAGCGGGCGAAGAAGCAGCATCTGCACCGGTAGCGGACATCTCTGATAAAGAGAAAGAAGCATTGATTGCTGAGTCTGTTAAAGAGGGTGATAAAGAAGAAGCGGTAGAAGCTAAGAAAGTTGTAAAAACTGTTAAAAAAGTAGCTACTAAAACTGAAGAAGCACCAGCTAAAACAGAAAGTTCTGATAAAGCAGATGACTTAACAAAGCTTGTTGGTGTTGGTAAGGTAACTGCGGAGAAATTAGCAGGTATGGGTATCAATACGTTTGCTGATGTAGCAAATGTTAGCAAAGAACAACTAGATGTGATTGAAAATGAGCATAAATTTAAAGGCGATTTTACAGATGTTGTAAAAGAAGCCAAAACTTTAGTATAGATAGGAGATTTAGCATGGCTGTAACTGCAGGAATGGTAAAAGAACTTAGAGAAAAAACTGGCGCAGGGATGATGGACTGTAAAAAAGCCCTAGTAGCCAGTGAAGGTGATATCGAAGCGGCGAGTGATTGGCTTAAAAATAAAGGTCTTTCATCTGCTGGTAAAAAATCAGATAGAATTGCAGCTGAAGGTGCAGTCGTGATCAAAATAGCGGATGATTTATCAAAAGCTACTATGGTTGAAGTCAATGCTGAAACAGATTTTGTAGCAAAAAATGAGCAATTTCAGAATTTTGCAGCATCTGTAGCTGAGCAAGTATTTACTTCGTCACCAGCGGATGTCGATGCTTTAAATGCAACAGAAATTAATGGTGGAAGTTTTGAAGATTATGTCAAAACAAATATTTCTACTATCGGTGAGAATTTAGTTATCAGAAGATTTGATTCTGTTAATGCGAGTGGCAATGATGTCGTCAATGGCTATATCCATATGGGTGGTAAAATCGGTGTTTTAGTAGAAGCATCTTGTGAAAAAGCTGAAATGAAAAATGATGTTGCTGATTTTTTAAAGCAACTTTCTATGCACATCGCAGCAATGAAGCCAACAATCCTTTCATATACGGAGTTTGATGCAGACTTTGTGGCTAAAGAGACTGAGGGAACGATTAAAACCATTGAGAAAGAGAATGAAGAGAGAGCAAGACTTAAAAAACCTCTTAAAAACATTCCTCAATTCATCTCAAAACTTCAGTTAACAGACGCTGTTATGGCAGATGTTGAAGTAAAGTTAAAAGAAGAGTTAAAAGCTGAAGGTAAGCCTGAGAAGATTTGGGATAGAATCCTTCCAGGTAAGATAGATAGATTTATCGCAGACAACACGCTTTTAGATCAAGAACTTTGTTTGCTTGATCAATTTTATGCACTAGATGACAAAAAGACAGTTTCTACTATTGTAGAGGAAAAGTCTAAAGCACTTGGTGGTAAAATAGAAATAACAAAATTTGTAAGGTTTGAACTCGGTGATGGTATCGAGAAAAAAGAAGATGATTTTGCTGCTGAAGTCGAAGCGCAGTTAAAATAGTCACTATTTAAAAGAGGAGCTAGGTTTGGATATCAATATCAGCAAAGCTAGTGCCTCGTTTATTCCTCCTCGTGAGAAAAAAAATATCCTTGTTGCTTCCCACCTCTCCCATGCTTTTGATTATACTCTTTTTGAAAATGTTGATTTAGAGATAAAAGAAGGACAGTCTATCGCTGTGCTTGGTGTGAGTGGCTCAGGAAAATCGACACTATTACATATCTTGGCAACTCTTTTAAAACCACAACATGGTAGGGTTCTTTATGATAAACAATATCTTTATGAACGAGATTCTAAAGACCTTTTGGAAATTAGAAGAAAAGATATGGGTATTATCTTTCAATCGCACTATCTTTTTAAAGGATTCAGCGTCAGAGAGAATTTGGAGATATCATCTATCATCGCTAACAAGAAGATAGATGATATCTTACTAAAAGATTTAAATATCTATGAAAACCTTGAACAAAATGTGGCTGATTTATCGGGTGGACAGCAACAACGTGTTTCTATCGCTAGGGTTATGATGAAAAAGCCACGTCTCATATTTGCGGATGAACCTACTGGAAATCTAGATCGTCAGACAGCAGATGATGTGATGGATGTGATGCTCTCCTATATACAAGAAAATAAAGCTGGACTTTTTATCGTTACCCATGATGAGAGAGTAGCCTCTCGTTGTGATATCGCATATAGGCTTAAAGACAAGAGGCTTGTACCGGTCATACTGTAATGGAGTTGGCAGAACTATTAACAGATAAGAATGCTATTATCTTCTTTTTGTTATTTTCCCGTATTGGGGGAATGATGGCTTTTTTCCCTTTTTTTTCTCATATGGCTATTCCTGTATCTGTAAAAACAGCACTTTCAATGTATCTTACTTTTTTATTTTTTCCAGTTGTACAGTTTAGTGGTATGGAGTTTACTATAGGTACAATGGTGATGGCTGTGATGAGTGAATTTGCGCTGGGATTTATCGCTGGTTTGGCACTTAATCTGATATTTGGTGCATTGGGGCTTGCGGGTATGCAAGTTTCTATGGTGATGGGTT
>JAJRSK010000017.1 GCA_024278835.1 Campylobacterales bacterium | reverse complement strand
GGTTTTATGAGGATATTTTATCTTCTCTTTTTACTCGCTTTTTATGGTGCAAATCTATATTTTTTATGGCTTAGCTTAATGGCATTGATGGGCACCCTACATCCAATCTATCAACTTGGAGACTTCATCTACTTCATAACACTTTATATTTTTTTGTGCTTCGAGTGGTTTTTTAGGCACTATCGCACGTCCAAATCCCTGTGTAGAAGCTTCACGAAGACGTAAATCTAAGTTATAGATATCTCGTATATCACCGATAAGGGATACTTCACCGATAAAGACGCTCTCTTTTGAAATAGGTCTATCTCTAAAACTAGAGATGATAGCGGCTATAATAGCTAAATCGGCTGCTGTCTCATTTATCTTAATCCCACCCGCGATGTTGACAAAAACATCATATTCATTAAAAGGTAAATCAAGTTTTCGCTCGAGCAGGGCTAAGAGCATCGTTAAACGGTTGAGTTCAAACCCTGTGGCAGAACGCTTGGGATTGGGATAGCCACTTTGGGAAACGAGTGCTTGTACTTCTAGCACAATCGGACGGCTACCTTCCATTGTCACGGTGATGGCAGAACCAGCTCTAGCAATACCCCTTGAGAAAAACTTTTTGGAGATATCAGTCGCAGACATCAGCCCCGTTTTTGTCATCTCAAATATCCCCACCTCACTAGTGGAGCCATGACGGTTTTTGATAGAGCGAAGCATGCGGAGTTCTCTATTGGCATCACCTTCAAAGTACAATACTGTATCTACCATATGTTCAAGGACACGTGGACCTGCGATAGAACCTTCTTTTGTGATATGTCCTATGATAAAGATAGCGATATCTTCATCTTTTCCATGGCGCATCAATTCAAAAGTGATTTCTCTCACCTGTGAGACAGAACCTGGGGCTGAACTGACTTTCTCAGAGTAGAGTGTTTGGATAGAGTCAACAATGAGAATATCATAATCGCTTTGTCGTAGTTCTTGAAAAACATTTTCTAACTTTATCTCTGAGAGAAGAAACAGTTTTTCATCATTGGCATCAAGTCTATTGGCTCTTATCTTTATCTGTCCTAGAGACTCTTCCCCTGAGACATAAAGGACTTTTTTACCCGCTTTGGCTAAGTTTGATCCGATTTTAAGAAGTAGGGTAGACTTACCCACCCCCGGACTTCCTCCGATAAGAGTAAGACTTCCCGGTACGATGCCACCACCAAGTACGAGGTCAAGTTCTTGATCATTAGAAGAGAACCTCTCATGATGTTCTTCTTCTATATCTGTGATAGGAGTAGCTGATTTGGTAGATTTTTTAGAACTTGTAGCTGTCTCTTTTAACACATCTTGTTGGCTGGCACTAAGTTCTAAAAATTCATCCCAAGCATTACAATTTGGACATTTACCCATCCATTTGGCTGTTTGGAACCCACAAGCTTGGCATTCGAAAAGTGTTTTCTTTTTTGCCATTTTAATCTTCTAAGAAAAATGAATCAAGTAGTGAATCTACAAAATCTTCTTTATCAAAAGCGATTAAATCCGCTTGATTTTCACCCGTCCCGATATAAAGGATAGGTTTTTGTAGCTCTTTTGCGATAGAAAACAGTGCGCCACCTTTGGCAGTACCATCAAGCTTGGTGATGATGAGCGCATCTACGCCTATGATGTTGTTAAAAGCTTTGGCTTGTGCTATGGCTGCATTACCCTGTGTCCCATCTAGGATGAGGATTTTACGGTGAGGCGCACCTTCCATCGCTTTGTTACAGATACGTTCTATCTTTTGTAACTCAGAAGCGAGATTTTTTTGGGTGTGGAGCCGTCCTGCTGTATCGATAATGACTCTGTCAATCCCTTTTGCTTTAGCAGAAGAGATAGCATCAAAGGCAACGGCGGAAGGGTCATGTCATTGCTGTGTGGCTACTATCTGTACTTTGATGATATCTGCCCATCGTTTTAGTTGTTCAATAGCTGCTGCTCTAAAGGTATCAGAAGCAGCTAAAATAACAGATTGGTTTTTATTGAGTCGATAATGATAAGCCAATTTGGCAATAGTCGTTGTTTTCCCGGCACCATTGATGCCAAAGATCAAATCAACAAAAGGTTTTGCTTCCTTCTCTTCTTCCTTTTTAACATCTATAAAATATGCAAGTAAGACACGTTTGACATCTTTACGTGACACCATATCTGAAGGTGGCATATAATAGAGTAGTTCTTCTACCAATTCATAAGTAACATCCGCTTCTAGTAAGACTTCTTCTAAAAGTTCTTTAGAAATTTTATCACTTTTCTTAGGGACTATCTCTTGAATGGATTCTGTAGTTTTACCAAGAACTTTTTTAAAAAAACCAAACATTATTTTGCCAGTGCCTTTTTGATATCCGACTCTATCATCTCTTCTGGTGCTGCGCCCACATAGTGTTGAAAATAATTCCCATTTTTATCATACATCACAAGAGTCGGAAGACTTCTGATGCCTCCTAGTGCTTGTGAGAGCAAAAAGTTTTCTTTTGAGTTTAAGATAGGGAAGTTTAACGCATACTCTTTTGCAAATGAGATAACATCTTGGTTATCTTTGTCTTCTTCCATGAGCACAGAGAGGATTTGCACTTTTCCGTTATATTTTTTTTGGAGGTTGACTAGGTGTGGCATCTCTGCACGACACGGTGGACACCATGTGGCAAAAAAGTCTAGTAAGACTACTTGATTTTCTAATCCCTCAAACGTGATACCATTTTCAGTTGCTTTTAGTTTATAGGTCTTCCCTTCTGTATCGGTAAGGGTCAGGATATTTGCTGTAGTTTTTTGTTCACTCTGTTTTTCTGTTTTTGTATTCACCTTTGTAGATGTTTCTTCCTTTTTCTCACAGGCTGTAAAAAAAAGTGCTATTGTCAATAAACTTATAAGTAGTTTTGTTATCATTGTATTATTCCTTTTTTAAAAAGGAAAGTATAGCATAAAGGCTTTAAAATGGGTAAACAGAGATTTAGAAAAGGCTGTTTAAAGAAATTAAAAGCATCTCCTTGTGGATTACGGTATGTAAAAGATAAAAAAATAGCAAAAAAAATTGAGTATATTATTGAAAGA
The DNA here is from genome assembly GCA_024278835.1 of Campylobacterales bacterium. Classification (GTDB taxonomy): domain Bacteria; phylum Campylobacterota; class Campylobacteria; order Campylobacterales; family QNZT01; genus JANTGR01. The sequence continues at coordinate 9,446 of JAJRSK010000017.1, read as the reverse complement.
GTGAAGCCAAACTCTATACTTTTTTATCTCCCCATGGACTTAGAAGTCAATCTTTTAGGCTTGATGGAAAGCTATAAGAAAAAATTAAAGATATTTGTGCCATTTATAGAGGAAGAAAGCTTCAAAATGGTAGAATATCGCTTACCTTTAGAAAAAAATAGTTTTGGTATTCTTGAGCCTAAAGCGCACAATCTAGCACAAAAAAATGTTGATTTAATTATAGTTCCTATCGTCGGTATCGATAGAAATATGCAGAGAGTGGGTTTTGGTAAAGGGATGTATGATAGATTTTATGAGAAACTTCGTCAAAAACCGATAGTCGTTTTTGTACAACGTGAGGCTTGTGTGAGCCCTAAAAAGCTTTGCGATAGCTATGATATACAATGCGACTACTATGTCACTTCTAAAGAGATAATATTTTAGGTTTATAGCATGATAACAGAATTATTACAAATAGGCGGTGGTGCCGTAGTGGGGGGTGTTGCCTCATTTTTAGTAGCCAAAAAGATACACAGTGCAAATGCAGACATCTATATAGAACAGTCAAAAGCTAAGGCCAAAGTGATTGAGCACGAGGCAGTCCAACTACTTAATGATGCAAAACTCAAAGAGAAAGAGTATGAGTTAGACGCCAAAAGTAGATACGCTGAAGAAGTAGAGCGTCTACGAAGTGAGCATGAAAAAAAGTTTGATGAATTACAAAAAAAGGATGAAAATCTTAATAACCTTTTTAAAGATGAACTCAAAAATATCACCAATGAAAAAGCTGAGATAAAAAGTAAACGAGAAAGTGTTGAGAGTAAAGAAAAAAATCTTATAGAGATAGAAAAAACCTATCATGATAAGATTACTGAAGCGGATAAACTCATAGAACGCTCAGCAGGTATGACCAAAAAAGAGGCAGAAGAAGTAGTGCTTAAACGGGCAGAAGAAGAGTCACGCGCAGAGATAGCCCATATCGTGAGAAAGTATGAATCAGAAGCCAAAGCACAGGGAAAGAAAAATGCTAATTATATCTTAGCCCAAGCGACATCGCGTTTTGCAGGGGATTTTGCCTCTGAGAGATTGATGAATACGGTTAATCTACCAAGTGATGAACTCAAAGGGAGAATCATCGGTAAAGAGGGACGTAACATCAAAGCACTTGAAAGCGCACTGGGTGTCGATATCATCATTGATGATACGCCAAATGTCATCATTTTAAGCTCTTTTAACTTGTATCGTCGTGCTATTGCGACTAGAGTAGTAGAAGAGTTGGTTGAAGATGGACGTATTCAGCCAGCACGTATCGAAGATATATTTAATAAAGTGAGTTCTGAATTTGAACAAAAGCTCTTAGAAGAGGGTGAAAATATCCTCTTTGACTTAGGCGTAACGGACGTTCATGCTGAGATAGTCAAACTCATTGGACGTTTGAAATTTAGAGCAAGTTATGGTCAAAATGCCTTAGGACACTCTTTAGAAGTAGCGCACCTTGCTGGGATTATTGCTGTTGAGTGTGGTGGTGATGAGACCTTGGCTAAACGTGCGGGTATTTTGCATGATATTGGAAAAGCCTTGACACATGATTTTTCAGGAAGTCACGTAGATTTAGGCGCTGAAATCTGTAAACGCTATAAAGAGGCACCCGAAGTGATTAATGCTATTTATGCGCACCATGGACATGAAGAAGCCCTCTCTATCGAATCGGCCGCTGTTTGTGCCGCGGATACTCTTTCAGCCGCTAGACCTGGTGCTAGACGTGAAGTCTTAGAAGCATTCTTAAAACGTGTGCAAGATATTGAAGAGATTGCGAAAGGGCATAAAGGGGTGAAGCAAGCCTATGCCATCAATGCTGGTCGAGAAGTGAGAGTCATTGCAAGTGCGCAACTGATTAATGATGATGAAGCAGTGTTACTAGCCAAAGAAATCGCCAAAGAGATAGAAGACAAAGTACAATATCCCGGCGACATCAAAGTCAATGTGATTAGAGAGTTAAGAGCTGTTAATTACGCAAGATAGTCTCCTCTGCTGAAGAGTCTCAGCGATGAGGGGCTTTGCTCCGTTGGCGTCATTAAAATAATTCGGTACTGAGGTATCTCTCACCCGTATCACAGAGTATAGTGACGATTGTTTTCCCCGGATTTTTCTTTGCTATTTCTCTTGCAGCAAAGGCGTTTGCGCCTGCAGAAATCCCCACCAATAAACCTTCATTATGTGCTAACTCTTTTGCCATAGCAAAGGCATCTTCATTGCTTACTGTTATGACTTCATCATAAACTTCAGTATTGAGGGCATCGGGGATGAATCCCGCACCAATACCTTGTATCTTATGTGGCCCACCTTTTACTCCACTTAGTATGGGGGAGTCACTGGGTTCTACTGCAATGATTTTGATATCAGGAATTTCTTGTTTGAGGATTTCTCCGGTCCCTGTAATTGTCCCACCCGTACCTATCGCTGCTACAAAGATATCGACCTTTTTATCTGTATCTTTTAAAATTTCCAAAGCCGTGGTTCTTCTATGGATATCAGGATTGGCAGGGTTGGAAAACTGTTGTAAAATGAGCGAATTATCTATATTCTTGTGTAACTCTTCTGCTTTTTGTATGGCACCATTCATCCCCTTTGCTTTATCGGTGAGTTCAAGCTTCGCGCCAAAAGCACCCAATACTTTTCGTCTTTCAATGCTCATAGATTCAGGCATTGTCAAGATGAGTTTGATACCCAAAGAGGCACAGATACTGGCAAGTGCGATACCTGTATTACCACTAGTAGGCTCGATAATCGTTGTATCATCATTGATAAGCCCTTTTTTCATCGCATCATCTATCATGTTAAATCCTATTCTATCTTTGACAGAAGAGGTAGGATTCATAAATTCACATTTTCCGATAATGGTACTATTTGTCTCGTTTGAGAGGCTGTTTAGTTTAACTAATGGGGTATTTCCGATAAGTTCGGTGATATTTTCTGCAATTTTCATCGCTTCTCCTTGGGGTTATTTCTAATTTTAGAGGTGCCTTTATATCGTCCATTATACAAAAAAATCCAAGTTTTATAAACTTTTTAAAATTTTTGTCGATATAAGTGAAACTATTTAAAGGAATAACGTTGAAAAAATTGTTTATAGCCGCATTAGTATTTGCAAGTAGCACACTCTTTGCTCAGTCATATTGGGAGATGAAAAAAGAGGCTTATGGTACTTATAAAAGTGGTGATAAAAGAAAAGCTTTTAGAGTGATAGATGACTTTATTTCAAAACATCCAAAAGAGTATAAAGCACAAAATCTCTCAGCGGTACTACATTACTGGAGTGGAGAATATCAAAAGAGTAAAGGGATTTTAGAGAAGATTGTGGCAAGTACGGACTTTCCCGAAGCTTCAAAGTTATTATCACGAATCAATGCAAAAATGGGAAAAAGGTCAAAGCAGAAAAGAACCTCGTATAAAGCTATTAGAACTGCCAATAAAAAATCACAATCAACGGATCTTGAGTATCTTGTTTCACAAGTAGAAAAAAATCCACAAGATATCAAAAATCGGGTATTACTCTCTAAATTTTATTTTAAAATACAAGAGTTTCAAAAGTCTTATGATTTGGCGCATGAAGTCTTGGAGATAAACCCACACAATAAAAAGATGAAAACAATTACGGCACATTTAGAAAAACAGTATAAACTCTCTTATAGTGGAATGATTGATGATGAAAGTGTCGTGGATAAGACAAAAGCCAAAGCGATGTTAGCAAAACTCTATCATGATAAAAAGTATAATGCCTATTTTAATCTCTATGATGCACTCAAAAATGCCCATGTCGCTTTTTCACAATCAGAGTATATAGACATCTTGCATGTGGCTATCATGATAGGTAAGTATCAAGAAGCCCAAAGTCTCATTGAAAAAGGGGTGCTTCCTGTCAATAAACAGACACTTAAAGTGCAACTGCTTCTCTCTAAGAAGTTGTCCCACTCTGTGGCAAGTCGCTAGGATTAATATCCATGAGAGATAGATAAGGGCGTATCTTTGCAGGTATGCCTAGGATGCGACAGCGCTCTTTAAATTTTTTCTCCATCGTCTCTTGTACAAAAGGGGCGATAAAAACCATCTCATCCCCAAAAGCCACGACGATTTTTCCGCCCACAACGGACTCTTTTTGTTTGAGGATTTCCTCTTTTTGCGCAGCAGAGAGTAGGTAGCCTAGTTCTTTACATATCTTGTCGATACTACGTATCTGGCTAAAAGAGCGTCGTATGATGTAGAGTCCTTTATCATGATAGAGAAGTTGATGGGTAAATAGTGCTTTTTTATCTTCTTGTAGATAGTGAAAACTTTTGCGTACACCATTTTTATAAGTGTGTAAAAAATCTTTTGAAAAGTTAGCTCTTATCTTATTTCGTTTATACCTCTCATCGCTATTACTCTCATCTATAAAGTATTGTTTATCATGATAGTCCAAATAAGCAAGTAAAGAGGCTTTATCACTCTCTATCAATGGGCGAATGAGTTGATAATTTTTTCTTCTTTCTATCACGTCAAATCCCAGCATCTCGACTAAACCCGCCCCTTTTGAGAGTTGCATCAAAAACCACTCTAAACGATCATCCAATTGATGTGCTGTTAGGAGTGTTTGATAGTGATGTTCTTGGATGATTGTTTCAAAAAAATTGTAGCGATGTTGTCGTGCTTGATGTTCAAAGTTACTTTCAGAGAGTACTACCGTATCATGATAGAGTATTTTACCATGCCTGTGAGCCAGTTCTTTTGCGTAGGCAACTTCTTCTTTAGATTGTGCGCGTATCCTATAATCTACAATCGCCATATCAAAAGGGATCTCTGCCTCAAGAAGCAAAAAGAAAAGTGCCGTTGAGTCTACACCAGCAGAGAAGGCTAAGAGATTTTTTCTGCCCTCTAACGCTTGGCATGCTTTTTGACTAAGCAGGTCTGAGTAGTGTCCCAATGAGATTATCCCCTGCGCGTTCTGTTATCTTGGCGATATAACGTTGACCATAGACTACTTCTTCGCCGCTCTCATTTTCATTGATGAGAATCTCTCCATCGATATCCTCAGCCCAAGAAGTTTTTCTAGCCCCTATGAAAAATTCATGTTCACTACTCTCTCCCAGTACGATAACCTCGACCTCTTTACCGATATCTTTATCCAAACTCTTGTGCGTTTTTTCTTCTACGATAGCATTTAAAATCTCTATACGCGAAGCAATCGTCTCTTTATCTATCTTACTCTCATCCATCGTGACTGCTTTAGTACCCTCTTCATCAGAGTAAGCAAAGAGAGTCGTCCTATCAAAATCAAATTCCCTCATAAAATCACAAAGCGCCTCAAACTCTTCATCACTCTCACCTGGGTGTCCCACGATGATACTAGTTCGCACAAAACTCTCAGGTGCTTTTCTCATGAAGTTTAGTTGTGCCCGCACACGCTCTTCTCCAGCTCCCCGCTTCATGAGTCGAAGCATCGTATCCGTGATATGTTGGATAGGCATGTCAAAGTAGTTGTGAAAGGTAGAAGAAGCTAGTATCTTTCCAAGCACTTCTAAGGAGAGGGTAGAGGGATAGAGGTATAAAATCCTAGCAGACTCTACCCCCGCTATCTCTTCAATAGCATCTATCAAGTAAGCCAAACCATCTTGCACCTCAAAATCACGTAAGTAGGAAGAGGAGTCTTGACTGATAAAAGAAAAATCATAATACCCCTTTTCTACCAATCCTTTTACTTCTGTAACAACAGCGGCCAATTCACGGGACTGGAGTCTGCCCTTAAACTGTGGGATAGCACAAAAAGAGCACTTTTGGTTACACCCTTCTGAAAGTTTGATATAGGCGTGGTGGGTAGATCCTGTGATGATACGCTCTTCATTGCCGATGAGATAGGACTTTGGTGTGAAGCGTGACTTTTTCTCTTGGATAAGTTCATCTATCTTGTCATAATCCCCCACACCCGTAAAGATATCGACCTCTTTGAGTTCTGCTTGTAACTGCTCTTGATAACGCTCACTCAAACAGCCGCTCATCACCAAAAGAGAGTCCTCTTTGCGGCTATCATGAAGATTGAGGATGGTCTGGATACTCTCCTCTTTGGCTGCATCGATAAATCCACAAGTATTGACGATGATAACGTCTGCTTCATGACTCTCATCGACTATCGTATACTCTTGCAAACGCCCAAGCATCACTTCGCTATCTATTAAATTCTTAGTACAACCTAAGGAAACTAAATGTAATTTTTTGCTCATCTGTTATCTCCTTTTCTCAGAGCAAAGCTCTAAGAAAATTCCTCTCACTAAAGCTTTGGCTTTGCCAAGAATTATTTTCATTTTATACCCACATATTATCTATTAATCTCGTCGTACCTACACGTGCTGCCACAAGTAGTATGGAGTCGCCTATCTCTACCTCTTTGAGTAGATTAAACTCCCTATCGACTATCTCGACGTACTCTAACTCAGTTGCGCTTAAAACTTCCTCCATCATCGCTTTTATCTTCGCAGTATCTCGCTCACCCTCGATGATTTGTTTGGTGGCATATTTAAGTGACTTTGAAAGAAATAGTGCGATTTCTCTCTCCTTTGCTGATAGATAGACATTACGACTACTAAGTGCCAGACCATCTCCCTCTCGTACTATCTCACAAGGGACTATCATGATAGGCAGAAAAAGGTGTTTGACCATGTTCTCTATCATAAAAAGTTGCTGGGCATCTTTTTTCCCAAAATAAGCTTTTGTTGGGCTAGTGATGTTAAATAGTTTCAACACCACCTGCAAGACACCATCAAAATGGCCCGGTCTTTTTGCTCCTTCCAAGATAAAGCCTTTTATCTTGGGTGCAGTGATGCGTAGTTCATCGCTTTCATACATCGTTTTTGCTGTGGGTAAAAAGACTGCGTCCACGCCCGCAAGTTCACAAATCTTTAAATCCGCCTCTATCTTGGAAGGATAGCTCTCTAAATCCTCTCCCTCTAAAAACTGTGTGGGATTGACAAAGATAGAGACGATAGTAGTCTCATTCTCCTCAACACTTTGTTTAATCAGAGAGATATGCCCCTCGTGCAAAGCACCCATGGTTGGGACAAAACCAACAGACTTAGTGATTGTTTTTCGGTACGCTTGCATCTCTTTAGGCTTGTTGAATGTTTTCATATTTGAAGTCTCTTTATAGTATTATCATGATAGGGGTATCTTGCATGTATCTCAGTCTCCGAGGGCAAATCCTCCCGTTGGTCTGAGCCTCTACGAGTGAGGTACATGCAAGATACCCCTATAGAGAATAGTATAGCAAAATTAGGAGAAAACTTTGGATAGTTACGAATATAACGAATTGTTAAACAGACTAAAAACAAAGATAGAAAATATAAAAGAGATAATCTCTCCAGAGAAACTAGAAGCACGACTCAAAGAGATAGAGAGCATAGAGCAAGAGCCAGACTTTTGGTCTGACGCCAAAGCCGCAGCCAAGATACAGCAAGAGAAAAATCGTGCCCTCTCCATACTAAAAAAATATAACCAAGCCAAAGACTCCGTAGAAGATAGTGTTGAGATGTATGCCATGTCAAAGGAGGAGGGGGACGAAGAGAGTATAGAAGAACTTTTTTCTGAATCCGACTCTTTAGTCGCTGGGGTAGAAAAAGTAGAAGTGGAGATGATGCTCTCAGGTGAAGACGATGTGAAAAATGCCATCGTCTCTATCCACCCAGGGGCTGGAGGGACTGAGAGTCAGGATTGGGCATATATGCTCTATCGTATGTATCTTCGTTGGGCGGAGAGAGAAGGCTTTAAAGTAGAAGAACTGGATTATCAGTCTGGGGATGAGGCTGGGATAAAAGATGTCTCGTTTGTTATCAAAGGGGAGAATGCTTATGGCTATATGAAAGCAGAAAATGGCATACATCGCCTAGTGCGTATTTCTCCATTTGATTCTGCCGCGCGTCGGCATACCTCGTTTAGCTCCGTGATGGTCTCTCCTGAAGTGGACGATGATATCGATATCGAGATAGAAGATAAGGATATCCGAGTAGATACCTACCGTGCCTCAGGTGCAGGGGGACAGCATGTCAACAAAACTGACTCTGCTATCCGTATCACCCACATAGAGACAGGCGTCGTCGTACAGTGTCAAAACGATAGAAGCCAACACAAAAATCGCGCCAACGCGATGAAAATGTTAAAATCTAGACTCTATGAACTAGAACTAGAGCGACAAAAAGCAGAAGAAGCAGGCATAGAAAAATCAGAAATCGGCTGGGGACACCAGATAAGATCATATGTACTTGCCCCTTATCAACAAGTAAAAGATACGAGGTCCAACAAGGCATATTCGCAGGTTAATGCCATATTGGATGGCGACTTAAATAAGGTCATAGAAGAAGTATTGATAGCTATGAGTAAATAAATTTGAATAGTTATATTCTTTATTTAGTCTTTAATGAAAATTTTAGTTAATTTTGGTTAAACTTTCGTCAGATTTGTCGATTTACTTATTGACAAACGAAAATATACGAGAAAAAAGGATATAAATGAAAAAATTAATTTTAGGTTCAGTAGTAGCAGCGGCTTTAGTATTTACAGGATGTGGTAGTGATGATGATACACCACCAGCAGCAACACCAGATACAACAGCACCAGTTGTCAATGCAACTGCAACAGCACAGGTAGATTCAACAGTAACCTTGGCAACGGATAATGTTGGCGTGGCATCAATAGTACTCTCAGGTGCAGGTGCAGCTAGCTTTACAACAAGTGGCACAACTGTAACTACACCAGCAACAGCGGGTAACTATATAGTACATGTCCTTGCTAAAGATGCAGCCGGTAATGAAAAAGAAGGTGATGTAAATGTAACAGTAACAGCTGCGGCTGCGGGTACTGGTATCACATATGGTGGTTTAGAGTGGACACCGCTCATTGCAGCTGATGCCAATGATACTATCTCTGGTAGACAAAGTCAAGCTGATGCAACAACAAAATGTACAGATGCCGGTAAGAGATTGCCAACATTAGTGGAGTTACAGACAAATGCTACAAGTCTTAAACCAGATTTATCATTTAGAGGTGCTGCACCTGACCAACTTGTGGTATGGTCAAGTACGAATTTAACAGGTTATTACTTTAATGGTACAGATGCAAATGTTACTAGTGATGATGATAATTACACAGAAGCTACATGGACTGTAACAACTACAAACTTTTATACTTGTGTACAATAGGGTATCATTGTACTAGAAGGGGAGTTCTTACTCTCCTTCACTTCTTATATTCTTCTTTCCTTATAACTTAAGAATTTTCTTATATTTAAAATGATACTATTTTTTAAGTCAAAAGACCTCCGGCAAAGCCGGAGGTATGAAAACATGAACCGCTCAAAGCGGTCTTAACCGTCTAAAGGCGGCAACTCAAAACAGAGATAGTTTGTCCATTTTCCTATCTTCGTTTTCTTGATTCCTTATGTAGTT